>JAWUYH010000040.1:0-18312 GCA_034110895.1 Gammaproteobacteria bacterium | reverse complement strand
TGGAGCCGGAGATAGGATTTGAACCTACGACCCTCTGATTACAAATCAGATGCTCTACCAACTGAGCTACACCGGCAACGAAAGATGAGCATTATACTTAGGAGCCATAGCCTTGGCAAGTAGAAGTACCATGTTTTTTTTAAACGCTTAATTTCTGCTGTATTGTGGCTGTTTTGTTCTAACTTATTAACCTATAGAACTCGTCTTGATAATGCTTAAAAGTATGCTTGCTGAAGAAATTTATATAATGAATCAGGCTAACATTTAAATCAATATTACCTTTTACAGAAATAATTAAGCTAAACAACTTGATTGATTACTTTTAGCTCTGAGCTGGGTGCGGTATCCTTACCGGTTTTAAGTATTTAGTAAAAGAGGTCGCATGGAACAAGATTACCTGCCCGCAGACATTGAAACTGCCGCCCAACAATGGTGGCATGACCACGATACCTTTCGTGCTATAGAAGATCCAAGCAAAGAAAAATATTATTGTTTAGCGATGTTTCCGTATCCAAGCGGTCAATTACACATGGGTCACGTGCGCAACTATACTATTGGTGATGTGATTTCACGTTATCAGCGAATGCAAGGTAAAAATGTTTTACAACCAATGGGCTGGGATGCATTTGGTTTGCCTGCTGAAAATGCAGCAATTAAAAACAAGGTCGCGCCAGCAGCATGGACCTATGAAAATATCGATTATATGCGTGACCAGCTTAAGCGTTTAGGTTTAGGTTATGACTGGCATCGCGAACTAGCAACATGTACACCACAATATTATCGCTGGGAACAATGGTTATTCACCCGTCTATATAAAAAAGGTCTGGTTTATAAAAAAACAGCAGCTGTAAACTGGTGTCCAGTTGATAATACAGTGTTGGCAAACGAGCAGGTCATTGATGGATGTTGCTGGCGTTGTGATACTCAGGTTGAAAAACGTGAGATCCCACAATGGTTTATGAAAATTACCGATTATGCTGATCAATTAATCGATGATTTAGATCAGCTTGATGGTTGGCCAGAACAAGTACGTACCATGCAAGCCAACTGGATTGGTCGATCAGAAGGCCTGCAAATCGAATTTGGACTGTTAGATGACACGGACACTATAGATGTCTACACAACTCGGCCGGATACACTGATGGGCGTCAGTTATATTGCTGTTGCGGCAGAGCATTCTCTAGCCCTAGCCGCAGCTGAGTCTAATTCCGAACTTAAGGCATTCATTGCTGAATGTCGTAAGATGGAAACATCTGAAGCTGCGATAGAAACGGCAGAGAAAAAAGGTATGGCTACCGGATTGATGGCTATTCATCCTGTGACGGGTGAACAAGTGCCAATTTGGGCAGCAAATTTTGTATTGATGGGTTATGGTACGGGCGCTGTTATGTCGGTGCCAGCACATGATCAACGTGATTATGAGTTTGCCCTAAAATACAATTTGCCTATTAATCAGGTCATTGAACCACTAGATAAAGAGGAATGTGATTTAAGCAAAGCGGCTTTTACTGGCAAAGGGCGCTTAGTTAATTCAGGACAATTTACTGGTTTAAGTTCTGCTGATGCTTTTAATGCCATTGCTGATGTCCTCGAACAACTACACAAGGGCGAACGCCAAGTAAATTATCGTTTACGTGATTGGGGTGTATCGCGCCAACGTTATTGGGGAACACCAATCCCCATTATCAACTGCCCTGATTGTGGTGCCGTAGCGGTTCCAGAAGCTGACTTACCGGTGCGCTTGCCTGAAGATGTCATTGTCGATGGGGGTGGTTCACCAATTAAATCAATGCCGGAATTTTATCAGTGTGCTTGCCCAGAATGTGGCGCGGATGCCGAACGTGAAACTGATACCTTTGATACTTTTTTTGAGTCATCTTGGTATTACGCTCGGTTTACTTGCCCTGATAATGAACAAGCGATGCTGGATGAACGTGCTGACCATTGGTTGTCTGTTGACCAATATATTGGCGGCATCGAACATGCGGTATTGCATTTGTTATATGCTCGTTTTTTCCATAAACTCATGCGTGATGAAGGTTTAGTAAGCGGTGATGAGCCATTCAAAAACTTGCTGACTCAAGGTATGGTTTTAAAAGATGGCGTGAAAATGTCAAAATCAAAAGGCAATACCGTTGATCCTCAGTCTTTAATAGATCAGTATGGTGCTGATACCGCTCGCTTATTTATGATGTTTGCAGCGCCACCAGAGCAATCCTTAGAATGGTCTGATAAAGCGGTTGAAGGATCGCATCGTTTCTTGAAACGACTATGGCGTTCGGTTAATGATCATCTGACTTTAGGTGCGGTTCAGTCATTAGATACAACTAAGTTGAATGATGAGCTACAGTCTTTGCGTCGCCAAACGCATTTAGCTTTGACTAAAGTGAGCGATGACATAGGCCGTCGCCATACTTTTAATACTGCGATTGCTGCGATTATGGAATTAATGAATGCGATTGCAAAAGTAACAGATAAAAGTCAGCAAGCTAGATCGGTTATTCAAGAAGCATTAGAAATAGTAGTGTTGATGTTGTCGCCGATTACGCCACATATTAGTCATCATTTATGGAAGCAATTAGGTCATGATGAGGCAATAGTGAATGTAGCTTGGCCTGAAATTGATGAGTCTGCCATGGTGCAAGATAAAATTGAATTGATGGTGCAGGTCAATGGTAAGCTACGTTCTAAAATATCCGTTGCAGCAGATGCGAATAAAGATATTATTGAGGCCTTAGCTTTGGCCGATGAAGCAGTAAAACGCTTCATAAATGGTAATGAAATTCGTAAAGTGATTGTAGTACCGGGTCGATTAATCAATATTGTGGTTGCAGCTTAAGGAATTTGATATGAGTCGTTATTTGATAAATGTATTTACTGCTTTGTTATTACTAACAATAGCAGGTTGTGGTTTTCACTTACGTGGTGGTGCCAACCTGCCAGATAGTATGAAACAGATGTATGTACAAGGAATAAATTTGCAACAAGGTATCGGTCTAACGCTTCGACGAGGTTTAAAGCAAAACGGTGTAACCCTTGTTAATGACTTTGATAAAGACAGTGCGGTATTGACGATCATAGAAAATACTTTTGAACGTCGAGTGTTATCTGTCGGTAGTGGTGCTAAAGTCAGTGAGTTTGAATTATATGGCTTAATTAAATTTAAAGTCACCGATGGTGATGGTGAAGTATTGGTAGCACTGCAAGATATTGAAGCACAACGTGATTATCAATTTGATCAGACGCAAGTATTGTCTTCTGATAGCGAAGAAAGACTATTGCGTGAAGCATTGGAACAACAGTTAGTACAAAGCCTGTTACGTCTTTTATCAGCAGCAAAATAAACATCCATAATGCGTATTAAAGCTGAGCAGCTATCAGGGCATTTGCAGCAGGGAGCACTGCCCGTTTATCTTGTTTTTGGTGATGAACAAATGCTGGTGGAGGAAGCCAGTGATGTGATCCGCCAATACGCACGAAAATCAGGTGCTGATGATCGCCAAGTTTGGCATGTTGAGGGCCGTTTCAACTGGTCTGAATTGGAATGGCAAGAGCAAACTATGTCTTTATTTGCTAGTCAGCGTTTGTTGGAAATACGTCTGCCTTCTGGCTCACCAGGTAAAGAGGGGGGCGAAGCTTTAAGGCGCTATGTTGAAAATCCGCCTATTGATACAATCTTATTGATTATCAGTGGTAAAATCGACAGTCGTTCCCAAAAAAGTAAATGGTTTACTGAATTAGATAGAATTGGCGTAACCATTCCAGTCTGGCCAGTAGATTTAGTCAGTTTACCTGGCTGGATTTTACAGCGAATGCAGCAGCGTGGCTTAAAAGTAAATCAACAAATTGCTGCATTAATAGCTGAACGGGTGGAAGGCAATTTATTTGCCGCATCACAAGAAATAGACAAGTTACAGTTACTTTGCCCTAATGGCGAAGTAGATGAGAAAATAGTTTTGGAGTCTGTAGCTGATAATGCTCGTTTTGAATCATTTGGTTTAATGGACACCGTATTTTCAGGCCATACAGCTAAAATCCCACGGATGATTAAACGTTTAAGGGCAGAGGGTTTAGATATATTAGCCGTGTTTTCAGCAGTGTCGTGGGCATTACATCGTGCTATTGATATGGCGATTCAAGTCGAACAAGGTGGCAGGATGGACCAGATACTTTCATCACAAAAACCACCTGTTTGGGTTAAACATCGACCAATGATGCAACAAGCTCTAATGCGACATACTCGTCAGCAATGGCAACAATTTTTGCAGCCGATGGCACAAATAGATCGCGCCGCTAAAGGTAGTTTGCAAGCCTGTCCTTGGTCATTATTAGAACAACTATGTATGCACGTTGCTGGCGTACAGATAATTAGTCAACAGTGAGGGGAAAAACCTGTGGATATTCAACACTACATGCAAACGTTAGGACAACAAGCTAGGGTTGCTAGTCGCGCTTTATCTCGTGCCGGTACCAATGCAAAAAACAATGCCTTATTGGCGATTTCTAGCGAAATAAGGGCAAGCTCAGAGCTATTAAAACAGCAAAATAAGCTAGATTTAGATGCAGGTAAGGCCAAAGGCTTAGATGAGGCCCTATTAGATCGTCTGGCATTAACTGATGATCGAATTGAAGGCATGGCGGAAGGTTTGGAACAAATTGCTGCCTTGCCTGATCCCGTGGGTGAGATCAGTGATATGAATTATCGGCCTTCAGGTATACAACTAGGTAAAATGCGTGTGCCGTTGGGTGTTATCGGGATTATTTATGAATCTCGTCCCAATGTGACGGCAGATGCGGCTGGTTTATGTTTGAAATCAGGTAATGCCACTATTTTACGTGGTGGAAGTGAAGCTATGTATTCTAATCAGGCCATCGCAGCTTGTATCCACCGTGGCCTTGAACAAGTAGGTTTACCTACAACGGCAGTTCAAGTGGTTGAAACAACTGATCGTTCTGCCGTCGGTGAGTTAATCACGATGACTGAGTATGTCGATGTCATTGTGCCACGCGGTGGCAAAAGTTTGATTGAGCGAGTGAGCAAAGAGGCACGTGTACCTGTGATCAAACATTTAGATGGCATTTGTCATGTCTATATTGATGGAGAAGCCGATTTAGAGATGGCAGAAGAGATAGCCTTTAATGCCAAATGTCATCGCTATGGGGTATGTAATGCGATGGAAACCTTATTGGTTGATAGTGTTGTTGCTGCTGAAATTTTACCTCGATTAGCAGCGCGCTATGCAACCGAAGCGGTCGAACTTCGTGGTTGTGAAGTGACACAAATTATCTTAACTAATATTAATGCAGCGACCGATGAAGATTGGGATACCGAATATCTCGGCCCAATTTTATCTATTCGAATTGTTGATGGGCTTGAACAAGCCATGGATCATATACATCAGCATAGCTCTGGTCATACCGAAACGATCGTCACCGAAAATTATACAAGATCACGTCAATTTTTAGCAGAAGTAGACTCCAGTTCGGTAATGGTCAATGCGTCTACCCGTTTTGCTGATGGTTTTGAATATGGTTTAGGCGCTGAAATAGGTATCTCAACTGATAAAATACATGCTCGTGGTCCTGTTGGTCTAGAAGGACTGACTTCGCAAAAATGGATTGTATTAGGTAGTGGTCAAATTCGAGAATAAGATGACAGAGGCGATTGGACTATTAGGTGGAACATTTGATCCCATTCATTTTGGACATTTGCGTGCTGCCTTGGAGGTTGAGCAACAACTTGGCTTAGCACATGTGAGGCTCATTCCTAGTGCGCGGCCACCGCATCGTGAAGTCCCTCACGCCACGCCACAGCAACGGCTGATGATGTTACATCTAGCGATGAAAAATAGTGATCAGTTTGTGGTGGATGACCGTGAGTTACAACGTGAAGGTGCCTCTTACACACTGGATACATTATTAAGCTTGCGTGAAGACTTTCCTGATAACCCCTTGTATTTATTATTAGGGACTGATGCCTTTTTAGGTATTCAAACATGGCACCAATGGCAACACTTACTCGGGCTAGCACACATTGTGGTCATCGCACGGCCTGGTGAAACAATGGCAATGCCAACGGAACTGAATAGTTGGTATCAAACACATTTAGCGAAAGCGAACGATGCTCAAGTCTTATCAGGCAAGATTTGGCCTATTGAAATAACGCAATTAGCCATCTCAGCTACCGCTATCAGATCGTTAATTCTCCATGGTCAAAGCCCTCAGTTTTTAATGCCAGATCCAGCGATACAACTAATTGATCAACTTGGCTTATACCGCAACAATGATGTCTAATCATGGATAGTGTGTTTTTTGTACTGTCGAAATTAACATGGGGAGTATTAAGCCCGAGTAATCTAATCATCATTATGATGACATTAGCCACAACCATGTTATTGAATAATAAAGTAAGGGCTGCAAAATGGATATTATTTCCTTTAACAATTATGACTTTTCTTTTAATGGCTTATCCCTTCAGTGATAGCCTTATTTCACCCTTAGAAAACCGCTTTAGTAAGCCAGACAGATTACCTCAAAAGATTGATGGCATTATCCTATTAGGTGGTGGAGAAAAATTAAAACAATCACTGAGTTGGCATAGCCATGAACTAGGTGCTGCTGGCGATCGCTATATTGCAGCTGCCTTATTAGCCAAACATTATCCTGAAGTGCCTATTATCTACTCAGGTGGCAGTGGTTTATTACGTTTTCAAACAGATAAAAATGAGGCGAGTATTGCGCAAGTCATTCTAACGACCATTGGTATTGCTAAACAGCGGCTAATTATCGAATCACAGTCACGTAATACCTATGAAAACTTCTTGTTCTTAAAACAAAAATTACCCAAAGCGACGGGGCAATATTTATTAGTGACTTCAGCCTTTCATATGCCACGGGCCATTGGCACTGCTCGCAAACAAGGTATTAATGTTATTGCTTATCCGGTTGATTATAGAAGCAATAATATTGCTCTTCGTCAATGGGATTTCGATTTGTTTGAACATTTAAAAGCCTTAGAACCGGCATCGCGGGAATGGATAGGTTTAACGGCCTATTATTGGATGGGTAAAACATCAGCTTGGCTACCTAAGGATCTAAGTGAATAAGCCGCTTAAAACACGGTTAACCTTCCAGTCTAGTCATAGGAATTAAGGTGGTCGAATCAATTTTCAAGCATATTGAAGCCGCTATGCCTGACTTTAAAACACGTCCTCAGCAGATAGAAATGAGCCAGTTTATTGCAAAGTGCATGCAAGGCGCTGAACATTACAGAATGGCAGTGGTAGAGGCACCGACGGGCGTAGGTAAAACCTTAGCTTATTTAGCAGGTGCTATTGATGTTGCCTTAGACAATAAAAAAACATTAGTCATTAGCACTGCCACAGTGAATCTTCAGCAACAACTACTTCAAAAAGACTTACCTCAGTTTGTGCAAGCAACGGGGAAACAACTTAAAGTTATTCAGATTAAAGGACGCCGGCGTTATATGTGTCCAAGCAAGTTGGTTAATTTATTGAGTGCTGGCAATCAACACGAGTTAAGTTTGGATGTTGATACCAAATATCAGCAAGCAAAGCGATATGCTGCCGCTGAAAAACTTCATCTGCAATGGGATAAAAACCTTTGGGATGGTGATAGAGACAGCCGAACTGATGCAATTGACCCAGTGTTATGGCACGAGATCTCAACTGATTCTGAAGGCTGTGCAGGTAAAAGTTGTTCAAAATATCAACGTTGCCCATATTATTTGGTTCGTCGTGAAATGATCACAGCAAATGTGCTTATTGCCAACCATGATCTTGTATTAAGCGATGCTGACTTAGGGGGCGGTTTGGTATTGCCCAATCCTGAAGAAATTCTGTTTATATTTGATGAAGCGCATAACCTGCCACAAAAAGCATTGGATCATGCCGCAAAGGCGTTAAACTTTGCTCAGCTATACCAAACCGCAGAAACGGCTGATAGTGTATTAAAGAAGCTAGTAAAAGCACTGGCATTTCGCCAACATGACTTTGGTTTTATGCTGGGGGAATTACGACGAGATTTACCGGGAGTGGTTACTTTATTGCAACAAATGGAAACCTTGTTGAAAAGTGATGAACTGGTCAAAAACATGCTGGCAGGAAAAGTCAGTGAACCACGCATTTATTGGCAAAGCCCACTAGTAAAAACCTTGATTACGCCGTGCCATGGTTTATTACAACGCGCCAATATTATTTATAAACACTACACCTTATTTGCCAAGTGGATCAAGGATGGCTTAGAAACACAACAAGTATCTAATAAGGTGGCAGAGGTATTGCTACCACAAATAGGTACGGTGCAAAATATTTTTGGTTACCTTATTGATTTTATGGCTTTGTTTTTGGATGAAGACAAACCTGACATTCCGCCCAATGTGCGTTGGTTATCTTTAGAAAAGTTTTCTAAAGAGACCACATTAGTTATCAATTCTGGGCCAATGACCGCCGCTTATTTTCTTGAAAAAAGCTTATGGAAGCAAGCATATGGTGTTGTTTTAACGTCTGCGACCTTGCGTGGTTTGGGTTTGTTTCAACGTTTCAGGGCTGATTGTGGCTTGAAACGTTATAATGAAAAACACTTTTTATCGGTAAAATCACCCTTTAACTATCAACAACAAGCGACTTTGTCCTTGCCAATGATGCGTAGTTTACCCAATGAGAATTTTATCGATTGGCAGCAGGAAGTAGTTTCACAGTTAATTACTGTTATTGATATAAAAGAAGCAAGCTTGGTTTTATTTACTTCTAAAATAGTCATGGATGCCGTTTATAAACAACTACCTAGCGAATTGTCCAAGCAAGTGTTATTACAAGGCGACACTTTATCGCCAAAAAATATGATTGTCGAACATATTAGACGCATTGATTGTGGACAAGGAAGCATTATCTTTGGCATGGACAGATTTGCAGAAGGAGTTGATTTGCCGGGTAAGCTATGCAGCCATGTTGTTATAACTAAACTGCCATTTCCTGTGTTTACGCGGCCGATAGAACAAGCCAAACAAGAGTGGATTTTACGCTCTGGAGGTCAGCCCTTTATCGCTTTGTCATTACCCGCTGTTAGTGTGAAGTTAATTCAAGCGTGTGGTCGCTTATTGAGAAAAGAAACTGATTCTGGCCGGATTACGATATTAGATCGGCGACTATTGACTAAGGGTTATGGCAAACAACTTTTACAATATTTACCTGATTATAAGATTATTTAGCAAAAAAAAACCTTATCAATGCTGATAAGGTTTTAGATTAATCCTATCAAGGATTATTATTCTGAACGGCTAGTAACTTCTAATAAGTGGTAACCGAATTGTGTTTGTACTGGACCTTGAACTGTATTGAGTGGTGCTGAGAAAACAACTTTATCAAACTCAGGAACCATCATGCCAGGGCTGAATTCGCCTAAGTCACCACCAGATTGACCTGATGGGCAAGAAGAGTTATCTTTTGCAACAGCAGCAAAATCAGCACCTTCTTCGATTTCTTTTTTAAGTTCAAGACAGATTTCTTCACTGTCTACTAAGATATGTCTTGCTGTCGCTTTAGCCATTATTTTTCCGGGGTAATATAAAAAGACTCATTATATCGTAACTATCGAGTTATGACATACTTGTTGATAAACTGGTCTTCGATTAGTTTCCACAACTGATGTTTAAAGTCGAGTCAGCAAATTCGATGATATCACCTGCAACAATTTTTTTACGCTTTTGAAGTTCTACAATACCATTTAGCTTAACTAAACCATCAGCGATGGCAATTTTTGCTTCAGCGCCACTAGATGCTAAACCTTCGAATTTTAAAATTTTATAAAGCTCGGTAGGGGATTGTGTGAGAACAACGCTAATGGTAGTTTGTGTCATAAAAATAAACCTATAGAATAAATAGAATGTGGATAGTTTACTGGGTTTGTAACAATATTAATGATTTAAAAATGTATAAATACTATTGGGTTGGGATAAAAATAAGCGACTTGATGATATTGTTGCCCAATCAAAAAAATATCAAGCTGAGCGCGAGCAGACATATCGAGAACGTTCATTAAAAATGTATCCTTGGGTGTGCGGTAGATGTTCACGTGAGTTTACCCAGTTAAACCTTCAGGAGTTGACGGTTCACCATCGGGATCATAATCATGATAATAATCCCAATGATGGCAGTAACTGGGAGTTGTTGTGTATTTATTGCCATGATAACGAACACTCACGCTATATTGAACAAGTTCGTTATGGGAGTACAGGGCCAGATCTTGAAAAACACACTACAACCCACAATCCATTTGCTGCCTTAGGTGATCTTCTCAATACTAAAGATTAGAAGTGTTGCTTGACGCTATCAGCTCTAATAAACAAATAATTAGAACAACTTAGGCTCATGCTAGATCAATGGATGCATTGAAAACCAGTTGAAATATAGAACCAGTTCACAAGCTGCAATAATCTCTACTTTATTAGTATAAAAATGTGAATTTGCTCGCGGAATGACATTGCTCAGCTACGTATTCTCTCTATAGCGATTAAGAGGAGAGGATTACCATGAAAATTTTTGTTAACTTTATACAGATCTTGTTGATTACAGGAATGGTCTATCCCGTCTATGCGATGTGGAATAATGATCAAATCAATAATTATTGTGCAGACTTAAAGTCAATGACGACCAAGCAAAAGATGCTTGATTTGGCTGAACAGAAAAATATCAAGGTAAAATTTGAGCGCATAGATGAGTTATTATGGCGTGCTACGGCCACTCGTTCAACGAGTTTTTCGGACTATTCTTGCCAAATAAATGGCATGGGTGAACGATTGGCATCCGCTAAAATGGCTGTCAAACAAAATTAGGCCACATATTTTTGTTGAATGTGTGGCCTAGTTTTTTAGCCACCGACGTAATTAATCATAATACCGGCAGCCACTGCTGAACCGATAACGCCGGCTACATTGGGTCCCATAGCATGCATTAACAGGAAGTTATGAGGATCTGACTCTAGGCCTAGTTTATTAGACACTCGGGCCGCCATAGGCACTGCCGATACCCCAGCTGAACCGATAAGTGGATTAATTTGAGTACCGCCTAACTTATTCATCAGTTTGGCCATGATCACACCACAAGCCGTACCTATACCAAAGGCAATCAGTCCTAACAATACAATACCTAATGTAGTGAAATCCAAGAACTTATCTGCACTTAATTTTGAGCCTACCGCCAAACCTAAAAAGATAGTGACGGTGTTGATAAGTGCATTTTGGGTAGTATTGCTTAAGCGATCTACTACAGCACATTCTTTCATCAAATTACCGAAACAAAACATGCCTAATAAGGGGGCAGCATCGGGTAATAAAAAGGCGACTAAAATAAGTAATAATAGCGGAAAGATTACTTTTTCACGCTGTGATACATGACGTAATTGTGTCATTTTTATTTTACGTTCAGTTTCATTAGTTAATGCACGCATGATTGGCGGTTGAATTAAGGGTACCAATGCCATGTAAGAATAAGAAGCGACGGCAATAGCACCTAATAAATCAGGTGCAAGTTTGCTGGCAACGTAGATCGATGTCGGGCCATCCGCACCCCCTATAATACCGATAGCAGCAGCATCAGCTAGACTGAAATCAAAAACACCGAAAATGGATAACAGTACAGCTCCCATCAAGGTTGCAAAAATACCAAATTGTGCTGCAGCTCCTAAAAATAAGGTTTTTGGATTGGAAAGTAGTGGGCCAAAATCTGTCATCGCACCCACACCCATAAAGATGATTAAGGGGAAAGCACCACTTTCAATACCAACGGTATAAAACACATGTAATATTCCACCTGCTTCAGCTAAACCTGCACCTGGAATATTGGCGAGTACACCACCAAAACCAATCGGTACAAGTAATAGCGGTTCAAAATTCTTTTTAATAGCTAAATAGAGTAACAACATGCCAATAAGGATCATAATGCCCTGACCTGGCTGCATTTGATAAAGGCCTGTGTTGTGCCATAGATGTAATAACTGGTCCATTTTTAACCCTTATGCGATAGAAACTAGGTGATCGCCAACTTTGACTTCATCACCTGGTTTAACTGAAATTGACCCAATAACACCTGATTTGTGTGCCACAATCTGTGTTTCCATTTTCATGGCTTCAAGAATAACTAATACTTGCCCTTCTTCTACTGCTAGCCCCGGACTCACTTCAACTTTCCAAATCGTGCCGGCTAGAGGGGAGAGTACAGGCTCGCCACCCGATACTATAGGCACTGCTGATGGGGCAGGTACTGAAGCTGTAATATTACTAACATCACCTCCCTCATTGACCTGAACAACATAGCTTTGGCCGTTAACAGCAATGGTATAAACCTCTTGATCAGCTGAGCTAGTTTTTGGGGTAGCAGCTTCTGCTGATGCTAGGGTTGGAATTGGCTCAAAAGCATCTGGATTATTTCGATTAGCTAAGAATTTCAAACCCACTTGAGGAAATAGGGCGTAGGTTAATACGTCATCAATTTCACGGTCGCCTGCTTCTAATTCGATATTATCGTTAACAGCATGAGATTGCAGTTCAGCTGTTAGTTTATTCATTTCTGGGTCAAGCAGATCGGCAGGACGACAGGTAATCGGCTGTTCACCATTAAGCACCTCTTTTTGTAGCTCAGCATTGAAAGGCGCTGGCGCTGATCCATATTCACCTTTTAGTATGCCTGAGGTTTCGTTTGTTACTGTTTTGTAGCGCTCGCCTGTTAATACATTCAAGACTGATTGTGTGCCAACAATTTGTGAAGTGGGTGTAACAAGTGCTATATAACCTAAATCAGCACGTACCCGTGGAATTTCAGCCAATACTTCATCAAAACGATCGGCTGCGCCTTGTTCGCGAAGTTGACTTTCCATATTAGTCAACATGCCACCAGGTACTTGTGCCGTTAGGATACGAGAGTCAATGCCTTTGAGTGAGCCTTCCCATGGTGCATATTTTTTGCGTATTTCACGAAAATAAGCAGCAATTTCTTCAAGTAACTCAATATTAAGCCCAGTATCACGTTCACTATTTTCAAATATAGATACGATGGACTCAGTAGGCGAATGGCCATAGGTCATCGACATTGATGAAATAGCGGTGTCAACATTATCAATGCCTGCTTCCACACATTTCATAATGGTGGCTGTTGATAAGCCGGTTGTTGCATGAGAATGCAACTGGATTGGAATATCAATGGCTTGCTTAAGACTTGTGACCAGCTCGAACGCTGTATAAGGCTTAAGTAAACCAGCCATATCCTTAATACATAAAGAATGTGCCCCCATATCTTCAATACGCTTAGCCAAATCAATCCAAGTATCTAAATTGTGAACAGGGCTTTGTGTATAGGAAATGGTACCTTGTGCGTGGCGGTCATTTTCTTGAACGGCTTTAAGTGCAGTTTCAAGGTTACGGGGATCATTCATTGCATCAAATACGCGAAATACATCGACCCCATTTATGGCTGCACGTTCGACGAATTTTTTAACAACATCATCAGCATAGTGACGATAACCTAATAGGTTTTGACCACGTAAAAGCATTTGCTGTGGTGTATTGGGCATAGCAGCTTTTAGACTACGAATACGATGCCAAGGATCTTCACCTAAATAACGAATACAAGCATCAAAGGTTGCACCACCCCATGTTTCTACTGACCAGTAGCCTACTTGATCAAGTTTTGCTGCAATCGGCAACATATCATCGAGACGAAGGCGGGTTGCAAATAAGGATTGATGAGCATCACGAAGAACAACATCCGTAATACCCAATGGGCGTTTAGATTCGGTCATGGTTATGGCCTTAATAGTAAGTAGCTAGATGTAATTATTTGTGGTTTGAGCGGTATTTATGAACCGCAGCACTGATTACAGATATTATTGTTTTATCTTCAACATGCTGCTTAACTGGCTGTTCGGCAAGCGGGCCATGTCGAGGAATAACAGCAGTGGGTGAAGGCACTCCACCCTCAGGCAGTGCACCCACGTTTTTTTCATATTTGGTGATAATACGCGACATAAGTGTTGTCGCACCGACCAATAAGGTCAAAAAAAGAAACACAAACCCCATGCCAAACAGCATTAAGGTCAAACCTTCATTCATTAGGTTAGACGATTCCATCTACCTCCCCCCTTAAACAATCAACAAGTTAAGTCATTTAGCCGACACTAGTAATGACAATTAGCCGACTACTATATCATTTTTGGCAAAAGACTCATATTTTGCATGACAATTTCAGGAAAGTACTTAGCTAACAACAGTGAAAAAATCCCTATGAATTATTGAGTGTATCTTAAATTGAATTTAGTCTAGTGATGGTTTCATAAAAACCCTTTGATGCATCTTCGACTAAGTCAAATACATCAGAAAAACCATTCTGACCACCATAATAAGGATCGGGCACGTCTTTCTCTTCCCGTTTCGGTGCGTAATCTAAAAATAGTTTGATTTTATGCTGATATTCATCAGGACTGTCGGTCATTAGTATTTGAAAGTTCTCACTATCCATGGCAAGAATATGATCGAAATGTTCAAAATCAGACTGACTGACCTGGCGAGATCGGATTTTAGATAAATCGATACCACGGCTAATTGCCGTTTGCCGTGATCGTGCATCGGACTGTTCGCCAATGTGATAGGCATGAGTACCGGCAGAATCGACAATAAAACGATTTGCTGTTCCATTATCTGCAACCACTTTGTTAAATACTCCCTCAGCAGTGGGTGAACGACAGATATTGCCCATGCATACGAAAAGTACTTTTATTGGCCCCATGAAATCCTACCCTATTGATAAATAAGTAAAAATAACTATAGCAGTCCTGTATGATTTGATGCAATCCTGACCCGATTGGCACACAGGTTGGCACACAAAAGCTGCTAGGTATGTATAATCAGACTCGGCTAGTGCGACAATACTAACCGAACCTTAGCAATCTAAAGTTTATTAAGGAAACTTTATGCCTGAGCCTATTATACCAGTGAGTTATAACCAACACTCTATCAAGAACTTAAAATAGGAAGGTAAAGACACACGCTTATATCTTTCTGATTGATTGATAATACAAGTGTGGATGTCCTCTAAGACATCGCTAGTACCTCGTCGGGTAGATGGTGAGACAAGCATGACAACTATCGGTAAACATCCTTATATGATCCTCAAAAGAGCGCGAATTGAGTCGGCAAAATAACTACGGCGGCGACCATTTCAGCGGTTACGGCTGAGCAGTTTTTTATTAACTATATGGACGAAGTTGCACACCGAAAATACAAACGACCTGCATTAGCACAAGGCTGCATGGATTGCGCTGTCATTCCAACGATTGGCACACAAAAAGTGCGAGACGTGACACGGGCGCAATTAGTGACCATCATTCAAGACTATAGGTCGCGAGGCACTCGAACGGCCGATAAACTAAGAAGCAACCTTAAAAGTTATTTTCTTATGCTGTGGAATTGGGCTACCGTAAGATAATCCGATGCTTGAAGTCACCAGCCGTATTACTGGCTATGTGGCCAATCCCCGTGAACCTGTTTAAACGGACTTAAATCCCTAGTTCGCTACCATATTTATGAAAACCACCTTAATGATGGGCGATTTTTCTTTTTTTATAATACACATAAATTTTTTATTAAAGAATTAAGGATGTTAAAAAAGTTACTGTTAGGCCCCGTTATCTGTGTCAGTTTTTTTTTGCTGTTGCAGTAGGGCATTATAAAATAACTCCTTTTGAACAATTGGTGACAAATAAGCAATTTCAAGATAAAAGTAGTTTTAAGAGACTACTATTTGATTGTAATGTTTTTTTAGGCGACAGTAATACTTCTGCTGGTAAATGGAAGGGAGTGTTTTTAGATAAAGACGTGGCTAAACCCGAAAACTGTTTATCTTGTGTTTGGAATAAATGATATCGCAACTAGTGAGAAAGAAAATGATATCCTAAAGGGATATAAAGAAATTAAAAATAGGTTTAGGAACCATTTTTTTAATTTTTGATACGTTCCTTTCTTTTTTAATATCGTCAATTAAATCAAGCTTGTCGTCTAGAGGCATTAAGTTCTGTGTTTCGCACTTTCGGTTAGTGTGTTCTATTTCTTTGACTTGATGAGAAAGCTCTCGCACATAACCCTATTCTCTTCATGATCCTTGTTATTAATATTTTTAATTTCTCCACTGTCAAAACCTAAATGTTGAAAATACTTGTGCAATAAGCTTTGTGAATTACGCCCGTTATCTTTATTCATTTCCTTACCAAAGTCATAATTTAGAAAAATAGCGTGATAGTTATGCTTTGTTTTACTATTTTCTGATTTTGTACCTTCGCCTAAAAAATCAAATCCTATTAGCTCAAAGTCATAGATAACCTTTAACTCACTCATAAAATTTATGGTAACTTGCTTGATTGCTCTGTGCTTTTCATGGCGTGTTAGTTTATCAAACACCTCCATGTCAAAAATTAGCACCGAGTCGGCACAGGTATTCCAGTTTTTTTGCAATGTTCGGTTATTACTGTTTTTTTGCATCTATCAGCTTAATCTCATAATACAGTTTAATATTTAGGTTATGTTCAGAAAGAGTTTGACCAGAATTATTTTGTTAGTCTCAGGGAAATGTTCCCATTATGCTTAAATGAGCTTAATGGGAGGCCAATCTCGCCAAAAACTCGATTGTCCGTATAGTATTTTTGTTAACTGCACCATAGCATTTTGTCGTTTTTATTCACTCATGAATATTCCTTTTAGTGTACATCCACAATTCAATCAATCATGTTTTAGCACACTAAAACAGCACTACGAGCTGTGTGCGTTCTGCGACGGTAGTAAATAGGGAGATAATAGAACTGGATAAAATCATTTATTAGACGTTAATTACTTTGCCCTTAATGACCTTCACAGATTTAAATTTATGGCCTGACACTCTGCTTAGTGCTAACTCATGCTCTTCGATTTAAAGGTTTACTTGATGGCGGGAATGTGCTTATATTGAAAGTGCTAAGCTGATAAGGACGTTTATACTTATGAAACTGCTAGTTACAGTGCTCAACCTAAAGCCTCTATTAGTTATATATAGATTTATTGTGGTAAATATGCGCATCATTGTTAGTTCTTCTGTTGGCGGAGTAGTGTCATTTAATGAGTTTTGTGCCCAGTCGCCAATAACTAACAGATGAGCGACTCGCCAAAATCACTCCAATCATCCTCAGCAACGCTTCGCCAGCGCGCTGAAGAAAAACAGAAAGAACAGACTGATTTTCATATTGAACAAAATACCGAGAATGCGCTGGGTGAGTTGCGAATTCATCAAATTGAGTTAGAGATAAAAAATGAAGAACTCTTAAATGCACAAATAGCTGAAAGAGAGTCTTCACAGCGTTATGCTGAACTCTATAATTTCGCGCCTATTCCCTACCTAACCATTGGACACTATGGCATTATTCAGGATGCCAACCCTGCGGCTGTCCTATTACTTAAAAAATCATATGATATTCTAATTAAGCTGCGGCTTGGCATCTATTTCAGTAACGTTGATCTGCCTATATTTAATGCATTTATGGCTACAACCTTTGCCAAAAGTGAAAAGCAACGCTGTGAAATTGAATTACTCGTAGGTGGCAATACGCTGTCGGTAATAATGCATGCATGCCATAATCAGGATGGCACTAATTTGTTGGTAGAGATAACAGACGTAACAGAACTTAAGACCGCTAACGAGTTCTCTCTCGGAGAACTGAATAAAGTAAAGATCGAACAGGAAAACATTGCAAAAGAACTGACGGTGTTTATTGATACAGCAAATGCGCCTATTTTCGGCATAGATGAACAAGGTAATATCAATGAATGGAATCAGCAGTCAGAAAAGCTGACGGGCTATTCTAAGAGTGAGGTGATGGGGCAGGAACTAGTGGCCAATTTTATTACCGATGATTATAAGTCGTCGGTAGGGAACATTCTGGAAAAAGCCCTTCATGGTGTAGAAACAGCTAACTATGAATTCCCGTTATTTAGTAAAGCTGGATTGCGTGTTGATGTGCTACTTAATTCAACGACACGACGTAATGCGTTTGGTGAAGTCGTTGGTGTGGTTGGTGTAGGACAAGACATTACTGAGTTGAATAAAGTGAGGGTCGAACAGGAGAGCGAACGCAAAGAAGCTTCTGCCCAAATAATTCAAGCATCTAAATTAGCAATATTGGGAGAAATGGCAACATCAGTCGCGCATGAATTAAACCAACCACTGAACATCATTCGCATGGCTGCGGGGAATAGCCGCCGGAAGATTTCTAAAGGCACTG
>JAWUYH010000039.1:0-14523 GCA_034110895.1 Gammaproteobacteria bacterium | reverse complement strand
TTAAGCAGTGTTGATAATAAAATATATGATGCAACCACCACATCTGTATTAAATGGAGCCGCGACGGTTACCGCCTTATTGTCGGATTCAATATCACTCGATGGAACTGCGGTAGGCACCTTTGATGATAAAAATATAGGCTCAGCAAAAGCAGTAACACTCTCAGGCAATACACTCAGTGGAACAGATGCAACAAACTATAATCTAATTCAACATGCCGATCTGAGTGCAGACATTACACAAAAAGACTTAACCGCAACTTACACTGCAAGCAACAAAGTTTATGATGCCACCACCACGGTCGTTGTGGCCGAAGCAACGACAGATATTATCTCGGGTGACACGGTAACTATCACTGAAACGTCAGTCTTTAGTGATAAAAATGCATTAGCAAATAAACTGATCAATATAAGCGCTATCACTTTAGCAGGAGTAGATGCTGCAAACTATAGTCTGACCTCTAGCACAGCGACTGCAAATGCAGATATTACACAAAAAGACTTAACCGTCACCGGCTTAAGCAGTGTTGATAATAAAATATATGATGCAACCACCACATCTGTATTAAATGGAGCAGCGACGGTTACCGCCTTATTGTCGGATTCAATATCACTCGATGGAACTGCGGTAGGCACCTTTGATGATAAAAATATAGGCTCAGTAAAAGCAGTAACACTATCAGGCAATACACTCAGTGGAACAGATGCAACAAACTATAATCTAATTCAACATGCCGATCTGAGTGCAAATATTACACAAAAGGACTTAACCGCAACTTACACTGCAAGCAACAAGGTTTATGCTGCCACCACCACGGTCGTTGTGGCCGAAGCTACGACAGATATTATCTCGCGTGACACGGTAACTATCACTGAAACGTCAGTCTTTAGTGATAAAAATGCATCAGCAAATAAACTGGTTAATATAAGCGCTATCGCTTTAGCAGGAGTAGATGCTGCAAACTATAGTCTGACCTCTAACACAGCGACTGCAAATGCAGACATTACACAAAAGGACTTAGCCGCAACTTACACTGGAAGCAACAAAGTTTATGATGCCACAACTAATATAGTTGTGGCCGAAGCAACGACAGATATTATTTCGGGTGACACGGTAACCATCACTGAAACGTCAGTCTTTAGTGATAAAAATGCATCAGCAAATAAACTGGTTAATATAAGCGCTATCGCTTTAGCAGGATCAGATGCTGCAAACTATAGTCTGACCTCTAGCACAGCAACAACAACTGCTGATATTAGTAAAGCACAGCTAACCATTACCGCTAATAATGAGCTTAAACCTTATGATGGAAATCCATATATCGGTGCGAAGGGGATAATCTACAGTGGCTTTGTAAACGGCGAAACCCAATCAGTGTTAAGTGGAGAATTTGTTAATACAGGAAATTCAGAAGGAGCGACTGATTCAGGTACATACTCAATTGATCCAAGTGGCTTTACATCAGCTAATTATAATATTAACTATTCTAGTGCTGATTTAACTATTCAGGCGGGTACTAGTTCGACAACAGAACCAGGTAGTATTTTAGCTGGTGTTATAGGAAATAGAAGTATACCTAGAGACACATCTGCAACAGACAAAACTTTAGTACCAGATGGGTCTTCAGCAAACACGGTTGGTTCAGGAAGCTCTTATGCTGCTGTCATAAATGATGTCTTTGGAATGGGTGGAACATTTGGAACAGGGAATTTAAGCTCAACAACGTCTAGTTCATCAAACGCAAATGTTGGGGGTTTAGGAAGATCTTCTGGAACTGAAAATAGCGATGCCGAAAGTGATGAGTCAAATGATAATGAACCATCATCGGAGGATGACACGTCAAATGCTGTAAGTTTGGAAGGTGGAGGTTCGCAACAACAAACTGAATAATTACCTGTGTGTTTTGATAGTACCGTTACATTAGTAATGAGCGATGTTACAACTGTTATCGCTATCTCACTTTTGGATGCTAGGATTGGCATGGAAGGCGAGACTCTAATTATTAAAAGAGTTCGATATCAGATGTTCCATCAGGTTTAGCTTCAAAGGTCGTTGTTAAAGTCTTAAAAGAAGGTATTAATCCTGACGCTGTAAGTGGTTATGGATGGAGAAACCGAGTTAAGTATAATGCCATTTGAGAGTAGGGTTAACTTAGCCACACCGAGTCAACCGCCTGATACGATTAACTATACTATATGCGATGACGCCAACAATGATATTGCATATGCCGTCTCAATAATAGAAAGGGGTGTAGTTATTACACCAAATGGAAATGGCGCAAGAAAGCTAATAGAAGTGCGTCCAAATTTAGCACGACGGGCTGAGATAAATATATTGATGTTATGGTGTAAAATGAGTGAGATGATAAATAGTAAATCACTACTAATTATGACAGTGAGTATAGCTAGATTAATATACCTAAAAATTAGGGGGAAGAGTTTACAGTCTCTTAGCCAAATACAAACATTGAGATAGCAGCAAAAGTATTAGATCGTGTACGAGTTGAAGTGAATAAACATAAGTTTTCTAAACCAGTAGAGAAATCAGTTGTGACGGTCAGTATTGGCTTAGCTACTGTAAGTGACTCTAAACTGAGTGCCGAAGAGAGTATAAAATGGGCTGATAAAGTCATCGATGAGGCTAAGGATACTGGCCGAAATAAATGTGTATTGCCAAATTCTAAACGGATTAAATCTAATTAAACTTTCAGGACCAACATAAATGAAACACCTATTGACTGCCACATTATTACTTATTGCCTCTAATGCTCAAGCGGAGGAGTCTAATTTACGAACTGTTACTGAGCAATTCCAAGACTGGAAAATGGTTTGTGTTGAAAAAGAAGCAAAAAAACAATGCCGAATAAATCAGGTTTTAGTGAATCAAAATGGAAATACACTGGCGATTATTAATGTCGTTCAAAAAGACAATGACAAACATCTGATTGAAATAGTGTTACCTTTAATGTTGGAATTAAAGCAACAAGTCAATATCGTGCTCGATCAAAAAAAACCACTTAAATATGCCTATAACTTTTGTAATAATACAGCCTGTTTTGTTATAGCTAACGAAGATGAGAAATTATTAGCTGCTTTCAAACAAGCAACTTTAGGTTCGCTTGGGGTAACTCCTGTAGGTAAAGAAGAACTTCAGTTTAACTTTTCTTTGAAAGGATTTTCGGCTGCACTTTCTTCATTGGATAATAATTTGTAATCACTATTGATACATTCATGTTTTATCTTTGTTATGGGCGTTCATTCAAAAGCACTCCTCCTTTATAGTAACTAATACAAGTTCTTAAAACTGCTATGTCAACAGCAGTAGGGCTGAAGAACCCCTGGGTTATTCGTGGTATGTTTCAACGCCGGATTACGCCCTTAGTAGATGTGTAGGACGCATTGAGATCAAACCGTCCCTACAAACCGGCGTTCAATCAGGAAAAAGTGCTTTCAATCAGTCTTAATGGCGACGGAAGAACTGAACCTTTTCACTACGATCCAAAACGTATAGATATTCTTCGAAAAAAAGCCTACAAATCTGATGAGGTTTACTCGAGGTTTGCAGATTAATAATTGATATTTGAGTTGAATATGCAGAGAGTAATAGGTAGAAAGACATTTTATTATTCCCTGTCGTTTTTATGAATGGAGATTCAATATTTTAGTCTGGTTGACTTTACAACTACAAAATAACAATAAGCCAATTTAAACCATCACCTTATTTCTCGCTGAGAACTAAAAAGAATGGCTTTGGAAGAGGTGGCCGTTTTATATAATTTATCTTGCTAGGAATGAATTACTACATTTACAATTAGGGCGTTACACTAATATAAAAACAGGGTAGAGTTAATCGCTTAGGTTTTTCCAATGTTTTGACACTGCCTTAAAGATTGCATGAGGCTTGTTATTTGTTGGTCGCTAGTGCAAAGTCAAACTGGAACGATCATGAAGCAAATAAATATCAGGTTGATTCGCCCCCTTGGTATTTAAAATCTTTTGCCTTGTCAAATATGGAAAACTAAATATTATGCTTAAAATCTTACTTTTGGACTGGGAACGTGCTCAAATAACGGCAACACATGTTCGCCAAGCTGTCTTTATCGACGAACAAAACGTGCTAGAAGAAGATGAATGGGGACATGGCGACGAAGAGGCATTGCATTTAGTGGCATCGCTAGCTGGTAATCCAATTGCCACTGCTAGACTATCCGCTGATGGCACAGTTGGACGAATGGCAGTGTTAAAAAGCTTTCGAAAACAAGGCACAGGCTCGGCCATAATGGAGCAGTTAATCAAAACCGCTAAACAAAATAGGTTTAGAATCTTAAAACTAAATGCCCAACGCACAGCAGAGGGTTTTTATGCCAAACACGGCTTTATTGCTCAAGGTGATGAATTTATTGATGCGGGCATTGCTCATATCACAATGCAACTGGAGCTTTATTAAAAATAAAACAGTCACTTTTTGAGATGTCTTTTGCTTATTTATGGTAAGTAATCAAGCAAAAATATTAAATGATCAGTTGGTAGCCTTAACTAATAACCCATGAATTGATTATATCTTTAGGCCAAGACAAGATAAATAAATGCTTAAAAGAACGAATAATTTCATTGCTGACGCTGGCATTTTTTATTTGAGCGAAGCGGAAATGCTAAGCCTCTAAAAGAAAATTGTTCAGTTTTTTGATCTAGCCGTGTGGATTGAGCCAATTGACTTATATATGCCGTTACTGATCGTCATCTAACAATATAAGCTGCTGCTATCATTAATTGATGATATGCCCCCTTTATTTCTCCCTTATCTAGGCATTGAGTGTCTAAGTGTTTAGGATGTGTTGTAGAGCAATCATTATCAGCTGATATTGGTTTAACTAAGCACTGAGCACTAAATTCTCTTATTGATATCGTAGATATAAATGGAGAGTTAAGTATAGCTGGAGGCCCTGCACCACAATCAACAGGGAACAGCATTCATTACTTCTGCTTTCAAATAGAAAAATTTGATGAAAAGGAATTAATATCCTACCTTCAAACTAAAGGTGTTGAGGTGGGCCTGTTTCATGACAGGTATGGGGCAATCAGTCTATCTAAAGATATTGCAGGCAATAACATTGAACTGCGTGCACTAGATATAACATTTAACACTGTTTGGCAGTGGCAACTAGAATGAATAAGTTCAATCTTATGGTTTATCCCCTTAACTATATTCGATATGACATTAACTATGGCAAAAGTGAACACTGATTAGTTCTGTCATAGTTTGCCTGAAGTAAGGTTCTAATTTTCCCTTTGTGGCTTGACTGTATAGAGGAACATCAATAACTAAATCTATCGTGTCGTCATTTCTAATCAAATAGACATTGTCATCTGATTTAGTCTCAAAACCACATATAAAGAGCCTTTAGGCCGCACTTAGTAAGTTAGATGCCATATGAATAAAGTGGGTAAAGAGCAGTTATTACTGCAATTATGAAGGACTGTCTCCTTAAGTAAGCCTTGTTAAGTTATAAGATTAAATGTGAATGATTATTATTTGTATTTAATCTAAAGATCATGGAAAATAAACATTAAATGAATCGCTATTAATTATTAAGGAAATATTTAGACATGAAATTAAAGCAAAGACCGTATCTATCTGTTTTCAATTGGAACATAAGCTAGTGGAACACGAATTAGTGAATGCCTGGAAAAGAATGATCACTAGAGGAAACCAATCCTTTAATGCTGGCAAGCTTTATTCGGCAGAAAACTATTATGAAATAGCCTGTAATCTTGCCTGTCATATGTGCCCTAAAGGGATAAAATCATCCAATGATATAGCCTCACTATTAGTGAGTTACCAGAACCTAGCTGAACTGTATTTTAAGAAAAGCGAAAACAGTTTAGCTTTGACACAATATCAAAAACTTCATGAGAAACTTATTGAATCTAGCCAGGGTCAACAGAGCTCTGAGTCATTATTAATGATTCAACAAGCAATTCGAAACATGGGTACAGAATTATTGTATATTATTAAAAAGAAAGGAATAAATTCGCTTAACTCAAAACAAGTGATTGCTCGCATTATGGCTACGGAGAAATTAACACTCCATTAAGTAATAAGTTAACCAATTTTTTATAATCTGGCTATCGTTTAAGTTTGGCAAACATATATGTCAATGATGCCTTTAAAATTTATAGAAGGGATCTGAGAACAACAGCAACGATAGAACACTAAATAGATTTTTAACGCTGCCAAATTTAGTTACTATAGTTCAATTTTTGATAAATTAATCTGTGTCTGTTTTGGCTGGTAAGTTTTGGCTGGTAAGTTCAAGCCATCGGCTACAATACACGCTTTAAATTTTTATAATCGAGTTTCATAGTTTAGTGTCATTGTAGGTTGTTATTGAGTTGGCGATCAACGGCACTTATTTTAGTGTGACTATCAACGGGTAAATTTGTTCTTTTAGGAAAATACTGTCTGTTAGTATTCTCATTCGACCGTTTTTATTGATTATTTTATATAAATGATTAATAAAGATAATTTAAGGCTGGATCTAAGCATTTGATAGCTTGGATAATTTTTTTTATAAGGTAGTAATATGAACAATTCTCAACAAGCGGCTACTGATGCCCGCGCTTTATTTTTGGCACGCTGTGGTGGTGTATTGAGTACTCTTTCAGTTGATGTGCAAGGCTATCCATTTGGATCTATCACACCATACTGTGTTGATAATCAAGGTAGGCCAGTGATTTTGATAAGTACAATTGCACAGCATACTGCTAATATCAAAGCAGATCCTAAGGTATCACTTATCGCCTTTGATCCCTTGGCTGATGATAGTCAAGCTACGGCCAGAGTTACTTATGTTGGCGATGCCAAGCGAATTGATGATGATGAGGCGATCGCGAAGCGCTATTATCGTTTTTTCCCTAGCGCTCAAAGTTTTGGTAAAACACATGACTTTAGTTTCTATGTCATAGACTGTGTTCGAGTCCGTTTTATTGGTGGTTTTGGTGAGATATATTGGTTGGCGCCGTCTGATTGTATCAAACACAATCCTTATAGTTTTGAAGAAGAAGATGGCATTGTTGATCATATGAATGCGGATCATCAGTCTGCGATAAACCACTACTGTGATTTGTATTCTTTGGCATATGATGACAAACATTTACCACAAATGACGGGGATTGATGCTGAAGGTTTTCACCTGCGAATTGGCGAGCGGCTTGAACGCATTACATTCGATCAGCCAATTAGTACTACCCAAGAAGCAAAACAGGTTTTGGTGGACTTAGCTAAAAAGCCGTTATAAAGATAAAAATAAGGCATGACAATGTTTAGGAGTAATTTAAGTAAGACAGTGGCTAAAAATATAGAAACGCTTATATCACAGCCTAGTATTTAGTTAACTATTAGAACTATTGCCAAAGATGATAAGGCTTAACAATAAAAAGGGGACAGATTTATCTGATTCAACGAAGGTCTCAGGCTAGTGAGATAAAACGGTTGAATAATAATACGTTACAAATAAATAGTAGCGTCCCCTTTGCTTGCTCTTAGACTATGAGCTAAATTTTACCAATCTATTTTTCTTCGTCTGCTTTTGCTGATTCTAGCTTCCATGCTTCATATTCTTCAGGAGTACGACCATGGCTAGAATCGCAATACGGCATGCTTAAACTTTTACCACAACCACATTTTGGTGTTGAATCTGTAGCTTCTATATTTGACATTTTATTTTCCTATTAATTAGTGATTAATTATGATTTTTTAACTTAGATTTATTTACTGCAATAACGAAAATTCCACAGGACTAGTGTGGATTTAAGTTGCAAATGCCTACAAATACTCTTTCAGAAAGACTGTTTTTTTACCGTCAATCTTTATGGCATTTGCGTCGGCGATTATTGAACATTTTCACAGTGCTTGCAAGTATTTACTTTGTTTCTAGCCACCTAGCTATAATTTTGAAAATAATCGCAGTCCACTAAAACAAAGTTTAATGGCTGCATAGCTATATCTTACTAATAATAATCAATATTTTAGGCATTGCCGCCAAAAGACAATAGAGCAATAGTGCAAAAGTCTTATTTTGAGTTACTATCACACTCACTAAATCAATTGCCAGAGGCAAAACTGTGATCTCACTGGGTCTACCTGTTGAAGATATTTTAGACGATCTTAAGCAGCAATTATCTGAGCGGCATGAGCTTGTACTGGAAGCGGCACCAGGAGCGGGTAAAACAACTATAGTGCCACTTGCACTGATGAACGAATCTTGGTTAAAACACAGAAAAATTCTGATGTTAGAGCCACGAAGAATCGCCACCCGATCGGCTGCCTATCGCATGGCAAGTCTGTTGAATGAACGTCCCGGTCAATCGATTGGTTATCGTATGCGGCTAGATACTAAAGTCAGTAAACAGACAAAAGTAGAAGTGATCACCGAGGGTATTCTCACCCGAATGCTACAAAATGACCCGTCGTTAGATGAAGTGGGTTTGGTGATATTTGACGAATTTCACGAACGCAGTTTAGAGTCTGATGTGGCGCTAAGCTTATGCTTAAAAGGTCGTGCTTTATTTAGAAATGAGCATAACCCGTTAAAAATATTGGTCATGTCAGCGACACTTGATAGTAATGCTACAGCAGAATTATTAGGCGGTGCAGTAGTGCTGAAAAGTGAGGGTAGGGCCTATCCGGTCGATATTATTTATGGCCATGCAATGCAGGCCAATCAGCGGACTACTGACCGCATGGTCGCAACCATTAAACATGCGATTACTGAGGATCCTGAAAGCAGCTTGTTGGCTTTTTTACCGGGACAAGCAGAAATTCAACGGGTTGCGACTGAGCTTTCCGACTGGATTTTTGATAGGAAATTACAAGGTATTCATTTACGTCCGCTCTATGGCAGTCTATCAATTGAACAGCAACAACAAGCCATCGCGCCACTAAGTGGCCAACTGGCAAACGAGCAGAAAATTGTATTGGCTACTAATATTGCCGAAACCAGCCTTACTATTGATGGCGTTGATGTGGTGGTTGATTGTGGCCTAGTACGTGAGGCCAAATTTAACCCGTCGACAGGCATGACCGGTTTACACACCGTCAGAATTTCGAGGGCGTCCAGTGTGCAAAGAGCTGGACGAGCAGGTCGTTTACGTCCGGGAAAATGTTACCGGTTGTGGTCAGCTGATCAACAACAACAACTGGCAGTACATAGCAGCGCAGAAATTCTAAATGCCGATCTCGCCCCGATGGCACTGCAGTTATTACAATGGGGCGTCGATGATCCCTGGCAATTAAGTTGGATCGATCCACCGCCAAATGGGCTTTGGCAACAAGCTATGAATTTACTGTCGTCGCTTGGGGCGATTAAATACCAAGCCAATGGCTGGCTTGTTACTGCACATGGTCAGGCGATGATTTCACTGCCGATACATCCAAGGCTTGCTCATCTACTATTGTGTGGCAGTGCAATAGGTTTTAGCAAAACAGCAGCCTTACTCGCTAGCTTGTTATCAGACCGCGATCCTTTTAGTCGTGACAATGCAGATATTAGTCACCGACTTGACCTATTAAACGGCAAAACACCGTGTCCACCGGTGCATAAGGGCTGGTTACAACGCACTCGTCAGTTAGCGCAACAATTCGAACAGCACCTTATTGATATAGCTAAGCTGAAAAAGCCAAGTAAAGTATTGAATTTGATAAGGGCCGAACAATTACTCGGCTATTTAATCGCGTGTGCCTATCCGGATCGCATTGCGCGTCGTCGTCATTCTGGCGGATATCAACTTGCTAATGGCCGTAGTGCCAAGCTGATGGGTCATCATCATCTTGCTAATAATGACTGGCTGGCCATTGCCGAAGTTTCAAGTCTACAGGGGGGGAACGGTGATGTTATTCGCTCAGCCGCTAAGCTTGATCAACGACTGTTTGATTCTGTCCTTAACAATTCGATTGAGTTAGAAACTATTGCTGAATGGGATAAAAAAACCAACCGGTTTGTTGCTGAACAGCGGCAAAAGATCGGCGTGTTAACCCTACAGCGAACTCGTTTAGACACTGTACCGCGACAAGCTAAAAGTGCGGCGCTGATTGAGCATATCCGCAAACAGGGTCTCAATTTTCTACCTTGGACTGCAGAGCTTGAGCAATGGTGTGCTCGAGTGTCACTGGTTCGGTCCATTGAGCAGCACAATAGCTGGCCTGATCTTAGTCACGAGGCCTTGCTTGCAAGCTTAGAGGATTGGTTAGCGCCTTATTTAAATGAGGTGAATCTATTAAACGACTTTAAGAAAGTGAATTTAACTGAGATCTTGCATGCATTAGTGCCTTGGCAACAGCAGCAGACAGTTAACAAATTAGCACCTACTCACTTAAAAGTGCCGTCTGGATCTAACATTCGCATCAACTATACAGAAAGCCCACCGGTGCTAGCCGTAAAACTACAGGAAATGTTTGGCTGCGAGCAAAGCCCTACTATTATCGCAGGCCAAGTAACCTTGTTGATCCACTTGCTTTCACCTGCAGGCAAACCGCTGCAAATTACCCAAGATCTCGCCGGGTTTTGGCGCTCCTCATATCACGAGGTAAAAAAAGAAATGAAAGGTCGCTATCCCAAACACCCCTGGCCTGATGATCCCTTAGTTGAGATGGCGACACGGAAGACAAAAAAGCGTAGTTGATGACTCAAAGGAATGCAGCCGATGTTTTTTACTCTAAGTATCCATATTTAGCCTTTTGTTGTTCCTTTAAGCTAGAAAAGAATAAACTGTACTGAGATCTGATTGCATAGTATATCGAAAATATTAATTCACCCAAGGAATGTTTGTTTATGTCATTTGGCTCTTTTGGCTTGTCTGAGACACTGTTAAAAACCGTTAAGGAACAAGGGTATACGTCGCCCACACCAATACAGCTTGAAGCTGTTCCAGCGGTGCTTAGTCAACGTGATGTTATGGCGGTGGCACATACTGGCACAGGCAAAACGGCTGGTTTTACGTTGCCCATGCTGCAGTTATTATCTACTTGTCCTAGCCGACAGACACAATGCATACGTGCTTTAATCATTACGCCGACACGTGAGCTTGCTGCTCAGGTTGCTGCTAGCGTTAAAAACTATAGTCGCCAACTTAATATTTGCTCTGCGGCCGTGTTTGGTGGAGTTAGGATTGAGTCACAGATCTCTATGCTAAAAGAAGGTTTAGATATTCTGGTTGCTACGCCTGGTCGTTTGATTGATCTTTATAATCAACAGGCGATTAGCTTTGAGCAACTTGAGATCTTGGTTTTGGATGAGGCTGATCGCATGTTGGATTTAGGGTTTATCGACGATATCCGCCTTATTCAAACTTTGTTGCCCACCAAACGTCAAACTTTGATGTTTTCAGCGACATTTTCTACAGAGATCAAATCACTTGCGAAAGGCATGTTAAACAATCCAGTTTTGATTGAAGTGGCTAAGGCGAACATCGACGTCGACATGGTTAACCAAAAAATACACCCTGTGGAAAAAGGACGTAAAACTGAAGTATTGATTCATCTGATCAAAAAGCACAAATGGCATCAGGTTTTGGTCTTTAGTCGAACCAAGCGGGGCGCTGATCGTTTGGTCACTGAGTTGGAAAGTACCGGTATTAGTGCTGCATCAATCCATGCCAACCGAACCCAGCATGCACGAACTCATGCATTAGAGAGGTTTAAAAACGGTAATATTGTGGTGTTGGTTGCTACTGATATTGCCTCTCGAGGTATAGATGTCAATCAGCTACCTTGTGTGGTTAACTTTGATCTTCCGTATATAGCTGAAGACTATGTGCATCGCATTGGCCGTACCGGTCGTGCTGGCCATTATGGTTTAGCCATATCATTCTTTAGTGACGATGAATCTAAGCAATTAAAGTCTATTGAACATCACATTGGCCGTATATTTGAACTGGAAACCATACCAGGCTTTGCGCCCAGTACAAAGAAAGCAGTTGATTTATCGGATGATGATGAATATGGGAATTTTGAGCCTGATCCTAAACCCAAGCCTCAATATCGAGGCCAGTTTAACAGCCGTGGAAACCGTCGCGCTAAATAATCTAATTTTAGACGAATATTGCCTTCAATTTAATGTATCACTGCGGTAATTAACAACCTCGCTCTGACCGCTTTAATATGTCAGGTTAATGGCTAAATAAATATGAGATCTTATAAGTGCACATTGTGCTAGGATCCTCCTCAAAAAATAGTGAGGAATAAAAGCGATGAGCGAACAACAATCAAAACCAGTTAATGCTTCAGAGAATGCATATCCAGAGTTAGCTAACGAAAAGGCAGCAAACAATCAAGTGGAATACTCTGTTTCAGGTGGTTTACTCAAACGACTTCAAACCCTCGATATTTCAATCGCCTTTACATCATATCAGTCAGGTTTGTTGTATCTTATTGGCCGTAACCAAGACGGTGGCATTAATGTACACCAAACAGCCCTGCCCAAACCGATGGGGCTTTGTTTAGATAAAAAGGGTAGCCTGACGATGACCGGTGGTTATCAGATCATGCGATTTGAAAATATACTCGAACCTAATCAACAGATAAACAATACCTATGATACCTGCTTTGTCCCACGTCTTGTTCATGTAACCGGTCATCTTGATGCACATGATGTAGGCATCAACAAAGATAATCAGCCAATATTCATCAATACCCGCTTCAACTGCATTGCCACCACCTCCGAACGGCATAGCTTTACAGAAATTTGGCGACCGCCATTCATTTCTGCTTTAGTTGATGAAGACCGATGCCACCTTAACGGCATGGCGATGCAAGATGGCGAGCCTCGTTATGTTACTGCAGTCAGTAAATCTAATACCATCGATGGCTGGCGTGATCGACGTAGGGATGGAGGGGTAGTTATTGATGTTAAAACAAATCAAATTGTGTGTGAAGGACTTTCCATGCCGCATTCACCCAGAATGCATAATGACCAACTCTGGTTGCTTAACTCTGGAACGGGTGAGCTGGGTATCGTTAATATGGCAGATGATGGCACGGGTCAGTTTGAAGCCAAAGTATTTTGCCCTGGGTTTACGCGTGGCCTTGCCTTTCATGGCAAGTATGCTTTTGTAGGTTTATCAAAACCACGTTATAAACGATTTGAAGGGTTGACATTAGATGATAGACTGAAAGAGGCTGACTCTGAACCGTGGTGTGGAGTACAAATCATCGATCTCACTACAAATAACTGTGTAGATTGGTTTAGAATAGATGGTAATGTGACTGAGCTGTTTGATCTAGAAGTGATCTTCGATAGTACTTGTCCAATGGCAGTGCGCCCCGAGTCTGCTGAAGCGGCCGATCTGGTCACCTTTTCCTCATAAACAACTAGCAGCAAAACAAATGATTGAGACAATTCAGTCAGCTGATATTTATGTCAAAGAAACTCAAACAATAAAAGGGTAGCGTTTTTGCACGTCGTGAGTTTGCCAAAGGTGGAACAGTAGAAACCTGCCCTGCCATTATTGTGTTACGTCCCTATTAATAGCTGTCCCTTAGATTAAAAATCTTCGTCTTTAAGTGGGATTATCCAGCAAGCGATAAACAATCCTCAAATGCTATATGGCTTGGTTTTGGTTCGATGTATAAGCATGCTAACCCAGCGAACATGGGTTATCAGGCCATCCCTGAAAATCAAGCCTTACACTATATTGCAATGCGTGCCATTAACAAAGATGAAGCATTGACCCTTAATTATCATTCTGGTGGTGGCGGTCCGACATCTGATGAAGACAATTGGTTTGCACTACATGGTATCGATTTGCTAAGTAATGGCAGTGACTAGCGTTCATCTTGTTAAACACATCGACGCGAGCAAGATGGTGGAAAACAGGCCTAGCGGGGCCAGCTGCAAACATGTTGCTACTTTAAGACTTATATCGGTATTTCTGTATCCTACACTAGAAATGTGTTATCGTTTTGAGACTTATGTCGGTATTTCTGTATTTCATCTATAAATGAATTGAACATAGCCATTAGCTCGAATGCGACGCTACCTATAAATTGTACGAATCTAAAGATGACCCATAAAATAAATAATAAACAGACTAAGTCAGTAGCGTTATCAACGCAACGCCGACATCCCTTAGCGATGACTATTGTTACCGCGCTTGGCTTAGCCGCTTCTGCAAGCTACATGCGTACCGGTTATGCGGGTAGCTGTAGCGGCACTGGCGTTAATATCCTTTGTTCGGGGCCAGCGGATGGTGGCGACACCACTCAAAGTTTTAGTGAGTCTAACCAACTCACCGTCACCACAGAAGCTGGTTTTGGCTTGAATGGAGCGTCAGGGAACGGGTTTGACCTACAAGTCAATAGCGGAGGTACAGGTGACTTAACCTTTTTTGATGACAATACGTCAGACATTAGGGGTCAATTGCGTGGTATTCGTGTTCGCCAGGATGGCTCTGGCTCAATCGATGTGACCACCAGTGGCGCTGTTGAAGGACTAGGTAATAGTTCTGCTCATGGAATTTATGCTAGGAC
>JAWUYH010000038.1:0-56284 GCA_034110895.1 Gammaproteobacteria bacterium | reverse complement strand
TGCCAGCAAATTAATATCACGTTTGACGCCAGTAACTAATTGCGCTGGTCTTGGCTCAGCAAGTCGGAGTTGAACTAAGGCGCAGAGCCCATCAGCATCACCATTAAAGACATCAATGTAGTGCATGCTATACACCTTGTTGGCTGAAAACAATATGATTAGCCTGTAAGTACTGAATGATCTTGTCAGCACATTGCTCGACATTTAATTCTAGAGCATTGACTATTATATCTGCTACTACGGGGGGGTCGTACTGTGAATCAATCCCAGTGAAATTTTTTATTTCTCCTGCTCGGGCTTTTTTATACAAACCTTTCGGATCTCGTTGCTCACATGTCGCTAGCGGTGTGTCCATGTGAACTTCAATAAATTCATATTGTTCGCCTAAATCACGTACCATCCGGCGATCAGCTCGAAAAGGTGAAATGAAGGCGGTCAATACGATCATGCCGGCATCAACAAATAGTTTTGACATCTCGCCGATACGTCGAATGTTCTCAATACGATCCTCATCTGAAAAACCTAAATCTATATTCAATCCATGACGAACATTATCACCATCTAATAAATAGGTATGATGACCAAGCTCATAGAGCTTTTGCTCGACTGCACCTGCAATCGTTGATTTACCTGAGCCACTCAACCCCGTAAACCATAAAATGCAGGGCCGCTGCTTTTTCTGACTAGACCGATTATCTTTGGTGACGGGGTGTTGATGCCAGACGATGTTGTCCGTGTTTTCCTTTGCCATTAATATTTATATCCTTTCACGTAAAGATCGCTCTTACACTACATTAAAATTTTGTAAGGCTATGCGTTCAACTCTTCATGCCTATACAAATTATTTTTGATAGAAAACTTTCCCAACTTTCTCTGATGGTGACCCGAGAACTAATTATATTTTCAAGATCTTGCCACACTAAATAGTCTTTCAAGCTAGTTCGTAAGTAAATTCAAACGCCTGTATAAGGCCCTGCTTTTTCAAAATTAGACAAATCTCGCTCGTGCATAGGCGTTATCGCTTCTGATAGTTGCACTAATGCTTTCTCAAAATTGCTATAGCCTTGTAACCATCTAATATCTTAAAGCAAAAATATTGCTGCTTCGAGTCTTATTATTTTGAGCAGAATAACAATTCCAAGGCTTTCACACTAAATAATAAGTTAGCGTTTTTTATCCCGCCATCATGATAAAATGCTTCCCTATTATTAATCCCCCCCTCGTAAGAAGGAATTTAGCCCGTGACCAACAAACCAATAGATCCTCCTATAAACAATCCCATCATCATCGATCCGAGAATGCTTAATAACTATTACGATCAAGATGATGAAATTAGCTTAGTAGACTTATGGTTGTCGCTGGTTAAACAGAAAAATATTTTGCTCTCAACAATGCTAGCCGTGATTGTCATGGCGATTGTCTATATAGTAGCTGTGCCAGAAACCTATACTTATAAAACAGTCATCGCAATCGGCACTCAAGCTCAGGCTCAGGCTCAGGCTCAGGCTCAGGCTTAGGCTCAGGCTCAGGCTCAGCTTGTTCAATCACCTGAGGCCATCGCTGCCAATCTTGATAATGCTATTATTCCTAAAATATTAACACAACAACATCTTGCTCAACCCGATAACCAATTGAGTGTATCAGCCTCTATTCCAAAGAAGACTGATTCAGTACTGTTAACGAGTAAAGGCACTGTTGCTCAAAAAGAAGCTCTTGCCAAACTGCATCAACAACTCATTACTATTCTCGCTGAGTCTCATCAGAATAAAATCCAACATACATTGGACTACTTGCATGATGAGCTAATTAGCTCGCAATCCATGTTGGTTGAATTAAACAAAAAATTACAATCTTCCGCTGGTGATAATGAACAAGTCACCTTGCAGGTAATTAACCTTGAAAATAATATTCGTCAAACAAAACGTAGTATTGCGGAATTTACACCAACGCGGTCTGCAATGGGTACCGTGCAATCAGTGAAACATACTAATAAAAGTAGTAAGCTGATCCTTGCTGTTAGTATTGTGCTTGGTTTATTTTTGGGGATATTCGCCGCATTATTTGCAAGCTTTATTGTTAAGGTCAAAGAGCAAAGCAATACATAATAATTAGTAGTAGATGTTACAGGCTACAAAGCTCGCCTGCACTTACCTATCATCTTATGTAATTTAGAAACGTATGCTCTTTTTAGTTTCTACCGTCACTGATGTATTTGTCAGTCTTATTAAGCCAGCCAGTCTTCAATCCCACATTGTGGCTTAAATCCAGCCACATGTGTCATTAATATGTCTTGTACTCGCTGACAGTTACCAGCATCATTAAATTGTTCCAGCTCTTGCAGGATTAGACTTAATTCAGCCCAAGGAATGACTTGCTCTTGAGCTCGCATGATTTTTTGATGTTGGGTATCTGATACATTGTCACCAATAAGTAGCTCTTCATAAAGTTTTTCGCCGGGTCGTAAGCCTGTATAAATAATCTCGATATCACCGTCAGGGTGCTCCGCATCTTTTTCGCTAAAGCCACTCAAATGGATATTGCGTTTCGCCAAATCAAGAATACGAACGGGTTCACCCATATCGAGTACAAACACATCACCACCTTGCCCCATTGCACCGGCTTGAATGACCAATTCTGCCGCTTCAGGAATTGTCATAAAATAACGAATTATTCGCGGATCAGTGACGGTAACAGGCCCTCCTCGCGAAATTTGTTCGCGAAACAACGGTATCACTGAACCAGAAGAACCTAATACATTACCAAAACGTACCATGGTAAATCGAGTTTGCGATTCCGCTTTTTCTTCGGCTGCAAAGGCTTGTAATACCAATTCAGCCATCCGTTTACTGGCACCCATGGTATTAGTGGGTCGCACTGCTTTATCCGTTGAGATCAATACAAAGGTCTCTACTTTTGAGCTTATGGCTGCTTGGGCACAACTTAAGGTACCAAATATATTGTTACGGACGCCTTCACTGGTATTTCTTTCCACCATCGGTACATGTTTATAGGCGGCAGCATGGTAAATGGTTTGTACGTTAAACCGTTGGCAGATCGCTTCTAAACGTTGCTGATTTAATACTGAGCCTAGTATGGCGATAATAGGCGATGTACTATTTTTATGCTGAAGCTCTTTTTCAATTTCATATAAACCAAATTCATTTAATTCGTACAAAATCAGCATGGTTGGTTGCAGCTTCAAAATCTGGCGGCAAAGTTCAGAACCAATTGAGCCACCAGCGCCCGTCACCATCACGACTTTATCGGTGATATTGGCATGTAACAAGTTTGGCACTGGCGCTACTGAGTCACGTCCTAATAAATCGGCAATATCAACTTCGTGAATATCTGCTACGGTGACCTTACCTTCGGCAAGATCCATCAATCCTGGTAACGTTCGTACATGCACAGGATAGGGCTCTAATAAGCGAATAATATTAAATCGTTGCCCTCTTGATACTGATGGTATGGCCAATAACACATCATGCACATCAAATTTATCAATCAACTGACTAAGCTGACTAAAGGGATAAACTGTAAGCCCATTAATTTGCTGTTGATGAAGACTGGCAGCATCATCTATAAATGCAACCGGTCTGAGCTGACGTGACATTTTAAGTGCGGCCGCCATTTGAGCTCCTGAAGCACCTGCACCATAAATAATAACGGGAGGGACATATCGTCTTGCGGTTGGGTTCAAGGTATTGCTACCTATGCTATTAGTAAACCACCATCGTGCAATTAATCGACTACCCCCAACAAATAAGATCAATATAAGTGCATTAATGCCATAAACGGTTCTTGGTACATATTCCACATTTGCAAGCAAAACAACTACCGCAAAAAGCAAGGCATATAACGCCGTTGCTTTAGCAACCGTCCAAATTGCTTGCATGCCTAGATAACGAACTATCGCACGATAAAGCCCCGTACGAATGAAGATTGGGATCGCAATCGCTGGTGCTAATAAAAAGATCCATAATTGCTGCTGAGGCGGTTGATAAAACTCACCATATCGCAATGAAAATGCTAGCCACAACGCGATAATGGTTGCGAAAAAATCAATTACTAGCGTGATCAGGCGCTTGATTTTTCGTGGTCGTGACAAAAACCAGTTTGAAAGGTTTGTTATTTTTTGATGCAGCATTTATATAAAACTTTCCCTAATTAATATTTATCGCTATTATAAACAATAGCCCTTGCCGCCCACCAATTTAAGCCGATTAGAATTACAGTCTATGGTATTTTAGTACTGTCGTGAATATTATTGTTATTCAGCCTTTCTCATCAAAACGAAGGATATCATCTTCGCCTAAATAACTACCTGATTGCACTTCGATGATTTCTAATGGCACGCGTCCTGGATTATGTAAGCGGTGTTTTTTGCCTACAGGAATAAAGGTCGATTCGTTTTCGGATAACAAGCTGACTTTATCTTCACAAGTGACTTCAGCAGTACCTTTGACCACAATCCAATGTTCGGCACGATGATAATGCATTTGTAATGACAGTGAAGCGCCAGGTTTGACGGTAATACGTTTCACTTGGAAACGATCGCCATGGTCAATGGAATCATAATGACCCCAAGGGCGATAGCATAGGCGATGTTTTTCGGCTTCTGGCCGTTTTGCTTTATTTAAGCGATTCACAATTTCTTTGACATTCTGGGCACTGTCTTTACTGGCAACCATAACTGCATCAGCCGTTTCAACAACTACAATATGATCTAAACCAAGTACTGAAACCAAGCGATGTTCACTATGGATATAGGAGTTTTGTACGTCATTTATCATAATGTCGCCTTGCAGTACATTGCTGTCACCATCTTGTTCCGCTCCTTCCCATAATGATGACCATGAACCGACATCATTCCAACCGGCATCTAAAGGCACGACGACGGCTTTATCGGTGCGTTCCATCAGCGCATAATCAATGGAATCAGAGGGGCAGTTCATAAAGGCATCATTATCTAAACGAATAAAATCTAAATCACTCGCGCCTTTAGCAAGTGCTTCACGACAACTGGTGACAATATCGGGGGAGTATTTTTCTAATTCAGTCATTAAGGTCGAGGCCTTAAACATAAACATACCACTATTCCAATAATAGTTACCTGAAGCCACATAGTTGAGAGCAATCTCTAAATCTGGCTTTTCGACAAAGGCTTTAACGTTACTGACGGTAGCCTTCTTATCAGCTTGGATATAACCATAACTGGTATTAGGTGAAGTAGGCACGATACCAAAGGTCACCAATGAACCTTTTTCAGCTTCAATGCTGGCAAGAGAAATAGCGTGATGAAAAGCAGAAATATCATTAATGACATGGTCGGCAGCAAGAACCAATAAAACGGGATCCTTATCAGCCACCATCGCTTGCAGTGCGGCAATTGCGATGGCTGGGGCGGTGTTTTTACCAAAGGGTTCTAAAATAATGGTGGGATCGCTAATATCCAATTGTTGCAGTTGTTCTGCAACCATAAAGCGATGGTCATTATTGCATACAACGGTAGGAGACTGTAAATCGTCTATACCAGACAAGCGATACAATGTTTCTTGAAACATTGTATTTTCGCCAAACAAAGCTAAAAACTGTTTGGGTTTATGTTTGCGTGATAAAGGCCAAAGACGTGTACCGCTTCCACCAGACATAATTACGGGAATCATTACTTATCCTTACTGTTAGCAATTTGCATTTAAGTATCCAAGCAATATCTAAATAAGATATATCTCGCGCTTTACCTTTTATGATCGAGTGACACGCCTCAAAACGCATTCGATACTATAACTACAAATAAAACCGCTTACCGCTAATAGTATAGTCTGAACGTTTATCGAATAAGGCTATGAGGCACTTATTCCATTGTTCAATTAATGCTTCAGTTTTTTGAAAAACCTTATGAAATCCCTTTATTTTTTCGCCAAAAGCACCGTATTCTGTTGAGTATAGCGTTTAAGCACTGCAAAACCACTGTGACCAGAAATAAACGCAAGATCTATTACCATTAATCCTTCTTCAAATAAACGTGATGTAGGCTTGTAACGTAAATCGTGGAAATGAAAATCATGTAATCTTTCCTATTCACATAAATTTGCTTCTAATCGCCGGTTTCGCTCAGTCCCTTTTAAACTTGGTCGTTTAATGTTCAGCGCGACGTTTTCAATATTAGACACATGCCATTCTTTTTTAGCTTCGTTGAGTATGCTGGAAATAATGCCCAACTCTAATCTAAAGGAGTTAGCGCAGTCAGACTGTAATCGAGGAGCACGATAATCAGTCATGTCTTTTTGTATAAGCTCATTCAGTTCTTTATCGCAAAACGCAACATGATCACTAAATAGACAATTAAAACATAAGGTTTCTTGCGAGCGACTTTTGTTTATGGATCGCATTCAATTTCAGGTGTTTATTGATCTCATCACCCAAGGTCATGACAGAGCAGATCAATTCATCATTGTTTCGCGAAACCAAAGATCTGCCTTTTTTTAAGGTGTAAACATCTTGGAATAACTTTTACCATGATGGCGAATTTGAGCACGATATTTTCTTGAAGGTAATGTTGAAACAGTCATGTCCCCCCCCTTTTCAACTCGTATTTTGCGCAAACGTGAGTAATCTATGCTGTAAACCTTCATCAATAGGGTATCTCAGGGGTGTTTTTAAATTCAACTCGTGATAAATTAGCTTCTTAAAGGTCAGGGGTGTCGATATAAATTATTGATTTAACTAGGATTAGTGTGATAATTAAAAAGTGCACAATCCGATAAGCTCAAGATTGTAACGGCTTAATTTATAATCTAGTAATGGTGCGCCCGACAGGACTCGAACCTGTTACCCTCGGCTTAGAAGGCCGATGCTCTATCCGGATGAGCTACGGGCGCATAGTGAGTTTTCATTCTATATACTGAGGATGTTGATAAGCTTTTGAATTGGTCGGGGTAGAGAGATTCGAACTCCCGACCCTCTGGTCCCAAACCAGATGCGCTACCAGGCTGCGCTATACCCCGACATTCCGAAGAGCAGATGTCCTCGAAGAAGGCGGAATAATACGCTCAAGTGTTTACTGAGTCAATCACTTTTTGTTTTTTTTGCCGTTAATTACACAACATGAGACTATAGCGTCTTTTTGATTGTCTGGATATTATTTAATGACCGCTCAGATTTTAGACGGAAAAGCCATTTCAATAGCGCTTAAACAAAACCTGAAAAAAGAAAATGATATACGTTTAGCTTCAGGAAAGCGACGTCCAGGCTTAGCCGTAGTCTTGGTTGGTAGTGATCCTGCCTCACGCGTCTACGTGGGTAGCAAGCGACGTAGTTGTGAAGAAATTGGATTTAGATCGGACTCACATGATTTAGCAATAGACACTACCGAAGATGCTTTGTTAACCCTAATTGACGAGCTTAATGCTGATATAGAAATTGATGGTATTTTGGTGCAGTTACCATTACCTTCGCATATCAATACAGAGGCTGTAATTGAGCGCATCGCTGCGCATAAAGATGTTGATGGATTTCACCCTTATAATGTCGGCAGACTTGCTCAGCGCAATCCTCAGCTACGACCTTGCACTCCAAAAGGGATAATCACACTCCTAGATAAGACAGGCATTGATTTACATGGCTTAGAAGCTGTTGTTGTCGGTGCATCCAATATTGTGGGCCGACCTATGGCCTTGGAATTACTTCTAGCTGGCTGTACAACCACCGTATGCCATCGTTGGACAAAAGATATAGAGTTTCACGTGCGCAGAGCTGATTTGCTTGTGGTGGCTGTTGGCAAACCGAACTTTATTCCTGGTGAGTGGATAAAACAAGGGGCTATCGTCATCGATGTCGGTATTAATCGACTTGAGGATGGTTCTTTGACTGGCGATGTGGAATTTAATATCGCTAAACAAAAAGCCGCTTGGATCACACCGGTACCCGGTGGTGTTGGACCAATGACAGTAGCCACTTTAATGGAAAACACGCTATTTGCAGCTGAAGAGTTGCATAAAGACTAATCGATTACGCCCTTTCAGAGCGGTGTAAGGGCGCTATTATATCTAACAATTTGATTCATCCAAGCTTAAGTTCTGCGCCACGTTGTTTTGCCGGCAGTATCTTCTAATACAATTCCCATTGCAGCCAGTTCATCCCGAACGTGATCGGCTTTTGACCAATTTTTGTCCGCCCTAGCGGTATTTCGTGCTTCGATTAATGTCTCAACTTTAGCGGCAACATCATCATTGCCAGAATCACCTAGTAAAAAGGCCTCCGCTGATTGTTGGAATAAACCTAGTACTTGACCACAAGACTGTAATAAACCTGCCAGATAAGAGGTTCTAATGGCATCATCCAATACTTTATTCAAAGCCTGACGTAGATCTGCCATAACAGATAAGGCTAAGGCAGAATTAAAGTCATCATCCATGGCAGCACCAAAACGAGTGCCAAACTCTTGATCATCTTGCCACACTACATCAGCTTGAGCTTCAACATCACGTAAACTGGTGTAATAACGCGTTAATGCAGACTTTGCTTGTTCTAAAGACTCATCAGAATAATTAAGTGGGCTACGATAATGACTGCTTAAAATAAAATATCGCACTATTTCTGGCGAATATCGTGCTAATACTTCGCGTACAGTGAAAAAATTGCCTAGCGATTTCGACATTTTTTCGTCATCAATTCGTACAAAACCATTATGCATCCAATAATTGACCGATTGGCAGCCATGGGCAGCTTCCGATTGCGCAATTTCATTTTCATGATGAGGAAATTGAAGATCTTGTCCACCACCATGAATATCAAAATGTTCACCCAAGGTAGTTGCAGACATAGCAGAACACTCTATATGCCAACCAGGACGACCACGGCCCCAAGGTGATGGCCAAGCAGGCTCATCGGCTTTTGCGGCTTTCCACAGCACAAAATCTAGCGGATCATTTTTTGCGTCATTAACGGCAACACGTTCACCGGAACGAAGCTCTTCAATATTGCGGCCCGATAATTTGCCATAACCATCAAACTCACTGACATCGTAATAGACATCGCCATTATCAGCAGCATAAGCGAAACCCTTGGCAATCAAGGTTTCAATCATGGCGATCATTTCAGCCATAGATTCGGTTGCTTTGGGTTCAAGTGTGGGTCTGATAACACCTAAGGCATTCGCATCTTGATGCATTTCAGCGATAAAACGCTCAGTTAATGCCTGTATGGTTTCACCATTCTCATTGGCTCGCGCAATAATTTTGTCATCGATATCGGTGATATTACGAATATAAGTCACTTCGTAGCCGCTAGCACGTAAATAACGGGTAACAACATCAAATACCACCATCACTCGGGCGTGGCCTACATGACATAAATCGTAAACGGTCATACCACAAACATAGAGGCTGACTTTACCAGCTTCGATCGGCGTAAAAAGGTCTTTTTGTTTGCTTAGGCTATTATGAATATGTAACATCTGATGCTCTTTATCAAAAACTTATCGGACATTTTACGGTAAGTTAGTAATGAAAAGTAGATAAAGCACTCTACTTCAGTTGTTATTTCTATTATCATGTGGCTTTTATTGTTAATTATTGGACAAAACACTTATGAAAATATTTTTCCGCTATTTGGCACCCTTCATAATATTATCAGTAATTTCATTATCTACTCATGCAGAAGGAGGCAATACATTGCCACACGTTAAATTAGAAACAAATCACGGCGATATCGTCATTGAACTTAATACTGAAAAAGCACCCAACACTGTGGCTAACTTTCTGACCTATGTGAATGAAGGCTTCTACGATGGCACGATTTTTCACCGCGTCATTAAGGACTTCATGGTTCAAGGTGGTGGGTTTACTGAAGATTTTGTTCAAAAAGAACCTAATGATGCCATCAAAAATGAAGCCAATAATGGGCTAAGTAATGTCCGTGGCTCACTTGCAATGGCACGTACTGGCGATCCTCATTCTGCTACTGCACAGTTTTTCATTAATACTGTTGATAATAACTTTTTAGATTTTCGCGGAGAAAGCGGCCCAGCTTGGGGTTATGCTGTTTTTGCTCAAGTCATTGAAGGTATGGATGTTGTTGATGTTATCCGAACGGTCAGTACTGGTAATAAGAATGGTCATGGCGATGTGCCAGATGACGTGGTTATGATCAACAAAGCCAGCGTTGTAGAATAGTTTTACCAGATAAAATCAATCCTCCCACTCATGAGAGGATTGATTTTTAACTACCATGACCACACTTTTTATATCTGATCTTCATCTCAGTCCAGACAATGAATCACTGATTCAACTCACCGTTGATTTCCTAGCCACCCAAACTAAAGGCATAGAGTCGCTCTACCTTTTGGGCGATATATTCAATACCTGGCTGGGTGACGACATTGTGGCTACTGAGTTTGAACCACTGATATTACAGTTACAAAAACTCCATCAAGCAGGCATCAATACCTACTTGATGGTGGGTAATCGTGATTTTATGATGGGTCAACAGTTTGCAAAGCGCTGTGGTTGTCAGCTACTTTCAGATCCCACCATTATTGATCTCTATGGCATCAAAACATTGCTAATGCATGGTGATAGTTTGTGTATTGATGATGTGAGTTACCAACGTTATCGCCGTAAGACGCGAAATAAATATTTACAATGGTGTTTTTTACATTTACCTGTTCGTTATCGCCAAGGTATTTCTGACAAGATAAAACAAAAAAGTCACGATCAGAAAAAATCCAAATCATTCCAGATTATGGATGTCAATGAAACTGAAGTTAGTCGAATAATGCAGCAATACCAAGTGCAGCACTTGATTCATGGCCATACTCACCGACCAGCCATTCATAGACTTAAAATCGAGAACAAGCCCGCTTATCGTATTGTATTAGGCGATTGGCAAGGCAAAGCAAGTGTTTTAAAGTGCGACGATCGACAATTTGAATTGTCTGATCATCGCATTAGTGCAGCTGATTCGCTATTAAGAATCAGCTAAAGTACGTTCATCAAGAATTTGTTTCAGGCGTGTTGGTGGTACATAACCCGGTAACATCTCGCCACTTTCTAAGAATAAAGCGGGCGTACCGGTCACACCTAAACGTCTTCCTAATTCATAGTGTGCTTTGATGGGTGATTGGCATTTCTCAGCGTCTACATCTTTGCCATTTTTTGCATCTGTCATCGCCTGTTTGCGATCTTTCGCACACCAGACATCAGCCGCTTTATCAAAAGACTCTGATTCTAATCCTGCTCGTGGAAACGCCATATAACGAATACGAATACCTAAGGCATTATAATCAGCCATTTGTTGATGTAATTTACGGCAGTAGCCACAATCAATATCTGTAAAAACCGTTAAGGTATGTTTGGTAGTTGTCGGCTCATAAATAATTAAGTCGGCTTCTTCAATAGTGGCCAGCGCTTGTTTTCTTAAATCAACTCGTTTGAGCTCAGTAACATTTTCACGCGTTTCTAAAGCAATCACATCACCTTGAAAAACATAACGGAGATCTTTCGTAAAATAAATGATTTCACCACTAATAATCGCTTCATACAAACCGGTATTATCTAATGCTTGAATACTTTCAATAGTAACTCCTGGCATCTGTGTTTCTAGTTTTGTTTTCATATCTGTCAGTTCACTTGCCTGTGCAAGTCCGAGCCAAGCCAACATTGCTATCCATAAATAAAATTGTTTCAACATTGAATTTCCTAATCTCTAAAGTTATTAAATTGTAGTGGCATATCTATCGCTTCATTGCCACGTAATAAGGCCATCACTTGCTGCAATTCATCACGCTTTTTACCTGTTACACGAACACTTTCGCCTTGGATAGCGGCTTGCACCTTAATCTTGCTTTCTTTGATGATCTTGGCTGTGATCCGACATTGATCTTTATCAAGTCCTTCACGCACAAGCACATCCTGTTTACGCATTTTGCCATTACCTACTGAATCCTTAACTTCAAGGCAGTTAATTTCAATGCCACGCTTAATGAGTTTCATTCTTAAAATGTCTAAGACTTGTTCCAATTGAAAGTCACTGTCAGCATGTAATGTCAGTGTTTTATCAGACTGTTCAACACGCGCATCAGTTCCTCTAAAGTCAAACCGGTTCGCTATGTCTCGGTTAGACTGATCGACTGCATTGGTTAACTCGTGTTTATCGACTTCAGAAACAACATCAAATGAGGGCATTTTTATCTCCTATAATTCAGTAACTATACAGTTTATCATTCCACAGCGGATTGAGATAGAAACCTTAAGCACGTGGATGATGCTGTGTATGTATGATTTTCAATCGTTCTTTGGCAACATGGGTATAGATTTGTGTCGTTGATAAATCAGAATGGCCAAGCAATAATTGCACTACCCGTAGATCAGCACCGTGATTCAATAAATGAGTGGCAAAGGCATGTCGTAAGGTATGAGGTGACAAGTCTTTTTCTATGGCTGCTAATTTTGCATAACGTTTGATTAGATACCAAAAAGCCTGGCGTGACATTGCTTTACCGCGATGGGTAGGAAACAAATCCTCACTTAAAGTCCCTTTCAATAATTGCGGCCTACTTTCTACTAAATACTGCTGGAGATAATCTAAAGAAATCTCACCCAGTGGCACCAATCTTTCTTTATTGCCTTTGCCAATGCAACGAATAAGACCCTGCCTCATATTAAGTTGTCCAAGGCTTAAACCCACTAACTCTGACACCCTTAAACCTGTGGCATACAACACTTCTAACATTGTGCGGTCGCGTAAACCAAGAGCGACGTTAACATTAGGTTGGCCTAATAAATCTTCAACTTCATCTTCGGTGATAGTTGTTGGTAAGCTCCGACCTAATCGGGGTGATTCGATCTGCATGGTAGGATCTGAATCACGAATATCTTCACGGCATAAATAACGGTAATAACGACGCAAGCTTGATAATAATCTAGCTTCACTGCGTACTTTGCGGCCTTCGCGCAGACGCACACTTTGATAACGCAAAATATCCTGACGACTAGCGGCTACTAAATCTATATCAAACGGGCTTAACCAAGCAGAAAACGCGACAAGATCACGTTGATAAGCGCTAACAGTATTAGGACTCAAGCCTGATTCTAACCATAATGAATCTAAAAAGGTTTGTAGGTGATGGTCGCTGGTATTAACTTGATTATCTGGCTTCATGATCTAATAACCACCGTTTCACTTCAATTTCTTTGCCATCAGTTTTTCCATAATAGCCACCAAGACCAGATTTAGATACTACACGATGACAGGGTATAACAATAGCGTAAGGATTGGCTTTACATGCATTAGCAACCGCACGTGCTGAAGAGCCAAGTTGATCGGCTATTTGGGAATACGTGCGGGTTTCACCGGCGGTAATCATCGATAAACATTGCCATACCTTTTGCTGAAAACTAGTGCCTTGTTCAGCCAGTGGCAGGGACCATTTATGATGAGCGTCAATGAAGTAGGACTTAAGCTGATTAATGGCCTTGTCTGCCACAGCAGAGCTTATTAACTCATTATCTGTATCACCATGACTCACTAAGAGTTTGATAGCCAGTAGCTCCGTCTCCGTTGCTTGCACTGAGACACGACCCACCTGTGTCATCAATATTATTTTAGTGATTGGCCTTGTCATAGCAACAAAAAAAGCGCAACTGAAAACAGTCGCGCCTTTTTTTAAGCATGCAGAATCAACACTTGATTCTACAAAACAGGTATTAACCCAATTTTTCTTTAATACGTGCTGCTTTACCTGTTAAGTTACGCAAGTAATAAAGTTTAGCGCGGCGAACATCACCACGACGTTTAACTTCTAGACTTGCCACTGCTAGGCTATGTGTTTGGAAAACACGTTCAACACCAACACCATTTGAAATTTTACGTACTGTGAATGCTGAATGTAAACCACGGTTACGCTTAGCAATTACAACACCTTCAAACGCTTGTTCACGTTCACGGTCGCCTTCTTTAATTTTTACTTTTACAACAACAGTATCACCTGAAGAAAAGGCAGGAATGTCCTGTCTCATTTGTTCAGCGTTTAGCTGTTCAATAATATTACTCATCTTTCTACCCCTAATTCCTACTTCTCTTCATGCCTAAAATCGGCAATAAATTGTTCTAATAATGCATTCTGTTCGTCAGTTAATGTTTCCATTGCTAACAACTCAGGCCGCCTTAACCACGTTCTTCCTAAAGACTGTTTAAGGCGCCACTTTCGTATTGCCTCATGATCGCCACCCAAAAGTACCTTCGGTACCTTCTGACTAGATAACCGTTCTGGTCTTGTGTAATGTGGATGGTCTAGTAAACCAGCCATAAATGAGTCTTGTTGCGCCGACTCCTCATCACCCAAAACGCCGGGTAATAACCTTGCCACGCCATCAATTATGACCATCGCTGCAAGTTCACCACCACTAAGAACATAGTCACCTATCGACCATTCCTCATCAATCTCTTGTTCTATTAGACGTTCATCAACACCTTCATAACGTCCTGCAACAAAAATCATTGCCTCTCTTGTTGCCAATTCTTGCAAACCTTGCTGGTCTAATTTGCGACCCTGAGGTGACAAATAAGCCACTTTAGTTTGCTGACCTAAACTCTTTTTAGCCGCATGAATGGCCTGTTGTAATGGTTCAACTTTCATTACCATTCCAGGGCCGCCACCATAAGGTCGGTCATCTACTGTTCGATGTTTATCCGACGTAAAATCACGCGGATCCCAATAATCAATATCTAACTTACCTTGCTGAACAGCTCGGCCAGTCACACCATATTGCGTTATTGCATCAAACATTTGAGGAAATAAAGACACCACGCCTATTTGCATGATGGCAGTCACCTCAATAATCCGATTCCCAATCAACTCGAATAATCTTATTATTCAAATCAACTAGCTCAACAATGTCATCCAATACAAAAGGAATCAGTCGTTCAGTTTTATCTTTGTTAACAACCACTAGCACATCATGTGCGCCATTTTCAAGCAAACTATCCACTTGTCCAAGTTGTTCATCTTGTAAATTTATAACCGTCATGCCAATTAAATCAGACCAATAATATTCGTCTTCTCCTGCTGGCTTGATCTGTGTTTTGCTAATAGCAAGCTCTACACCGACCAGTGGTAATACTTGATCGCGGTCAGTGACCCCATCCAAGCTCATTACTACACCCTTGCCTTGCAAGCGGCCTTCAATAACCTTCACCTCTACCCATTCACCTTTTCGTGAAATGTAAAGGGGTGAATAACTTAATATGTTCTTTCTAGGATCAGTGAATGAATATATTTTAACCCATCCCTTGATCCCATAAGCACCAGAAATCTTGCCTACCGGGAGATATTCCACCGGAGTATTCATATCTGAAATCTTATTAAGCTGCTTTTGCTTGAGCGATTAATTTAGTTACACGTTCTGAAATTTGTGCGCCTTGAGAAACCCAGTGCGTAATACGATCTAGATCTAAACGTAAAGTTTCTTCTTGGCCTTGAGCGCGTGGGTTAAAGAAACCTATACGCTCGATGCAACGTCCATCACGTTTGTTGCGTGAGTCTGCTACGACGACAGTGTAATAAGGACGCTTTTTTGCGCCGCTACGTGACATTCTAATTTTTACCATTGATTTGTGCCTGTTGGAAAACTGGATCGAAAAACAGATGCATTTTACGCATATATTAAGTAATTGAAAAGCCTAACTTGCCTTTATCTTTAAAATGGCATGCCGCCACCCATCGGTAACTTGCCGCCTAAACCTCGCATCATCTTAGCCATGCCCCCTTTTTGCGACATTTTTTTCATCATTTTTTGCATTTGTGCGAATTGTTTTAATAAACGATTCACATCTTGGATCTGTGTTCCTGATCCAAAGGCGATACGCTTTTTGCGCGAACCTTTAATAATTTCTGGTCGCTGACGTTCTTTTTTGGTCATTGAATTAATAATGGCTTCTAATTTATTCAATTCTTTATCATTTACTTGCTGTTTAGCCGCATTCGGTATATTCGACATTCCGGGCATTTTATCTAGCATAGAGCCAATTCCGCCCATTTTTCCCATCTGTCTAAGTTGGTCTCTAAAATCTTCGAGATCAAACCCCTTACCTTTTTTAAGTTTATTCGCTAATTGTTCGGCAGCCCCTTTATCCATTTTTCGCTGAACATCTTCGACCAGCGACAAAACATCACCCATGCCCAATATTCGCGAAACAACACGATCAGGATGAAAAGGTTCTAATGCAGACGTTTTTTCACCCCCACCCATAAACTTAATTGGCTTACCGGTGATATGTCGAATTGATAAGGCGGCACCACCTCGCGCATCACCATCCGTTTTAGTCAAGATCACACCCGTTAAAGGCAAGGCGTTATTAAATGCCTTGGCCGTATTGGCCGCATCTTGCCCAGTCATACTATCGACTGTAAACAAAGTTTCGATCGGGTTAATTGCGGCATGGATCTGTTTGATTTCGTTCATCATGTCATCATCAACATGTAAACGACCGGCAGTATCAATAATCACGACATCAACAAACTGTAACTTGGCGTGTGCTACCGCCGCTTTCGCTATCTCAACCGGATCTTGATCACCTTGACTTGGAAAAAACTGTGCATCTACTTCTTTAGCCAGTGTTTTTAACTGCTCAATCGCCGCAGGACGATAAACATCGGCACTAGCCACCATCACCGATTTTTTCTCACGTTCTTTTAACCAGCGCGCTAGTTTAGCAACACTGGTGGTTTTACCCGCACCTTGTAAACCTGCCATTAAAATAACGGCAGGTGGCTGTGAATTGAGGTTGAGCGATTCGTTCGCTTCCCCCATCACTTTCACTAACTCATCATTAACGACTTTGATTAATGCTTGACCTGGCGTTAAACTGCGAAGGACGTCTTGGCCCATTGCACCTGCTTTTACACGTTCAATAAAGTCACGTACAACAGGCAAGGCAACATCAGCCTCAAGCAAAGCCATTCTCACTTCGCGAAGGGTGTCTTTTACGTTATCTTCGGTAATTCGACCTTGGCCGCGAAGCTTTTGTAAGGTACCGCCTAATCTTTCCTGCAAACTATCAAACATGATTCACCTTGAGTACCTCAGCCAAAATATGCCGAAAATATAAATTTTTAAGAGTTAGAATTATAACTGATAATGAATACATCGCGTATTATCTATACTATGACTACATTATTTATCGTACTTAGGGAATGAACTAATATGACCGTTGCTAATTCTTTAGCCTTCCTACTTTATCTTGGTTGCAGTGTTATATTGATCCGTGATTTTGTCCAACGCAATCAGTCAGTTTCAACATCATTCCCTATCGGTATTATCATTGTATTAGCGCTCATTTTCCATGGAGCAGACATTTTTTTAAGCATGGCTAGTGGATGGGATCTTGCTCTTTTCAGTACCTTATCACTGGCAGCGTGGTTAATGGCTCTTGTCGCGCTGATTATTGGTGCTAAACAAGAATACGCTCATCCGGGGATTATTATTTATCCACTGGTGGCCTTCAGTCTTATCCTCAAGACATCGGTTACCAGTCAGCAAACAACTATCTTAGCTGATCCTTCTTTGGAGTGGCATATTCTGTTGTCATTGGCGGCCTATAGTTTATTTACTTTAGCCGCCTTGCAAGCCATTGTTTTAGCTATCCAAGAGCAGCAATTACGCCAACGTCATATTGCCGGTCTGATTAGAAAGTTACCGCCATTACAGTCTATGGAAAAGACCTTGTTTCAGCTTATATCAGCCGGGTTTATATTGCTGACTTTAGGCCTAATCCCAGGATTTTTGTTTATAGCAGATATCTTTGCCCAACACCTTATCCATAAAACAGTGTTGTCTCTTTTTGCTTGGTGTGTATTTGCAATCTTGTTATGGGGACGGTTTCGTTATGGCTGGCGAGGCAAGACAGCTATTAAATGGACTTTAATTGGTTTTATATTTTTATTATTCGCCTATTTTGGCAGCAAATTTGTTCTGGAATTTTTAATTACTCATGGCTGATACAACGTCACTCACTTTGCTCTTTACATTGCTCTTTATTTTACTTTGTTTTTCTGCCTTTTTCTCTAGCGCAGAAACAGCATTGATGTCGCTCAATCGCTTTCGTCTGCGCCATCTTGAACATGAAGGTCATGCTGGTGCGATAAGAGCAAGTCAGCTATTAGCACGTCCAGATAGATTGATTGGCTTGATTTTACTTGGTAATAACTTTGTTAATATCTTTGCTTCTGCCATTGCCACCGTGATTGGAGTCAAACTCTATGGTGAAAATGGCCTTGTCATTGCTACCTTTACGCTGACACTGGTAGTCTTACTATTCGCCGAAGTTACCCCTAAAACATTAGCTGCTTTACACCCAGAAAGAGTGGCCTTTCCCGCTAGTATTATTTTAAAACCAATGCTGTTTTTGCTGTTTCCATTGGTTTGGTTTACTAATCTCATTACTAACCGCTTACTCGCTTTTTTTGGTGTCTCACCCGAGGACTCTTCTGCCGCCGCAATTAATGCCGAAGAATTACGCATGGCCTTAATGGAAGCAGGTAGTATCATTCCTAAACGTCATAAAAAAATGTTAGTGAGTATTCTTGATTTAGAAAAAGTAACCGTAAACGACGTGATGGTTCCACGAAATGAAATAGAAGGCATCGATATTAATGGCCCGCTTACTGACATAATCAAACAACTATCTCATTGTAGTAATACCCGTTTACCTGTCTACGAAGACAGTATGGATAATGTGATTGGCATTATGCATGTTCGAAAAGCATTACATCTATTAGCCCAAGGTAATCTGACTAAAGAAAGTCTAAATGGCATTATCAAACAGATTTATTTTGTGCCTGAAGACACGGCACTCAATACTCAACTGATTCAATTTCAAAAACACCGTAGGAGAACAGGACTAGTTGTTGATGAATACGGCGATATCTTAGGTTTAATTACCTTAGAAGATATATTCCGTGAAATTGTGGGCGAATTTACCGCGGACTCTATTGATGAAGATAAGGATATTCATCCTCAAGATGATGGCAGTTACCTTATTAATGGGTCTGCTAATATTCGAGATATCAACCGAAATAACCAATGGCATCTGCCTACTGATGGACCTAAAACCATCAATGGCTTGATTTTAGAGCTTCTAGAAACTATTCCAGAACCTGGCGTCAGTTTAAGAATAGAAAACTATGTGATTGAAGTTGTTCAAACAACGGATAACACCATTAAAACAGTACGGATAAGCAATGAAGACTATCAGATAGAAGAGGCTTAAAGTCCCGATAGAACAATACTAAAACAAGCCTAAGATCATGTTGATGTATAGACAAAGGCAGCTACGCTAACATTTACAAAATTAACGGCAGTGATAAATGGAAGCAATAAATATCAACTTAAACTGTTCGCTGCAGCAAAAGTCTTAAAGTTGGTTTAGCTTTAAATTCCAGGCCAGTTCATATTATAATGATGTCATTATCAGTCAATGCATTGATTAACCTATTTTAAGAAAGACACACAGCGTTTTAGTCAGGACAAAGCAAGGTCAGAGATCCAACGCGACTCATGCAGATGACCTAATTAAACACCTTCAAGGAAAGTAATATGCGCTCACTATTTAGACTTATCATTTTTATCATTGTTATTGTAATCGCAGGCCTTATTGCCCTTGGCATTTTTGTAGATCCTAATGACTACAAACAAGAAATATCAACTCAAGTAGAAAAATCAACGGGACGTAAACTGACCCTAGAGGGTGATATTAAATTATCTGTTTTCCCATGGATTGCTCTTGAACTTGGGCCATTATCATTAAGTAATGCTGCTGGTTTTAAAGCCGATTCATTTGCTAAAGTGGAGGCCGCAGAAATTCGTATCAAATTAATGCCTTTGCTGAAAAAACAACTTGAAATGGATACCATCATTTTAGACGGACTAGTGTTGAATCTTGAAAAAAGCAAAGCTGGAACAACTAACTGGGATGATTTGGTGGCCAACAGCGATAAGGCGAATATCGATAATACAACAGAATCTAAACAGTCTGATGCTTCAGCTGATGATGGACCAGCACTAGCGGCCATTAGTATCGCAGGCGTAAAATTAACTAACGCCAATATTTTGTGGTCAGATGCTTCAACGGCAGAAAATTACCAGTTACAAAACTTCAATCTTAATACCGATCCACTTGTTCCAGGTAAAGCCACTTCATTAGATATGGAATTCGACTTAGCCAGTATTAAGCCTCAAGCTAAAGCGCATATCAAATTAGACTCTAAAGTTATGGTGGATATGGAAAACCAGCGCTACACTTTGAGCAATTTAACGCTAAACACTCAGGCATCTGGCAAAGATCTACCCTTTTCACAAACTAATTTATCACTCAGTGGTGATATTAATGCCGATATGCTTAAACAACTAATCACCATTGATGATTTATCTTTGTCAGCTCAAGCTGACAAAGATGAGCAATCAATCGACGCTAAATTATCAGCTCAAATTTCATCAAATTTGGCCACTCAACAAACCATTATTAAAGGTTTAGTATTAACGGCAGAAGTGATTGATCCAAGCTTACCTGCAGGTAAGGCTATGTTCAATCTAACCACCGATGTTTCAGCCGATATGAAACAGCAGACAATGACATTGTCGGCCTTAGTTATCGAAGGATATGACTTATTAATCAATGCCGATATTAAAGCAAGCAAGTTAATGTCAGATAATCCTGCTTTTGCTGGCAGCGTAATGATTAAACCTTTCAATTTAAGACAACTCACTAAACGTCTTAATATTGAATTACCTGTAATGGCTGATGACAGCACCTTAGAGCTTATTCAGATTAGCACTGAGTTAGATGGCTCAGCTAAACATATCAATGCTAAACAGCTTAATGTGACATTAGATCAAAGTAAATTGTCAGGTCGCTTAGCGATTAATAACTTCGCAAACCCCACTTTCGACTTCAAATTAAAATTAGATGAAATTGATGCCGATCGTTATATGGCACCTGCCAGCAAAACAGACAAAACAAGCTCGACAACATCAACAACTCCAAAGGCTGCTGAAAGTTCAGCCGTTGCTGACCAATTGCCATTAGAAGCCTTACGTCAAATCAATGCCAAAGGTATATTGGATATTGGCAAGCTAAAAATAAGTAATACTCATAGTGACAATATTCACCTTGAGATTAATGCAGCAAAAGGTCTGGTGAAATTAAGTCCGATGAGTGCCAATATGTATGATGGCCAATACCAAGGTAATGTAAACCTTGATGCCAGAGGTAAAACACTGAAAGTCAGTCTTAATGAAACTCTAAAAGGTGTTCAAGTAGGTCCATTACTTAAAGATTTAACTGCTGATGACAAACTATCTGGTATTGCCAATGCCAAGGTGAAATTAACAGGTAACGGAGCAACAGTGGCTCAAATCAAACAAACTTTATCAGGAAATGGTAATTTTTCTTTTACTGACGGTGCCGTCAAAGGTATTAATGTTGCTGAAAGTATTCGTAAAGCCAAAGCAGCACTCAAAGGTGAAAAATTCATTCCATCAAACACACCAGTGCAAACTGATTTTTCTAATCTAAGTGGTTCATTCACCGCGAAAAATGGCATCATCAGCAATCAAGACTTACTCGCGATGTCACCTCTGTTACGTATTAAAGGTGCAGGTAAAATCGACTTACCTAAAGAAGGTATCGATTATGGGCTTAAGGTATCTGTAGTCGAAACATCATCGGGCCAAGGCGGTAAAGCATTAGCCGATCTAAAAGGGCTAACTATTCCTGTTAAAATTACCGGTACCTTTAGTCAACCTAAACCAACAGTAGATTTAGCAAGCATGCTTAAAAACAAAGCAACGGCAGAAGTGAAAGCTAAAGTAGCAGATAAACTAAAAGATAAATTAGGCGGAGACCTAGGCGGGCTATTAGGCGGTGTACTGACTCCAAAAGAGACAGAAACAGAAACAGATCCAGCGGCTGAACCTGCTCCGGCAGCAACACCAGAAGATAAATTAAAAGACGCGGTTTCTAACAAGTTAAAAGGTTTCTTCTAAACTGAAATATTGTCAACACGTCGTCAGCTATTATGCTGATGGCGTGTTTTTATTTCTAACTTATCATCGGTTCTAATCATTATACTATCAGGCTTTAATCAATTGATAATTTGTTATGACTAGCCCGCAATTTAGTGATCGTTTACTGGAATGGTACGATCTACATGGCCGTAAAGATCTTCCATGGCAGCAACAAGCTTCACCTTATCATGTGTGGCTGTCAGAAATAATGCTCCAACAAACTCAAGTCAGTACCGTTATCCCCTATTATCAAAAATTCACGCAACGTTTTACTGATATAACAACACTTGCTCATGCTCCAGTGGATGATGTACTAGCTCTATGGACGGGTTTAGGTTATTACGCCAGAGCAAGAAACCTGCATAAAGCCGCTACTATTATGCTCGAAGCGCATCAGGGCCAAATGCCTAAAACATTAGATGAATTGATCGCACTGCCAGGGATTGGACGTTCAACGGCTGGGGCAATAATGGCTTTAGCACATCATCAACGTTTTCCTATCCTCGATGGTAACGTTAAGCGCGTATTAGCAAGACATGCCGCAATAGAGGGCTGGACTGGAAACAAAAAAATAGAAGATAAGCTTTGGTTAATCGCTGAACGGCACTTGCCCAAAAATAGAATAGCCAACTATATCCAAGCTCAAATGGATTTAGGCGCAACCCTATGCACTCGCAGCAAACCTAACTGCACAATATGTCCACTTAGTGCTGACTGCCAAGCCTTGTTAGAAGGTAACCCAACGCTATATCCAACTTCAAAACCAAAAAAAGCGGTGCCGACACGTCAGTCACATTGGTTAGTTGCACAAGCGGCTAATGGTGAATTATTGCTGGAACAGCGTCCATCTTTGGGAATATGGGGTGGCTTATGGAGTTTTCCAGAGTTAGATAATATGGATGACGTTGCTGGCGCATGCAATCGCCAGATGAATATCGATGTTACTAATATACAATCCTTAGCTCCTATCAAACATGTTTTTAGTCATTTTAAACTTGAAATTTATCCACACTTAATTAGTTGTAAACTAAATAATAACAATATCGCTGAGAATAAAAAGTTGGCTTGGTATAAAATAAGCGAAGCTCTACAACTTGGTTTACCAGCACCCGTTAAATCACTTATAGATTCATTACAGTAAAAGAGGTTCCTCATGGCACATACAGTTCATTGCGTAAAACTCAAAAAAGAATCAGAAGGTTTAGATTTTCCACCTTATCCTGGCGATCTAGGTAAGCGGATTTACGAATCCGTATCTAAAGAAGGCTGGCAACAGTGGTTAGCTCAGCAAACCATCTTGATTAATGAATATCGTCTTTCACTAGCTGATCCAAAATCTCAATCGTTTTTAAAAGAAGAGTTAGAGAAATTTTTCTTTGGTGAAGGTTCGAGTTTGCCTAAAGAATTTGTCGCAGAATAGTCAAAACACGCTTATTTGCGCAGAAATATTAATTTACGCTTCAACAATAAAAATATCAATAATATACTCGACATTAAAAAAGTTAAGCTGGCGCTGCTTCTAGATCCTTTATTAATGAGGCTTAACAGCATAAACACTGACCATTTAAACCACTAAATTTTTTTAACTATACAAAAGTAAGTTGTTTATTTAGAACGTTATCAGGTTGATTTGTTTTTAAAGCGTATAATGCTCGTAGCTTCTTTTAGGAGTTACAAGTTAGCTTCTAAGAAATTAGTAAGCAAGAATTAAGAAAAATATCGAGGTAGTTATGGCAGATCAAGTTACAGGTACAGTTAAGTGGTTCAACGATGCTAAAGGTTTTGGCTTTATTGAGCAAGCAAGTGGTCCAGATGTATTCGTACATCACAGCGCAATTCAATCAGATGGTTTTAAATCATTGAAAGAAGGCCAAGCAGTAACGATGGAAGTTACTCAAGGCGCTAAAGGTCCACAAGCTGAGAATGTTATTCCTGGCTAGTACGTCCTAAAGTAAATTAGAAAAGGTCGGTTAGAATTATTCTACCGGCCTTTTTTATTGTCTCTAATTTATGATTTAGCACTTAGTTGATGATAATCTATTGTTGATGAAAGTAATTAGCTTTAAAAACATTCGTATTTTTGTTCTATTGGCATTATTAGCTTCAGCGGTTATTTATACCCAAGAGCAACACTTAAATTCCACGTCATGGTATCAGCCAATAGAAGTTACAATCTTCCCCATTAATGGCGATGGCACTACCCAAACAGATCTGTATATTGAGCAGTTATCAATTAAAGATTTCCAAGATATTGATACCTTTTTTATACGTCAAGCAAAAAAGTATCGCCTTATCGTTGACCAACCCATCATCAGCACATTGGGTTCAATAATCATCGATCACCCTCCTGCTCCCCCTGCGGATCGCACAGCAATTACAAAAGTCATTTTATGGAGCATGCAACTTCGCTATTGGGCTTTCAACAATACGCCGGACGATAAATCAAATAAGAATAGAATTCGCTTATATGTACTTTATCATCAAGGTTTAGCTAAGTAAGCACTTGCTCACTCACTAGGACTTAAAAAAGGCTTGATTGGTGTTATTCATGCTTATGGCAAGATAGACCAAAATGCACAAAATACTGTTGTTATGGCCCATGAGATATTTCATACTGTGGGTGCTAGTGATAAATATGCATATCAAAACAATCAGCCTATTTATCCCAGTGGTTATGCTCAACCTAAACAAAAACCACTCTATCCTCAACGTTATGCAGAAGTAATGGCAGGTCGAATTCCACATAGTCAAACTCAATCAACGATGCCAAAACAGTTACGTTTTTGCATGGTTGGCAAAACAACAGCCTTTGAAATTAATTGGTTAACTGAGCCATGACAGCGCTCATTCCTAGTCAATTTATTAGAAACCAAGCTTATGGCGTATTATCAACCCAATCAGGAGTTGAAGCCGGTTACCCCTTTGGCTCAATTACTCCTTATATTCTTACCTCTAATGACGATATTTCGAATTTCATTAGCCACTTAGCTGAACATACTTACAATATTCAAGCTGTTCACTAAGTATCACTCACCATTTTTGATCCTAAGGATGCCACTCATCCTAATGCAGGAGCTAGAATAAGCTGCTTGGCGAAGGCAATGTTAGCTAAAGATGAAATGCTTTTACGAGCAGCTTATTTGGATCAGGTTCCTGATGCTGAAATGATTTTGACATTAGCCGGCTTTCACTTTTATTTATTAAGGCCTACAAGAGTTCGATTAATCGCTAGTTTTGGCTCAGTAAAATGGTTAACACCACCAACAATTAGCGCTTTAAAATTTTCATTGTATCTTCAATCACTAAGCGCTTGAAAGCCAACGATAATGCGGTAAACCGTTTACCGCGGCGATGCACTAAATACCAATGACGTATTATGGGAAATGCTTCAACATCCAATATGACTAATTGCTGTAAAGCTAGCTCAGACTCTAATGTATGCTGAGATACAATGCCTAAACCCAAACCTGCTTCAACCGCTTGGTTAATCGTTTCATTGCTATTCATTTCCATTACCGAGCTAATGTTATAACCCTTTTCCTCAAAAAATTCTTCCATCGCAATCCGTGTTCCAGATCCAGATTCTCGCATAATAAATGTTTCTTTTTGTAAGACCGACACTGGTATGGCTTTCTTACCCGCTAAAGCATGATCTTTGGGTGCGATAACCACCAAAGGATTTTCTAGAAATGGCGTTGCTTCAACGTCCATTCCGACAGGCGGCCTGCCCATAATGACCATATCAACCGTATTATCATTTAAATGTTTTAATAAACTGGCTCGGTTAGTCACATCAAGGCTTATCGTTGTGCCCGTAAATCGTTTATAAAAGTCACCCAATAACTTCAAAGCAAAATAATTAGCTGTTGATGCAACGGCAATCGCTAACCGACCTCGCTGACTGCCACGCATTTCAGTCATCACATCATCCAATTCACATAACTGCTGCGAGATATTAAGGGCATAATGAAGTAATTCATGACCAGCATCAGTGAGATAGAGTGTTTTGCCCATCCGTTCAAACAAAGGCATTTCAAGCTCAGATTCTAATTGCTTAATTTGCATGGAGACGGCAGGCTGACTGAGGTAAAGTAATTCTGCAGCACGGGTATAACTTAAGTGTTTTGCAACAGATTCGAAAATTTGCAGCTGTCTAATAGTAATGTTCATAGACCTGCATCATAAGCATATCTTATGCTTAAAATCAAAATAACTGAGTTTTATTTATGTTGAAAATGTCCTACACTGAGCATAAATAATTATAAAATAATCCAATAAAGATCGATTGTTAAATTCGAATAAAATAGGAAGTACTTATAATGGATCAATCATCACGCTACGCTGATCTTAGTCTAAAAGAACAAGATCTTATCGCCAATGGTGGACATATGCTGGTGGTTTACCATATGACACCGGCAGAGGGTTACGGTTATTTAGCCACCGCTGCTCATCTTGCTGCAGAGTCCTCAACCGGTACTAATGTTGAAGTTTCGACAACCGATGGCTTTACCAAAAGTGTTGATGCCATGGTATATGAAATTGATGAAGCCAAAGGTGTTATGAAAGTTGCTTATCCCAACGAATTATTTGACCGAAACGTGATAGATGGACGTACCATGATCGTTTCGTTTCTCACCCTAGTCGTTGGTAATAATCAAGGCATGGGTGATGTGAAGTGTGCACAAATTCAAGATTTTTATGTACCTCCTGCTATGTTGCAACTGTTTGATGGCCCCTCTAAAGACATTACAGATATGTGGCGACTGTTAGGCCGCCCGCTAGTAGATGGTGGTTATATTGCAGGCACCATCATCAAACCTAAACTAGGCCTTCGCCCGGAACCATTTGCTGAAGCAGCGTATCAATTTTGGTTAGGCGGTGATTTTATCAAAAATGATGAACCACAAGGTAATCAAGTTTTCTGCCCAATGAAAAAAGTCATTCCCTTAGTGGCTGATGCAATGAAACGTGCACAAGATGAAACAGGTGAAGCAAAACTGTTCTCTGCCAACATCACTGCTGATGATCACTATGAAATGCTTGCTCGTGCCGACTATATCTTAGAAACCTTTGGCCCTGATGCAAATAAAGTTGCCCTCTTAGTCGATGGTTATGTGGGTGGTCCCGGAATGATTACAACGGCTAGGCGTAACTACCCTGAACAATACTTACATTATCATCGTGCAGGTCATGGGGCTGTTACATCGCCCTCATCTGTTCGTGGTTATACCGCTTTTGTATTAGCTAAGATGTCACGTTTACAAGGTGCCTCAGGGATCCATGTAGGCACAATGGGTTATGGTAAAATGGAAGGCGCTGCTGATGATCGCAATATCGCTTATATGATCGAACGTGATAGTGCTGATGGCCCTTATTACCACCAAGATTGGTATGGTATGAAACCAACAACACCGATCATTTCAGGGGGTATGAATGCACTTCGTTTACCTGGTTTCTTTGATAACTTAGGCCACGGTAATGTTATCAATACTTCGGGTGGTGGTGCTTATGGACATATCGATAGCCCAGCAGCCGGTGCAACATCATTACGCCAAGCATTTGAATGTTGGAAATCGGGTGCAGATCCGATCGAGTTTGCCAAAGAGCATCATGAATTTGCCCGTGCATTTGAATCCTTCCCAGGTGATGCAGACAGGCTCTACCCAAGTTGGCGTGAAAAATTCGGGATACATAAATAAGTGCCACGCTTAATAATATCTCCTCGTTTCGGTAAGGAAAATATCACACCAAGCTAACAATACATTCAGTATTGTTTAGAGATAGCTAAAAAGCATTGATTAAAATAAATGCTGTCTATCCGGCTTTGTTTTCCTCAATTATTTTTCAACTATAAAGACACTAGCCATGAATGACATTAGCCAATATCTGATTAATCAACAACCTTTTTATCAGTCTCAAAGCAATGAAGTTGAACTTTATATGGCGGCATACAAGGCTCGCTTACCAGTTATGGTCAAAGGCCCTACCGGCTGTGGTAAGTCACGCTTTATTGAATATATGGCATGGAAGTTAAACAAACCATTGATCACCGTAGCTTGTAATGAAGATATGACGGCCTCTGATTTAGTGGGTCGATATTTATTAGATGCCAATGGCACCCATTGGTTAGATGGTCCATTAACAGTTGCTGCACGAATAGGGGCTATCTGTTACCTAGATGAAATCGTTGAAGCTCGCCAAGATACCACCGTTGTTATTCATCCGCTCACCGATCACCGTCGCAGTTTGCCTCTGGATAAAAAGGGCGAATTGATCAAGGCACATCCAGACTTTCAATTGGTTATTTCTTACAATCCTGGCTATCAGAGTTTATTGAAAGATCTAAAACAATCCACTAAACAGCGTTTCACTGCCTTCGAGTTTGATTACCCAGTAGCAGAGGTTGAGTCATCTATTTTACAAAAAGAAGCTAACATCACAGCTGCTTTAGCTGAAAAATTAGTTAAGATAGCCACCATAGCCCGTAACCTAAAAGGTCATGGTTTAGATGAAGGTATTTCTACTCGTTTATTAATTTATGCTGCTACTTTAATTGATACAGGTGTTGATGCTAAATCAGCCTGTCGTATGGCTTTAGTATTACCTATTACTGATGACGCTGATATTCGTGATACTTTAGAACACGCCATCAGAACTGTATTTTCCTAAGCAGACGATAAACTATCGATGACTGATATTAATGAGCTGCAACAGCACCCAGATCGGCTAAAGCTAAAATGTAGTTTCAAGCAGATTGATACTGTGTTTAATGATTGTATGGAAGAAGCTTATCTTTATCTGAGTGAACAAGGGATTGAAGATTATCTAGAAGGTGCATCGCTAGTCTGTATGATCGGGAGAGGTGTTGAACCTGTACTTAGTTATATGGAGGATATGCCAGCCATTAGTGATCAGCTAGGTGAACCGGTATTAAAGCTGATTTCCAAAACCGTATGGAAAATATCACGCACCGCTAATGGCCAATCTATTCCGGTATTTGTAGAGACGCTTGCTGCGGTATGCCGTCGGCTGACTGATATTGAAGCACTGCAACAGTACATTGATATGATTTTTAGCATGATGACAGACACCACAGTGTCGATTCATGGTCATCATGCCACTATTCCTAGTCCAGCCTTGTCTGATCTGCTAGAAAAAATGCCTTATCTTATCAGTCAATTATCTTTAGTGGGTTTAAAAAACTGGATTGATTATGGTGTCCGTTATTACAGTACCCATCCCGAACGTCAAAAAGACTTTTTCAGTCTGCAATCGGCAGATAGCTTAGCAGTCTTGCAGAAACAACGACATGGTGTCCTATTTTATGAGCATGAACGCAAGCTTAATTTGTATATGCTAGGTTTGTGGAAAATCACGCCCCAATTAGTCCCCTATTCGCCTGGTTTTGAGGAGATCCGTAAGCCACAACCCTATTTTGATGACTTGGGCATGCGAATTCCCGATGTATATAATGATCTAGCTGATGTCAAAGGGATTGACCGCTATCGAGCAACATTAGCTCATATGGCTGCACACCAACGTTGGACACGGCCCCTGATTGCCGATAATTACAGCCCATTTCAACGTATGGCAATTGAATTTTTCGAGGATTGTCGTGTAGAGCACTTGGCCATTCGACAATACCCTGGCCTGAAAAAACTATTCTTAAGTCTTCACACCAAGCCTATGGAAGGTGCATGCAATCCAGAAATACAGTCCTGTTTACGTCATCGCTTGGCTATGTTATCACGTGCCTTGCTTGATGCTGAACATGTTTATAAGGATCCCGATCTTGTTGAATTTGCCCAGCGTTTTCATCAAGCCATGGTCGAAACTGAGTCCACAACTAAAAAAATGGCCAGCATAGCCTTATCGTATGTGACACATACACGCCGTCAAAGTGATCAACTTGCTAAGGTCTTTTTTGATGATACTGAGATAAATTATCGTGATGATAATCGACACATGTGGACGTTTATAGAGGAAGGTGATGAAGAAGATACCATAAGTAATGCTCCGCCCAATCAGACCCCAGAAGATCTAAAGAGCTTACCACCACGATATTATCCAGAGTGGGATCATCATTCACAAAGTTATCGACCCGACTGGGTCAGTGTTTATGAAGCCTTGCATCCCAAAGGTAATGCACAAGATATTGATCAACTACTTTTAAAACACAAGATTGTGCTTAAAAGAATGAAACGAATTCTGGAAATGCTCAAACCACAAAACTTTGTTCGAATACGCTATCAACAAGAAGGATCAGAATTAGACTTAGATGTCGCTATCCGTTCACTGATTGATTTAAAAAGTGGCAGCAAGCCTGATCCACGAATCAATATAAGTCATCAACATGATAGTCGCAATATTGCCGTGATGTTGTTACTCGATTTATCACAATCAACAAATGATATTCCTCAAGGTAGCACACAAAGTATTTTGCAATTATGCCAAGAGTCGGTTTCAATACTCTCTTGGTCAATAGAGCAACTTGGTGACAAATTTGCCATCGCTGGTTTCCATTCTAATACTCGTCATGATGTACGTTACCATCATATTAAAGGTTTTAGCGAACATTGGAATGATAATGTTAAAGGCCGTATTGCTGGGATGAAAGCAGCTTATTCAACAAGAATGGGCGCAGCCATGCGCCATGCAGCCCATTATCTTGAAGCGCAACAAGCAGATAAAAAATTATTACTGATCCTAACGGATGGTGAGCCCGCCGATATTGATGTCAGTGATGAAACATTGTTAATTCAAGATAGTCATAAAGCCGTTCAAGAACTCCACCAAAAAGGTGTTTATAGTTATTGTATTAGTCTTGATCCCCGTGCTGATGATTATGTAAGAGACATATTTGGTAAACAATATATGGTGATTGATAACGTCAATAAACTGCCCGAGAAATTACCAGCATTGTTTGCCAGCCTGACCAAATAAAAAAATCCAAGAGATCAGCCTGATTGGTTTTATGTTTTATATTAGTCTCAACTTATCTTGATAAGCTAATTTTCATGGCCTTAATCAATGAAAATACTATGGCTAGTATCAGCCTCTTGTTATGATGGATGAGCAATAGTGATGACCCTCAAAGGAATTAAAATGAAACTTCAATCAAAAATCGCAAGCTCGGTACTGTTAATAACGGCAATTTACAGTAGCTCAACATCTGCTGACTGGGGATCTTTTTTTGAAGATCTAACAACTACTGGTGCTGAAATATTATCAAATGATGCAGCCAATACTCCCGCATCAACAGCGCTAGATTACAATACTATTGTGTCTGGCTTAAAAGAGGCCCTAGAAATTGGTACTCGCCAAGCGATTGATAATGTTAGTAAACCTAATGGTTACCTCAGCAATCAACTTATTCACATTGCCATGCCGCCTCAAATGGAACAAGTCGGTGGTTTAATGCGCAAGTTTGGTCTAGGTAGTCAGGCTGATGCATTTGAACAAAGCATGAATAAGGCGGCTGAAAATGCAGCGCCAGAAGCCACCAATATCATTGTTAATGCGATCAAAAACATGAGTATTAAAGATGCGAATAGTATTCTTCAGGGCCCTGATAACGCAGCTACAGAATACTTTAAAATACAAACAACTGAAAATTTAACTAACTTATTTCGGCCAACGATTAATAACTCTTTAAACAAAGTGGGTACTACTAAATACTATAATGAGTTAACCAGTAAAGTAGCTGCTGTTCCATTAGTAGGCAAAACAGTGGATCTTGACTTACCCGACTATGTGACTGAACAAGCCTTAAATGGCCTATTCGCCATGATTGCAGTTGAAGAAAAAAAGATTCGTGACAATCCCGCAGCAAGAACAAGCGATTTATTGAAACAGGTTTTTTCTTCAAAATAATATAACTTGTCTTAGCTTGTAACACTGAAGTCATTGCTTACACATTAAAAGCATAACGCTTCAATATAAACCCTAAGTTTGGCTGTTTAGGATTTGAATATTCCCTTTCCATAACACGAGATATAGCGAGCTGATTTTATTCAAACTCACAACAACAAGCCAATCACATAATAGAACTATTCAATGCTGTCATTCTGTACTACTATAACCCTACATTTTTTACCAATAACATTAGGAATTAACAATGGCTGAATCTCATAATTTAAACCTTTGTAGCCAAGGTATTGCTCTTAAGGCGCTATTCAGCGGATATTTAGTGGTTGTGGCTATTGGTTATTTAATGGCGGTTGTACAAATTCAATTCACTCACGGCATGGCTGATGGTGAAATGGGTTTATCCGTTGATGATATTGTTTACAGCTATTATGGCAAACGTTCTGGCTCCGTGCTCGAAGCAAAATTAAATGGTTCGATGAAACTGATGGCACCAGAGGCAGACCGCTTAAAAATCATCAACTGGGTTCATAAAGGTGCCGATGAAAAAGCTTTTTATGATACTGGCATTAGTAAAATTTTCGAAACCAATTGCATTGCCTGTCATAACAGTGCTGCTGGAGTGACTATGCCTGATTGGACTAAGTTTGAAAATATTGCAAAACGTGCTGAAACAGATACAGGTGCCAGCTTTTCATCTTTAGCCCGTATTTCACATATTCACCTATTTGGTATTGCCTTTATTTTTATGTTTGTCGGCTTAATTTTCAGTCTAGCGGCTGGAGTACCAAGAGTACTTAAAGCGTCCGTCATTGTTACGCCATATATCTTCTTAATTATCGATATCTCATCATGGTGGCTAACTAAGTTGAATCCAAACTTTGCCTACTTAGTTATTATTGGTGGGGGTGCAATGGCCTTATCTTTTGCCTTTATGTGGACCGTTTCAATGTATGAAATGTGGATCCGCCCTCGCAAAGGAACAGATAAACGTGATGCACTTTTGGATGAATAAATAATTCATTGATCTAGTTTATCAATATATTAGGGAAATTATTTTCCCTAATATACTTAACAATAATCAGGACAATTTGGCGCTTAGACAGACTAAAAAATATCTGCAAGTTGTGGATAATTCTCTAATATTACCTTAGCCACAACTAACTCCATATTACGTCTAGTGGATGGTGATCAAGAATAAATTTCAAGCTCCAATCACTGAATTATCTAAAAAAAGCCAAACTAATGTTTCGAGAAATAATCTCTAGTGAGTTTAAATACCACTGGGCTCAACAGTAACAGGGCAATTAAATTAGGTATCGCCATTAAGGCGTTCATCGTATCGGCCACCAGCCAAATGAATGACAAATTCGCCATCGCGCCGATCGGAACCGCTATTACCCATAAGATCCGAAATGGCATAATTGATCGAACACCAAACAAATAGGCTACACATTTTTCACCATAAATACTCCAACCTAAAATGGTGGTGAAGGCAAAGACACTAAGGCCAAAGGTGACGATATAACCACCAAAGCCTGGTAATGCTGATTCAAAAGCCAGTGAAGAGAGTGTCGCGCCTGTTTCGCCGCTAGTCCATACACCAGACACAATAATGACTAGGCCAGTAATAGAACAAATGATAATAGTATCGATGAAGGTACCGGTCATGGCAATTGTGCCCTGTCGTACAGGACTATCAGTGGTTGATGCCGCATGAGCTATTGGCGCGCTACCTAATCCTGCTTCATTCGAGAAGATCCCTCGTGCCACACCAAAACGAATTGCAGCCCATACCGCCGCACCAGCAAAACCACCTGTGGCGGCAATCGGAGTAAATGCATGAACAAAAATCAATTCAAAGGCAGCAGGTACTCTGTCAGCATGTAATACCAAAATAATAATGCCTGCTAATACGTAGGCTATGGCCATAAAAGGCACTAATCTGCCGGCGACATGGGCGATGCGCTGAATACCGCCAATCAACACCATCCCTACCAAGGCAGCGATCACTAAACCTGTCGCTAAAGGTGGCACACCAAAACTAGACGATAAGACATCCGCTACCGAGTTAGCCTGAATGGTATTGCCAATGCCAAAACCTGCTAAGGCACCAAATATGGCAAAGGTCGTTCCTAACCAAGCAAAACGTTTACCTAGGCCATTTTTGATGTAATACATCGGCCCGCCTACTTTATTACCATTTTCATCCGTTTCACGAAAATGTACTGCCAGCACCGCTTCAGCATATTTTGTCGCCATCCCCACTAATGCTGTCATCCACATCCAAAATAATGCGCCTGGCCCTCCTAAAAATATGGCGGTTGCCACACCAGCAATATTTCCCGTGCCGATAGTAGCTGAAAGCGAGGTCATCAAGGCATTAAAAGGTGCAATATCACCCTCACCTTGTTGTTGTTTAGTCGCTCGCCCAGCCAATAACATTTTAATACCGTAAGTTAATTTTTTAATGGGCATGCCTTTTAGCCCAATCATTAACATCAAACCGGTGCCCAAAATAAGCACCAACATTAATGGGCCCCATACAATATTATTTAATTGCTTAATTAAATCGATCATCTATACCAGTATATCCATCGAAATTTTCTCCAGAAAATACGCTGCAGTGTCTTAGTGCTTGCTGATAAATTAAGTGTATTAAACCTCTTGTTTAGCTTCCAAGGCTTCCCATTTTTCATACATGGTATTTAACTCGATAGTCACTTTTTCTAGCTCAGTTTGAGTGGCTGCAATCTTATCTTCTGATTGTTGATAAAATGCAGTTTGACCAATCACATCATGTAGCTCCGTTTGTTTTTTATCAAGCGTTTCGATTTTCTTGGGAAAGGCAGCTAGATCAAGTTGTTCTTGATAAGTCAGGCTTGATTTCTTTTTAATCTGCTTTGTTAAAGGTTTAGTCGATTTAGTAACGGCTTTATTTTTTTGTGCTTCATAGTCTTTATCTTGTTGGCGCTGTTGTTGCCAATCATCATAACCACCGACATATTCACGTACGACATTATCATCATCAAATACGATGGTACTTGTGGCAACATTATTTAAAAAACTACGATCATGGCTGACCAATAATAAGGTTCCTTTATAGTTCATCAACAAATCTTCTAATAAATCTAAGGTTTCAGCATCAAGATCATTGGTCGGCTCATCCATCACCAATAAATTAGCAGGTTGGGTGAATAGTTTAGCCAATAGCAAGCGGTTACGTTCACCACCTGATAAAGCTTTAACAGGTGTACGCGCTCGTTCTGGGGTGAATAAAAAGTCTTGTAAATAACCGATGATATGTTTTTGAATACCTCCAATTTCAACAAAGTCACTACCTTGACTAACATTTTCCGTTACATTTTTTTCTTCATCTAACTGGCTACGAAGTTGGTCGAAGTAGGCCACTTCAATCTTAGTACCTCGCTTTACCTCACCTGTTTCTGGTTTAGCTCGGCCCAGTAATATGGATAACATGGTACTTTTACCACAACCATTCGCACCAATAATACCAATGCGATCACCACGCTGAATAACCGTTGAAAAGTCTTTAAATAAAACCCGACCATCAAAACTTTGGCCTAAATTGTCCGCTTCAAAGACTAACTTGCCACTGCGATCAGAATCTTGTAATTTCATTTTGACATTGCCCAACACTTCACGGCGTTGACCACGCTCACTACGTAATTGTTCTAATGCACGCACTCGGCCTTCATTACGTGTTCTTCTTGCTTTAACACCTTGGCGGATCCAAACTTCTTCTTGCGCTAATTTTTTATCAAATAAGGCATTTTGTTGTGCTTCATCTGACAATAAAGCCTCACGGCGCTCTAAGAAATTAGCATAATCACCAGGGAAGCTAACTAAGTTACCCCGGTCTAATTGGACAATACGTGTCGCTAAAGCTTGTAAGAAGGTGCGATCATGGGTGATAAATAATAAGGTACCACCATAACTTTTCAAAAACTCTTCTAGCCAAGTTATTGATGCGATATCTAGATGGTTAGTAGGCTCATCGAGTAACAAAATATCAGGTTGTTTAACCAAAGCCTGAGCTAATAAAACCCGGCGTTTCATTCCGCCTGATAAACCAGAAAAATCAACATCACCGTCTAATGAGAGACGAGATATAACGCTTTCAACTCGCTGTTCTACTGTCCAACCATCGACCGCTTCTAAATTGTGTTGTACCTTTTCAAGTTCAGCTAAAATTTTATCTGAACTATCGGTCTCTAAACGATGGATGACATCATGATAGGCAATCAGAATAGGAGCGATCTCACCTAAACCATTTGCCACTACATCAAATACACTACCTGATGTGCCTGCTGGTACTTCTTGTTCTAGGCGAGCAATTTTTAAGCTCTGGCCTCTTATTTCCCCTGAATCTTGCTTGATTTCACCTGCAATCAATTTCATCAAAGTTGATTTGCCAGCGCCATTACGGCCGACTAGGCATACTCGTTCGCCTTGATCGAGTTGAAAATCAACTTGATCTAGTAAATTGGGTCCGCCATAACTGACGGTAATTTGTTTTAATGACAATAACGCCACGTTTATACCTCTATATAACTAGACTAAGTGTTTATGCTTAGCCAGCTAGTTCTAATTCTTCACTGGCTGCTAACCAGTCCATTTCTACTGTGTCTAATTCTGTTTTTAAATTACCTTGTTCGACTAACAAGGCTTTTAGTTTATCTTTGGCTACACTCTCATATAGGCTGTTATCCGCTAGTTTCTGTTCGTTATCATCCAGTTTTTTTTGTAAGGCTTCCATTTTCTGCTCAGCTTTTTTAGCGGCATTACGCAGCGGTTGTAATTTTTTACGAGCCTCTGCCGCCTGTCGCCTGTCATCCTTTTTATTGGCTATATTGCTATTATCGACCAGCGTTTTAACAGGTTTATCTTTATCAGTTAACCACTGTCGGTAATCATCAAGATCACCATCAAACACTTTTGCAATCCCCCCTGAAACCAGCCACAAATCATCAGCTACCGTACGAAGTAAATGCCTATCATGTGAGACGACAACCAATGCACCCTCAAAATCTTGCAAGGCCATTGTCAACGCTAATCGCATATCTAAATCAAGATGATTTGTTGGCTCATCAAGTAATAATAAGGCAGGTTTTTGATAAACCAATAAGGCCAATACTAAACGTGCTTTTTCACCTCCTGAAAATGGACCCACGGGGGCAAGCGCATCATTACCTTGGAAACCAAAACCACCAAGATGATTCCGTAACTCGGCTTCAGGTCGTAATCGGTCTAATCGTTGTAAATGCTGCAGTGGACTTTCATCTAGCGTCAATTGTTCTAATTGATGCTGGGCAAAATAGGCGATTTTAATATCTTTCGCTTGTTTGCGTTTACCTTGCAAAGCGGGCAATACACCGGCAATAAGTTTTATCAGCGTTGATTTTCCTGCGCCATTCGGCCCTAGTAATCCAATACGGTCGCCTGGTGCCAGAGATAAATTAACCCCAGAAATTAATGGTTTATCATTATAACCTACCGCCACCTTATCTAAGACTAATAAAGGTGCAACTAAGCGTGTTGGCGGATAAAATTTAAAATGAAAGGGTGAATCAACATGAGCTGGCGCAATTAATTCCATACGCTCTAAGGCTTTAATTCTACTTTGTGCTTGTTTGGCTTTGGTGGCTTGCGCTTTAAAACGAGTGACAAAACTACGAATATGAGCAATTTCGCGTTGTTGTTTATTGTGGGCCGATTGTTGATGAGCTAAATGTTCTGCTCTTGCTAATTCAAAAGCAGAATAATTACCTGAATAGGCTTTTATTTTTTGCTGTTCGATATGGACAATTTGGTTGACAACGCGATCTAGAAAATCACGATCATGTGAAATCAATACTAAGGTGCCTTGATAACTACGTAACCATTCTTCCAACCAATAAACCGCCTCTAAATCTAAATGGTTAGTCGGCTCATCTAATAATAACAAATCGGAACGGCACATTAATGCCTGGGCCAAATTTAGACGCATGCGCCAGCCACCTGAAAATGACGTCACTGGCAATAATTCTTGTTCGGAAGTAAAACCTAAACCATGCAACAATCGTCCAGCTCGACTGCGCGCGGTGTAACCATCAATGGCGGCCAAATTATCATGTAATTCGCTCTGAGCATCGCCATCATGCTCTGCTTCTGCCACTGATAATGCCTGTTGCAGATCGGTGAATTCTTGGTCTCCTTGCAACACATATTCAATGGCAGCAATATCGACCGCAGGTGTTTCTTGTGCCACATGTGCTATCACCCATGCCGTAGGGATAGATACGCTTCCATGATCGGCATGTAATTGATTACAAAATAAAGCAAATAAGCTTGATTTCCCTGTGCCATTGGCACCGGTCAGACCGATGTTTTGGCCTGGATGAATCGTCAGGTTAACAGACTCAAATAAGAGCCGAGTTCCACGACGAATAGAAAGTTGATTTAGTTTTATCATGGCGCGCATTGTAGCAGGGAGCAAGCTATCCATGCTGAATTACACAGACCACTCATCCTAGGTTTTACAATAATGAACCCTGCTGATGGGTCAACTTTGGTAATTGCCAATCAATCGTTTGTTTATGGTGTGTGACCAGATAGCTATTAGTCTGGCTAAAGTGTCGACAACCAAAAAAGCCACGGTATGCAGATAATGGGGATGGATGTGCTGACTTTAAAACTAAATGCCGCGACTGATCAATCATTGCGCCCTTTTTCTGAGCATAATTTCCCCACAATATAAAGACCACGTGTTCACTCTGTTCATTAACAATGTTAATAATTTTGTCAGTAAACTTTTCCCAGCCTTTTCCTTGATGCGCATTTGGCTTTGAATCTTCAACCGTTAATACCGCATTTAATAACAATACCCCTTGTTTTGCCCAACTCTCTAAATAACCGTGATTTGCAGGTGTAATATGCAAATCAGTCTGTAATTCCTTATATATATTGACCAAAGAAGGCGGGACTTTGACACCTGCTTGCACAGAAAAACACAGGCCATGTGCTTGGCCTGCCTGATGATAAGGGTCTTGACCCAAGATAACTACTTTCACCTGTTCTAATGCGGTCGTTTCTAGAGCATGAAACCAATTCAAAGCCGATGGATAAATAGTGGTTCCCTGCGCCGATTTAACGTCCAACTCACTCAGTAAGGCTAGCATGTAAGGCGCTTTGAATTCAGCGCTTAAACAATCATGCCAACTCGATCCTTTTTGCAACACCATAAAATATCTCATCAAATTAATTCAGTTTTAGGATAATATCAGTTTTGTAATAACAAACTTAGCCCCACCAACAAGGAATTAATTTGGACCTCATCCATGATCCAATCCCTCACTTGCTTCGAAAGATTGCTATTCCAGCCAGTGTCGGCATGTTTTTCAACACGATGTATTACGTAGTCGATAACTTCTATGCGGGTATGTTGTCTTCAACGGCTTTGGCAGGGATTTCACTTGCTGCGCCCATCTATTTTATGGGGCTTGCTATCTCAATTGGTGTAGGCCAAGGTACTAGCGCTTTAGTCGGCAATGCACTGGGATCAGGCAGGCAACAAGAAGCAGAGCAAATAGCTGGACGAGCGCTGTCCTTTTCGTGGATCTGTGCGCTTGTTATTGGGCTATTAGTTTTATTTTTAGCCCCTAAGCTATTTGCCATGATGGGTGCTAAGGGGGATTATACCAATGATGCCATCCAGTACCTTTCTATTATTTTACCTACTTTGGCTTTTTTAGCCCATGGCACAGCGGCTAACGGCATCCTTAATACACTGGGAGACACCACAAGTTTCCGTAATAGTTTAATGGTCGCCTTTGTCGTTAACATCATACTAGATCCTTTGTTAATGTTTGGCTTTGGCTGGGGAATTTATGGCTTAGCTGCTGCAACCGCTTTAACCCAATTAGGTAGTGCAATCTATTTAACGATTAAAGTCCGCCAAAGCAAACTAGGCGAATGCCTCAACTTAAGCAATTTATTACCTAATGCCACCCATTATGCGGCTCTTATCAAGCAGTCACTTCCTGCTAGCGGCAATATGTTTTTGATTGCATTAGGATCAATTATTGTGACCTCTGCAATTACTCGCTTTGGTGAAGATGCCGTGGCTGGCTTGGGCATTGCTTTGCGTATTGAACAACTTATTTTACTGCCCACAGTTGGTATTAATATAGCGGTACTGTCGTTAGTCAGTGTTAATTTTGGTGCTAAACACTATCAGCGAATGGAAAAAGTCGCGCTGGATTCAATCACGATTGGCACAGCATTAATGGTTGCTGGAGGCATTTTACTGTTTACTTTTGCCCATCCTCTTGTCGCTTTATTTGCTGATAATCCCGCGGTAATAGAGGTAGGTGTTGGTTATTTACAAATAGAAGCCATTATTTTACCCGCTTATGTGCTCGCCTTTGTTTCTGGTGCTGTTTTACAAGGTATGAAAAAACCAGTCATCCCGCTCTACTTCAATATTGTTAGACAATTATTACTTCCCTTGACCTTTATTACCATTGCCTTAACCATCATCGGCACCGATATTTATGGCGTGTGGTGGTCTATCGCTATTGCCAGTTGGATGACAGCGAGTGTGCAATTTTTACATATGAGAAAGATAGTCAAACAGCAAATTTAAAATGCTAATGGTATAGTCACTATTGCTGGATATTAGTTTTAACATTTTCTAACCATTGGCCGCAATAAATACCTATTACAACCACTAAGACAATACTCAAGCCTTGTCACACTGTTTGCAAAAAGGCATAATTGGACGGCTATAGTTAAAGCAGAACTTATGACCTCAAAATCAGAGAAAACCGACTGGCAGTGGCAAGAATTATTGAGCGATGCTCAATATCGAGTGACTCGTCTGACAGCTACTGAGCTTGCTTTTTCAGGCCAATATGTCACTCATAAAGCACAGGGTGAATATTTATGTGTTTGTTGCCAACAAGCCCTATTTTCTTCTGACGATAAATTTGATTCTGGCTGCGGTTGGCCAAGCTTCTCATGCCAAATTGAACATGGCGTTGCCAGCCATCACGCCGACTTTTCGCATGGCATGGATCGTACCGAAGTTCGTTGTCATCACTGTGACGCACATTTGGGGCATATTTTTGATGATGGTCCACCACCAACCGGTCTACGTTATTGTATTAACTCTGTTGCCTTAGATTTTGTTAAAAAACAACAATGAGCCAAAGCCATTGGTTTGTTTACATGATTGAAGCAGAAAATGGACATTTATATACCGGTATTACCACTGATTTAGCGCGCCGACTAAGCGAACATCAAACAAAAAAAGGTGGCGCACGTTTTTTTCATACCAGCGCAGCCAAACAAATGGTTTATCAAGAACCCCACCCTGACCGTAGTAGCGCGTCTAAACGTGAAGCGGCTATCAAAAAATTGTCACGAAAAGCAAAGATCGCTCTTCTCGAAAATAAGTAAGCTCATGTATAATGGTGAGTTTTTCAAAACTCCCATCCAACAGGAACACCATCTTGCTTACTACTGCAAATATCACAATGCAATTCGGCGCAAAGCCATTATTTGAAAATGTCTCGGTAAAATTCGGCGGTGGCAATCGCTACGGTCTTATCGGTGCCAATGGCTGTGGTAAATCCACCTTCATGAAAATCATTTCTAAAAAGCTAGAGCCGACCGCTGGTAATCTTAGCTATGATCCGCATGAGACCTTCGCGGTACTTGAGCAAGATCAGTTTGCTTATGAAGATATACGTGTAATTGACGTTGTCATCATGGGCAACAAAGCATTATGGGAAGTTCATCATGAACGTGACCGCATTTATAATCTAGCTGAAATGACAGAAGATGACGGCATTAAAGTCGCACATCTTGAGGGTGAATACGCCGAGTTAGATGGTTATACTGCTGAATCTCGAGCGGGTGAGTTATTGCTAGGTGTCGGCATCGATACTGAACAACATTACGGACCAATGAGTGAAGTTGCTCCCGGTTGGAAATTACGGATCTTATTGGCACAGGTTTTATTTGCTGAACCTGATATTTTATTACTTGATGAACCTACTAACCATTTGGATATCAATACCATTCGTTGGCTGGAAGATATGATTAATCAACGTAGCGGCACCATGATTATCATCTCGCATGATCGCCATTTTTTAAATAGCGTATGCACACATATGGCTGATATGGATTTTGGTGAATTACGTGTATACCCCGGCAACTACGATGAATATATGTTGGCGTCAATGCAAGCTCGCGAACAACAATTATCTGATAACGCTAAGAAAAAAGCACAAATCGTTGAACTTCAGGATTTTGTTCGCCGCTTTTCAGCCAACGCCTCTAAAGCCAAACAAGCGACGTCACGTGCCAAACAAATCGATAAAATCCAACTTGATGACATCAAACCCTCAAGTCGTGTCAATCCATTTATTCGTTTTGACCAAGATAAAAAATTATTCCGTAATGCATTAGAAGTACAAACTATTTCTCAAGCTTATGGTGATGACAAACCCTTGTTCAAAGACTTAAAGTTCATGGTTGAAGTCGGTGAGCGCATCGCAATCATTGGTCCAAATGGTATTGGTAAATCAACATTAGTCAAAACATTAGCAGGCGAATTAGCACCCAAATCAGGGGCGGTAAAATGGTCGGAAAATGTCAATATAGGCTATTATGCACAAGACCATGAAGCCTTATTTGACAATGAACTTACTTTGTTTGAGTGGATGCAACAGTGGGGAAAACCCAGTGATGATGAGCAAGTGATACGAGCAACATTAGGTCGTTTATTGTTCTCAGGCACATCAATCGATAAAAAGGCGAAAGTGCTGTCGGGGGGTGAAAAAGGCCGGATGATGTTTGGACGATTATTATTACAAAAACCAAATATTTTAATTATGGATGAACCAACCAACCACATGGATATGGAATCTATCGAATCGGTTAATATGGCTTTAGTTCAATATGAAGGCACCTTGTTTTTTGTCAGCCATGATCGTGAGTTTGTATCCTCACTTGCTACCCGTGTTTTGGATATGACTGAAAACGGTATTATTGATTTCCGTGGTTCTTATGAAGAATATTTGCAAAGCCAAGGCGTAAAATAAAACAAATGTTTCATTATCTGGAGTGAGCAAGCTTGCTCCAGATAAAAGCCATTGCCTGATCTAAGCTATTTTTTAATAGTGATTCATATTGTGTATTTCATTTTCTAATGGCAATCCACCGCTCAAATTTTTGACTAGCATCCGTCTGATATCAACATTCTGAGAATGTTGATATCATCTTTATTGTTTAGCTTTTAATGATTTTTTATTCTATATTCCACATTGAGACCATCTTAATGTAAGGATCTTTAAGTCTGACTATAGGGTTTATCAAGTTTACAACATCCTTATCATTATTTGCTTTGTTCAGCCTTTTATTCATTAGCTTTAATCTCTCTTACAGCAGTTTAGTTAATGCTGCTTCAGCCACAGAAATTAATATTAAAACGACCGCGACACTTAAACGTTTCCGCAAAGAAATTTCTGGTGGTAATGCCTTTCTAAAACAAGCTAAAACAGTCTTAGTATTTCCGAGCATTATCAAAGCAGGGTTTGGCATGGTGGTGAGTATGGCCAAGGCGCTTTACAAGTTTCTGGTAAAATGGTGTCATATTATAATACTGCTGCAGCCTCAATCGACTTTCAGTTTGGTGCTCAATCCAAATCCGTTGTTATTGTGTTCATTACCTCAGACGCACTTAAACATTTTCAGACCAGTAAGGGTTGGAAAGCAGGTGTCGATGGTTCAATCGCTTTAATTGAATGGGGTGCCGGAGAAAATATCAACACCATTGACATAGAAGGTCCTATCATCGGCTTTGTATTCAATAATAAAGGTCTAATGTTTAATTTAACATTAGCAGGCTATCAATTGACCAAAATCATTAAATAAAGCGAAATAATATGACAACCCATCCAGACTATCCTAAAAAAACTTGTGAAATTGACCGATTGATTACTCATGCTAAATTAGTTGAAGCAACATTAACAGGCACTAAAACAGAACAACGCCGCAATGGGATCTATGCCTACCCAGGTGAAACCTTCAAATTAGAAAACATAGAATTTACTGTTACTAGCCTTGTTCGTAAAACATTAGGCGACATGACCGATGCAGATGCTAAAGCAGAGGGTTATCCCAATATGGACGTTTACAAGGAACTTATCTTAAGAATGCATGCCGGCATGCAGTGGGATCCTAGCCATAAAGTATGGGTGCACGAATTTTCAAAAACGCTTTAGACAAGTCACTGATACTTAAATTAATCAAACACCCGAACAATTATTCGAATATTTGATTAATGTTAATTTTCAATTCTAAAATCAAGCTTAATTGTTAGCTGCCAACCTTTCACTCCAGTATTTTTGATATTACCATCCGCCTCTACTACTTCAAATCAATGCATCTGTTTAACGGATTGTAGCGCTTTAATAATCCCGTTTTGAGTTACCTGTTGTCAATTTTATGCAGGGCTACCAGTTAGTTGAATATGTTTAGACATTTTTTTCTCATAATCACCCCAATAGACAAAGTCATATAATCGTTCTACAGAAATCTGTCTGCCACTCTCTTACCTAAACAGATTCATTCTGCCCTAATTGTTCATCGCGTAGATGATTTGGATGAAAAAATATTTAACAGACTGATTTAACTGTATTTTATATCAGAACATGTGTATAATTACAGGATTGATTTCTCTCCCTATTAGTTTTAATTTTAAAACTAATCTTTCACAGGTTTATACATGTCCACAGAACAACAACCCACTACACCTACATTCGCAGAATTAGGCTTAGCAAGTCCTATCTTAAAAGCCGTTCAAGAAGCTGGCTACGAAACACCATCACCGATTCAAGCACAAAGTATTCCTCCGCTACTTGAAGGTCGCGACCTATTAGGTCAAGCGCAAACAGGTACCGGTAAAACGGCTGCCTTCGCATTACCTTTATTAGGGCGTATTGATCCTAAAAATAAAGCGCCACAAATGTTGGTATTAGCGCCAACTCGCGAATTGGCTATTCAGGTAGCTGAAGCTATTCAAACCTATGCGCGTCATATGAAAGGTCTACATGTTTTACCTATCTATGGTGGCCAGAGCATGGGTATTCAGTTACGCCAACTAGAACGTCACCCACAAGTGATTGTCGGCACGCCTGGTCGTGTATTAGACCATATCCGTCGTCGCACATTAAAACTGGGTGAGTTGAAAGTATTAGTATTAGATGAAGCCGATGAAATGTTACGCATGGGTTTTATTGATGATGTTGAAACGATTCTAAAAGAAACACCTGAAACACGCCAGGTCGCTTTATTTTCAGCAACAATGCCTAGCGCTATTCACCGGGTCGCCAAACGTTATTTGAAAGATCCCGTTGAAATTAAAATTAAATCTTTAACATCAACAGTAGACACTATCAATCAACGTTACTGGCAAGTAACTGGTATGCACAAACTTGATGCTTTAACCCGCATTCTCGAAGTTGAAACATTTGATGCCATGATCATTTTTGTGCGTACAAAAAATTCAACCACCGAGTTATCAGAAAAATTAGAAGCTCGCGGTTATTCATCATCTCCTTTAAACGGCGATATGAATCAAGCCGCTCGTGAAAAAGCAATCGAACGTGTCAAAAAAGGTAAATTAGATATCTTAGTAGCCACTGATGTAGCTGCTCGTGGTTTAGATATTACACGTATGAGTCATGTTGTGAACTACGACGTACCTTACGATACAGAATCATATGTACATCGCATCGGTCGTACGGGTCGTGCTGGTCGTAAAGGTGAAGCGATTTTATTTATTGCTCCACGTGAAAAACGCATGTTGTTTGCTATTGAAAAAGCAACGCGTCAAACAATTTCACTGATGCAATTACCGAGCACTGAAGATGTTGCAGACAAACGTGTGATGGAATTCAAACAACAGCTTAGCGAAACAATTGAAGCGCAAGACTTAAGCTTTTTTGAAACGGTTGTCAGTAGTTATCAGCAAGAACATGATGCAGATCCAACGGAAGTGGCTGCTGCATTAGCTTATTTAGTACAAAAGAGCCGACCATTAAAACCTGTTAAACATGTTCAAACTCGTCCAGCTCGTGAAGATCGTCCGTCTAGAGATAGAAATGATCGTCCACGCAGTAATGATCGAAGTGAACGCTCACCGCGTAGAACAGGACAAGCATCTGAACATAATGCTGAACAAGGCATGGATAGTTACCGGGTAGAAGTGGGTAAATCAGATGGTGTTGAAGCGAAAAACTTAGTGGGTGCCATTGCTAATGAAGCAGGCATTGATAGCAAAGATATTGGCCGAATTACCATTCTTGATGATCATAGTGTTATCGATCTACCAGAAGGTATGCCAAAAGACTTGTTCCAACAATTAGGAAAAGTTTGGGTAAGCAACAAACAACTTAATTTAAGTCCTGCCACAGAGGGATTTGAACACGCTAGTCGTGAACGTAAGCCAAGAAGAACAGGGAAACCTCGTATGCGTCCACGTGACAGTTCGAGACGCCCCTCTAAGAGCTAATTTAACCGCTCATTAGAAACCTTAAAAAGGACGCTATATAGCGTCCTTTTTTATGGCTGGCTATGTAATAATAAGTCATGCTTAATATCATCTGGATCGCTTTTTTCACCATCGCCTTTATCGTTGCATTGATAAAGTTATTTGTCTTTGGTGATACCCATATATTTGGCCAACTGATGACCGCCATGTTTAGTCTTTCAAAAACTGCATTTGAAATTTCACTTGGACTGACGGGTATCTTAGCGCTGTGGCTTGGCATTATGCGTATAGGTGAACGCAGTGGTTTTATTGATTTACTTACGCGTGGTTTAACACCCTTGTTTGCTAAATTAATGCCCGAAGTACCCAAAAATCACCCGGCATTAGGTGCAATGGTGATGAATATATCTGCCAACGCTTTAGGCTTAGACAATGCTGCCACCCCCTTAGGCATTAAAGCAATGAAAGAACTGCAGTCTATTAATCCTAACAAAGACACGGCTAGTAACGCTCAAATTCTATTTTTGGTCATTAACACTTCAGCAGTAACCTTGTTTCCAGTGACCATTTTCACCTATCGTGCACAATTTGGGGCGGCTAATCCCACCGATGTTTTTATTCCGATCCTTATCGCCACTTATGTATCCACCATGATTGGGTTGCTAACCGTGGCATCGATACAAAAAATTAATTTGTTTGATAAAGTAGTTATCAGCTATCTAGGTGGTTTTACCTTATTTATTGCCGGACTATTATCTTATTTCTCTAGTCTTTCACAAGCCGACATGTTGCTACAATCGGCATTGATCAGTAATGTCACCCTGTTTTCATTAGTCATGTTGTTTATCGCAGGTGCAGTGATCAAAAAAATTGATGCCTACGATGCTTTTATTGAGGGTGCTAAAGAAGGTTTTGAAACGGCAATTAAGATCATTCCTTACCTAGTGGCTATGTTGGTAGCTATTGGTGTATTTCGAGCTAGTGGTGCGCTTGACTTAATAGCTGATGGATTACGCAATATCGTTTTATCATTTAATCTGGATGACCGCTTTATTGATGGCCTGCCTACAGCGTTGATGAAGCCTTTTAGTGGCAGTGGTGCCCGCGCTATGATGGTCGATACGATGCAAGTTTATGGTGCGGATTCATTTGCAGGTCGGCTCTCATCGATCGTGCAAGGCAGCACTGAAACTACATTTTATGTTTTAGCTATTTATTTTGGTTCGGTCGGCATAAAAAATATTCGTCATGCAGCCGGGTGTGGAATTATTGCTGATATGGCAGGTATTATTACTGCTATTATTGTAACGTATTGGTTTTTCGGATAACGTATTGTCATTATGAGTACATTTGAAATCCTTCAGTTGGGCCATCCTCACCTTCGTCGCAAAGCTGAGTTTGTAGATGAAATAATGAGTGCTGAAAAGCAATCTTTGTTTGATCAATTATTAGCATTTGTTGTCGCCAAAAATGGCTTAGGCATCGCGGCCGTTCAAGTCGATATCAACCAACGTATTTTTATTATGTGTTCACGTGCAAATTTACGTTATCCTAATGCGCCAGAAATGTCAGCCACGATTATTATCAACCCAGAAATACTGTGGTGTTCAACAGAAATTGAAAAAGATTGGGAGGGTTGTTTAAGTTTGCCAGGGATCAGGGGCTTAGTACCACGTCACCACACTATAAAGGTTCGATATACATCACGCTATAATGAAACTGTTGAAATAAAATATAGTGGATTTATTGCGCGTGTATTCCAGCATGAGTTTGATCATCTTGAGGGCATAGTTTTCATTGATCGAGTCGAATCTAGCCAAGATATTATGATGGACAAAGAATGGCTAAAGCAGTTTGCTAAAACCTAGCGACCATCTTTTATAACAATCAGAGAAAGAGATGCTTGATTTAACAGAGTACACAAAATTTTTAATCGCAATACTTGCTATCGCTAACCCTATTGGCATTATCCCTGTATTTTTAACACTTACAGCCGATGAAACTGTCAATCAGCGAGTTAAAATAGGAAGAATTGTGGTTATAGCAACCGCCTTAATATTACTTATAACGTTATTTTTTGGAGAACTAGTACTCGCTATTTTTGGGATCAGTATTCATTCATTTCAGGTTGGAGGCGGCATTATGATTTTGCTTATGGCAATATCAATGTTGCACACTTCACATAGCACAATAAGGCAGAATAGAAATACGGTAGAACAACATGATAGCGAATCAATCGCCGTTGTTCCTTTAGCGATGCCTCTATTAGCCGGCCCAGGTGCAATCAGTACCGTGATTATTAATGCTGCTAATGGAACGGGCTTTGTCCACTATAGTCTGTTGGCCATTAATATTATCTTGCTTGCAGCTGTTTTATGGTTAATATTTAAAATAATGCCATTGATTGCTAAGCGAATTAGTTCGGTCGGCATTAATATTTCGACTAGAATTATGGGCTTAATATTAGCGGCCATTGCGGTGGAGTTTATTGCAAATGGCTTGAAAGGTTTATTTCCGGTCCTAGGTTAGCCGAATAATTTACCAACAGCCACAGTTAGCTCTTTTGAACGATGTGGCGAACGTAATGCTGTCATAATATATTGGCGCATTCTAGGCAAATATATAACATCGGCTAGCAGCTGATTAAACCCTTCTTGACCAGCATCACTAGAGGCTAATTGCTCTAGAAACATCTGGCAAATCAACTCTTGCTCTAATACAGGCCAGAGCCTGCCAGTGATAGTTGCTAAAACTTCAATATTTAGACTGCAAGAATGTTGCAATACTTGCTTGACCATTAAATCAACCAAACCTTTAGCTGAACTATTCGATACTGCCCGTAAACAGACACAGACTTGCTGAATATCAGTTTCTTTTTCCTGTAATTGACTATTTAGACGCTGAGCAAACAGTTCAACAAATCCAGCAGCCGGCTCTGCGTGCTGTAAGAAGCTACTAAATAAAGTGCATACTTGTTCCGGTAGATAAGGCAGCGTGGCAATAATATCTGTTGTTTTTTGCCCCCCCCTCGTCAACCTGATAGCAATATCAGCCACACCTTGTATGCTTAGTGATTGCCAATCATTCCTGTCTGATACGCCACTAAAATAAGCCAAGGCTGCCTCGTAAAATGGAGAGGCAGGCATATTTAGACATCGGGTTACTTGAGCATTAAAAGCCGCCATTTTTTGTTCTTGAGGCACGAAGGTATAAGGACTATCCTTTAATGCACCTTCAATTTGTTTACCATCCTCTGCTGCCAACATGCATTCACCAACACGCTCTAACAACATAACTAGAAATTCATCTCTTGCTGCTTGAACCAATAAACCTTGTTCATCAAGAGGAAAACGTAAAAACCAAACATACTGCTTATCTGCTCGAACAGCATCCCAAAATACTAAACCTAATAAAGCTTGTTTTTGAAGCGGGTATGGATAGGGCTTGGTAGCTTTTTCAAAACTTACGAATTCATCAGCAGATACTTTAATAACACGTCGGCCCATATCAAACACTCGATATTGAGCTTCACTTTGCTGTAGAAACTGTCCTAGTGTGGTAATAGTATTATCGCTCATAACTTAAGTTTCCGTTTAAGTCTAACTACGATATTCGGCATTTATTTTCACGTAATCATAGGAAAAATCGCAGGTCCATACCGTATCAGTAGCATCACCGCGTCCTAAAATGACTCGAATAATAATCTCATCTTGGCTTGTCACTTGCTGACCTTTTTGTTCGGTGTAATCTGCTGCTGGCTCTCCGCCATCAACAATACAAACATCACCTAGGTATATGGCCACTTTTGATAAATCGAAATCGCTTATACCACTTCGGCCTACCGCAGCTAATATTCGTCCCCAATTAGGATCCGATGCAAATAGGGCTGTTTTTACTAATGGTGAGTGGGCAATTATATAAGCTACTTGACGACATTCTTGCTTATCTATTGCTTGCGACACTTCTATTTCAATAAATTTAGTTGCACCCTCGCCATCACGAATAATAGCGTGTGCAAGATGCTGGCTGACTTCTGCAATAACTTGATATAGTGCTTTTGCATTAGGCTGTTCAAAATCAGTAATAGTTGTATTTTTGGCTTGGCCTGTCGCCATTAATACACAAGCATCATTAGTCGAAGTATCACCGTCTACAGAAATCCTATTAAAAGACTGATCCGCTGATTTAACTAACATAACATCAAGTAAGTTTTGTTCAACCGCAGCATCGGTGGCGATATAGGACAACATCGTCGCCATATCAGGTCGAATCATGCCTGAACCTTTAGCGATGCCTGTCACTGTTATTGTTTTGCCATCAATGTCTATTTGTTTTGATATGGCCTTGGCAATAGTATCGGTGGTCATAATCGCTTGTGCAGCTGCAAACCAGTTATCTGTTTGCAATCTTTGATAGGCATCAGGTAAAGCTATTTTTATTTTTTCTAGTGGCAATTGCTCACCAATTATACCTGTTGAAAACGGCAAGACAGTATTATTATTTAAGCCAGATAAATCAGCCACAACTTGGCAAGTTGCTTGTGCTGAAAGCATACCTTGACTACCTGTTCCTGCGTTAGCATTACCAGAATTTATCAACAAATAACGTGGCGAAGTTTCACTTTGGTGTTGTCTAGCCAAAGTCACAGGGGCAGCGCAAAATGCATTTTGAGTATAAATTACCGAGCTTGTTGTGCCTTCGATTAACTCAATCAATACTAGATCAGGTCGACCAATTGTTTTTATACCAGCACTTGTAATACCTAATTTAATGCCTTTGATTGTTAATAAATTATCTTGTTGAGGCGCATTGAGATTAACTGCCATTAGCTAATAGCGCCATGGCATTGTTTGAATTTTTTACCTGATCCACAAGGGCAAGAATCGTTACGACCTACTTTAGTACCATCGCGTAGATAAGGCTTTTCAGCAGCAGGAGCTTCGGGTTCCTCTTCTACTAAACTCGTTGCCGTTTCATGTTGATACTCTACTTCTACTGATTGACGACGTTGTTCTTCAACGGCTTCAACATCTTCTGGTGCACGGACTTGTACGCGAGAAATCAATGAAATGACTTCATGTTTAATACTGTCTAACATGCTGGTAAATAATTGAAAGGCTTCACGTTTAAATTCTTGCTTTGGATCTTTTTGAGCATAACCACGTAAGTTAATACCCTGACGTAAATAATCCATTTGCGCCAAATGTTCTTTCCACTGATTGTCTAGGGTTTGCAACATAATGGCTTTTTCAAAGTGACGCATCAAATCAGCACCGACCGTTTGCTCTTTGACTTGGCAACTAGTTTCAGCCTCCTCTACAATACGTAGACGTAAGCTCTCTTCATGTAAGTCACTATCTTGCGCCAACCAGCTAGTAATATCTAAGTCCAATGCAAAATCATCGCGTAAAGCATTTTCAAGCCCAGAAATATTCCACTGTTCATCGATACTATTAGGGGCGACATATTGGCCCATCACATCTGTTACTACCGTTTCTCGCATAGAGATAACGGTTTCTGACACATCTTCTGCTGCCATTAATTCATTACGTTGTTCATAAACCACTTTACGTTGATCGTTTGCAACATCATCAAATTCAAGTAATTGTTTACGAATATCGAAATTATGACCTTCTACTTTTCGTTGAGCGTTTTCAATGGCACGTGATACCCAGGGATGTTCAATTGCTTCACCCTCTTCCATTCCCAACTTTTGCATCAGACCAGCCATTCGTTCTGAGGCAAAAATACGCATCAAATTATCTTCTAATGATAGATAAAAACGACTTGATCCAGCATCACCTTGCCGTCCTGAACGACCGCGTAACTGATTATCAATTCGGCGTGACTCATGGCGTTCTGAACCTATAATATGCAAACCACCGGCAGCTAAAACAGCATCATGTCTTATTTGCCATGCTGCTTTAGCCTGTTCTTTGTCATCATCACTCGCATTTTCACCTAATGCTTCGTAATCAGCCTCTAAACTCCCACCCAGTACAATATCGGTACCACGACCCGCCATATTGGTGGCAATAGTCACAATACCTATATTGCCTGCCTGTGCGATAATCTGCGCTTCTTTTTCATGAAATTTTGCATTCAATACTTCATGCTTAATCTTAGCTTTAGTCAATAATTTATCTAAGTATTCAGAGCTTTCAATTGATGAGGTACCAATCAATACCGGCTGTTTCCGTTCAATACAAAGCTTCACGCCTTCAACAATAGCGTTATATTTCTCTAAGGTGGTCAAGTAAATCTGATCAGCTGAATCTAGACGTTTCATGGGCCTATGAGTTGGAATAACTATAACTTCCAAACCATAGATCGATTGTAACTCAAAGGCTTCTGTATCAGCAGTACCTGTCATTCCAGATAATTTACGATATAGACGGAAATAATTTTGGAAAGTAATCGAGGCTAATGTTTGATTTTCATTTTGAATATCTACCCCTTCTTTTGCTTCAACAGCTTGGTGCAAACCTTCAGACCATCGACGACCAGGCATAGTACGGCCAGTAAACTCATCAACAATCACTATTTCATTATTTTGGACAATATAATCAACATCAAGTGTAAATAATACATGGGCGCGTAATGCGGCGCTAACATGATGCATTAGACTAATATTCGCGGCATCATATAAACTTGCAGCAGCATCTAACAAACCTATTTCGATTAATAGGTTCTCAATTTTTTCGTGACCAAGCTCGGTGAAATGTACTTGTTTAGCTTTTTCATCAAGGGTGAAATCGCCTTCCACTTCAACTTCATCGTTCTCTCCAATTTGTTTAGTCAAATTTGGAATTAGCGTATCTACACGCTGGTATAATTCTGCACTATTTTCAGCGGGCCCTGAGATAATTAGTGGCGTCCTAGCTTCATCAATTAAAATTGAATCGACCTCATCAATAACAGCAAAATGTAATGATCGCTGGACTTTTTCTTCTAAACTAAATGCCATATTATCGCGCAAATAGTCAAAACCAAATTCGTTATTAGTACCATATGTAATATCACTAGCATAAGCAGCACGGCGCTCATCTGGTGCTAAACCAGAAACAATAACGCCAGTCGTAAGCCCCAAAAAGCTATAGAGTTGACTCATCCATGAAGAATCTCGCTGGGCAAGGTAATCATTTACAGTAATGACATGTACACCCTCACCTTCAAGCGCATTCAGATAAACGGCTAGGGTGGCGACTAAGGTTTTACCTTCACCGGTTTTCATTTCAGCAATTTTGCCGTCGTTAAGTACCATGCCACCAATCATTTGCACATCAAAGTGACGCATTCCTAATACACGTATACCTGCTTCTCGTACCACAGCAAATGCTTCGTCTAGTATGTCATCAATTGTTTGACCTTCTGCAAGTTTTTGACGAAACTGCTCGGTCTTAGCTTGCAGCTGTTCATCACTTAGTTTCTCTATCTCTGACTCAAGCAGACTAATCTGCCCGGTAGCTTTACGTAGCCCTTTTACAAACCGTTCATTACGACTACCAAAGATTTTACTGAAAAACTTGCTTACCATTGCTTGTTACTACCTGTATTTGAGCGGAGTTTCTGTCCGAAATGTTTTGTTATGATCCCTAATTATAACGCTTACAGCGCACAAGGTCTAAAATCTAATCATTAGAGATGGAGCAGTAAGTTTAATAATTCAAGCTTTAACGCTTAACAAATTTGTAGGGATTAATTTTTTTACCTTCTCGCAACACTTCAAAGTGCACATGAGGGCCAGTTGACCGCCCTGTTGATCCTACTAAAGCGATGGTTACACCTTTGATGATTTTATCACCCGTTTTAACGAGTATCTTTTTATTATGGCCATAACGTGTCACATAACCATTACCATGTTCAAGTTCAACAATCTGACCATAACCAGGGCGTTTGCCAGTATAGCTGACTAGTCCATCTGCTACGGCCATCACATTACTGCCTTCTTTAGCCGCAAAATCAATACCAGAATGAAAGGTTTTTTTACCACTAAAAGGGTCTATACGATAACCATAGGCAGATGATAAATATCCGCCTTTCACAGGACGACCTTGTGGTATTGCTGAGGTAATATTATCTCTGGTTATGAATAAATTTTGTAGGCTGGATAATTGCAGATGGTGCTGATCATATCGTTTATTAAGCAGTGTCATTTCTTTATTGAAAATTTTAGGCGACAAAAACTCACCATTATCATCAATACCGCCTAAGGCAGCAGGACTATTTAATAAAAACTCACGGGTATCAACGCCGGCGATTTCTGCTATTTTTTGAGTTAAAGCAGCCAGCCTAATAGACTCGCCCTGTAATTGGCCTAAACGTTTTGCATAGTAGTCATCTAAGTTGATTTTTGCTTCTTGTTGACTAGTCTCTACGCCATTAATGGGTAGGGCTTTCAAAATTGTTATCGGTGTATGACTCTGAACTGTTAGCTCTAGCTGTAGGCTAATAAAATATGCCAATGCTGCTACAAGCAGTAAACTACTTCCTACCAGCATAATCACTTTTTGGCGTGATAAATGCCAATGTCGGTGACTAGTATTATTAGGCGATATAATGATAATCTGCATCTTATTCTTTAACCTGAGTAATTATAAAATTCATGTCCAATAAGCCGGAAAAAGTGAGTCTCGTTTGCAAACAAAATAGTCAGCTATATAAGATCACTCAGCGGGCGCAAAAGCTAAACCATCTCAACTATATTATTCAGCAAGTTATGCCCATTCAGTTTGCTGCTCACTGCTTACTTGCTAATATCAATAATGATACTATTATTATTCATACTGATAACGCAAGTTACGCAAGTTTGTTGCGCTTTCAGGCTAACACATTGTGCAAAACAGTATCCGAACATACTTCACAAAATTTGACTAAATTAGACGTTAAAGTAAAACCCTTATTTCAAGCCATTCAGCCCAACAACCCTAGCCCTTTTTCATTATCTAGCAATGCCGCTGTATGTTTAAACCAAACAGCAGACAATATAGACGACGGTCCATTAAAAGTAGCGCTGCAAAAATTAGCTCAGCGATACAATAAAACTTAAGTTTTAGCTCACCACCGATGCAGCTGGACGGCTAAACATAATAGGGGCATCTTTTTCTTCTTCAAAACTAACCAATTCCCAAGAATCAGTTTCTGCTAATAGTTTACGTAATAATTTATTGTTCACTTCATGACCTGATTTGTGGCCACTGAATGAGCCAATCAAACTATGACCCAGCAAATATAAATCACCAATAGCATCTAACACTTTATGACGGACAAACTCATCTTCGTATCTTAAACCATCTTCATTCATCACCCGATAATCATCTACTACTATCGCGTTATCAAGACTACCGCCCAAGGCAAGGTTGTTTTCACGTAATTTTTCAATATCTTTCATAAACCCAAATGTACGGGCTCGACTGACTTCACGTACAAATGATGTGGATGAAAAATCAACATCAACTTGCTGTGGTCGACCTTTAAATGCAGGATGTTCAAAGTCTATTGAAAACGACACTTTAAAACCCTCGAAAGGTTCAAACTTAGCCCATTTATCGCCGTCTTCTAATATAACCGTCTTTTTAATCCTGATAAACTTTTTGGCTTCGTTTTGCTCTTCAATACCGGCGGACTGTACTAAAAACACAAAAGGTCCTGCGCTGCCATCCATGATCGGTACTTCAGGGGCGTTCAGATCAATATAGGCATTATCGATACCAAGTCCGGCGAATGCGGATAATAGATGTTCAACCGTGGAAACGCGCTGACCATGTTGCACCAAAGTGGTTGATAATGA
>JAWUYH010000037.1:0-104925 GCA_034110895.1 Gammaproteobacteria bacterium | reverse complement strand
GAGAGCTACATTTATTTTTATAACTACAAGCGATTACATTCCACGCTTGGTTACATCACCCCTGTGCAAAAAATGGCAGAATTGAAAAAAGTGGCTTAAAGTTACTTCATTAAAACTTGACCAGTACAATGGGCCAGGAGTTATTACGGAGGAGTTCAAGAGCAGTGACGGCTATGTGGTCTGCTGATATCATGTTAAATGAACCCGTACTGGTGAGGGATCTTCATCGTGAGTTTATCGAAAGTGGTGCTCGTGTCATCACTCTCAATACCTACACGGCAACCCCTCAACGTTTGCAAAGAGAAAATCAACTAGGCCAGTTAAAATTCCTTCATCAGGCTGCCATGGCCGCAGCTAAAGAGGCCATTAACTTAGCGCAATGCTCAGAGGTATTAATAGCCGGCTGCCTACCACCGTTAGTCGCAAGCTATCGCCCAGAGGTAGCACTTTCGTTCGAGGATTCGCTTGCTACTTATCGTCAACTTGTTGAATTGCAATCTCCCTCTAGCGATCTATTTATCTGCGAAACAATGTCATCAATTACCGAAGCGCGTGCAGCCTGCACTGCTGCACAGGAAAGTGGAAAACCAACATGGGTTGCATTAAGTGTAAATGATGATAATTCACAGAAATTACGTAGTGGTGAGTCGTTAACAGATGCCTTATTGGCACTCGAGCCTTTTGGTACTGAGGCCACGCTATTAAACTGTAGCCAACCTGAAGCCATCACTGCGTGCTGGCCGTTATTAAGTACAAAGCAGCAAAAAATTGGTGCTTATGCTAACGGTTTTATATCTATTGCCTCACTGTACCCAGGTGACACTGTCGCAGAGCTTGCAATGCGTAAAGACATGGGCCCCCAAAAATATGCTGAGCATGCGATGAGTTGGGTCAGAAATGGTGCGTCGATCATCGGTGGCTGTTGCGAAATTGGACCTGCACATATTAAAGCTATACATAGTAGACTTTGCAGCGAAGGACTTATCTAACCAAACCAGTGTACAGTCTATATTGATGGCGACAAAAAAATGCGAATCAATGGAACAGATACTATCTTAAAAAGGCTTGTCCGCTTCTGCTTTATCAGTAATTGAGCGGCGAATACCTTCCAACGACAACGTCATATGAATCACCTGCGATGAAGGGCCAAGCTTAGTAACATCGATAGCATAGTCAGAAATCTTAAACTTGGTTGTTGCCACAAAACCGCGGCGATAGCCACCCCAAGGATCATTACCATGTCCAACATGTTCGACATCAAGTATTATTGCTTTGGTCACACCGTGCAACGTTAAATCACCATATAATAATATGGTGCCATCTTGATTTGTCTCAAATGAAGTTGATTTGAATGATGCTTTCGGAAAAGCATCCGTATCAAGAAACTTTTCTCCGCGAAGGTGTTTATCGCGTTCGGCATGATTAGTATCAACACTTGCCACATCAATGTCGACTTCTACTCGTGCTTTGGCAGGGTTATTTTCGTCATAACTAAAATTACCGGTGAAGGTATTAAACCTTCCACTCATCCAACTAAAACCTAAATGCTGGATCCGAAACTCGATAAATGCATGCGAGCCAGATGTATCTATTTCATAATATTCTGCATGAGCAGGAACAGCACCTAATAATAAAAATAACAAGCCAACTAGTCTTTTTTTCATGCTTATCTCCAATTTAAAATCGTTTTAATATCTAAATATTAACGCCCTAACATTCGTTTTAATGTCTCATCTTTGTAAACATAGTGATGTAATAATGCTGCTGTACTATGCAGTAGCACTAAGCCTATTAATCCATAAGCCAACAAAAAATGAAACTCACCAGCTATATCTTCCAAATTAGCCACGCCACTGACAATTGCCGGAATTGAATACCAATCAAATACCGACAACGATTTTCCTTTAGCTGTCACCATCAAATAGCCACTGACTGCGATGGTAATAATCAAAAAGTTCATTAACCGATGAACCAGCCAAGACGCTTTATTTTGCCAAGCAGAAATTGATTCGATCGCCTTTGGCTTAGAACTAAACAGCTGCCAAAGCCAACGACCAATAATCAGCCATAACGTGATTACACCTAATCCTTTATGCCACCAAGGTGCTTGTTGATACCAACTATCGTAATAATCCAGCTCTACCATCCATATACCCAGAATAAATAAGCAGATCGTCAGCAAGGCAATCGACCAATGTAAACATATCGCCACCCAGCCATAGCGTGATTGATTATTGGCTAATTGCATTTTAACTCCTGAAAGTTCAGTCATAACTGACAAAATGTACTCGTATTAGTTCATGAAAATAATAAACGGACATGCTGGTGACAACAATATATATTCAAATGTTAGATACAGTGACTACAAGGTGATTGGTATGGCGTACATCAGTTGCTCCATGGTTATTTACAGTGGTACTAGGGTCAGTTTGATGGTGCCAGACGTTAGCCCAGCCACGTTGGTCAATCTATTTCTAATAATAGCTTAGAAGAAGAAGGAAATGCTAGCTTTTAAATGGCTGTCCTTGCCATCAATAACCCAAAAGGCAGTTTGTTAACTAATCCAGTTTCTCAATGCTTTTAATACCTGCTACAAACCATCAGCCGTGTCAGGCACCATCACTTTAAATAAGGTGTTCAGTTGATTTTGATGGCTTCGTAACAACTGTATTGTATTGAATAAATTCTCCTTGCCGGGTCTTGTTTTCATCTAAATCGACTCTACGTTTTGTTAGAAAAGGCCAAAGCATTAGCAATCTCTTCTACAGAAAGGTTTTGAAGAACAGGGGTTAAGTTGTTCATTGTAGATTCAATCGACTGCTTTTTGATTATTTCACCTTTATCAGTGATAAAAATTCGTTTCACTCGGCGATCTTTTAAGTCTTCTTTTATGTAGATAAGTTCGAGGGTTAACAATCAATTGGTGGTATTGGTCATTGCCCCTTTTGTGATTTGAAAAGCTTTAGCTAATTTAGCAGGGGTTGTGCCGTCACCCAAACGAACCAAATGATTTAACACCTTAAACTGGGAAGCCATAATGCCTAAAGGCAGACTCTTCTCCAATTAAGGTGTTGCTTAGTTGATAAATTATTCCTATTTCGGTTAATGCTTGAAATATAGTGCCTAGTCTTGTTCTTTCATTTTTTTTGATTGGTTAATTAAAAATATCAGCTAATACAGTTGGCTAATGACCAACGTGGACTTGCTTCAATATCAGATCCATAACCTAAACGAGTTAACATTTGTACGCGGCTGATCTTACTGGCAGCAACTATATCATGAATTTTTTCTAAATAGACTGCATTCCCGCATACTCTTGCAAGCCCTAACTAACAAGGTGCATATGTAAGCCTAATTTTGTCGCTTGTAAATTTACCCCAAGATAATTTCTTCCTGCATTTATCTGTTCTATGCAGCAGTTACCCCCTGTTTCATGGAACCAGAGTACTTCTTTCCCATCGATTGCCCGATAGCTCGTATAGGTGTCTTTCATGTAATTGATCAGCGATTGACTCTTGCCAGATTTCGATATAATTTGCTTTAATTCTCACACCTTCAACATTTGAGGGAAATGGAACATCAGCTTCCTTTGGGTAACTATTTTTAAGATTAGTTATGCCCGCTAGTAGTGTATCTTTTGAGTCCAGCACACTAGATTCTGGTTGATAGTCCCTATAATAGTTATCGATTATCTTTGAATCATAAGGTTTTTTGGCCCAATGAAGTCTCATTGTTTCCTTTGGTATGTTCTCCAATTCACCTCGAATTCGATACTGGTGCATCAAGCTAGGCCAAAAAATCAATATCTCTATTCGATTGGAGTGCTCAAGTTGTTTCCATTTGGGAGATGAGTTGTTAATAAAGATTACAAATGAATCATCGGTTACTTCCCTCAATACCAAAGTCCGAGTTGAAACCTGTCCATTTTCTGAAACAGACGCCAGCGAACAATAGGCTGCGTTTGCATCGCCAAGGGATTTAGCTTGTTCCCAATAATCTCTGAATATTTTAATCGGACTAATCATTGTTTAGTTCTACCTGTAAATCTAATGCTCGTATCAGCAGCCCCGAGCTATGCTGGTTGAGAATGCATGCGTTTGTTAGCAATTCCTATTCTTCGGTCTTCCGAGTTATAAGTTCTAATAAGAAAACATTTCTCGTCAATTAATGCCGCATTGTGCATCACGCTCTTCATAAATACGAATGTCAGAGGGAAGGTCGAGTGTAAACACATTCTCACATTCCTCGCCTAAAGTTGTTGGCATTATGGTGAACCAAGCCGTTATCCCACCTGGAGGTGGTGATTCAAATTTCGGAAATCCGGGATTACCTCCCCCTCAGCCAACCAGACCTTTGGCAGACGCGGAGCGAGAACTATGGCTCGCCCTAAACCCACCATATCGACGTCGCCACAAGCCAATGTATCTAAAGCTTGCTCACGCGTTTTGAACCCACCCGTCACCATCATAGATACTTTGCTTATATTTTTTTCGTGCTGGGAAAAGTAATGAAAGTACGGCCCACGACTCGGACCATCAGAACTTGCCATCGCCCCAGGAAAATAGCTTCCTCCGCTAATATCAATCAAGTCAATCGAGGTTTGCTCGAAAAGACAAACCACCTCCAAAGCATCAACCTCTGTCAATCCTTCTTCCAAATTGTCCGTCAAGTTGACTCTGATTCCGACAGGAAATGACGGGCCAACAGCTCGCCGTACTTCGTTTATCATTTCGAGCACTATACGACATTGTGCTTTAATTGAACCGCCGTACCCATAGTTTCGACAGTTAAACAATGGAGACAAAAATTGATCACAATATAAGTGTTGTTTAATGTCATTGTCTATCAGACTAACTAAGAAGATTGTCCAACCATTCCATTACCAATTACAACTAATGTTTGTCTGTTACTCATAGCCATCTCAGCTATTTAATGATCTTATCTCAGATACTGAGCACACATCATACCGATGATTTTAAGACTCTGATCCTGAATAGTTATTTCCTAAAAACCTGTTCGATAAATGCGTTTCAAGGCGATCAATCTGCGTTTTAATGTATAATAAATACATCTTTAGTGCAGTTTTATTTCACATCAGAATATGGCTATTATTGCCCAGCTTGTAGTAAATTATCCACCAGCAATTGTACTGTTCGCTGTTGCCTGAAATCATTCACTGCCAAGCGATATCGAATCAGCGCCTTTCCACCTTTATTGAGCCATGGAGGTTGTTGCTGACGAAAAGCCATCGCCGTAACTAACTTTCCATCTCCTCTATCAACGGTTAATCGCAAATGATCTTGTTGTTGTCCTACCGGCCTAATCTCAGTGACGGTAAATTGGCCATGAAACTGTGGTTCAGCAAAACCTTGGCCCCAAGGTGCTATCTGAGGCAATAACTCAGCTAAGGCTAAGGAAATCTCATCGGCTGTGAGTTCACCATCTGATAATAATTCGTGTTGTAATACCGCCGGATCAATTGTTTGTTTTAATACCGATAGAAACAATTGTTCAAATGTTGCTAAATCTTGCTGGGCAATGGTTAAGCCAGCCGCCATCGCATGGCCACCAAAGCGCGTTAACATGCCTAGGGGAGCCTGATTAGCAACCAATGCCAGTACATCACGAATATGCACACCCGGAATTGAACGTGCCGAGCCTTTTATTTCTCCTTTATTACCAGGAGCAAAAGCAATCACTGGCCGATGTTGGCGTTCTTTGATCCGAGAAGCCAATAAACCAATAACACCTTGATGCCATTCTTCGTCATACAGGCAGTAACCTAGTGGCGGATCATTGTCATCAAATGACATATTATCTAACATGCTTAAGGCATCATTTTGCATATCTTGTTCTACAACACGGCGTTGAACATTAATATCATCCAATACATGAGCAGCCTTTAAGGCCTCACTCGGATTATTTATTAATAGTGTTTCTATCCCCATGCCCATATCTTCTAAACGGCCGGCAGCATTTAAGCGTGGTGCAATTGAAAACCCCATATCCTGAGATGCCAGTGTCGATAGATCTCGACCGGCGACTTCAATCAAGGCATTAATACCTGCGCATGCTCTACCTGCCCGTATTCTTGCTAGCCCCAAGTTAACTAAGGTCCTATTTAGTTTATCTAATGGAACCACATCAGCAACCGTGCCTAAAGCAACCAAATCTAATAGACTATTTAACTTAGGCTCTTCGATAGCTTGTTGTTCAAACCAATTTTGTGTTCGTAAATACTGACGCAATCCCAATAATAAATAAAAACAAACGCCCACCCCTGCCATATTTTTACTAGGAAATTGGTCACCATGTTGATTCGGGTTAATAATCGCATCAGCATTAGGTAATATTTCTCCAGGTAAATGATGATCCGTTATTAAGACTTTCATGCCACGAGCATGAGCGGCTTCAACTCCAGCAATACTGGCAATGCCATTATCAACGGTCAATAATAAATCAGGTTGTTGTTGCACTGGAACTTCAGCTAATAGCTCTGGCGTAAGTCCATAACCATGCACAAAACGATTAGGCACAATATAATCGAGATGTTTGGCTCCTAAGGCCTGTAAACCACGGATCGCCACCGCGCAACTCGTTGCACCATCGGTATCAAAATCCGCAACGATCATAATTCGCTGTTGTTGCATCACCACTGAGGCTAATAACTTAACGGCCTGCTCCATACCTAACATTAAAGAGGGTTTAGGTAATTCTGCCAGTGAGAAACATAAGTCTTGTTCAGCATAAATACCTCGAGAAACCATCACCCGGCGTAAACTATCAGGCCATTTTTCAGGTAAAGCTTGCCAGCCAGATGCTTCGCGTTGAATTATTTTTTCAATCATTTTTTCCAAAATTTCCACGTATCGAGAGAGGTTAAATGATAGTGGCCATATTCAGGGATTTGCAGTGTTATTTTTGAGATTGTAGTATTTTTTAACTGCTTCCAAAGTCCTTCCAGACTACTATCATCAAATTGTTGTAGTTGTTGTAGCCAGTCAGACTCAAGATCTAGCTCATCAAGTACCCACAAATGTTTACCACGCTGTGAAGATAACAACGAGCTATCAGACCAGTCCAGATTGTGATTGAGCTTAATTGCTGACTGCTGAGTTAATTGCTCAAGCAAAAGACCATTGCCCTGCACAAGCAGCCAATCATTCTTTTTCGGGGTAAATGTACCTGCTCCCCAAAACCAAACACTATTTATCGGTAGTTTCCCTGCTGACACACGTTGTTTATTTATGTCAGCATCATAAAGTTGCATTTGAATTTCATTCCATAAGCGTAACCAAGGCCTTTGATCGGCACCTTGTGGCAAATTGCTGTCAACACCCTTGCCCTTGACTTCAGGCAAAGCTGTAAATGACAGTGCTGGCATATCGGTTAATGTCAATAGCCAACTATCTGAATTTACGGCCTCGAGAGTGCCCCCAAATTCTTCTAATAGCGGTTGAATTTCAGCTATCAGTGCTTTACTTTCTTCAGTAGTTATATCTAAATCATCTGCAAACAATAACAACCGGTCACGGTCAGGATGTAAATAACAAGGATCTGCTTTAATTATGTGTTGCTTACGACTCATTAAACTGACTGCAGGTAAATCATTACCGGTGTGTGGTGTTTGGCTAAAATGATTAAACAATAAACGGGCTAAGCCTACTGGTGCTTCTGTAAATTGAGCTCTTTTAATCATTTTGGCTAAGGTGGCTGGAATGCTGCCTGCATTGATCTGTTGCCCAACTATTCTAGCCAGCCCAGGTAAAACGATGGTTAATTCATTTTTAGTCACAAGCTAGACTAACACTTGGCGAATAAAAGGTATGGTCAACCTACGTTTTGCTGCCATAGAGGCTTTATCCAGATCCCCTAACAAGTTTATCAATACACGTATGTCTCGACTATAATGACGCAGCAGGTATTGTGCTGCCTCACTAGGTAAATCCAATCCCCTTACTTGCGCTTGAACAATTAAGGCCTTTTGTTTGGCTTGATCGTCCAAAATATCTAATTGATAAATTAAGCCGGTGGCCAATCGCGACCCTAAGTCAGCAAGCTCAATTTTTATAGCCGCTGGATTATGATTTGCTGCGACCAGTAATTTACAGCCCGTATTTAGCAGTCGGTTAAAACAATGAAAAATAGCTTCTTCCCATTCTGCTATTCCAGTTATGGCATCTAATTCATCAAGGCACAATAAATCGAGTTCTTCTACTGACTCTAATACTTCAGGCGAGCTTGACTGAACCAGTTCTGCTAGTGGCAAATACAAAAGACGTTTTGTTGGTTGCCGTGTCTGAATATTAGCCATAGTCGCCATTAACAGATGAGATTTACCCGAGGTTTTATCTCCCCATAAATAGAGAAAATCTATTGTCGTTAGCTCGCAAAAGACTAATAAAGCTGATTTTACTTCTGCTTGGCTAAAATAAAAGTTATCCAGCTGATAGACTTCTTGCGGATTTAAACGCAGGGGTAATTGCGTGGCTAGTTTTTGCATTATGAGGTCTTATGAATAAATTTGGCTAGAGAGGTAACGTTGATGTGCATGGCGTAACAACACCATAATAACCGCTGCCACTGGTAAGGCTAATAATACACCAGCAAATCCAAATAATTGGCCTCCTGCTAAGACTGAAAAAATCACCGCTACAGGATGCAGACCAATACGTTCACCAACAAACCGAGGGGTTAACACGACACTTTCAAGTACTTGTGCCACTCCGAACACTAGTACTACCATTAAAATAGGTAACCACTCGTGAAACTGGAAAAAAGCGGCAAGCCCTGCTAAGCCAATACCCACTATCAAGCCTAAATAAGGCACAAAACTCACTATGCCGGCGGCAATACCTACTAATAACGATAATTCTAAACCTATGATTGCCAAACCAGCGGTATAGATAGTGGCCAATGCTAACATGACCATCAACTGTCCTCGAATAAAGGCCGCTAACATATCGTCACATTCTAAGGTCATTGCAATGAATTTTTTTAAATGACGACGCGGTATTAATTCTCTGAACCGTGCGACAAGCAAATCCCAATCACGTAATAAATAGAAGGTGACAACGGGCACTAAAATTATATTTGCCAACCATTGCAACACCACCATGCCGGAGCTGGTTACATAATTAAATACGCCACCAGCAACTTGGCCAACTTCGGACCAGTACTTAGCTAAGGTTTGTTTAAGGGCATTGGCATCAAAACTTTCTATAGGTAATCCCATTGAGTTTAACCATGGCACTACACTAGATTGAATGATCAGAAAATAATCAGGTAAACGTTTTAGTAAGGCGCCAATTTGTGATGTTAAAAGGGGTAATACAATAAATAATACAATTAAACCTAATAAAAATAGAACCGCAAATACGATTGATACTGAAATGCTACGAGATATCTTTTTAGCTTCTAACTTATCAACAATCGGATCAGCTAAATAGGCCAGTAATGCGGAAAATAAAAATGGCATTAATACCGGCGTCAGCTGATAAAGTAACCAGCCTACCAGCACTGCCATCATCATAAAAAATAATTTATTAGTCTCCGTCATCATCGATTTCTTGTTTTCTTCCATGCTCTGAGTCCCCAGACTATAACGTATTCACTACCACTCTTAACTATGCTTGCGACCACTAACCACATGACTATCTTTATCCCATATTGGCCGTCAAATAAACCCGATTGTTGAAAGATAACCAGTAATACTAAAGTAATTTGTAAGAATGTATTTATTTTGCTGCTCCATAAAGGCAGTAGATCAAACTTTCCAACCATATAGTGATAAGCCAAGGCGCCGGCAATAATAAGTACATCGCGGCCAAGCACAATCCATAATAACCAGGAAGGTAACAAATTTAACCAGACTAATGTGGCATAACTAGCCACTAATAATAGTTTGTCTGCTAAAGGATCTAGTATTGAGCCTAAACGAGATTCCCAATGATAACGTTTCGCTAAAAACCCATCTAATGCATCCGAAAAACCGGCGATTGCAAACAGTACTAGGGCTGTCGAAAATTCACCTAATAACAGTGTCAAAACGACAGGTACAACAAAAAGAATTCTTAATAAAGATATCAGGTTGGGTATTTGAGTCCGGTTCACGGTAATAATCGGAATCGCATAACGTCACCATGGCTCATACTGCTGTCTGCTTGTATAACCTGCTCTATAGCTACGGTACTATTGAACACGGTTTTATCGCCCTTTATAAATACTCTAAGCGTTAGTTTATCTTGCTCAAATGCCATCGCTTCAATGTTAGATACATACTGTAATCTAGATAAATAGTCGATGATACGGGCGTAATCGCCATAATCTCTCACATTACTTATTTCTAGAGCGGATGCCGTTAGTTCTGGGTTGGTCATGACAACTTGAGTGAAACGTCGTGCCAATCGATCAGTCAGTTCTTCGATACCAGATTCAAGGGCGCTAGTGACACTCCCTTTTGTCTGCCATTGCACATTGTCGCCGTTAATTATAGATTGCCAGCGCACTTTAACAACTTGATCCGTCTCCGTCACACGTGCTGTTAAAATGATTTTAGCAGCATAACGCTGAGAAGCTTTTTCAATAGGATCTGCAAATCCAGCCCATAGATCGGCAACGGCTATTTGGTTTTGATCTTGTAAGTCCATTATCGGTAACAACAGGGGAAGACCTCGCTTAGCAGAAACTTGATTTAATATTTCTGTATAAATCATATTGTCATCTGCAGATAAAATACGCCTAGTACTTCCATTGTCGATGGCCAGCCAAATTAATACATCTGGTCGAGATTTTGACCACAAAGGTAAATTCATCTTTATTAGCGCTTTATTAACCGCTAATTCATCAAACCTCAATACTAATGCAAGTTTGTCAGGCTGTGTTAAATCATCAGTAATTACATTCAACCGCTGATATTGAGTTTGTTGGATCAGACTATCAACATCGGACATTATTGGTGACAAATCAGCCGCATTTAATACGCTACGGTCACCTACCACCTTAAGTAATACCTGAGTTAAAATATCGGGGGCAACCCGCTGTCGCTCTTGTTCCAGCTGATTAACAACTGGTCGTTGTGATTGATATAAATCTACAAGCTCAGCAGCAAAGCTGTTTGTTGTAAGTAATGTGAGTACAATTAAGATAATTTTATGCATTGTGGTATTCTACCACGCTGTTTTTATTGGCGTGAATGCCGTTTAATTTATTTTAAAGCTTTGCTCGAAACTCTCAATATAGAAAAGACTTCGAGCAGTGTTAACAATCTCAGGAACTGACATATGACAAACAAGGCCGACACCCAAACTTCAGACACATCATCACTAAGCTATCGCGATGCCGGTGTAGATATCGAAGCCGGAAATGCCTTGGTTGATCGTATAAAACCTCATGCCATTAGAACACGACGTCCAGGGGTTATGTCAGGTTTAGGCGGGTTTGGTAGTATGTTTGAATTACCACTAGATCGTTACAAAAAGCCTGTTTTAGTCTCTGGAACTGATGGTGTTGGCACTAAGTTACGTCTTGCCATTGAATCGGGGATCCACAATACCATCGGTATTGATTTGGTGGCCATGTGTGCTAATGACATTATTGTGTTGGGTGCCGAGCCCTTATTTTTCCTTGATTATTACGCCACCAGTAAACTAGATATTGATGTAGCAGAATCAGTTGTGTCTGGTATTGCTGATGGTTGTATATTAGCGGGTGCAGCATTAGTCGGTGGTGAAACAGCTGAAATGCCCAGCATGTATGAACAAGGTGATTATGATCTTGCTGGTTTTTGTGTTGGAATTGTTGAAAAAGATAAAGCCATCGATGGAAGCCAAGTCACTGCAGGTGATGCTCTTATTGGTATTGCTTCTTCTGGCCCACATTCGAATGGTTATTCACTTATACGCAAAATTCTTGAACGTAGTGAAGACGAATTATCCACCCCGTTTGCAAGAAGTACTTTAGGTGAACACCTAATGGCACCAACACGTATTTACGTGAAATCGTTACTTAAGCTTAATGAAAAGATCAATATTCATGCCTTATCCCATATCACAGGTGGTGGTTTATTGGAAAATATCCCTCGCGTACTACCGGATAATATCTGTGCTGTTGTTGACGCCAATAGCTGGCAACGACCGGCTATTTTTGATTGGTTACAAGAGCAAGGTAATGTCATTGACGAAGAAATGTACCGCACATTTAACAACGGCATCGGCATGGTTGTTTGTGTGGCACAAGATGATGTTGAACAAACATTGTCACTGTTAGCGGAATACGGTGAATCAGCCTCTCAAATTGGTTATATTGAGCAGTCTGATCGAACCGTTCCACATGTTCTCATTAAAAAATAATAAAGAGTACCCTCACAACTATGGCAGATAAAACACCTCGCGTTGTCATCCTGATTTCAGGTCGTGGCAGTAATATGATGTCGATCGTTCATGCTGTTAACAATAATTTATTGCCTATTAAAATTGCCGCCGTCATTAGCAATCGTCCTGACGCAGTAGGAATTGAATTTGCTCAACAAGCCGATATTGATACTGCGATAATAGATCATAAAACCTTTGAATCTCGACAAGACTTTGATACTGCAATGGCGATTAAAATTGACAGTTATAAACCTGACTTAGTTATTTTAGCCGGATTTATGCGGATTTTAACAACCGAATTTGTTGAGCATTACGCTGATAAACTCATTAATATCCACCCTGCTTTATTGCCTAAATTTAAAGGCATGCATACCCACCAACGTGCAATTGATGCAGGTGAAACGGAGCATGGTGCAAGTGTTCATTTTGTCACTGCTGAACTGGATGCTGGCCCCGTTATTCTTCAAGCTCGAGTAGCTGTTTTGAGCACGGATACGGCTGAGACTCTAGCAGATAGGGTACTAGAGCAAGAACATAAACTGTATCCTGAAGCCATTCACAAACTGATTACTCAATCTTAATATGTTACGGTCATTAGTCACTTTTTTACTACTAATGCCTCTGTGTATAGTCGCACAAGAGCTACCTGACTTTTCAGCCAATTATCTAGTTAAACTTAATGGCATCCAAGCCGGTGAACTAAAGCAACGTTTGTCTACTAATATTGATGGATCCCGTCAGTTTACTTCAGCGACACAAGCTAAAGGTATCTTTGCCTTTTTCAAACCTGATTTAATTGAAGAGACCAGTATATGGAAGCTTGTTAATGATGTTATCCAACCACAATCCTATTTATATCAACGTAGTGGTGGAAAAAAAGACAAATATCTCAAGCTAGATTTTAATTGGCAATCACAACAGCTTCATATTGATGATAAAAAACACCCCTGGGACCTTTATCTAGAACCAGGAACCCTTGATAAACTAGTTTACCAACTGGCTTTGATGGACGAACTGAGTACGACTAAACAACAATATAATTATCGTATAGCTGATGGTGGAAAATTAAAAGCCTACACTATCGATGTTATCGCTGAAGAAGTGATCAGAACGCCGCTAGGAAAAATAAAGACTATAAAACTGAAACGTCTACGGGATAAAACAAGCCAACGCCAAACGGTTTTATGGTGTGCACCATCCCTTAACTACTTGCCCGTTAAATTAGAACATACCGAAAAAGATGGCACTATTTTTACGGCAAATCTTCGCCAATTAAAAGGTATTTCTACAGATAATCTTTTTAGACAAGCCATCAAAGTTAAACCAGACTTAATCATCAAGTAACATTCACTAAAGGCCATGGTAATGACTGAAAAAAAGTTTACTATTATTGAAGAAAAGACTCACTATCAAGGCTTTTTCAGTTTAAAAAGTTTCACCCTTAAACATACCTTATACAAAGGGGGATGGAGCCAAACTATCACACGCGAGTTATTTCATCGTGGTAATTGTGTGGCGGTTTTACTTTATGATCCTATTCGAGATGAAGTGGTTATCATTGAGCAGTTCCGTGTGGGTGCATTACAAATGTCAGATCAGGCATGGCTACTAGAAATAGTCGCCGGTGCTATAGAACCTGGTGAAACGGCAGAACAAGTGGCTTATAGAGAATCAGTCGAAGAAGCAGGCTGTGAAATACAACAATTGATCAAAATAAATGACTTTTTCACTTCGCCCGGTGGTACTTCAGAATTATTGAGCTTATTTTATGGCAAAGTGGATACCACAAATATTGGTGGCATTCATGGCTTAGAACATGAACATGAAGATATATTAGTCACCACGATGAAGTTTGAGAAGGTATATCAGCTATTACTTGACGGCAAAATACTGTCTGCTATCCCGATCATTGCTATTCAGTGGTTATATATCAACCGCGATAGTTTACGTCAGACTAGCTAATCGTAAACACCGCCCTAACCACATGTTCACGACCTGCCGGTATGATAGTAAGGCTATCAGTAAATACATTTGCGGTTTCTACACAGACAAATTTTCGATAACTTTCCTTATCTAAATCAGCTATTTTACTGGTAGAAGTCGACCATGGGTTCCACACTATTGTTGTATCACATCCATAGGATCCAATAGTAATAGTGCGATCAAAACCACTATCCTTGATGGTGACATACTTTGGGGCTTTCTGATAAATTCTATCTATCTCATCAGAAACGCTAATATCACCTTGTTGCTGCTTAGTAGCAAACGAATCTAGTTTATCAATATATGGATTACCATCAAGTCCTTCAATTAATACATTGTCGACATCGCTAATGTTGAAGTAGGTATGTAGAGCTTGGGTGATTGTAAAAAAATGCTTATCCGTATTTTTTGTGGTTAACTTCACTTCAAGACTAGAGCCAATGATTATTTCAATCTCTAAAATGAAGGCATAATGCCAAAACTCACGTGTTTGTTCAGTATCAGTAGTCGATAAAATAACACTTGTGCGACCATCATCTAAGGCTTCTGTAGCCACTACATTCCACTGTTGGTTTCGTACAAAGCCATGTGCCGGTCTTTCAAAACCAGAAGTATCATCACCAAACCAAGGCCAGCAGAGTGGTATTCCTCCCCTAATCGCTTTACCTTGCTGATAGACCGCCTTATCACTCAGAAAAAGTAAATCTTCAGTCTCACAATGAGGTTGATAGGAAACGAGCTGGCCAGCATAAGTAGATATTTTTGCAGCCGCATATTGGTTTGTGATTTCAATCATCACAAAGCCATTGCTATCATGACTAAACTGAAGTTGGTCTTTAATAGCAAATTGCTGATTTAATTGTGCCTGATTTTGCATATATTTATGATTGCCATTTTATAATTTAAAAGACGGACTATAAAAGCCCGCCTCTTGTCTGAACATCCTGTTAAAGCTACTGATAAGTAGTTCTTTTCAACTACGAAATAATAAAACGCTGGATCGGTTTGTATTACAAACTTTATAAGACTCAGTCAGTTTATTTATACTTGCAGTATTAAGCCAAAGTGGCTTTTAGTGCTGATGACCACCTTCACCATGGACATGCCCATGCTCTAATTCTTCAGCGCTGGCTTCACGTACTTCGCGCACAGTCACATCAAAGTTTAAATGAACACCTGCTAGTGGGTGATTACCATCCACTGTTACCATTTCTTCTGTAACAGCAACGACTGTCACCATAACAGGACCATCATCCGTTTCTGACTCGAACTGCATACCTAGTTCGATATTTTCAACACCACCAAATAGTTCTTTGGGTACTTGTTGTTCCATTTCAGGATGACGTTCACCATAGGCTTTTGCAGGCTCAATGCTTGCTTTAACTTCATCCCCTGCTTCTTTACCAGTTAAGGCTTCTTCAAGACCGTCAATGATGTTACCAAAACCTTGTAGATAAGATAATGGACCTGCACCATCAGAAGTATCAATTACTTCACCTTCATTATTGGTCAACGTGTAATCGATGACCACAACTGCATTTTCTGCTATTTTCATTGTTATTTCCTTAAGAATTAAGTTTATATTTTCTGAGTTCTATTTTTCACTTTACTCAGTAGTGAGGTTACATATTGTTAATGACGCAGCTTGCGAAATCGCTACTACTCAGTGGGTCTACACCCACCATTTCAGCTAAGTCACAGGTGACTTGTGAGTGCTTGATTGCACCCGCGATACCTGCCACTACTAAGGCTGCTGCTTCAGGCCAACCAAGGTGACGAAGTAACATTTCTGCTGACAAAATCAATGATGATGGATTAGCCATGTTTTTACCCGCCAGTGCGGGTGCTGTGCCATGTGTTGCTTCAAAAACAGCAATTGAATTAGATAAATTTGCACCCGGCGCAATACCAATACCACCAACCTGCGCAGCTAAAGCATCAGAGATATAATCACCATTTAGATTTAAAGTGGCCACCACATCATAAGCAGATGGGTGTAATAAGATTTCTTGTAAAAAAGCATCAGCAATACAATCTTTAATAACGATTTGTTTACCTGTATTAGGATTGCTGAATGACTTCCATTCTCCACCCTCTATTGCCATTGCGCCAAATTCTTTTGCGGCAAGTTCATAAGCCCAAAGTTTGAACCCCCCTTCGGTGAACTTCATAATATTACCTTTGTGCACGATAGTCACTGAGTCACGATCATTATCAATGGCATACTGAATCGCTTTTCGTACTAATCGCTCTGTTCCTTGGCGTGAAACAGGTTTAATGCCAATAGCCGAGGTGTCAGGAAAACGAATTTTTGTAACACCCATTTCTTGTTGTAAAAACGTGATCACCTTCCTCGCTTCAGTACTTTCAGCAGCCCATTCAATACCGGCATAAATATCTTCCGAGTTTTCACGGAAAATAACCATATCAATTTTTTCAGGTGCTTTCACTGGACTAGGCGTTCCAGGATAGTAACGAACTGGCCGCTGACAAAGATATAAATCAAGGGTTTGGCGCATGGTTACATTTAAAGAACGCATACCGCCGCCAACGGGTGTCATTAATGGCCCCTTAATTGAGACCACATAGTCTTTTAAAGCCTGCATTGTTTCTTCTGGTAAATACTGATCCTTACCGTAAGTGTTGGTTGCTTTTTCACCTGCATAAACTTCCATCCATGCGATTTTACGCATACTACCGTATGCTTTTTCAACCGCAGCATCAACCACAGAAATCATCGCTGGTGTAATATCAACCCCAATACCGTCACCTTCGATAAAAGGAATGATCGGTTGATTAGGTACATCTAAAGAAAAGTCGGCATTAACACAAATAGCGCTGCCATTCTTAGGTGGGATGATATGTTCGAAAGCCATTCAGTAAGGGTCCTGATAATTAAAAGTGGAATATTTTAACACTAAGTAGCTCCCACGCCCACTATTGACGACAGGACTTGCAACAAATTTAATGTTCAATATGTAACATTTTCCACTATCATGAGTCATATTTATAAAGCGAACCTGGAGATTGAAAATGAATACTGCCTCACGCCCAATATCAGGAACTGGTTTAGGACTTCGCAGAAGTTTTATGGATGAACTCAGTGCTCTTGACCACAAGCCGGTGGACTTTCTTGAAGTAGCACCTGAAAACTGGATGGAAATAGGCGGCTTATTAGGCAAAAAGTTTGCACATTTAGCCGAACGTTATCCTATGTTCTGCCATGGTCTATCCTTATCAATAGGAAGCACTGCACCACTAGATGAACACTTCCTAATGCGTTTGAAAAAGTTTCTCGATAAGCACAATGTACGCTGTTATAGCGAACACTTGAGCTATTGTAGTGATGAAGGCCATCTGTATGATTTGATCCCCATTCCTTTTACAGATGAAGCCGTCAATCATGTGGCTCAACGCATTCAACGTGTTCAAGAGATTTTAGAACGCCCATTAATTATCGAAAACGTTTCATATTACGCCGCGCCAGGACAAGAAATGGCTGAAATAGACTTTTTAAAGGCTGTAATTGAACAAGCAAATTGTGACTTATTGCTTGATGTTAACAATATTTATGTCAACAGTATTAACCACAATTATGATGCTGAAGCTTATATTAAAGCCATACCGAGTGAACGGATTTCTTATTTACATATCGCCGGCCATTATGATGAAGCCGACGATTTAAAAATAGATACTCATGGTGCAGATATTATAGATCCGGTATGGAAATTATTAGAACTAGCTTATCAACAACATGGTGTATTACCCACTTTGTTAGAACGTGACTTTAATATTCCAACACTTGATACCTTAATTAGTGAAGTGGATCAAATTCGTCATTATCAATCTATTCAGGATCAAGCTCATGTCGCAACAGCCTAAACCACAGAGCTTTATCGATACTCAACATCAGTTTACCGCTTTTTTGCGTGATCCCGACAATCAAACAATGCCTGCTGATATCGAACCACGACGAATGGCTGTTTATCGTGAAATTTTTTATAATAATATCGAAAGTTTTATTAATAATGGATTTCCTGTTTTAAGACAGATTACAGCCGATGAAACTTGGCATAGCATGATCAGAGACTTTATGATCAAACATCGCTGTAAAACGCCATTATTTCATGAGATTGCCCGCGAGTTTATGGCGTATCTTGAAAATGAACGCAACAATGGCAATGATCCTATTTTCATTCAGGAGTTAGCGCATTATGAATGGGTTGAATTAGCATTAAGTGTTCTAGATTATGAGCAAGTTGAAACGCTTAATGCTTTAACGGATAATTTAGAGGCTAAATGGAAGACGTCACCCGTTGCATGGCCTCTAGTCTATAACTACCCTGTTCATCAGATTGGTCCGGATTTTCAACCTAGTGAGGCAAGCGAAAGTCCTATTCATTTACTTGTTTATCGTAACCTAGACGACAGCATCACCTTTATGGAATTAAATACAGTCAGTGCCCGTCTGATTGACTTACTTAATACTGGCATAAATGGACAAATGGCAGCTGATCAAATTGCAACTGAATTACAACATCCAATCCCCAGCGTTGTTGCTGATGGCGCGCGAGCTTTGATTAATGATTGGTTACGACGAGGTATACTGGTGAACGGATAGCATTTTATTGCCAGTTCAGTATTAGATACCAAAACAGCAATATCTGGTTTAATACAATAATCGTTTTAACTTCAATATTTCTATTAAATACTCATCAAACAAGCCGAATAATTGAGCTCAATAGGTATATTAAGGGTTTATTTAAAGGGCCAACAAAAAAAGGGACAGCTAACCACAAGATATTCACTTATGGTTCACTATCCCTTTTAGGTATTGAGTGTTATTAACTAGTGGCTAATACGACTGCTTCTGCAGATAATCGAGTAATTTCATCCCAATTTTCAGCATCTACTAAACTAGCGGCACACATCCAAGAACCTCCAACACATGCCACATTGGGCAAGCTAAAGTATTCTTTAACATTCTTCTGGCTTACGCCACCCGTTGGACAGAATGAAATTTGTGGAATAGGCGCCCCAATTGATTTGAGCATAGGTACACCCCCTGCCGCTTCTGCAGGGAAAAACTTCATCGCTGTAATACCTTTTTCTAATAAACGCATTGCGTCGCTAGGATTAGCAATGCCTGGAAGCAATGGCACGCCTGTAGCTATAGCAGCATCAATCAATTTATCAGTAGTACCAGGGCTGACAATAAATTCAGCACCCGCTTCAATGGCTTTATTTAAAGTGTCGATGTTAATGATAGTACCTGCCCCAACAATAGCATCAGGCACTTCAGCTTTAATACGTCTAATTGATTCTAGGGCTGCAGGTGTTCGTAAAGTGATTTCTAACACTTTTAATCCACCTTTAACCAATGCTTTTGCTAGTGGCACCGCATGTTCGACATTATTAATGACCATTACCGGTACAATCGGTGATGTATTCATAATTTCTTTAATTGTTAAACTCATTGTATTTTTATCTTCCTAAATTTATGTAATTAATCTATTCGACGTTAAACATATTGATGGCGCCAGTTTCAGCCGATGATACACCGCGACGGAAACTATCAAATAATTCGCGGCCCATTCCATAATGATGCTCAATACTACCTTTAATACATTGTGTACGTTTATTAAAGACGTCGTCATCAACCAAAATATTTAAATCACCTGTTTGTGTATTTAAAAGCAGTTTATCACCCGAACGCACACGTGTTAATGGTCCACCTACCTCACACTCTGGACACATGTGAATGGCTGAAGGTATTTTACCCGATGCTCCTGACATTCTGCCATCAGTCACGATAGCAACATGGAAACCTTTATCTTGCAGAGAGCCTAATAACGGTGTCAGTTTATGTAGTTCAGGCATACCATTGGCTTTAGGACCTTGGAAACGTAATACAACAATAAGATCTTGTTCCATTTCACCACGTTTAAATGCGGCAACCACATCCTCTTGATCATCAAATACCATCGCAGGTGCTTCAACCACTTGGTGTTGTTCAGCTACTGCAGAAATTTTAGACATTCCACGACCTAAATTACCCTTAATCAAATGCAGACCACCCGTCGCTGAGAAAGGCTCATCAACGCTACTGATGACACTTGCATCTAAAGATTTACCCGGACCTTCTTCCCAAATCAATTTACCATCAACTAGTTTTGGTTCTTCGGTGTAGCTGTTCATGCCTTTTTTAGCTGCAACGGTCATAATATCTTCGTGCATTAAACCTTTTGATAGTAATTCACCAATCAACACACCCATACCACCTGCCGCTTGGAAGTGATTGATGTCTGCGTCGCCATTTGGATAAATACGTGTAATCAATGGAATGATCTTGGTGATTTTATCAAAATCATCCCAGTTAATGATGATACCAGCAGCCCGTGCAATTGCCACCAAATGCATAGTATGGTTAGTGGACCCACCGGTGGCCATTAAACCTACCATGGCATTCATAATCGCTTTTTCGTCAATCATATAACCAAATGGGCGGAAATCATCACCCATTGCAGTATATTTCAACACTTGTTTTGTCGCACTAGCAGTCAGTGCATCGCGTAAGGGAGTATTTGGGTTCACAAATGAACTACCCGGCAAATGCAGTCCCATCATTTCAACCATCATTTGGTTACTATTCGCGGTACCGTAAAAAGTACATGTTCCCGCACTATGGTATGACTCTGACTCCGCTTTTAATAGCGCATCTCGGTCCACTTTTCCTTCAGCATAAAGCTGACGAATACGCACTTTTTCTTTATTAGGTAATCCACTTGGCATTGGACCACCCGGCACAAAGATCGCTGGCAAATGACCAAAGCTCAAGGCTGAAATCAATAAACCAGGAACGATCTTGTCACAAATGCCTAAAAACATGGCGGCATCAAACATATTATGGCTCAAACCAATGGCTGATGACATCGCAATGACATCACGACTAAACAGCGAAAGCTCCATGCCCGGCTGACCTTGAGTCACACCATCACACATTGCAGGAACACCGCCAGCAAATTGGGCAACACCCCCAGCTAATAATGCTGAGGTTTTAATTAAATCCGGATAGTCTTTATACGGTTGATGTGCAGATAACATATCATTATAAGAAGAGATAATGCCGATGTTAGCTTTTAGATGAGCCGTTAAATCCGCTTTTTCGCCCTTAGCACTAGCAGCAAAAGCATGTGCCAAATTACCACAGTCTAATTGAGCCCGGTGAGGTCCCGTTTCCACAGCGGCATCAATTCTTGCCAAATATGCCGCACGACTAACACGGCTACGCTCAATAATATCGTTAGTGACTGCTTCTAATACTGGATGAACCATAGATACTTTTCCTCTTTTGCTTTGCATGCATTAAGCTGGCAAAGTGCTTATTATTCACGGTTTAATTTACGTTAAACCTACATGTAAATTTTCTAGTTGACCCAGCATTCTAACTCGAATGGGCTTTTTACGCACGTTTAGCTAAGCGAAAATATTTATTTTAATCATAATAAACAGTCTAGATTGTTGAGCCTTCTGATCAATAACACGAAATAAACTAGCCTTTTCAACTATTTATTTCAGCCATTAATTGTCTGAAATCCTAATGTCGTCTCAATGATGATCTAAGTTTAATGTATGATCTACTTTCACTTAGCTTATAACACTCAACCATAAATTTAGGCAGTAGAATAATAATGATAGAAGGTAAACCTCTTCGGACAGTGCGTAGCTTTGTAAGACGTGAAGGTCGCTTAACGCCAGGACAACAACGTGCTATCGATGAACTTTGGCCACAATTTGCCATTGATAATGCCGAATCAGTGCTTGATCTTAATAAACTTTTTGGCCGCGATGCACCGAAAGTATTAGAAATAGGCTTTGGTAATGGAGCCTCACTTGCAAAAATGGCAGCTGAACAACCCGAACAGGACTTCTTAGGTGTAGAAGTACATCGGCCTGGTGTAGGCCAATTACTGAAAGCCATTGATGAGCAAGGTTTAACTAATTTAAGAGTTGCATGTACTGATGCCGTTGAGTTACTCAACCATCGCATCATTGATGATGCCCTAACACGAGTGCAACTTTATTTTCCCGATCCATGGCATAAAAAACGTCATCACAAACGACGTATCATTCAGCCTGCATTTGTGAATACATTAGCCGCTAAAATAAAGCCTGATGGTCATTTGCATATGGCAACAGATTGGCAACATTATGCTGAACAAATGTTAGAAGATTTATCCAATAGTAATAAATTCATCAACTGCGCTGATGGGTCAGGATATATCCCTAGACCTGCATATCGTCCACTCACTAAATTTGAACAACGTGGTCATAAATTAGGCCATGGCGTTTGGGATCTATTATTTAAACGCCGTTAAGCGCATTTATAATACTTGCACCAAACTCAGCAATACGCTAGCTTCTGTTTATATGATCTTCAATATTTTGAGAGAAACTTCAGTATGGAACGGCTCTATAAGTTAAAACTCAGCACATTCTTAATCGCTGCAACACTTAGCTCAGTAAGCTATGGCGCAGGCTTTGCTATCATGGAACAAAGTGTCACTGGATTAGGACGTGCTTTTGCAGGCAGTGCCGCTGTTGCCGAAGATGCAAGCACTATATTTTTTAATCCGGCGGGTTTAACTTACTTATCACATTCTGAATTTGCTACAGGGCTAAACTTCATCAGTCCTGAAAGTGACTTTTCTAATAACGGTTCGACTTTGCCATCCGCTCTCGGTGGCGGACCAATATCGGGCAATGGCGATAATGGCGGCAAGCTAGGAATTGTCCCCAATTTATATTACGCCCATCGACTTAATGATCGTATGGTGGCCGGCATTGGCATTAGTGCTCCTTTTGGCTTAGTCACTGAATATGACGATGATTGGGTCGGTCGTTATCACGCCATCAAGTCAGAATTACTCACCGTTAATATCAATCCGTCATTTGCATTTCAAACCACTGAAAAACTGTCCTTAGGTTTTGGTATTAATTTACAATACGCCGAACTTGAGCTTACCCAAGCAGTTGACTTTGCGGCTGTTTGTGCTGCCGCATCAGTGACTGCTTGTGCTGCGCCCCAGTCTTTTGACGGTAAGGTAAATGTACCTGCTGATGACTGGAGCTGGGGTTATAATCTTGGTTTAATGTATCAAGCAACTGAGGCTACCCGAATTGCCATAGCCTATCGGTCAAAAATATCTCATCACTTTCGTGGAAAGGGTACCTTTGACATACCAGATAATAGTGCCGTGCAAACAGTGGCTAGTGCTACAGGATTTACTGATGGGAGTGTAAATGGCCACGTGGCTTTACCAGAATCAGCCTCTTTTGCTCTTCACCATCAAATAAATGACAAATGGGCCATTATGGGAGATGCCAGCTGGACACGCTGGAGTCGTTTCCAAGAATTAACCATTAACTCAGTGGACTCGGCACGGCTAAATAGTAGCAAGGAAGAAAAATGGTCTAATAATATGCGCTATGGCATCGGTATTACCTACCTTCATAACGATAGTTGGACATTCCGTAGTGGTATTGCTTATGATGAGACACCCGTATCTGACCAGTATCGAACACCGCGCATTCCAGATGAAGACCGTAAATGGCTTGCTGTTGGAGCAAGCTATAAGTACTCGCACAATATTATGCTAGATGCTGGTTATACCCATATATTTGTCAGCGATCCGACGGTCGACGACACCGATGATAATGGTTACTCATTAAAAGGCGACTATAATGCGAGTGTTGATATTTTAGGCGTTCAAATGCGCTGGATCTTTTTGTAACAACGTATTATATATCCCATGCTCCTATTGCTTAGGTATAGACTCACATTGTGACTACAACCATCTCTGACAACATATCACCTGAACAAGCCAGCACGCTTTATGGTTTGTTCCAAGAGCGGCTAAAACGAAGTCCACGACATATAGCTTACCGAAGTTATTCAAGTTCACGAAAAGATTGGTATGACACTAGTTGGCAGCAGGTGGCTGTTCAAGTAGCACGTTGGCAAAATGCGATGGAAAATGAGGTACTAATAGCGGGGGATCGGGTAGCAATAAACCTAAAAAATTGTAAAGAATGGGTGATTTTTGATATTGCTGCAATAAGCTTAGGCCTCATTGTGGTGCCATTGTATCCAGATGATCGCCCTGATAGTGTTGCTTACATCCTGCGCGATGCTGATGTTAAATTACTGTTCCTACAAAATGCAGCTCAGTGGAAACGACTACAACCCTCAATAACAAAAGAGCACACGCTAAACCGCGTCATTATTAATAATATTGATGATGGCGTTTTATCTGGTCCTGCCCTTTATAAAAAATATTGGTTGCCAAAAAATGCAGGACCATTAACAAGATGGGAAGGTGATCCTCATCAATTAGCTTCTATCATTTATACATCAGGTACAACTGGCCGGCCTAAAGGTGTCATGCTCAGCCATCACAATATGTTATCAGTTGCTAATGGCGCCTTACAGTATGTTAAAATATTACCCAGTGATGTGTTTTTATCGTTTTTGCCACTATCACATACCTTAGAACGTACTACAGGCTATTACCTACCAATGATGGCAGGCGCTACTGTTGCCTATGCTCGTGGCATAGCTCAGCTGGCCGATGACATGCAACAAATCAAACCAAGTATCATGATTGCTGTCCCCCGTATTTTTGAACGTATTTATAGCCGCTTAAAATCTCAATTATCGGCTAAATCATTTATCGCGAAAGGTTTATTTAAATCAACAGTTGCTATCGGGTGGGCGCGTTTTCAATATCAACAAGGCCGTGGTTTGTGGCAACCCAGTTTTTTATTATGGTCCCTCTTTGAAAAATTAGTAGCCTCTAAAGTACAAGCCAGATTAGGCGGCAATATTCGCGTTATATTATGCGGTGGTGCCGCATTACCACTACCAGTATCTAAGTTATTTATTGGCCTTGGTTTTTGTTTATTACAAGGTTATGGTTTAACTGAAACCAGTCCTGTCATTAGTGTTAACAAAGCCGATAGTAACGATCCCGCCAGTGTAGGCAAACCACTTCCTGGCATTAACGTTATGATCGGTGATAATAATGAATTGTTATCGCGTGGCCCTGGCAATATGTTGGGTTATTGGAATAATTATAAAGCGACAGCACAAACTATTAATGCTGAAGGTTGGCTTCATACGGGTGATCAAGCACGTATTGGTAATAGTGGACATATTTACATTACCGGGCGAATAAAAGATATTCTGATTTTAAGTAGTGGTGAAAAAGTCTCACCTGGAGACATTGAAGCTGCAATTTTAATGGATGATATTTTTGAGCAAGCGCTTGTTATAGGTGAAGGTAAATCATATTTAGCCGCTTTGTTAGTGCTCAATTATGAACACTGGTTTAGTCTGGCTAAACGCTATGATTTAGATGCCCTTGATCATAATAGCCTAACAAATAAAGACGTAAATAATAAGATAATTCAACGTCTAAGAGAGCTATTACATGACTTCCCTGCTTATGCAAAAATTCGACGTGTCAGCCTGATCCTCGAGCCATGGACCGTCGAAAATAATTTAATGACAGCGACCATGAAACTTAAACGCAATCAAGTATTGGCTGCTCATAAAATCGATATTAATAAAATATACAGCTGATCTAAGGATCATTTTCACTATCAATATCAGCGACAAAATCATCCGATCTTTTTATCCGATAGCGTATTTAAAGTTTTGCTTTTAATACCGCTTCAACAGTATGAAATGATCCAAAGACTAATACACGATCACCTTTTTTAGCCTCACTCATTGCCTCTCTATAAGCATCCAACACAGTTGAAGCTACTTTAATATTATCTTCATTGATGGTCGTACTTAGTTTAGAAGCCAATTGTTTGCTAGTCATGCCCCTGTTTCCATCGAGGCCAGACACATACCAAACATCAATGGCAGATTTTAATATTGAGGCGACCGTTGTGACATCTTTATCTTTTAACATTGATAATACGGCAAATGTCTTACCATCACAGGGGATTTCAACTAATAATTTTGCTAAATTTTTTGCACCTTGTTGATTATGGGTGACATCCAATATTTGGCTTATGTCGCCAGAAATTTGTTGGAATCGTCCCGCTAGTTGAACTGTTGATAGACCTTTCTTAATTGCATTTTCTGAAATAGAGATAGCCTGCTCACTTAATAAGCTAATAACCTGAAGTACAGCTGCTGCATTCTGGATCTGATACTCGCCCACCAAAGCTGGAAAAGGTAAGTTTTTCCATTCAACATGACTGTTTGACCAATGCCAATGTTCTTCATTTTGGATAATGTTAAATTCATTTCCAGCAATATAAACAGGGGATTTAAGTGAAGCTGCATAATTAACAACACTTACTGGTGGCTTTTTTTCTGAACAAACGACGGGTTTAGCTTCACGTATGATCCCTGCTTTTTCACCACCGATAGCTTCTCGATCCGTACCTAACCACTCGGTGTGGTCGAGACTGATAGGGGTAATTAAAGCAATATCGGCATCAAATAGATTAACGGCATCTAACCGCCCTCCCATGCCCACCTCGAAAATAGCAATATCTACCTTATTGCGACTAAATATATCAGCAGCTGCTAAAGTTGCAAATTCAAAATAGGTCAAAGAGGTTTGATCTCGCGCCTTATCTATCAGGGCAAAGGCATCACAGATAGTGTTATCTTGGCAAGGTTGACCATCAATACAAATACGCTCGTTATATTCTAATAAATGGGGTGAAGTATAGCTACCGGTACGATATCCTGCACTGCGAAGTATTGACTCTAACATCGCTACCGATGACCCTTTGCCATTAGTGCCCGCTATGGTAATCACAGTAAAAGGTAAGGTTGTCTGTCCCCCAAGCTTTTGCCAGACTTGACCTACTCTAGCTAGACCAGGATCGACTTTGGTAAAATGGAGCGTCTCCTGCCACTCTAACCATTGAGGCAGGCTTTGAAAGCGCATGACTAAGGCTAGCTTAAGCTGCTGAACGCTTTTGCAATACTGATAACATACTCGATAGGCGGTCTCGCATATCCCGACGGTCAATAATCATATCTACAGCACCATGCTCAACTAAAAATTCACTTCGTTGAAAGCCTGCTGGCAATGTTTCTCTTACTGTTTGTTCTATTACGCGCGGTCCTGCAAAACCAATTAATGCTTTTGGTTCAGCAATATTAAGGTCACCCAACATAGCCAAACTAGCAGAAACGCCACCCATAGTAGGATCGGTTAATACTGAAATGAAGGGCACACCTGCTTTGCTGAGCTGCGCTAAAATAGCACTGGTTTTAGCCATTTGCATTAAAGAAAATAACCCTTCTTGCATTCGCGCTCCACCGCTAGCAGAAAAACACACTAGTGGGATTCTATTTTCTAATGCTACTTGTGCTGCACGAACAAATTTTTCACCCACAACTGAGCCCATAGAACCGCCCATAAAGCTAAAGTCAAATGATACAGCCACAATCGGCAAAGTATTAATAGTGCCTTCCATTGCTAATAAAGCATCATTTTCACCCGTACTCTTTTGAGCTTGAGAAAGTCGGTCTTTATATTTTTTACTATCTTTAAATTTCAGTGTATCAACGGGTTTAAGCTCAGCTGCAATTTCTTGCTGCCCAGTTTCATCTAAAAAGCTAGCTAAGCGAGTGCGCGCATTAATCCGTTGATGGTGATCGCATTTGGGGCACACATGCAAATTCCGCTCTAATTCAGCTCGGTAAAGCACACTGTCACAAGCAGTACATTTACACCAGACTCCTTCAGGTACTGAACGATTACGAACTGTTGTGCGAATTTTAGAAGGAATTAACTTTTCAAACCAACTCATTGTTGTCACCTATTATAATTATTTTCGACGACTTTTATTTAGCCATATCACGCGCGTTAATCGCATGGCGCATTTCTGCCAATACATTGGCAACTGCAGCCGGTAAGTCTTCAGGTTTACTCGCATTGTCTGCAATACAGTTTACCAGAGAGCTGCCTACCACTACTGCATCAGCAACTTCAGAAACAGCCGCAGCTGAGCTACCATTACGAATACCAAACCCAACACCTAGTGGAAGATCAGTACATTCTCGCAGAATCGCCAGTTTCTCTGCTACTTCAACCACATCAATATTAGCCCTACCCGTTACCCCTTTGAGAGAGACATAATATATAAAACCTTTAGCATGTTTAGCAATTTTTGCCATCCGTTGAGTGGATGTTGTTGGTGAAACCAAGAAAATGATATCAATTTCATGCTCCGTCATAATCGACATGAATTCCTCTGACTCTTCTGGTGGCATATCAACAGTTAAAATACCATCAAGCCCAACTTCTTGCGCTTTTTTAGCAAAAGATTTATAGCCCATAGCCTCTAATGGGTTAGCATAGCCCATTAATACAATCGGAGTGTCTTTATCTTTTTGTCTAAACTGACTGACCATATCTAATACATGGTAAATCGATACATCATTTTTTAACGCACGCTCGCACGCTTTTTGAATGACAGGGCCATCAGACATTGGATCAGAAAAGGGAATACCTACTTCAATGATGTTTGCACCGGCATTAACTAAAGCATGTAACATCGGTACAGTGACCCAAGGTTCAGGGTCTCCTGCAGTAATGTATGGGATGAGCGCCGTTTGACCATTGGCTTTCAACTTTTCAAAACATTGTTTAATACGACTCATATGTTATCCCTCAAAACCTAAACCAGCCATCTTGGCTACAGTATGCATATCTTTATCACCTCGACCAGAAAGATTAACAATTAATATCTTATCCGATGACATGGTTGGTGCTATTTTAGTGACATAGGCCAAAGCATGGCTCGTTTCGAGTGCAGGAATAATTCCTTCTGCACGTGTTAAATCATGAAATGCTTGTAATGCCTCGTCATCAGTGACTGAGACATATTGAGCACGTCCAATATCTTTTAACCACGCATGCTCAGGGCCAACACCAGGATAATCTAAACCCGCAGAGATCGAATGAGTTTCGATAATTTGACCATTTTTATCTTGCATTAGATAGGTACGATTACCGTGTAATACGCCAGGGCTTCCGGCAGCAAGTACTGCTGAGTGTTTACCTGTTTCGATACCATGTCCCGCGCCTTCAACACCAATCATCGCCACTTCTTTATCACCAATAAATGGATGAAATAAGCCAATGGCATTAGAGCCTCCGCCAATACATGCAATTAAAGCATCGGGTAAGCGGCCTGCGACTTTTAGAATTTGGTTGCGAGCTTCACGACCTATTATTGCTTGAAAATCTCGCACCATGGCTGGATAAGGATGTGGGCCGGCCACTGTGCCTATAATATAAAAAGTCTCATCAACATTGGTCACCCAATCACGTAAGGCTTCATTAAGTGCATCTTTTAAGGTGCGAGAACCAGATTCCACAGGGACAACTGTGGCACCTAACAATTTCATTCGATATACATTTTGAGCCTGACGTTTAACGTCTTCAGCTCCCATATAAATCACACATTCCATGCCTAAACGAGCAGCAACTGTTGCCGTAGCTACACCATGTTGGCCAGCGCCTGTTTCTCCGATAATTCGTTTTTTACCCATACGTTTAGCAAGCAATGCTTGGCCAATTGTATTATTTATTTTATGGGCACCCGTGTGATTTAAATCTTCTCGCTTTAAGTAAATCTGTGCTCCGCCTAATTTTTTGGTCCAATTTTCAGCCAAATAAAGTGGCGAAGGACGACCAACAAAATCAGCTAGATCTTTATCCATCTCAGCTTGGAATTCAGGATCATTTTTATAGAGTTTATACGCTTTTTCAAGCGCATAAATTGCTTCCATTAAGGTCTCGCCTACAAAACGACCACCATAGGGTCCAAAGTGACCTTTATCATCAGGGTACTTATCGTAATAATCTTTATCCAATTGTTCAGCCATTTGCTACCTCTTGCATAAAAGCAGTTATTTTTTGTTTATCTTTTATCCCTTTAGCCTGTTCAACGCCACCACTAACGTCAACGGCATAGGGTTGTACTTGTGTTATTGCACTTGCCACGTTGTCTACCGACAATCCACCCGCTAAAATTAGCGGTTTATTAATGGCCTTTAGTAAGGACCATTTAAATACATGACCAGTTCCGCCGGGAATGCCTGCTTGGTAACTATCTACCAGTATTGCCGAGGCAGATTTAAATTTGTTAGCAATATCGACCAAATCAGTATCTTCTTGCATTCTAACGGCCTTTAAATACGGTTTGCCAAACTGTTCACAATATAGCGCAGTCTCATCACCATGGAATTGTAATATAGCAGTGGGCAGTGCTTCTATACACGCGCGCACCTTATCTGGTTCCGCATCAACAAATAATGCAACAATACTCACAAATGGCGGTAATCCATCAACAATTTCTTTTGCTTGCGCAATAGAAACAGCTCTAGGACTAGGTGGATAAAATACCAGCCCTAACGCATCCACTCCCATTTCAACTGCAAATTCAGCATCTTGGCGGCGAGTAATGCCACAAATTTTTACACGTGTCTGCATGAAATTACTTTTCAGAAAAAACCTAACTGATTACTTTACCAGACCACAGGAAAAGCTGACACTGTTGGTAACTTATATTGTTCAGGATATTCAACTTTTATAAAATACAAACCATCGGGGGGCGAGGTTATTCCACCGTGAGCACGGCTTTGTCCTTCTAGTACTTGTTTAGCCCATTCTACAGGTTTTCTCCCCTCGCCAATCGGCACTAAGACACCCACTAAATTTCTGACCATATGGTGTAAAAAAGATTGTGCTTTAACATCAATTGAAATACAGTCACCTTGTTGTCTCACGGTTATATATTCGACGGTTTTTATTGGGCTATGTGCTTGACATTCTTTTGCTCTAAAGGCAGAAAAATCATGATGTCCGACCAAAAGATCCGCAGCGGCTTGCATTAGAGTTACATCTAGAGGAGCAAAAATCCACCACACTTTATTCGCATGAATGGATGGACGACTAACACGGTTTATAATAAGGTAACGATAACTTCGATTAAGAGCTGAAAACCTAGCACTGAAATCATCATCTACCACTTTTGCCCATGTAACATTCATATCAGACGGTAAATTACTATTAAGTCCTAAAATCCAGTTCCGTTCGTCGCGTATTACCGATGTCTCGAAGTGAGCCACCTGCTGCAGGGCATGAACGCCAGAATCAGTTCGGCCAGCAGCTACGGTTTTTACCGGGTGATTGGCAACAAGACTTAATGCTCGCTCTAGACATCCTTGAACGGTTCTTTGTGATGGTTGTACCTGCCAACCAGCAAAACAAGTACCATTATATTCAACGCCTAAGGCAACTTTCAATATGCCACCTCGTTATGACAAGTTATTTAATAGCGCTTGCGCTTTAGTTTTTTGCTCATCATTGCCTTCATTAAGCACTTCTTCTAAAATGCTTCGCGCACCATCAGGATCACCCATATCAGCATAAGCCGAAGCAAGATCTAACTTTGTTTCTGCTTCATCTATTTCATCATATGCATCGATATCAAATTCTAAATTATCATCTTCAGACTCTGATTTTATCGTCTGCAAAGGTTCTAAAATTCTCTCATCCAGTGATAATTCTGTAGGAACGTCGAGATCCAATGGCTCAGCAGTAAAGTCTATTGATAAAGACTGATCATTTTCAGGTTCTGATGGTAAATCTAGCTCAAAACTTAAGTCTTGAAGAGTATCCGCATCAGTTGACCGTTCATTTGGGTCTTCAAAAACTAAAGCTACTTCACTCTCATCTAATGATGAGTGTTCATCATATAAAGACAATACCGAATCGTCACTGTCTGTTTCGCTTTCAAAAGTAAGTGCTACATCAAACTCTTCATTTTCATTGTCACTATTAAGCGATAATGGAGTATCAAATGACAAAGGTTCTTCAATATTCTCAACGGTATCATTCAAGACTGCCTTTGATGAGTTATCTGTAATATCTAGCTTTTCAGTGTCATATTGATCAAGGTTGAACTCGATTGTGTCGGGTAATGCTTGCTCTGGTTCACTGAGATCTTGGTCAGTACTTAAGTCCATTGTTAGTTCATCCTGTTTCACTAAGGGTAAACTATCCATATTTAAATCCGTCTCAGCTAGTTCAGCACTAGAGCTAAGATTAAAAAGTGCATTCAGAGGTGCAAGTTCTCTGCCCCACTTTGCAATTTCAGCCCATTCGGCTGAGTCTTTATCTATATTCAGTTTGTTAGCGGTGGCAACAAAGGGTTCTTTTTGCCCTTTTTTGAACAATATATATAACAGTTTTGTTAATATAGTTTGATTATTAGGTTCCTGCTGTTTTGCCTGATCAAGTACTATCATTGCTTGTTCATAATCAGTATCGGCAACAAGCTTATCTGCTTGTTCAATCAGTTCTGCTACTGTTTTTTTGTTACTCGCGGTGTCAATGCTTGCAGCTACCTCAGGCACATCAACTGAAGATGATAATGGATCTAGGTCAATATTTGTTGATGCTATATTGGCTGACATTTGGTCATTGATATTATCGGTTTGTTGGGTCTCACTATCTAAGTCGTCAGGTCCCATGCGGCGTATAAACAAAAATAGCCCGACTAATAAAGCTAATAAAACGCCAGCGGCTATTTGCACTTCGTCTTTATTTTTAGCCACAAAATCCTTAACCGTCATTAAAATTACCGATAAGTCACTTCCCATAACACTGCTAATCTGTTGGGCAATCGGCTCAATTGAGGCTGTTAAATCAGTAGATATTGCATTTTTGCTGTCTATATTTGCTTCTGTTGATTCTGTTATCTGTTCTTCACTGCTTGCTAGAGCAGTGCTTCTATCCTCGTCAATGCCTGTACCGACTAGTGCTTCCCACTTGTCGACTGATGACAGTTCGTCAGTTTCATAAGCTATTAGCTGCTCATCAACAGGCTTCTTTTGTATAACCAATGCAATATTATCTTCTACTAGACTTGCTGCAGTTAAACTCATTTCATCAGACTGTTTATCCTGTTCTAACATACTCTGCAATCGCGCGAGATCAGCATCTTTCAATGAAATTAAACGACGCATGGTGTTCATTTGCTCTTCCATTGCATCCATTCGAACCTTAAAGTCGATCGTATCCTGAGACTGCCCTTCTATAGTTTCTTGAGCTAATGTTAACTGCTCGCTTAACTCTTTTATTTTTTCTGCTCCCAACGGAGATAAAGCATCATTATTCAGTGATGATTCATCATTAGGAACAACCAATTTCAAGCGGGCATTGTCTGCAATTATAGAAGCAGGATCTATGACTTCTGAGCTGGGGCCAGGATCTATGATTTCTGAGCTAGTGGCAGGATCAATAACTTGATCTGTTTGTATTGCTATTTTAGCTGTTTTTACTGGTTTATTGGTTAGCTTAGCTTCTGGTTTTACACGCACATTACGATTTTTCCACAAACTATTTTGTTCTAGTACTAGATTAACCGCTTGTTGCTTATTTAGATTATAAATATCTTCTTTACTAGGAATTACTAGGGTGTGCCCTGCTTTTAATCCATTTATATTAGCCCGTTGAAATGCAGTTGGATTCGCTTTTAACAAGGCCAACATCATTTGATTTACCGTGATGCTTTTGTCAGGTCTAGTTTTAAGTGCTATATCCCACAAGGTATCTTTTTGACTGGTTGGCCCATAGCGTTCAGCGGCAACAGGTAATGAGTCTTTATTTTTTACTGTCGACACATTAGGTTGTGGCTTATGAAAACTATTGTTTGTAATAGGACTCAGTGGAGGGGTAACTGGCTTTTTGAATACATTTTTTGGCGGATCAAGTAATACCGTATATTCACGGATCAGTCGTCCTGAGCCTGTTGTTGTGGCCGTCAGTAAAAAATCAATAAAGGGTTCTCTAATAGGCAATTGAGAACTAATGGCTATTTTCACCTTGCCTGCTTTTTCAATCACATCAAACTTAAGCTGTGTCAGTAAAAAATTTCGTTCAATACCCGCCTGATCAAATTCTTTTTTTGATGCCAAACGCACTTGTAAATTATCAGTGTCATCACCTTTCAGAGCGGTAATGACAATTTCTGCCTTGAATGGCTCATTGAGTGCTGATGAAAGCTCAAGTTTACCTAAACCAAAAGCATGGGCATTTATTGGGACTAAAAAACCTAATGCCGCTATCAATACAACACTGGTAACTCTTTTTGTCATTATCTCAAACCCCTTTATTTAACTCTGATAGCCCATACGAACCTCTCCTTCTCCCTCGCGCTTACAGGTATTTTTCAAGCAATACTTCTGCAATTTGCACACTATTTAATGCTGCACCTTTACGAACATTATCAGCGACCACCCATAAATTAAGACCTGTTGGATGAGAAATATCTTCACGAATACGGCCGACATAAACTGGATCTGTCCCTGAAGCATCCGATACGGCAGTAGGATATCCACCATCAATATGTTCATCTAGCACGATAATACCTGGCGTTTCGGCCAGTATTTTTTTAGCTTGTTGTGCAGTAATCTTATCGCGAGTTTCGATATGAATTGCTTCAGAATGCCCATAAAAAACTGGTACCCGAACAGCAGTAGGATTAACTTCGATTGAAGCATCACCCATAATCTTTTTTGTTTCCCATACCATTTTCATTTCTTCTTTGGTATAGCCATTTTCTTCAAACACATCAATTTGTGGAATCACATTGAATGCTATCTGTTTTGGGTAAACACTGCTTTCTACAGGCCGTCCGTTTAATAATGATGCTGTTTGTTTTGCTAGCTCATCCATTGCGGGCTTACCTGTGCCAGACACCGCTTGGTATGTACATACATTAATACGTGTTATTCCAACTGCATCATAAATAGGCTTTAATGCCACCATCATTTGAATTGTTGAACAATTCGGATTAGCAATAATGCCATGATTAGTATAGTCAGCAATCGCATCTGGATTCACTTCTGGGACGACTAAGGGAATGTCATCTACATAGCGAAACTCAGAGGTATTATCTATGACTACGCAACCCGCTTCTGCAGCGATAGGCGCATAAATTTTTGATACGCTGCCACCAGGCGAAAATAAACCAATTTGAACTTTCGAAAAATCAAATGTTGCTAAATCTTCTACAATAATAGACCTATTGCCAAAGGTCACCGTACTGCCAGCTGAACGCTCGCTTGCTAGCGCATATACCTTGCCCACTGGGAATTTTCGCTGATGCAAAATACCCAACATTGTTTCTCCTACCGCACCGGTAGCACCTACTACTGCAACATCAACTTTCTTATTCACAATGTACCTAATCCAATCTATAAATTAACTATAAAAGCGCTGCAACTACAGCATCGCCCATTTCAGACGTACCCACCTTGGTCATACCAGCCGAATATATATCACCAGTACGAAGACCATTATCTAGTACTTGACCAACAGCAAGCTCAATACGGTCGGCCATTTGAGCTTCATCTAGAGTGTAACGTAACATCATCGCTACAGATAAAATAGTGGCTAAGGGATTAGCAATATTTTGCCCGGCAATATCAGGCGCTGAACCATGGATAGGCTCATACATGCCTTTACCACTTTCATCTAATGATGCAGACGGTAACATGCCAATGGAGCCGGTTAACATTGAAGCACAATCTGACAAAATATCACCAAACATATTGGTGGTCACCATTACATCAAATTGTTTTGGCGCACGTACTAATTGCATTGCTGCATTATCAACATACATATGGCTTAATTCAACATCGGGGTACTCTTTAGCAACGTTAGTCATTGTTTCACGCCATAACTCTGTACTTTCTAATACATTAGCTTTATCTACTGAGCACAAACGACCTTGCCTTTTTTGAGCAATGTCAAATGCCACTTTACCAATTCTTTGGATTTCACTTTCACGATAAACCAGTGTATTAAAACCTTCTTTCTCGCCATTGTCGAGTATACGAATACCACGAGGTTGGCCAAAATAAATACCGCCGGTTAATTCACGAACAATCATCAAATCTAAACCCGCAACAACCTCATGTTTTAAAGTCGATGCACTGGCTAACTGTGGATATAAGATTGCAGGTCGAAGGTTAGCAAATAAATTGAGTGCACTTCGGATAGCTAATAAACCTTTCTCAGGTCGAACACTGATATCAAGTGACTCCCATTTATAACCACCGACGGCCCCGAGTAAAATAGCATCAGCCGCTGTCGATAACACCAATGTCTCGTTAGGAAATGGTGTACCCGTTTGATCATAAGCTGCTCCACCAATCAAACCATATTCAAGCTCAATATCTAAGCCTTCTTTTTTAAAGACGTTTAGTACTTTTATCGCTTCTTCAACGATTTCTGGACCAATACCGTCACCTGGTAATACTGCAATCTTTTTTGTCATTATTTATTTCACTAAACTAAAATTTAAAAATTCTATATACGTAGGGGGCTAAATTAAAATAGCCATGGTGCTTGCTGTTGTCTGTTTTTCTCATAACGTTCTATTTCGTCGGTATGCTGGAGGGTTAAACCGATATCATCCAAGCCGTTCAATAAGCAATGTTTTTTAAACGGATCAATATCAAATGAAACACTTTTGCCATTTGGCATGCTGATCAGTTGTGTTGCTAAGTCTACTATAAGCTGATAGCCAGGCTGGGATTTAACATCTGCAAATAGGTTTTCTACAATATCTTGGTCAAGTGTAATCGACAAAATTCCATTTTTGCTGGTGTTATTAAAAAATATATCAGCAAAACTGGGAGCGATAATAACTCGGATCCCAAAGTCATCTAGAGCCCAGACAGCATGTTCGCGGCTAGAGCCACAGCCAAAGTTTTCTCTTGCCAATAATATCGAGCCACCTTGATAGCGGGGCTGATTTAATTCGAACTTTTGATTGAGTGGTCGATTTGAATTATCTTTTCCTGGCTCACCGAGATCCAAATAACGCCATTCATCAAATAAATTTGGTCCAAAACCACTTCGTTGAATAGATTTTAAAAACTGTTTAGGGATAATCGCATCAGTATCAACATTGGGCCGATCTAATGGAATTACAATACCTTTTTCTACTGAGAACACTTGCATTACGTTTTCTTCACTTTGGCTGAATTTATTTTAATTTTAAGGTGACATAAAAACTGATTGGCACCGCTTGGCTAATGCTTGGAAGCTTGGCTAATTCCATTAATTTAGTAATGCCGGCTGTCAGTCCAAAATCTCCTGCATTAATAATAACCGGTTGAGCACTGACTACTAACAATTTAGCGCCAACTAAGCGGCTGACAATAACCTCTAATTTAATAGGGCTAACCATGCCATGTAGGTCAAGACTTGCGTCTACTGTTAATAGTTTGCTTGCACCTTCAGCAATTGCATCAACTAGTGCAGTATCAATATTTGAAGTAATTTTAGCGCTTGAAAATTGACTCACTTCAAATAAATAATTCTTCATTCGATCATCGCGGATAGGGTTATTAGTATCAACACTGGCCAATGCAATTTCTAATATAAATTGGCCTTGAGCATCATAACTACCTTGTAACTGCTTAAATGAATGTACTTCAGCAACCTTATTCTTTTTGATTGAAACAAAGTTAAGCTGAGAATTACTGCCATCAATTACCCAATCAATAGCATAGACACTGCTCGAAATTAAAGACAGGCTCACTATCGCTGCCGCCATTTTTACTAATTTTGATAACTTCATTTTCATCTTCCTCTTCCCCTAGTTATTCGGCTGTAGTAACAGTCCCTTCTACCGAGTCATATTCTCGATTAAGCTGTTTTATAGAATCCGTTACTTCTTTCTTAGACGTAGATTTAAGCACGATAATTTCAACACGTCTATTTCGTGCTCGATTTTCCGGGGTATCATTTGTTGTTAAAGGCTCCGTTTCAGCATGGCCTTCTAGTACAAAACGCTCTGCTGGCATTTCATCATTAGCTAATAACTCGTGCACCACAGAAGTTGCTCGTGAAGTTGATAGCTCCCAATTAGATCGATATCGAGGAGTACTGATGGGAATATCATCCGTGTGACCTGCCACCACTATCTGACCATCAGTTTTACTTAGTACATAACGAATTTTATCAATAATTGGCAAAAATTGTTTATGCAATTTAGCATCACCCGATTTAAATGAACCTTTCTCACGTATCCTAATTACAATTCTATCAAATTGGGTTTCAACATCAATCAAGCCCTCTTTGATTTCCTCTTTTAATGCTTCTTGTAATTCTGCAGATTCTTGAGCAATCTCTGTTTCCTGTTTTTTTGCTGCCACCTCTGCTTCCACTTTAACTTTTAATGATTTCTTTGTTTCATCAATGGTGTCTTGTCGAACTTGTTTGAGTGGAGTAGGTCGCGGTTCACCAGGACTAAATTCCTGAGCAATAATGCTGGTTCCTTTTGGGATCTCATTAGCAGCTACCTCCCGTTGCACACCAAAGGCATTATCTAATGACTTAATGACCATTTTGTATTTCAAGGCATCCATCTCTGCAAAAGACAGTAACAAAACAAAAAAACACATTAATAATGACATTAGATCAGCAAAAGTACCCATGTAAGCAGGTAATCCAACCGGTGGACACTCTTGCTCCACCGCATCATCGTCTAACGCTTCACTCATTTGAATTAATTCCTTTCATAGCTAATCATTCAGCAGCTTCTTCATTTTCTCGTTTAGACGGTGGTAAAAAGTTTTTCAATAACTCATCAAGTACTTTAGGGTTTTGGCCTTCTTGAATGGCCAAAACACTTTGAATAATAATACTTTTATTCAGTTGCTCTTCGGCACTACGCAAGGCTAATTTATCAGAAATTGGCAGTGCAAACATATTGGCCAACATCGCTCCATAGAGGGTTGTCAACAATGCGACAGCCATGGCTGGTCCTATAGATTTTGGATCGGACATATTGGACAACATTTGCACCAAGCCAACAAGTGTACCAATCATTCCCATTGCTGGGCCCGCATCACCGATTTGTTTAAAAATGTCCTGTCCTAGCTTATGGCGTGACACCATTTCATTCATTTCTGTTGATAGCGCTTTTTTGACGACAGTAGCTTCATGGCCATCAACTAACATTCGTATGCCCATTCCCAACACTGGATTGGTAATATCTTGACCTTCTAGTGCTAACAAGCCTTCTTTTCGTGCAATACCTGCTAGATCAACAACACTATTAATTAAGTCATCCGTACTTTCAGCTTTATATAAAAATGCCTTCATTGCTGTTTTAATAGAGCCAATGAATTGCCCTACAGTGAAGCGCATTAAAACAACAGCTATAGTGCCACCTAATACAATCATTAGAGACGGCGCATTAATGAAAACCAATGCCCCTGATCCAAGAGCGATGGTCGCAATAATAAGCCCCCAGGCTATCAACAAACCTAGTAATGTAGCTAAATCCACTAATCAGTCTCCTTAGATGCACACAATGTAATGCAACAATATTGTTCGGTATCAGCAGAGAAAATATAAACTTTTGTCTGCTTTCGTCTGAACGTCTAAATTTAATGCAATGATTCTACCCAAAATAGGCTAAAAAATCTTTGTTCTCTTAATTTAAAGTGTTTTGTATTTTCAATTTTTTTCGATAAAGTAACCAAGCTGGTAATAGCAGTATAACAATCATTAGGCTTAAGGCTAATAATGGCCATAAGATAGGTTTATTCCATTGCTGCTGTAAGTTGCTACGTTGTTGCGCATCAAGACGACGGTACTTAATGGTATTATTTGCCATCAAATTCGGCTTTACATTTTTATTCCATGAATGATACAAAGAAAACTGTTTTGGGTGATAACCCCAGATCCAAGGTGAGTCATCCATTAATATGTTTTGCATTTTTGTAATGATCGCCAGTCTTTCATCATTGTCAGGCATCACTCTCATTTGCTCAAATAGTTGATCAAATTCATCGTTCTGATAGTTAGCTGCATTTTCTCCACCTGTCACTGCTTTGCTATTAGGCCCATAGAGTAAGAAAAGAAAATTTTCAGGATCAGGATAATCTGCATTCCAGCCCCACTGAAAAAGCTGAGCGCGACCACTACGCATTTTATCTTGAAAACGATTGTAGTCGGTACTACGAATCACAAGTTGTATTCCCAGCTTTTGAAATTGTTTCCGCAACCAATCAAACTGTGCCTTAGCATCAGGCCCACTCGCTGGAACATCAAAATATAAAGTTAGAGGTTTGCCTGTTGCTAACTCTCTGCCTTCTGGATAACCTGCTTTAACTAATAATTCACGTGCTTTATCTAATGATTTACGTTGCGCAGTATTTTTATGCCAGTCATAGACTTGACGATTAAGCCCTACTTCGCCACTATTGTAACCAAAGATACCAGGCGGGACAGGCCCCTGCGCAGGAATGCCTCGCCCATTAAGAAATATTGAAATATATTCTTCATAATCAATAGCTATAGAAATAGCCTGACGTAGTTTTTTTGATGAGTCACTATAACCACCAACAATAGAATCCTGCATATTAAAACCAATATATGAGGTAGACGCAGCAATAGCGGTTCTAAGCGCAATTCCTTTTTGTTTCATAGCATCACTTAATTCAAATTGACCCTGAGAAGCAACTTGAATGGCCTGGTCAAAACTATCAGAACTGATCCCACTGATATCATAATATCCTTGCAGAAATTTATTCCAATACGATGTATTTTCTTTTTCTAAAGTAAAGATAACGCTATCAATGAACGGTAGTTTTTTGCCTTTATCGTCTAATAATCCTAATGCTAAATCTTCTGGCTCCCCTTTCTCAGGATAGTATTCTGCATGATAATTAGGGTTTTTTTGTAGCACCATACGGCTATTGGGATCATTTTCAATTAATTGATATGGCCCCGTTCCAACCGGATACCAATCCAGTGTAATATTTTTCTTGATTAAACCTGCCTGTTTATAAAATAAATCAGCTTCCCATGGAATGGGTGCAAAAAAGGGCATTGCTAGCCAGTAACGTAATTGAGGATATTTACCGATAACCTTAATTTGGTAGCTATATCGATCGATCACCGACACACCTAAAATTGATGAGTTGCGTAAATCTATCGTTTGGTTAGATTGTTTTTGATATCGCAATTGCTCTGAATAATCAGCTAAACCGACAATATATTCGCTCATTACACTCAATATTGGAGAGTGGAGCTCTGGGTGAGCTAGCCGTTTTATCTGATATACATAATCTTCAGCAATTAATTCTCTACTACTTTGCAGCTTAAAATCAGTCAGTTTATCAATGTCAACGAGTAGTTCTTGGTTTATCTGATGATATTCAAACTCGCCTTTGTCATCTTTTACAAATGCGGGGTGCGGCTGATAAAGAATGCCAGGTTTAATCGTTATTAGATATGTACTATAGGCCACCTCACTAGCCGACTCTTGCTCGCTAATCTCGATATCTTGATCATTAAAATATCGTACTAAAGGCATACTGGCAGCAGTCAGGTTAATTAATGAATAAGGCCGTTTCAGATAATGGTATTGATATGGTGGCTCATAAATCTGACCGGTAAAATTAGCTTCATTAGAGCTATATGACTTTGCAGGATCAAGGTGTTTGGGTCTTAAAGCGAAGGAGCTGTATAAAACAACATCATCATTTACTGCTTTTTGCGGATAAGGCGAATTGACAGCCGGCAATTCACAGCCAAACAAAAATAATAAAACAACACTACAAAAATACGACAGAAATCGCATCGGAATATCCCGTTAGTTACAAATTATAGCTATTATAGCGAGTTATAAGTAAAGTTGCCTCTTCCAGAAATAGATAATTTCCGGTATTTTGTAATGTTTTTTGAACTTAAATTTAGGAATGGATGAACTATGGGATTTTTACAAGGCAAACGTATTTTAATTGTGGGCGTAGCAAGTGCACGTTCAATTGCATCAGGTATCGCTCTAGCCATGGCCCGTGAAGGTGCTCAACTTGCCTTTACCTACCAAAATGACAAGCTAAAATCTCGTGTCGAAAAAATTGCTGCAGAATGTGGTGCTGATCCTGCGCTTTTATTCCCTTGCGATGTGGCAAATGATCAAGATATTACTGATGTATTTGAACAGCTTAGTCAACATTGGGATGGTTTGGATACCATTGTGCACTCTGTAGCATTTGCACCGCGAGAACAATTGCAAGGTACTTATGTTGACAGTGTCACCCGTGAAGGCTTTGCAACCGCACACGACATCAGTTCATATAGTTTTGTAGCCTTAGCTAAAGCTGGAAGAGCAATGATGGCAGACCGTAAGGGTTCTCTATTAACCTTAAGTTACCTAGGTGCAGAGCGAGCTATCGATAATTACAATGTTATGGGTGTTGCCAAAGCAAGTTTAGAAGCTAATGTACGCTATATGGCCTATTCCCTTGGTCCTGAAGGCACTCGCGTTAATGCCGTGTCCGCTGGTCCTATTAAAACATTAGCTTCTGCTGGTATTGCTGACTTTAGTAAAAAAATGGCTTTAGGCGAACAAATTTCGCCGCTACGCCGCAATGTTACCATTGAAGAAGTGGGTAATGTGGCTGCATTTATTTGCTCAGACTTAGCCTCAGGCGTTACCGGTGAAATTACGTATGTAGACAGCGGTTTTAATATTGTGGGCGTTACAGGCTAATTAACACCTGTTCTATTTGACAATTGCATTCGTTCAGTTTGTAAATGTTATGCAATAAAAAGGCGCTTATAGCGCCTTTTTATTAAAGCAATTAAATTAATTATAAATATTCTTTAAATAATTCAATGTCTGCTTCTTCTTTTAAGTTATCAATAAGTGCTTGAAATTGGCTTGTGCCATAGATGCTTGCCAAGTCTGACTTTATATTATCTCGGTCCTGTTGTGAAACATTCTCAGGTACACCATCGGTAGCTGAGATCACATTGACAATAATGTAGTTACCATTACTGGCAGTGAAGCCAATAAATGAAGGCTCAGTAGCTGGTTTTGCTATCGAAAAAGCACGATCTAATATTTGAGAGCTAAGCTCTTTACTACTGCGAGTATAGGATTGACTTGAATGCCAATCATTTTCTGGCAATAAGCCCTCAGCGGATATGCCAGCTTTCAAACGGGTCAATATCTGCTCACCCTTTTCCCGTGCCTTATCTCTAGCACCGGCATAACGAAGCTGTTCAGTAATAGCGGGACCAACTGATTCATAAGGAAGTTGGCTAGCAGTAATATGTTTATTTTTATGTAATACCAACAATTCTGATCGACTCACCTCGATCACAGCACTGTTTAAATTATTAACTAATACATCTTCACTAAAGGCAGCATTAACTACTTTCTTGTTAACACCAATACTATCGCTATTGCCATCTCGCACCCATGCTGGACTGGTTTTGATGGTTAAACTAAGTTCCTCAGCAACAACCTCTAAGCTATCAGGATTTTCATAACTTAAGTCAGCAAGCTTTTCAGCTTGTTCAAAAAACAAATCTTCAGCCTCCTTCAACCGATAAAGAGCTTCCACTTCATCTTGAGCATCTAAGAAAGACTTACCTTCAGATGACTGGATCGCGGTTAATTTAATCAGGTGATAACCATACTCTGTTTTAACGGCTTGACTTACTTCTCCTATCGACTGCATTGCAAACACAGCATCTTCAAAAGCCGGCTCCATAATGCCACGCTGAAATAGGCCTAAGTCGCCTCCGTCAGCTGCTGAACCTGTATCTTGTGATAATGCGATAGCTAATGAGGCAAAATCTTCCCCTTGCTCAATTCGATCCTGGATTGATTCTACTGTGGCTTGAGCCTCAGCATCATTACCTTCAATTAAAATATGGCTTGCTTGTCGTTGTTCTGGTCCTACAAACTGTTCTTTATTCTCTTCATAAAAAACTATAAGTGATGCATCATCAATACTAATACTGTTGCTAATTTCATTAGTAGATAATTCAATATAATCAACGACCACTTGTTCAGGTGCCATGTAGTTGGCTATGTATTTTTCGTAATAGCTGCGTGCCGCCTCATCTGTTATATCAACTTGGTCTACTTGATCTTCTATAGCTACAACACCATACGCAATCTGTCGTGTTTGTTTTTCTAATCGTAAAACAGTATTTAAATCATAATCAGTCACAATCACTGAGTCTTGGGTATTCTCTGCTAGTTCTTGTGTTAATAAATCTTGGCGCAACTGTGCTTCGTATTGAGCAGGACTTAAACTTATACGAGCAAGTGTTAAAGAATAGAGATCAGCATCAAACTTTCCCTCATTTTGAAACGCAGGGGTTGATTTAATTTCATTAAATAAAGCCTGATCGCTCATGCTCTGCCCTAGATCCTTTGTCGCTGAAATAAGCAGCTCTTGCTCTATAAGCCCATCAAGAATGTTTTGTTTTACAGCAAGGCCATCAAATATGCTGGGATCAAAGTTCTCTCCCATGATATTTCTCATGCGGTCCTTATATTGTTGTAATGCTTTTTTGTATTCAACTTGCTGAATGGGTTTACCATTGACGGTGGCCACTACAATATCTGAAGGACCGGTCAAATATGAATTAACACCCCATAGAGCAAATGGAATACTGACTAAGCCAACAATAAGCCATGCAACCCAACCTTGAGCTCGTTCACGAATAAAATGCAACATAACAAGAGGACCTTCGGTAAATGTATTATTAATTTGCACCAAAAAAGATGCAAAAAAAAAGGCGCATAAAATGCGCCTTTTTCAAAATATGGCGGAGCGGACGGGACTCGAACCCGCGACCTCCGGCGTGACAGGCCAGCATTCTAACCAGCTGAACTACCGCTCCATTTTTTTTGGTGGGTGCTGAGGGGATCGAACCCCCGACCCTCGCCTTGTAAGGGCGATGCTCTCCCAGCTGAGCTTAGCACCCCAATAAAAAAAACTAGTTTACAGCATCTTTTAGGGCTTTACCAGCTTTAAATGCAGGTATTTTTGCAGCTGCAATTTGGATTTCTTCGCCAGTCCTTGGATTACGGCCTGTGCGTGCTGCACGGTCACGTACAGAAAACGTACCGAAACCAACTAGTGTTACTTGATCACCACTACTTAGTGCTTTTGTTACTGCGCCTGTCATTCCATCGACAGCTAAAGCCGCTTTTGCTTTAGAAATGTCAGCTGCTGTTGCTATTGCATCAATCAATTCAGATTTATTCACAATTTATCCCTCATTTCGTTATTAGTAATGTTTCAACCTGAGCCATATAGGCTTGTAGGTGAGGAGTATCTAACTACAGCAAAATCAGAGTGTCAAGTCTTTGCTCACTTTACTTTCAGCTTGGATTGGCTTACTCATTGTACGGATGGATTCTAGCCGGTCATTAATCAGTAAATTCTTAGTCTTTTAAAGATTCCAGCCACGCTCGAGTGATTTCAACATACTGTGTCACTGAGAGTGTTTCCGGCCGCTGTTCTAGATCAAGACCTATCGCTAACAAAATATCCTGTCCGACTAGGTTTTTCAAGGTGTTAGCGATTGTTTTACGCCTCTGAGAGAATGCTTGTGTAACCACCTTACCCAATGCTTTTATGTCTACTTCACCACCAATACATTCAGCTAAGGGCTGCAAATAAATAATAGCTGATTCTACTTTAGGAATCGGATCAAACGCTTCTGCTGGTACGATAAACAATAATTCTGCTTGACACCGATATTGCACCATAATACTTAAACGCCCATATCGCTTCGTACCGGGTTGCGCACAGATCCGCTCTACAACTTCTCTTTGTAGCATAAAACACATGTCTTCAATGCATTCAGATTGGTTCAATAAATGAAACAATAATGGGGTGGTAATGTTGTAGGGTAAATTACCAATTATCCGTAATTTTTCTTGCTGATGTTGTAAGTTACAATAATTAAACGACAGGGCATCTGCTTGATGAATGGTTAAGTGAGGGTATAGGGCTAGACGTGCTTCTAATAGAGGTACAAGGTCTCTATCCAACTCAATCACATCTAACTGATCTGATTGTTGCAGTATAGGTATGGTCAATGCTGCACGACCAGGGCCTATTTCAACTAGGTGTTGTCCATGTTGTGGGTCAACTGCAGCAACAATATCATCGATGACACTTTGGTCATGTAAGAAATTTTGACCAAATCGTTTTCGTGCTTTTGGATAACGTTTTCCACTCATTTTTATTTTTTACTCATTATCATTGTATCTGCCATATCAATGGCCGCTTGTAAGCTGCTTATTGTCGCTTTTCCGCTACCCGCAATATCAATGGCTGTACCGTGGTCGACTGATGTTCTAATGAAGGGCAAGCCTAATGTGACATTAACGGCATTACCAAATCCTTGATACTTTAGCACGGGTAATCCTTGATCATGATACATGGCAAGCACCACATCATAATCTTGTAATCTCTCCTGAACAAAAATCGTATCCGCTGGCCATGGCCCAGTACAATTGATACCTTGGTTAGATAGGCGTTCAATAACCGGTGATATCACGTCTATTTCTTCACAACCTAAGTATCCTCCTTCTCCCGCATGTGGATTTAAGCCACAAACCGCAATCCGTGGAGATGACAGTCCATGATGAATAATTTCAATGACACGCGTTAATAGTGGCTGAGTAATGACTTCACTTACCATCTTTAAAGGCAAGTGTGTTGTTGCTAAGGCAACCCGCAATACAGGAGTTGCTAGCATCATAACTACTTCTTTAACACCTGCACCTTCTGCAAAAAATTCTGTATGACCACTGAATGTAAATCCAGCATCATTAATAATACCTTTATGCACTGGACCGGTCACTACAGCATCAAAGCTTCCTTTTAAACAGCCATCTAGTGCTAACTGAAGTGTATCTAATACGTAGTTTGAATTAAGGCTATTTAACACCCCTGTAGTAACAGGCTCAGCCAGTTCGATCGGCAAATAGCGTAGACATCCTTTTGCTGGCACTGTTGCAGGTTTAGACAGATCAGTTAATTCTAATTTAATCGCCAGTCCTAACTGCTTAGCTCGTTGGCTTAATAAGTGAGGATCTGCGATGACAACTAATTCACTCGTTTGCTGATATTGCGCTAATTGTATGCAAAGATCAGGACCGATCCCTGCTGGCTCGCCAGGAGTTAAGGCAATTCTGTGGCATGCGTTCAAGAGTCACGATACTCAACATAGGATTCATCACGAAGTTCACGTAACCAACTTTCTAGATTTTCTTCAATTTTTCGTTGACGAATTTGTGCTCTAGCTTTATTACGTTTAAATTCTTCAGCCATATTCTGCTCACGTCGATCAATTATTTTAATCATATGCCAACCAAAACGACTTTTGAACACAACACTCAGTCCCCCTATTGGCAGGACATTCATTTTTTCTTCAAACTCAGGAACCATAGCACCAGGACTACTCCATCCTAAACTACCCCCTTCTATTGCAGAGCCAGTATCATCCGAATTAGCACGTGCTAATTCTGCAAAATCTTCGTTATTTATTACACGCTCTCGTAATTGTTCTAAACGTTTCTGTGCATCCTTATCTGTGGTTAATTCGTTAGTTTTTATCAAGATATGGCTGGCTAAGGTTTGTTTAACTAGGTAGGTCTCTTCGCTTTTCTTTTCCTTGATAACCACCAGGTGATATCCACTTCCACTACGTAAAGGTTTACTAACTTCACCTACTGCTAAGTTTGGTACTACATCAGAAAATAAAGTAGGGAGCCCTCCTTTTTTACGCCAGCCCAAATCACCACCTTCTAGTGCATTTTGGCCATCCGAATAACCAGCGGCTACTTCGGAAAAATCTCCCCCGGCACTTAGTAATTCTTGAATATTTTTCAATTTATCTTGTGCAATTTGCAATTGTTCAGGTGCAGCTGCTTCTGGAACACTGATCAAAATATGCAATAAATTATAGCTGGTTTCACTGCTGCCCTGAACAGACTGAGTAGTTAAATAAGTATCAACCTCTCTATCAGATACAACCACGCGATCCTCAACTTGACTCTTACGCAGGCGGCTAATAATCATTTCTTCACGAATAGAATCCCGGAAATCAGCAAAGTCGTAACCATCGTCAGCAAGTACATCACGAAATTCACGCAATGTAATTTTGTTATTATCGGCAATCTGGCGAAGGGCAGCATTTAGTGCATCATCACCTACTCTGATACCAACTTTATCTGCTTTTTGGGTTTGCACTCGCTGTAAAATAAGTCTTTCCATCACTTGTTTACGTAGTACATCTCGGGGTGGCATTGCAGTATTACGCTGACGTATTTGTCCACGTACTGTTTGTTCCATCTCTACGAGTTCACTTTCAAGCAATACCTCATTATTAACCACTGCTATAATTCGATCCATCGGCTCAGCCCATGCAGTATTAACCATTATCAAGGCAAGCAGTAAAATTCTAATCATGAAAATCCCAACAAAAAACGAATGACTGTTTCTATTTATAGAAACATTAGATGCCATAAACATGGCTTAGTGGTGCTAATTTAATTATGTATATAAATCTATAATATACCAAAAGACAATAATCATCTCAGATCGTTCAAGCAAGCCTTACGAGCCATACCCTAAAACACTGTCTGCTAATAATCTATCTGAGTTTTGGCCAAAAGCACCTAAGCCCTTAAGTTCTATTTGAAAAAAGACAGCTAGATTACGTTCTTGTTCAGTAGGATTATTGATATAATCTCTCAGTACTAATCGTGTTGCCCAACAGCAACTATCATATTCAATACCTGCTAAGCTTTCGAGCGTACGATTATCTTCCAATGAATGATACCAACGGCCAACCATACTCCACTGCAGGTTAAAGGGTATCCGAGCAGAGAAATCAAATTGCTCCAAACCCGCCGTGTTATTGATTCCATTGCGACGGTAACGATGTGAAATATTTAATAATCGTCCATTATCACCCCGATACCTTAAACTAAGTGCTGATAGATTATTTGAATTGCCATCAGGATCCCATTGAATTTCACCACGAGCTGTCCACTCTTTGGCCACTGATGCCACTATCTCAGCCACCATATCTGAATTGGATCGTGTTTCAACAGTACTACTGTTAATGGATACCTTACGATCTTCAAAATAATGGATCTGACCAAATGTAATACGTAATTTTTCACGCCCAGATTGTTGATCAATAATACGTGATGTCAAAGCAGTGGTGACTTGATTTGCATCGCCCACTCGGTCTGTTCCAGAAAATCGATTATAAGCAAATAATTGGCCCATGTTAAATGTGCGTATCCCACTATCAAAAATAGGAATATCATTTTGATCACGTTCAGGAATATAAAGATAAAACACACGGGGCTCTAATGTGTTGGTGTATCGATTACCAGCAAACGATATATCACGGTCAAAAAATAAGCCACTATCAATACTTGCAATTGGCAAGCTACGATTCGGTGTTGTATTGCTTACGGCAGTATCATTTTCAGTCAGATTATATTGTGTATGTCTTAAAGCTAAACGAGGCGTAATAAATCCTGCTGCATTTCGCCAAGGTAAACTGACTGACGGTTCAATATCAAACCGCTGCCCTGCTGTTAACTCCTCATGATCAAAATCTACATATTCAGCAGTCAGGCCGTAACTGAGTCCCATTGTTTTATCTGGAAAGAGTCCACTTATCCGTAACTGTGGCAATTTTTTGTAGGGTGTCACAACATTAGTCAGTGTTTGATAGCCTTGTAAGCGGCCAGTAAAATTCCAATTATTAGCATTATAAGCAACATTAAGTTGACGATTTAAATGCGTGGTACTCGCTAAGCTTAAGTTGGTAGCAAAATCTTCAATATAGGCAGAGTCTGACTGATAATTGTAATCTACAGTTGAACTCCATCGTGATGATAAGCGACTACTATTTTGCCATGAAAAATGCTTACGATCTTGCTGAAAGTTTGGGTTAGGATTTAAACCATTTACTTCCAAACTATCACTAGCAAGAAATCCTGCATCAACTACACCTTGTCCGAGACCATATAGATAACGAAACTCACCTGATAACATTAAACCACGGTCTGACATAAAGCGTGGTGTCAGCGTCGCGTCTTCATTAGGTGAAATATTCCAGTAATAAGGGGTACTTACATCAAAGCCCGTTTGTTCCGTGCTGCCAATTGATGGCGCTAAAAAACCAGACTTACGCTCATCACTCAACGGGAAACTAATATATGGCGTATAAAAAACAGGTATTCCCCCTAAACGCACAATAACATTACGCGCTGATCCTACCGCTTTTTCATGATCTAAAATGACTTTTGAAGCATCTAATAACCAGGCATCATCATCTGCTGCACAGGTAGTATAAGTTGCTTCATTTAACGTCGTTTTAACTTTTCCTTGTCGATGAATGTGCCCAGCATTACCTCTAGCATGCATCTCCCGTATACGATAATCAGCGTTCACTAAAGTCCCTTCATCTTTAGATGTCGACCATTCAGCTTGTTGTGAGTTTACAATCATGTCACTGTCACGCAGAGTAACATCACCCTGGGCTGTAACATCGCCTGTCGTTTTCTCATAGGTTGCCCGATCTGCTTGTAATTCTTGCCCTGCACGATTAATCACAACATTACCCGTAAAGACAGAGACACCTTGATCTACCACTTGCGCAGCATCAGCCTTTACATCAACGGGGCTTTGTTCAGATTCTACTACAAAAGGTAAAAATTCGGCATCGTTGGATATGCTACATAGCGGCCAATTGAGCTCAGCACAAACTAAGGAGCTAAAACATGTCAAAGTGACAGTGGAAAATATAATCAGTTTGCGCATGACGATCCTCAAAGTGCAGCCGAACTTACAAAATTAAAACGGCTAGGCGATAAATAACCACTAATTTATCGCATAAATAGTGAGTTTCATCAAATCGATCTACAATATAATAAGAGTGATGTTTAACAGTACAAGTAACATCAATAAGTTAGCGACTACATGCCAGAAACAAAATATACACCACAAATGCAGATCCCGTCATTTAAATGCGGTTAATTTATTTTATTTTTGAAAGTTAGTTGACACTCAAAGCTCAAGTCCCTATAGTGTGCGCTTCCTTTCGGGGCTATAGCTCAGCTGGGAGAGCGCTTCGCTGGCAGTGAAGAGGTCGACGGTTCGATCCCGTCTAGCTCCACCAGTAAACCGAACAGAAAATAGTTTTAGGTCCCCATCGTCTAGAGGCCTAGGACACTGCCCTTTCACGGCGGGAACAGGGGTTCGAACCCCCTTGGGGACACCATATAAAAGGCTTAAAACAAGCCTAGTAAGTATTAAAAAATTAGTGCAGCAACGTAGTGTGTAAGATAAAGAAAACAGTTTTAGGTCCCCATCGTCTAGAGGCCTAGGACACTGCCCTTTCACGGCGGGAACAGGGGTTCGAACCCCCTTGGGGACACCATATACGAAAGGCTTAGGTTTCTAATCTAAGCCTTTTTTATTACCCAAAATTTAACAGTCACTCTCCGGAATAAACGCGCTGTCTCCCCCATTATCAATAATGGTCCGTTCTAGTTAGAACCTAAAATCTATCGACTGACAGGCTGTCACAACGCCAAAAGTAGCATTAGGCACCGTTTCAACTACAGGTATGACATTATCACATCGCTCTTTCACGATAATATGAAACATTTCATCGTGAAAGAGATAGCGTTGGTAACTTAGAAGAGTCACCTCACTGTATTTTTCTCCTTGATAATAAATTTATGCTCATCGTTTTTGAACAAGTAAATCAGCATTCATAAAAAAGCCTAGTAGTTAGCTAGGCTTTTTTTAAACCATGATCTATGTGCCATTGCTGCTCTATATTATGCATTTCTAAGCATGAGTCTAACATCTAAATAAGAAGTGAAGTTTTCATCTGAGACTGTAATAATAATTGTATTGCTGGCCCAAAAAGCTCGTTTATATCGGATAATAAGTAATGGCATTTGAAATGTAAATAAACTACTTTAGCTAGAAAGTAGTCCGCAATTAAGGGACTGCACAGTGCTATGGGCTCAACCGGTCCCTACAACACAGGCATTAGATCTTTCTACCCGAGTTTCATAGTCTAGTGAGACTCTAGAGTGAACATTGAGTTAGCGGATTACAGCACTCAACAAACTTTGGCTATAGAGGAATCAAGCCTTATCTCATTGAATGCCAAACTAGCATAAAAAAATTTAAGCAAACATATCATCCAAGCTTGTCTGGCTAGGTGCAAACCAATAAGAACTTGACTTAGCTTGGCTAAAATCTAATAGTCGATCATAAATGCCATCACCAGCTACTCCAAACATTCTATCCAGTTGAATTTGATGTCGTGCTTGTTGCTTCGAAAAGCTAACAAAATAAAGACCATTATGCTGACTCGTACCAAAGGGGGTGCTGCGGCGATAAACTTTTGCAGCTTTGCCGCCTAACTTAGCATCTGTACGACTTACATGTGAATTCTTTGGCATAGCATCACCCTGCAACTCAATACTATCAGCCTTAGTTCTGCCTATAACTTGCTCTTGCTGTTGCTGTGAAAGGTGGTTAAAATTTTTCAAATTATGCACCCATTTTTGGGTTAATAAATAACTGCCTTTCTCGCCCTCTTGTCCATCAGGAATTAAACTTTCTAAATATTTATGTTCATCTTTAGGGTTAGCAGAGCCATCTACAAATCCAGTCAAATCACGGCTATCATAATATTTAACACCTTGAATTTCTAGCGTTAAACTGGCCACTTCATCTAAGGCCGCAGTAATTTTAAAAACATGATCTAAATTATAGCTATGACCCATCTCCGTTGGACAATGTAACCAAAAGAACAAATCCTGTTGAGTTGCTGGACAATTGTGTCCTGCCAATCCATTTATAACTTTAGAATTGCTCAGACCTTCAATATTCATCTGGGGCTGCAAATGCTGCCAACAACTGGGTCCAAATGCCATAACAAGATGACCTTGTTCAGGCTCTGCAATTATGGCTAACTGTCGCTTAAGCACACTGATATCTACATCAGCATTTAATGAAAACTCTAAATAATAATGATGGGTTGATATATCACTGTTAAATATCCCTGTTTGTGCAACGGCCATAGTGCTAGTCCTTAAAAAGGATGAACGGATTATAATTTATCCTAAACAAATCTAAACTTCTTGTCTAGCATTAGGACTATTAGATTACTTTATATTTATCCTGTACATATAGTACTTCTGCAAGAGATATGAATATCTATGTCCTGCTATAATTGTTTAAACATAGTTACCACTGATACACACTTATATTAACGTGGATATATAGCCGTATCACATGAGCCATAAAATTCTCTCTAGGTGATTTTAATAGAGCTTATTCATTCCATATTCATCATAGATTTTTATATGATTAAGACTGACTAAGACTTGGTCATTGAAATAATGACTGAGCCTAATGATTTTCTGATTATTGAAAACCTATTACTGCAAGATCCTGCTCTAGTGAAGCCTATGCCAGTAGCAGATATTCCTGCATGGCTAAATGACTAAAAACCTGATGCCTAAGCAAGTTAAACATAAACTAAATGTTCGCAGTCGCTTGAAATTAACTGGCTGCATAGAATTGAACATGAGCAACTGATCCAATGGGCAGTTCACAGCCTTCACCTTTCTTCTCAGGAATATGACCTAACCGCTGCCCTGTTCCTGTCTTGGATAGGGAGCTTGTATGAGTGATATTCTTTGTTCCCTTGCTTCTGATAGGATTTGATGACATCCAAATACTGTCATTGTTATTCATGGTGGTATTTTATCAAACTTGGACTCACACCAAAAATTGGCTGGTTTAGCTGGTTCAGCGGTATTTCGAACACACCATCAGTACACCGCATTCACCATGCCATTAATTAGACTTATATAGATAAGAACTATGGTGGGATCTTGATGTTATGGGATCGGTTGTTCGGGACTTATCAAACTGGAACTGAAAAAACCGTTTATGGCCTGAACAAATAACTAGACTCTTCCCATTCTCTCACTATCAACTTTCAAGAATTTGCCACGATGTTTAATGACATAATTAAGTCTAAAAGTATATCTCATAAAATCCCCTATGCGTTTCGACGTGCGGGCTGGAAACCTTGCAACAGCACATTGAAAATTTTAGACCCATAAGGAGTCCGAACGTTTAGGCAAGCTAACTTCCTGACTCAAAAGCATCACAGCAGTTTTAATACCATTGGCATGCACATATCACCTTATTGGTTCCTTTTTAGAGCCAAGATTAAAATCACATACCTCAAAGCGTAAAAACCCATGTTCAAACGCCCACTTTTGATTGCAATTCTCTGTCCTATAATTGCGTTTCCTACAATAGTATTTGCTAAGATACCTGCTGCCAAAACCTCAGTCCAACCATTAGTTGACAATGCACCCGCCACATTCAACTATGATATTTTTGTTGAAGACGAGGACGTTGGCAATATGAAGGTTCAAATTATTGAAAAAGGACAAGGTGGCTACCAAATTTTAGAGAGCACATTGATCAATTTAGACAAGGCCTGGGATGAAATAAACCTAAGAGCAGTAGCCAATGAACTGTATTCAATTGAACACGTTCTTATTAGCGCTGATAAAAAAGTCTTCGAGCAAACGAGAGCCTACTGGTCAAAGATCGATAGCTTTGGGACGGATCTTTGGATGAGTGTTTCTGAAATAGAAAACCAAGATCAAAAAGAAGAGCAGGAGGTCCTAGGTTTATCCCTAGTAGTCTTAAATAATATCATCCCCCTGCTGGCGAGACCATAGGGTTCTCACAACGACTATTCTCAGATAAAAAGTAGTACCAAAAAGTATTCGAGTACCAAAAACCCCCACCACACAACATTAAACCAATTGCCAAAATACTGGTCAAGCCGACAACAAAAGCTAGCCGCGAAAATTAACTTACTCGATATTGAAACAATTTCTATTGCGGAGATGAATGTAGAATACCTAGGGCCTAAAATGAAGATTTTCAATGGAACAAAAGTATTACCCCATCACTACCCTAACTTCACAAAAAAGCTCGCCTGTGAATATCAGGCTGGCTATTAATGATAACAATATTGCCTATTTTTTTGAACTCAAGCTAGAAAGTGAAGATGGGAATTTTACTATAAGACGTAAACCTTAGCACTTAAGTATTAAGTCTTATTGCTAAGATCTTAAGCCCTAAATTTTAAAGCCTGATGAAACCTTTACTTTTTGAGCTAACTCACTAAATTCTATCTAAAAAGAAAGACTATGATGAAACTACAACACCAACTATTGATGCTACTTGTTTTAGCCACAACGATGCTCTCCCTCGCTGAGGCTAACCCAGTCAAATTTCAAAATGGCGAAGATTCACTTTCGGGGCACTATTTTCTGCCTGCAAGTGGTAAAGCTAGAGCCGTCATCCTTTTTGTACATGGAGATGGCCCACTAAAATATGACGCTCACGGTTACTACCCACTAATATGGAAACGATTGTTAAACCAAGGCTTTGCTATTTTTAGCTGGGATAAACCAGGGGTGGGTGAATCAACTGGAAATTGGCTAGCGCAATCAATGCAACAGCGTCAACAGGAGGTTCAATCTGCGATTACTTTTATCCGTAACCGCTACGGTTATACAGGGACACAAGTTGGACTTCTTGGCTTTAGTCAGGCAGGTTGGGTGGTACCAGCACTAGCAAACAACAACCCAGATGTAGGGTTTATCATAGGGATTGGTTTTGCGATCGATTGGTTAGAACAAAGCTGGTACCTCACCCACACTAGGCTAGTGCAGCAAAGAGCACATCCCCGTGAAATTAAAGCAGCCCATGCATCACACATCCAAGAGATAATATTTTTGAAACAGCAGCCCAGCTATAACATGTATCTCAAAAAGTATGATGACAGACCCACCAGTCTAATGACAGAGGAACGATATCGATTCATACTAAAAAATTTGAACGTGAATGCTGCGCAAGATTACATAGGACTAAAACAACCTATGCTTTTGTTGCTTGGCGAAAAAGACCTAAATGTTGACATATTGAATACCCAAAAAGTGATTGAAAAGCTAATAGTCGAGCAACCCAATATACAAATCACCACGATTAAAAATGCCACACACAGCATGCTAAATGCAGATCATTTTAATAAGCAGATACCCGGTCTTTTATTTTGGCTTAAGCTAGTTTGGAAACAAGAAAGAGCCGTAACCCCGGAATTTTATATGGTATTAGATGAGTGGTTAAGTCTGCAGGAATAACTATATTGGGTCGAAAGCACTTATATCATGGCTTGCCAAAGTACCATAAGCAATTAAGAAATAATTTGTGAGTAAAACCAATTTATGTTGACTGATTACCCTTAAGTCATAATCAAATGTACATAGTGCTAAAATCTTTCGACAGAAAAAGATGCCCTTGGAGAGGAGCCTATTAGTATTCACCGATTTGGGAGAGCATATATCAGTGAACACGGCGCATCAGGAATATGCCCCATATTGCAAATAACATCGTAGGTAATGCTGCAGTTAACCATGGAATGAGTCCAAACACTAAACCTAGATGTTGAAAGCTTTGGTTTAGCAAATGGAAACCTACCCCCACTAATGATCCAATTAAAATGCGGCCTCCAATGGGTGATGAGCGGAGCGAGCCAAACACAAATGGTACAGCCAGAAACACCATGACAGCGGAACTAATAGGCATCATTATTTTCATCCAAAAGGCAATTTCATACTGAGCAGCAGCTTGACGATTGTCTTTGAGGTAGTCGATATAGCTTAATAAACTCCAAACAGGTAGGAATTCAGGTGGTACTAATACAATATTGATCATTCCTGGATTAAGTTTAGACCGCCAAAGTGCATTTTGAACAGAATGTACTTCTACTCCCTGCTCATTAATCGTACTTTGGACTACATCCCTTAAGACCCAAGTATCTTCCTCATAGTATGCGTGTTTGGCTTTTATCACTAGTCGTAAACGGTGTTGCTGATCAAACTCATAGATCGAAATTTCAGAAAAATGGCCATCGGTCTGAATACTTCGAATATGGTTAAAATGTAGGCCATCCCGAGTCCAAAAGCCATGCTCTGATCGAGAGCCAACCGTGCCTGTTTGGGCTTTAGATTGTATTTCACGTGCCTGCTGCTCAAGTGGTGGACGTAGTATCTCACCCATAAATACCGCAACAATCATTAAACAGAGGGCAACAATCATTACTGCTTTATTGATCTGTTGCACAGATACGCCTGCCGCACGCATCGCTACTAATTCACTTTGACTTGCGAGATTGCCTAAACCCAAAACACAACCTAAAAGAGCTGCTATCGGCAATAATTCATATATGCGTTTTGGCATCGACAATAAAATATAAGTCGCCGCTTCTTTTAGGTGGTATTCACCTTTTCCTAAGTCTTCCAGTTCAGCAACAAAGTCCATAAAGGTGTAAAGACCAAGTAAGATCAGTAATACAAGTGAGGTACTGGTTAATATTGTTTTAGCAATATAACGCTGTAGTAGATCCACTAAGCAGCCCCCTTATTCGCTCTAAACTTTTGCAAATAAAAGCGTATTTCCTTTTGATTAAACATAAGTACCAGTAGTAAAATCATTAAGAGATGCACCCAAACAGCACCTAGCCAAGGCACCATATCTCCTTTTGTAACCCAAGCCCGAGTTACACCTAATAAATTGCTATAGATAATATAGATTAATATTGCGGGAAAAAAGCCTACATACCGGCCTGTTCGTGGACCGTTGGTAGACAGTGTAATCGCTGTCAAACATAAAATTAGAGTCATTATCGCTGCTGAAATTCGCCACTGTAACTCGGCTAAGTCTTGCGGACTTGCACGCTGCCATAATAAACGTGAAGATAGGGATTTATGATGTTGGACAACCTCTTTCACTTCACCTGTTTCAAGTAAAATGCTGTGCGTTTCGAATTGAGTAATTGTATAGTCTTGTTCCCCTGCCTCACCTTCATAACGATAACCTTGCTCGAGTATTAAGTACTTATGATTCGTTTTAGGATCAATATCAAATCTGCCTTTACTCGCACGAAACACTAAAGGTTTTGTATCTCGATGAATTTCAATGAACACCTCGATCATTTTTAGACCGTCATCACTTAATCTTTCGGAATAAAAGGTCCATTTCCCATCTCTACTTTCCTTAAAACTACCTGCAATCAGACCAGCAGTATCAGCGGTCAATTTTGATTTTCTTTCCAAATCATAACGGTCGGACAGTACATCAGGTACAATAATTAGAGATAGCGTCGCGATCACTAGTGATACAGTACCTGCAAACAAGGCTACATTGCGCATTACACGTCGATTTGATATACCACAGGCCGCAATAACAGTCAGTTCATTATCAGAACTCATTCTTCCCAAGGCTAGCATCACACCTAAAAATGCACTCATTGGTAATAAGACAGATAATGCACCAAGTGAACTATATCCCAACAATGTGAATATCACATCACTCGGTAAATTACCTACAGCAGCTTGCGCAAGGTAACGTGCAAAACGCGTAGCTACAAAAATTAGCCATAACACGCCAGTCACCGCCAACAAGTTAAGCGTGAACTCCCGCAGAAAATAACGGTCAATGATGGTGAGGTAAGTATGAAAAAATTGTTGAATCGAGGACATTATTTAATGTTCTTAAGTTAGAATAGTCTATTTATAGATGCAATTATCGTTGCATTCTAAATCATCTAGTGCAAACAGGCACTATTTCACAGGGGTAATCCATGCAGTATTTTGTCATAACTGAAGCACTGGCAACACACAAATCTGATTGTATCGCTGTTGCAGTTTTTGAGCAGGGACAATTGAGTCCAAGTGCCAAAACCATTAACGAGCTTAGTAATAATGCTATCAGCCGAGTCATTGAGCGTGGCGATATAGCGGGAAAATCAGGACAAACCCTTTTTTTACATGAACTTAACGGCGTTAATTCACCACGTGTATTGCTGGTGGGTTGCGGTAAACAAGAAAAGACAACTGAAAATGAGTTTAATACTGCTGTTACTGCAATGACAAAAGTACTTAATGAATCAGGCGCTAGTAATGCATCAAGCTGTTTAGCAGAAATCAATATCAACTCGCGTACGACCGAGTGGAAAGTACGCCAAACAATGATTACTGCTGGCGCTGCGCTATATAGATACACGCAAACTAAAAGTGGTGTTAAACCGCAACAATTACCTTTAGAAAAAATCGGATTCTTTGCACACGATAATAGTCAAAACATCGACAATGCTGCGCAAACTGGCTCAGCTATTGCGACAGGAATGGATCTCGCACGTGAACTCAGCAATTTACCAGGCAATATTTGTACACCTCGTTACTTAGCAAATCAGGCTATTGAGTTAGGTCAAAAATTCGATTCTGTGACCACTACTATTCTTGATGAAGAAGAAATGGAAGAACTAGGTATGGGTTCTTTATTATCCGTTTCACGGGGTAGTCGCGAACCAGCAAGAATGATAATCATGAATTACCAAGGTGCAGGTGACGAGCGCCCTGTTGCTTTAGTAGGTAAGGGCTTAACATTTGATGCCGGTGGTATTTCACTCAAGCCTTCACAGGGTATGGATGAAATGAAGTATGACATGTGTGGATCAGCGAGCGTATTTGGCACAATTTCAGCTATTGCCGAGTTAAACCTTCCTATCAATGTTGTCGGCGTAGTACCTAGCTCAGAAAACATGCCCGACGGCGATGCCAACAAACCTGGTGATATTGTCACTAGTATGGCTGGCAAAACTATAGAGATCCTTAATACTGATGCTGAAGGACGCTTAATTTTATGTGATGCCCTAACCTACAGTGAACGTTTTAACCCTGAAATCGTCATTGATATTGCTACCTTAACCGGCGCTGTAATTGTTGCGTTGGGTCGTCAAGCAACCGGGTTAATGGCTAATGACCAAACATTAGCTGATGACTTATTAAAAGCAGGTAATGATAGCTATGATCGTACATGGCAGCTACCAATATGGGATGACTACCAATCTCAATTAGATAGTAATTTTGCTGACATTGCTAATATCGGTGGCAAAGAAGCAGGCAGTGTAACGGCGGGTTGTTTTTTAGCTCGATTTACTGAAAAATTTACATGGGCTCATTTAGATATTGCTGGCACAGCATGGAATAGTGGAAAAAATAAAGGTGCAACAGGCCGCCCTGTTACGCTATTAGTTCAATATTTATTGAACAGAATCGAAAATAAAAACTAATTTAAAGCCATGACACGTGTTAGTTTTTACCTTCTCAAAGGAATAGTTGAACATGATCGGCAGGTATATGCCTGCCGATTAATTGAGAAAGCCTATAAACAAGGTCATCATATATACATTAACACTGATAGTGTGGAACAAGCTGAGCAAATAAATCAAACCTTGTGGTCATATCGCAGCGATAGTTTTGTCCCCCATCAATTGGTAACTGAGTTAGATCCTGATAATTGTCAGGTTTTAATTGGCTGTGACAGTAAACCACCTCGTTTGATGGACCTACTTATCAATCTCGGTGCCAAACAACCTTTATTTTTCAGCCAGTTTGAACGTGTGGCCGAATTTATAAATGACGATGAACAACTCAAAATAATGGGCCGGGAAAGGTATCGCTTTTATCAACAGCGTGGCTACGATCTTACGACGCATAAAATATAAAGTGTCAACAAGTTATAAGTTAAGCTAAACACATTTAATCTCGCCAATCACACTACTACTATTCTCGCGACCAAAGTAGCCTACCGTCTCTTGATCCGATAATAATAAAACTTCCATACTGGCAGCAGCCACGGGGCAGCTATATAAATATCCTTGGCCATAATGACAGCCAAGCTCAATTAAAACCCACTGTTGAGCTAGATTTTCTACTCCCTCTGCCACAACTTGAAGATTAAAGTTTTCGGCTAATGCTAGAATGGAACGGACAATTACGCTATCGGGATCCTCATTTTGTAATCCCGTCACAAAACAACGATCAATCTTCAAAATATCGACAGGAAAACGTTGTAAATAGCTTAAGCTCGAATAACCAGTACCAAAATCATCAATACTTAATGATATATTCAACTTTTTAAGTGACTGCATTGTCTCAATAGCTGATTCAATATCATTCATCACTACACTTTCGGTCAATTCTAATTCTATTTTTTCTGGAGATACTCGGCTATCAGATAAAATAGCGGCAACATGATCTGTAAAATTATGCTGCCAAAATTGTCGAGGTGACACATTAATCGACATATTAGTCAGATTAGGATATTGCAACTCCCAAGCTTGCATTTGTTGACAGGCTGTCATCATCACCCACTCACCTAAGGCAATAATAATTCCTGTTTCTTCGGCTAAAGGAATAAACTCTATTGGCGAAATCAAGCCCAGTATTGGATGTTGCCAGCGCACTAAAGCTTCCATACCCGTCATTTTATGACTCACTAAATTTATTTTAGGCTGATAAAAGACCACAAACTGATTCTGCTCTAAGGCTTGCCGTAATGCTTTTTCTAGAGTGAGTCGACGCGTCATTTTTTCATTTATTTCAGCCGTATAAAATTGACTATTATTACGACCTTGCTCTTTTGCTAAATACATTGCCGAATCAGCATGCTGAATTAAATCATCGGCATTTTCTGAGTCATCAGGATAAAGGCTAATCCCAATACTACCTGTCACCATCAATTCATGCCCTGCAATATGATAAGGCAGTTGCACAGCTTGTAATAATTTCTGAGCAACCTCATTGATATGTGCAAAAATATCTATTTCAGGCAAAACAACAACAAATTCATCGCCACCAAAACGAGCAACGGTATCCCCTTTACGCAGAGTGGCCCTAAAACGTTTGGAGAGCAATTGTAATAGCTCATCACCCACTAAATGACCTAATGAATCGTTTATATATTTAAAATGATCGATATCAATAAACAAAACGGCCATTTTAGTTTTACTTCGAGCCGTCTGCAAAATGGCATGTTCTAATCGATCACGTAATAAATTGCGGTTGGGTAGCTGTGTAAGTTCATCATGGGTAGCCATAAAGGCAATACGCTGTTGATTTGCTTTGCTTTCAGTAATATCTTCAATTACAGCAATATAGTGAGTGATAGTATCTAAATCATCGACTAAAGGGGTAATGGTTAAATATACATACAAATTACTTCCATCTTTTCGTAGATTATCCATTTCACCTTGCCAGATTTTGCCTGATGAAATCGTTTGCCAAATTTCTTCTGTATAACCCAATTTATCATCGCTTTCATTTAGAATACGTGGCGTCTGGCCAATCACATCCTCAAAATTAAATAAGGTTTGTCGAACAAAGGCATCATTCACCCATTCGATATCCCCATGTACAGAAGTAATCATAATTGAATTTGCTGTATTTTCAACGGCTACACGGTGCAAACGCATCAAATTTTGGTCTTCTGTCAATTTGCATAACAGACAAAGACCCTCAACAAATGAGAGCATCACTTTTTGGAATAATTCATCACACTTCTCGCCATGTTCACTGTGCAGACCAATAATACCTGTAGTTGAATAGCCTAGCTTGAAGGGTAAAAATAAACCATCATTAAACTGCTCATTTAACAAACGTTGTTGCCAAGATCCCGGTTGAGTTGTCACCCTGTTCAAACGAATCAAATTTTGCTCACTCAAGTGTATATGGTACGAATCATCCAAATCACTTAAGCCGGACCATACTCCTCTTTCATCCAATAAAAAATCAGTATTAACGCCAGCATGAAATAATTGCATATCACTACCTTTAGATAATTTCATCCAAAATAGTCCCACGCCTAAAATAGATACCATTTCTTCACAGACAAAATTTAACACCGTATCAAGCTGGCAATTAGATGTTGAAACCATTTGTTCCGCAGTGCGTAAGGTCTCATTTATCCTACGTTCCATATGATCATTCTGTATATTTTCAATCGTACCCACCACCAAGCCTTCAACCGAGTACTTTGCATCTAAACTTCTTTGAAGTGATAGCTTGACCCACAGAAAGCCCTGATCTGCCGTTAATAATCTGACCTCACCTAACCAAGTTTTAATCGTATTATTTGCTAAGTTACTCATCATTTTTTCAATTAAGTGTTGATCGGCAGGATGAAAAAATTCCTTAATTGGCATATTCAATGACTGTCGTAATTCATAGCCCGTCATTTGTTTCCAAACAGGACTTAAAAAACGCCAACATTCAGTCTCATCTATTTGAACAATCACTTCTCGAATATATTTCACAACACCTCGATAACGCTGTTCAGTATCGAGTAACTGTTGTTTTTCTATCGTTAATTCATCATAAAGGCTCTGTAGTGCAAGATTTAAGTCACCAATCTCATCCCTATTTTTGATGTCAATCAGGGGTAACTCACGACCACTAGCATAAGTCCGTGCCCGTTCAGCCATCACTAATAAAGGTTTGACCACTAATTTTCTTACTGCGGAATGTATCAATATTGCCAATAGAATTACTGTCAAAAAAATAAGAAAATATGTTCTAAGTATTTTTTGCTGCAGGGGCTTTAGTATTTGAAGAGTGGGCACTAAAAGAAAATAACGCCATGCCATCGGCTCAATCAAACTAGCAATAACTTGATATTCTTTGCCAGCGATAGTCACAGCATCTAATTTTGTAGCAGCCAAAGACAATTTCTTATTGAGCATCTCTTGTAAATGTTTGTCTTTTGAATTCAAATTGAACGTTTCAGGATTATTTTCTAATAAGGTTTGCCAGTCTCCCCCTAAAACAAATTGACCTTCGGCTGTTAATAAAAAGTGTTGTTCGCCTGAGTATTCTTCATTTTGTAGATAAAACAAGTCGATTAATTTATCTACATTGATATCCATACCCAAAGTAGCACGCCAGTCATTATTCACATCTAAAGGAAAAACTGCACTGATCATCCATGATTGAGTAATCGGATCAAATAAGGCGGGAGTCCACTTAAGACTTCTATCTGGATTAGTTTCTGGTGATGCCAAGGTCATCCATGGTGTTTTTGTATAGTCTGTATCCGCAGTCATGGAGTAAATAAAGTCTGGGTATGACAAATTAAAAATTAATTCACTGCGGTCATGGCCTAACATCCAGACATTATCAAAGATAGGATTACTGGTTGTTGAGGCACCGAATACATTTAGGATATCTAACGCAGATAGATAAAATTGTTTATTTTGATCATTAAGCTGTATATCAGGAGGTAAAAACAAACCCGCTTGTTGCCGACCATTAAAATATTGCCTACGATTACGCCAAGCGCCATCTTCAAACTGCATCAGTTTATGATTAAATAAATCGTTAATATCGCTGGTGGAGGGCTGACGTAATTCGTCCGTCAATTGTTGGGATAATGATTTTAAAAATGGAGTGGTGTGGTATAAAAACAGCTCATCATAATCTATAGTTTTTTGAGTTTGCACTATAAGTTTTTCTAATTCAGTTTGCAATAAAGATTGTTTTGCATTTTGATAAAAAAACCATAATGACGGAAGTGTTACTAAAACAACACTGGCCACCACAATTAAGCTCATTTTCCTTGAAATATTCACTATTGATTCTCCTAGCATTGCCATCGATAATACTTCAAACTAATATCCTTGACCATATTTCAATCACATCACGTTATAATGCTCATCTTATTTTATTAATTCAACCTTGAAAAAACATGGAAAAGATCTACACACCTGACGAAATTGAACAACACTGGTACCAAACTTGGGAACAAAATGGTGAATTTAAGCCCTCAGGAGAAGGTTCACCTTATGCCATCATGTTGCCACCACCAAACGTCACAGGCCGTTTGCACATGGGTCATGCATTCCAAGATACCATTATGGATATTTTGACACGTTATCATCGTATGAAGGGAGATAACACCTTATGGCAAGCAGGCACCGATCACGCGGGCATTGCCACCCAAATGGTGGTCGAACGTCAACTTAATGCTGAAGGTAAAACACGCCATGATTTAGGCCGTGAAGCCTTTCTCGATCGTATTTGGGATTGGAAAAAAGAATCGGGGGGAGAAATTACAACACAGCTTCGTCGGCTTGGTACATCGATGGACTGGGAGCGCGAACGTTTCACGATGGACGATGGTTTATCTGAAGCCGTTAAAAATGTCTTTGTTCAGTTGCATGAAGAAGGTTTAATTTATCGCGGTAAACGTCTGGTTAACTGGGATCCTGTCCTTCATACTGCTCTGTCAGATCTAGAAGTCTTATCTGAAGAAGAATCAGGTCATATGTGGCATTTCCGTTACCCATTAACCGATGGTTCAGGGTATTTAGTTGTAGCTACAACTCGTCCTGAAACTATGTTGGGTGATAGCGCAGTTGCCGTACATCCAAAAGATGAACGATACCAACACCTCATTGGAAAAACTATAAGTCTGCCATTAGTTGGTCGTGAAATTCCGATTATTGCTGATGACTATGTCGATCCTGAATTTGGTACTGGTTGTGTCAAAATAACCCCGGCTCATGACTTTAATGATGCCGAAGTCGGTCAACGTCATGATCTACCTAAATACAATATTCTAACGATTAATGCAGCCATTAATGAAGAAGCACCACAAAAATATCAAGGTTTAGACCGTTATAAAGCTCGTGATGTAATTGTTGATGATCTAAACCAGTTAGGTTTATTAGAAAGCATTAAAGATCATATATTAATGGTGCCAAGGGGGGATCGTTCTGGTGCCGTTATCGAGCCATTACTCACTGATCAATGGTATGTCAAAGCAGATGTATTAGCAGAACCTGCTGTTCAAGCGGTCAAACAAGGTAAAATAAAATTTGTCCCCTCTAACTGGGATAAAACATTTTACAATTGGATGGATGGCATTCAAGATTGGTGTATTTCTCGTCAAATCTGGTGGGGCCATCGTATTCCTGCTTGGTATGATGAAGCAGGCAATATCTATGTCGGTCATGATGAGGCCGCTGTTCGTGTCAAACACAATATCGCCGCTGACATAAACTTAAAACAAGATGAAGATGTATTAGACACTTGGTTTTCATCGGCACTTTGGCCCTTCTCAACATTAGGTTGGCCTGAAGATACCGATGCATTAAAAACCTGGTATCCAACCAGCGTATTGGTCACGGGGTTTGACATTATCTTCTTCTGGGTTGCCCGGATGATGATGATGGGAATCAAATTTATGGATGAAGTCCCTTTTAAAGAGGTCTATATCCATGGTTTAGTACGTGATTCACACGGTCATAAAATGTCCAAATCAAAAGGTAATGTGCTTGATCCCATTGATATTATTGATGGTATCGATTTGGAATCATTAGTGACTAAACGTACTTCTGGTATGATGCAGCCGCAACTTGCTGCTAAGATTGAAAAAGCCACTCGCAAAGAGTTCCCCGATGGTATCGAGGCACATGGCACCGATGCAATGCGTTTCACCTTTGCCTCACTTGCTTCAACCGGTCGTGATATCAATTTTGATATGAATCGTATCGGTGGCTATCGCAACTTTTGTAACAAGTTATGGAATGCAGCCCGTTATGTATTAATGAATACCGAAGATCAAGATACTGGTATTCGACATAGTGATATTGAATTAAGTCTTGCTGATCGCTGGATCATTTCAAAGCTACAAACAACAGAGCAGGCTGTAACAGCTGCAATTGAAGCCTATCGTTTTGATCATGCTGCACATGAAATTTACGAGTTTATCTGGAATAACTACTGTGATTGGTATTTAGAACTGTCTAAACCGGTGCTGAATAATGACAAGGCATCAGAAGCTGCTAAACGTGGCACACGTCGTACTTTAGTCACTGTATTAGAGTCGGTGTTGCGTCTTGCTCATCCGTTTATGCCCTTTATCACCGAAGAAATTTGGCAAACAGTTTCACCATTAGCAGGGATAAGCGGCAATAGTATTATGAGCCAAGCTTTCCCTATTGCCGATTTAGATCAAGTAGATGTAAATGCCGTTGCTGATATGGAATGGATGATGGAATTTGTTACCGGTATTCGTTCAATTCGTTCGCAAATGAATATTCCACCCAAAAAACAATTACCGGTATTGCTTAAGGACAGCACCGATAGCGATCAAAAACGATTAACAACTAATCGTGACTTTTTGAGTCGCCTTGCCAACCTCGAAAGCATTGCCTTATTAGAAGGTAAAGCACCTGCTTCTGCAACAGCCTTAGTAGGCAAAATGGAAATTTTAATCCCATTGAAAGGGTTGATTGATAAACAGGCAGAAATGGATCGGTTAAATAAAGAAATCACTAAACTTGATAAAGTTATTAAACAATCCTCAGGTAAATTAAGTAATGACAACTATGTTGCTAAAGCGCCTGCTGCCGTTGTTCAAAAAGAACGTGATAAGTTAACTGAAATGGAACAAACATTATCACAGTTAAAACAACAACGAGATTCGCTAGCTTAGTTATTTAGGGTATAGATTGATTTAACTAAATCTATCCCTTATCTGTAATATTACTTCGCGTTAAAAGTTTTAAATTTAGTATTTTCAGATAACATTGTGGAAACATTAATGCTCAAAGCCCTCTTCCTTGATTTAGATGAGACCCTGTGTAACACCTCGGCTGCTAATCAACGGGCGAAAGACTTGATGGCACAGGACATAGAGACTCAGTGTGAGAGATCTTTAAATGGACAAGCCTTTGCTAAGGACTATATTGCAGGTATATACCGTGAATGGAGTGACTCCCAACGCAGTCGATATATGCCTATCATTGAGCAGCAAAGCGAGCAGAAATTTCGGCTGCAGTTAATTCACGACTTATTCGCTGAACGCGCTATAGATACAATAAGCGATAAAATGGCTCAAGTCTTACAAGACAAGTTTGATAGTGATCGCCTCAAGGCATTTGATTTTTACCCTGGCATAGCAGCATTCCTAATGGAAGCACGCAAATTCTTTACCCTCATTGTTATTACTAACGGTCCTGAGTTTTCACAAATTCCTAAAATAGAACAGGTCAGACTGACAGAGCATGTTGATCACATTATTATCGGCGGCCAAGAACCTGAGCAAAAACCGGCAGCATCGATCTTTAGCAAAGCCCTTAAACTTGCCAATTGCCAAGCCCATAAGGCAATCCATATTGGAGATAGTCTAGGAGCTGATATAGCAGGAGCAATCAACAGCCACATTACCTCTGTGTGGGTCCAACATCAACAACTAATAGAGTCAGAATCAGTCATTAACCCTAGCCATATAGTGCAACATCCATCTGAAATACCAGAGCTAATATTCCAATTACATCAGTCTTAAAAAGTGTGTCGCTATTAATGTTGATGTTGAACAAAGACCCAACTACCTTGTTAGCTTTGCATCAGCCGCCTTAAATCCTGTCGTTAAATAAGCAATAGATTAGGCCTATAATATGAATAGCAGTCAACAAATGGATTCTTAACTGAATCAACAGTTCCCGTATCAAACTAAGCTTTTAAATAAGACATAGACCCAGCTTCAAGCTGTCATTAAGAATTTTTGACTATAAATTTGTAATAATTTAATGGTTTAATGGTTTAATGGTTTAAGCGTCTAAAGTTTATGAATGTTATTAATAAAACATCAGGATTGGCATTAGCCATTGCTACAGCCAGCTTGATTGGCTGTGCAGATACCACAAAAAAACACTCGTTCAGTAATTGCATAATTAGTACATTGTTATGGCGTTACACCTTGTAATAATCATAATGACTGCAAAGGACAATCAGCATGTAAAAGTCACGGTCTTGCACCGATAATGTCTGAAGCTTGTGCTGATAGTGTTGGTACTGAACGCACATAATGCCCATCGGCTATTTTTAGATAAAAATTATCGTGATTGTAATACTACTAAACGCGGGGTTTTTAACGAGAATTAACTTATGACTAGTCTTTTTAGGGTTTGGGCTTGGCTTAAGTTTACGTACTGAGCACTAACAGCATGTTATTGTTCATAAACCACCCGTTGATTGGTTTGAGATTATTTCAGAGAACTATATGGTTTCTCGAAGTAAACCTCTGGCAAGTCTTGCTAAAGTACGGCAAGATTATCCTATGGTTATGCATGGTGTTTCAGTGTCGATAGGTAGTACAGTTCAGATAAATAAAGCCTATCTGCAAAAATTAAAACACTGATTGAACGTGTTGAACCTCAATGGATTTCAGACTACTTATGTTGGACTTCGGTTAATCAAATCAACAGTCATGATTTGTTGCAACGGCCCTATAAGAACACTACTATTGATCATATTGTTGCACGTATCAATCGAACACAAGATCTACATGGTCAATAAATGTTGGTCGAAAACCTATCTAGTTATAGAACTTATAATGATTCTGATATGACTGAATGGGAATTTTTAAATGAAATATCTGAACAAGCTGACGGTTATATCTTGTTTGATATCAACAGTATTGTTGTCAGTGCTCATAACCATAATTTGAACCAGAGCAGTATAGAAATGGGGTTGATAGTGACCGAGTGATGCAATTGCACCTTGTTGGTTATAGTTATAATGGTGACATGATTATCGATAGTCATGATCACAATGTCTGTGATCTCGTTTGAGATCTATATAAAGTTGCCTTAAAATGTTTTGGTGCCGTCAGTAACATGATCGAACGGGGTGATAATATACCGCCGTTTAATGAGTTAACTAGCGAGCTTGCCATTGCAGAAAAGATTGCCACTGAAGTGCTCACATCGCAGTAATTAACCACTGGTGAAACCATAAGATTGTTAGGGACTACATAATGTCAGAACGGTCTGATCTGTAGCAACATTTTATCGATTATTTATTAAAAAATCAGGCACCATCATTGATCCTCAGCAATCCAAATCGCTGTTATCAGCTAAAGATCCCATTGATATTTATGCTTCCGCTTATAAACGACACATAAAGGAGGCTGTCACCACTTATTATGGCAAAGTAGCCAGTTATTTGGGGGATGATCAGTTTGATCAATTAATGGAACGTTATATTGAAAAATCTCCCTCACACACCGCCACCAACTTATGCTGCTACAGCACTTATTTGGCAACACACGCTTAAGTTACAGTGTTGAATTTAGCACTTAAAGGTAAAATTTTGTTGTGATTTTTGAAAACTATTAGAATTCTATGATGAAGACCAAACTCCGATGAAAGTCATTGGTTTTTTACAATCATGGCTAACTAAACAAATGTTAGCAAGTTTTAGCTGGTGATCTCGTGAATAAATTTGAGTGTCTTAATTAATACTTTATAAGGTATGTAGCTCCAAGTTTAATAATTTTTCAGACTGTACTCATAACTAAATCATCACCGTTTCATGTACAAATTGATATAGACTGACATCAAATCTAAAAGAGAAGAAATATCACATGCCCAAGCTCCGCGTATACAGGCAAGTCTCGATTCCCGATGAGCTACGTATAAGTCGATATCGAAAAACACCCGAGTTAGGACCTCGCCTATTATTTTTTAGTGGTGGCTCTGCCTTAACCGAGTTTTCAAAAGTGCTGAAAAACTATACTCATAATTCTATACACCTAGTCACACCGTTTGATTCCGGTGGTAGTTCAGCAAAACTTCGTGATGCGTTTAAAATGCCAGCGATTGGAGACTTACGAAGTCGACTGATGGCATTGGCTGATGAAACCGTATTGGGACATCCAGAAATTTATGAACTTTTCAGTTACCGTCTACCCGAAAATAAATCACAACAGCTACTAAAACAACGCTTAAAAAATATCGTCAATGGAAATGATCCGCTAGTTGATGAAATAGCCAACCCAATGCGCAAGCTTATTTGTAATTATTTGGGTTATTTTGTTCAATCAATGCCAGATAACTTTGACTTACAAGGGGCTAGTATTGGTAATCTGATTATTACCGGTGGATATCATAATAATCATGAAGAGCTTGATCCGATAATCTTTTTATTCTCCAAACTCGCCAATGTATTAGGGATCGTTAGAACCACAACTAATGATGATTATCACCTTAGCGCTACCTTAGCTGATAATAGTACAATAACCGGCCAACATTTATTGACAGGTAAAGAGGTTGCACCACTTCACTCAGCAATAACCAAGCTTTATCTCACTAAAGATCTTACCGCGTCAGATCCACAGCCTATTACAGCAAAACTAAAAAAACAGAATCGTAAACTAATTGAACAAGCTGATTTAATTTGTTATCCGCCTGGCAGTTTTTATAGCAGCCTAATCGCCAATCTATTACCTTCTGGTGTGGGAAAAGCTATAGAAAGTAATGATTGTCCAAAAATTTACATTCCTAATATGGGTGATGATCCTGAACAGTTAGGGATGAGTCTAGGTGAGTCAATCACCACTCTATTAAGCTACCTTCGACAAGACTTAGGTGAATATACACCGACCAACAAGCTATTAAATTTGTTACTAGTCGATAGTAAAAATATCCATTATCCAGGTGGTATTCCTTACAACTTATTAACAAAACTAGGCATAGAAATTATTGATATCAAATTATTAGACAAAAAGAATACTAAATATTATGACAATAAACGAATGGTGGCCACCCTATTGTCACTCACTTAGAACTAAAACCCTCAGCCTATTTTTCTACATATTGATACTGACGATATTTAGGCAACCAGAAGTTATTATCAATCGCTGCCTTAAGTTCATCATCGGTCATCTCAGGACTAACACCTTGTAATTGGCCTTGTTTTGTAACTGCATATGCAATTTTTTTACTTAACTCGGTTATATCCGTCAAGGGTGGCAATAATGGACCCTGGCCTGTAATTAACATTGGAGATGCCTGAGCCAATTGCTCACTGGCAATAATAAGCATTTCATCGGTAATACGAGTGATTTTACCAGCAACAACGGCTAAACCAAATCCAGGGAAGATATAGCTATTGTTACATTGTGGAATGAAATAAATCTGCCCTTGATAGTTTACAGGCTCAAACGGGCTTCCAGTAGCAATAATGGCTTGGCCCTTAGTCCATGTCAATAATTGCTCAGGCGTGGCCTCAATTTGGCGTGAGGGGTTACTTAAGGGCAAGATGATCGGTCGTTTACAATTTGAGGCCATCGTCTCAATCATATTTTGAGTAAATAAACCTGCCTGGCCTGACACACCAATTAATACTGTAGGTTTAGCAAAGTCTATAACGTCAGCTAAAGATGGATATAGGCCCCTATATTGCCAATCAGCTATCACTGTTTTAGCTTGAACAAATACTTGTTGGAAATTAGGTAAATCTGTCATTGCTTGAGTTAACAATCCATGACGATCAACCATATAAATTTGACTACGTGCTTGCTTGTCTGACAGTCCTTCGGAACACATTTGAGCGACAATTTGTTCAGCGATGCCACAGCCAGCAGCACCTGCTCCTGCAAATAACACCCGTTGCTGGCTTAAACGTTCATTTTTGGCATGACTTGCGGCTAATAATGTACCGACTGTAACTGCAGCAGTGCCTTGTATATCATCATTAAAACAACAGATCTTATCTCGATAGCGTTTCAACAATGGCAACGCATTGGTTTGGTTGAAGTCTTCAAATTGCAACAGCACTGTTGGCCAGCGTTTTTTTACTGCTGTAATAAATAAATCTAAAAACTCATCATACAGTGCTTGCTCAATACGTTCATGTTGCCAACCCATGTAACATGTATCATTTAGCAGTTGTGAGTTATTAGTACCCACATCAAGCATGATTGGTAAGGTGTAGGCCGGACTAATACCCGCACATGCCGTATAGAGTGATAGTTTACCTATCGGTATACCCATACCACCGATGCCTTGATCACCTAAACCAAGAATGCGGCTACCATCGGTCACCACAATCACTTTGATATTTTGCTTGGTCACATTGGCGAGTATTTGGTCGATATGTTCGCGGTCAGGATAACTTATAAAGACACCACGATGGTGCCGATAAATTTCTGAAAAACGCTCACATGCTTCACCAACCACTGGTGTATAAATAATGGGCATCATCTCTTCTAAATGGTCTTGCACCAAGCGATAAAATAACGTTTCATTACTGTCTTGGGTTGCGCGTAAAAAAATATGCTTATTTATCGGCCGATCAAAGCTTAAGTACTGAGCATAGGCACGGGCTACCTGTTGTTCTATTGTTTCAAATCGGTGAGGTAATAACCCCTCTAAATTAAAATCTTTGCGTTCTTGCTTTTCAAAAGCACAGCCTTTATTAAGTAATGACATACTTAGTAAGGTCGGTCCTGTAGCAGAAATACTTATTGGCTTGATAGGCTTATTGCTAGTCATAACGGCTCAATGTATTTGTAAATAATAATATGTATAGTTTTATAATTTAAACTCGCAGCGACTGCAGGCTTAATTTTGTCCTATTATTCTATTTTAGCTAAATGATCACCGCTAATGATGATTATGAATAAAGTTTCAATGTAATTATGTATGGGCAGAGAGACATTTAGTTTAGCCCTCATTACAATAATACTCGCAAATTGCTGTCGATTTCACTAAATATCTTGATCTAATATGGCTCTGCCAAAATTATTAATAGCGGTGTTTGGCAGGATTTTTTTAATATTCAAGGATTACGTTCTAAAACATTCCCAGTTGTAATTGAGCCGCTTCCCCCATCATCTCTTTTGTCCAAGGTGGATCCCAGACCAGCTCAACGTTGACTTCATTTACATTAGTTACTGTGGCTACTTTAGCTTCGATTTCACCGGGAAATGACTGGGCTACAGGGCATCCTGGTGCCGTTAAGGTCATTTCAATTTCTATGTTATTGTCATCACTTACGCGAATCTCGTAAATAAGACCTAATTCATAAATATTGACTGGGATCTCAGGATCAAAAATGGTTTGCAACATCTCAATCACATCTTCTTTCACCTCTTCTTGAGTCACTTTAAAATTGTCTTCACTCATAATTTTATCGCTTTGCCTTTATTCTGTCGTTGCTGAAATTTCATGGTCAGTATCCATTGCAGCGTGAAGCGTATGCCACGATAGTGTTGCACATTTAACGCGGGCAGGAAACTCTTTCACGCCACTCAGTACTGCAAGTTTCCCCATGGCAGATTGGTCAACTTCATCACCTGTCATTTGTTTATGTACCATCTCATAAAGTACTTCGGCTTCTGCTAAAGTTTTGCCTTTAAGTGTTTCTGTCATCAATGACGCAGATGCCACAGAGATAGCACAACCACTGCCTTGAAAACTGACATCTTCAATAACATTATCATTTAATTTTAAAAATACAACCAAGGCATCACCACATAATGGGTTATTGCCATGAGCAAAATGATTAGCATCCGTCATTTCACGAAAATTTCGTGGTTTTTTATTATGATCCATAATCACTTCTTGATATAGATCGCGTAAATCAGCATTACTCATTAAGCAAATAACTCCTGTACTTTCTTGATTCCACCAACTAAGGCGTCAATCTCATCAAAAGTATTATAAAAGGCAAACGATGCACGTGCTGTTGCCGGAATGCCAAAAAATTGCATAACAGGTTGCGCACAATGATGTCCAGTACGTATTGCTAAGCCTTGTTGATCAAAAATAGTACCCACATCATGTGGATGCACCCCCTCGATCATAAACGACAACACACTCGCTTTGTGGCTTGCTGTACCAATAACTCTGACACCTGGTAACACACTTATTTTTTCAGTGGCTGTCACTAATAAGGCATTTTCATGGGCTGCGATATTAGCTATACCAAGAGTATTCATATAATCAATTGCTGCTCCTAGGCCAATGGCGCCTGCAATATTCGGAGTCCCTGCTTCAAACTTATAAGGTAATTCATTGTACTGTGTATGTGCAAAACTAACCGATAAAATCATATCGCCGCCACCCTGCCAAGGAGGCATATCTTCTAATAATGCTAGCTTGCCGTACATTGCGCCGATACCGGTTGGAGCAAACATTTTATGGCCAGAAAACACATAAAAATCACAATCTAAATCTTGTACATCAACCACCATATGAGGTACTGCTTGGGCACCATCGACTAACACAGGAATATTTTTAGCATGTGCTTGTGCGATCATATCTTTAATAGGGTTAATCGTACCCAAGGCATTGGATACATGGCCTATCGCCATGATTTTAGTTTTACTCGTCAGTAATTCATCCAGTGTAGACAAATCTAACTCACCTGCCATTGTCATCGGAATCACATTCAGTGTTGCGCCTGTCTGTTCACACAACATTTGCCACGGCACAATATTAGCATGATGTTCCATGTGACTAATTAGGATCTCGTCACCTGCTTTTATTTGTGGGCGCACAAAGCTTTGTGCAATCAAATTAACCGCTTCGGTAGCACCACGGACAAAAATAATTTCTTTATCAGACTGAGCATTAACAAAGCGACGCACTTTATCACGAGCGCCCTCATACGAATCAGTGGCTCGCTGGCTTAAACGATGCACGCCACGGTGAACATTGGAGTTATCTTTTCGATAATAATCGGCAACAGCATCAATTACTAAATTAGGTTTTTGACTGCTAGCCGCATTATCTAAATAGACCAGAGGATGGTCATTCACTTGCTGATGCAATATTGGAAAATCTTGTCTAATAGCAGTAAGGTCTAACACACTCATTACACAACTCCGACTGTTTTTTCACCACTTCGTGGTAAATGTTGTTCGACCAATGCAGATAAAGCCTGTTTAATGTCATTGGCAGGAATACGCTCTAATACTTCAACTGCAAAGGCATAGGTCAGCAAACTACGTGCACTGACTTCGTCTAAGCCGCGAGAGCGAAGAAAGAATAAATGATCTTCATTCAATTGGCCTACTGTACTGCCATGGCCACATTTGACATCATCCGCATAGATTTCCATTTCTGGTTTAGTATCAATTTCGCAGCCTCGTGATAACAAGATATTGCGATTACTTTGATTTGAATCTGTTTTCTGAGCATCTTTATGCACAATTACTTTGCCGTTAAATATGGCATGACTATTGCCATCTAATACACCCTTATATAACTCATCACTTGTTGTATTGGGTACAGCATGGTCTATACGAGTGTGGTTATCGACGTGTTGATCACCGGTGACCAAATATAGACCATCCATAGTAACATGTGATTGCTCACCCAATAATTCACTATGTACGTCATTACGCGCAAGTTTTGCACCTAAAGAAATATTATTAGTATTCCATTGACTATTGGCATCTTGCTTGGCGGCTAATCTGGCAATGTGAAAAGCATTCTTAGATTCTTGCTGCAATTTATAATGATTTAACACCGCATCTTTTGCCAATACCACTTCAGTCACTACATTGGTTAGTGATATAGCGTCATTTAACCCCACATAATGCTCAACTATAGTGGCTTGGCTAGAATCATCTAGCACAATTACATTACGCAAATGACTGGCTAATGCTTCAGTTGTACCACTATTGATTACCAATAACTCAATCGACTTATCGACTTTAATACCGCTATCCAGTGTAATCACCACACCTTCTTGCATCAACAAGGTATTAAGCGCATTAAAACCTGTTTGTTCTAGGTTAATCTGATGTCCAAGATACGGCTTTACTAGTTCTAATCCCTTAGATAATGGACGTATATTTAAACCCGCTGGCAAGTGTTCAATCTGAGACAATTCAGCAGAAAACACGCCATCAACAATCACCACTCGATAGCCATTGTCGACTAGGGCTAATTGGTCACATTGTTGAGCAGTAACCGAGCTGTTTCCAGCTTGATGGGTAAATGCTTGTTGAGAAAAAGCCCACAGACTTGTGTATTTCCAGTCTTCTTCTTTTTTGGCTGGCAAGCCTTGCTGATTGAATTGCGTTAATGCTTTTAATCGCATGCTTTTTAACCAATCAAATTCTTGCCCGACTAAATTCAGTTCGTTAGCAACACTAGCAAAAGGTGTCACCAGATCGGTGATTTTCTTCATGCTGGTTGACCTTCTTTGTTTTCATTGACCCAGCTGTAGCCGGTTTTCTCTAATTCTTTAGCTAATTCTTTATCGCCTGACTTGACGATACGTCCATCAGAAAGTACATGAACGAAGTCAGGCACAATGTAATCAAGCAAGCGTTGATAATGGGTGATCATAATAATCGAACGTTCTGCTGTTCGTAAGGCGTTTACACCATCAGATACCGTTTTCAAAGCATCAATATCTAAACCAGAATCAGTTTCATCAAGAATCGCTAATGAAGGTTCTAATAACGCCATCTGTAATATTTCATTACGTTTTTTCTCGCCACCAGAAAAACCTTCGTTTACACTGCGGTGTAAAAATTGCTCATCCATTTTTACTAGCTGCATTTTACTACGCACCAGTGTTAAAAAATCAATAGCATCAAGTTCGTCTAAGCCTTGATATTTACGCACTGCATTTAAGGCCGCTTTTAATAAATAAATATTGCTGACACCTGGGATTTCTACAGGATATTGGAAAGCTAAAAATATGCCTCGCTGTGCACGTTCTTCTGGTTCTAACGATAATAAATCTTCACTTTTATAAATGACTTCGCCTTGAGTAATTTTATAACCATCACGGCCGGCTAATACATTTGACAAGGTACTCTTTCCTGCGCCATTTGGGCCCATAATTGCGTGTACTTCACCCGCATTAACAGTCAAGTTGATTCCACGTAAAATTTCTTTGCCATCAACACTGGCATGAAGGTTTTTAATTTCTAACATTTATTTATTTCTCTCTCACAATAGTTATGAATTTGTTCGCTATTTAGTTGTATGTTCAGACACTAAAATTAGCCTACCGATCCTTCCAGTGATAATCCAAGTAGATTTTGTGCCTCAACAGCAAACTCCATCGGTAACTCACGAATAACTTGTTTACAAAAACCATTAACAATCATCGATACTGCATCTTCTAAATCTAAGCCACGCTGTTTACAGTAAAACAACTGATCTTCACTTATTTTTGATGTGGATGCTTCATGTTCCACTTGTGCAGTTGGGTTTTTTACTTCGATATAAGGGAAGGTATGAGCCGCAGATAAATCACCCATCAATAATGAATCGCATTCTGTGTAGTTACGGGCATTTTCAGCATTGGGTCCCATACGCACTAAGCCACGGTAAGCATTGGACGAACGACCTGCTGAAATACCTTTAGAAATAACTGTTGAAGTGGTGTTTTTACCTAGATGTATCATCTTGGTTCCAGTGTCTGCTTGTTGCATATTGTTGGTCACAGCTACTGAATAAAATTCACCGACTGAGTTGTCACCTTGCAAAATAACACTTGGATATTTCCATGTAATCGCCGAACCAGTTTCCACTTGTGTCCATGATACCTTTGAATCTATACCACGACATGCCGCACGTTTGGTAACAAAGTTAAATATGCCACCACGACCATTTTCATCACCTGGATACCAGTTTTGTACAGTTGAATATTTAATTTGTGCACGGTCATGCATCACTAATTCAACCACCGCTGCATGTAATTGATTTTCATCACGCATCGGCGCTGTACAGCCTTCTAGATAGCTGACATAAGCATCATCATCGGCAATAATTAAAGTACGCTCAAACTGCCCAGTATTAGCTGCGTTGATACGAAAATAAGTGGATAATTCCATCGGGCAACGTTTGCCTTTAGGAATATAGACAAAAGAACCATCACTGAATACAGCTGAGTTTAAGGCTGCGTAAAAATTATCTTTATAGGAAACAACACTACCCAAATATTTTTTCACCAGTTCAGGATGAGCTTGCACCGCTTTTGAAAATGGCATAAAGAGTATGCCTTCTTCCGCCAATTTATCTTGAAAAGTATTGGCAACCGATACACTATCAAATACAGCATCAACCGCAACACCTGCTAAACGAGCACGCTCATCTAGGGGTACCCCGAGTTTTTCGTAAGTACGTAATAATTCTGGATCAACCTCATCCAAACTCTTAGGGCCATCTGTTTTTTGTTTTGGTGCTGAATAATAACTAATCGCTTGGTAATCAATGGCAGGATAGTCCACATGGGCCCATTCAGGTGTTTCAAGGGTAAGCCAGTGACGATAAGCTTGTAAACGCCATTCTAATAAAAACTCTGGCTCATTTTTGATCCGTGAAATATCACGTACCGTTTGTTCGCTCAAACCAGGTGGCAAACTATCAGCTTCTATATCTGAAACAAAGCCTGCCGAATATTCACTAGGAACAAACTCTTCTATTTGCTGTTTTTGTTCAGCCATTACTATCACCTTCCTTCGTTATTACTGAAGCCATCGTATTTGCCGATGGATAAAAATGTATTGGATTCACGCTTTCTGAAGCTACCTTTGGTACTAACATGTCTGACAATTTCACTTCATCGAGTGCATGGAACACGGCATTATTAATCCGTGTCCAGTTTGTCTGAATGGAGCAGTGATTTTCTTGTTCACATTGACTTTCACTGCCTACACATTCGGTCAATGCAATTGGTCCTTCTATTGCTGTAATAATTTCTGCAACGGATATTTTTTTCGGACTGCGATTTAAACTATAACCACCCTGAGCGCCTCGCTCTGAATTCAATAGGCCTGCATGTGATAAAGCTTTTAATACTTTCCTCACCGTTGGCAATGGTACTAGCACAGCATCAGCTAGCGCATGTGCACTGTGCTGCATTGCTGTTTTTTGAGCTAAATAACTCATCAATACAATACCGTAATCTGTTAACTTACCCATTCTTAACATATCTAATCCTCTAATATGAGACCATTATAGTACTATTTAAAATAATAACCAAGTGTTTAACTCAGTTATTTGAACTAATAATCCTCTTTAAAATGTGAGAGAATAAGCCCCGGTGAACTTTATTGGCTTTGTGCTTACTAAAGAGAATCATCAGCAAATTGATGACCACTTTAAACTTATGTAAATAACCCTTTTGATTCGAGACCATTTAAATGAAATTAAAAACACTCGCAATTCTTCCCTTCTTACTTGGAGCCCCAGTAATGGCTGATACGCATGCCGCAAAACTAGATACTGAAAAACAACAACTAAGCTATATTTTTGGCATTCAAGTTGGTCAAAATATGATGGCTGAAGGTGTTGATTTAGAAATGGATTCATTTACTGCCGGTGTTGCAGATATGTTTGCCGGAAAACAACCACAATTAGATCAGAAAATAGCTGAAAAAATTATCGGCGAATTCCAACAGAAAAAAGCTCAAGAAATGGCTGTAACAATGAATGCTAAGCAAGAAGTAGCCCAAGCCTACCTTGATGAAAATGCTAAAAAAGAAGGCGTAGTCACTACTGCAAGTGGCTTGCAATACACCATCATAAAAGAAGGTGATGGCGCATCACCAACTGAAAATGACAAGGTCATTGCCCACTATAAAGGCACATTATTAGACGGTACTGTGTTTGATAGCTCATATGAACGTGGTGAACCTGCAACATTCCCAGTTAGCGGCGTGATTGAAGGCTGGCAAGAAACATTAAAATTGATGAAGGAAGGTGCCACATGGCAGATCCTTGTACCTGCTAATTTAGCTTATGGTCCTCGTGGTGCTGGCCAAGGCTCGCCGATTGGTCCTAATGAAGCATTAATTTTTGATATTGAATTGATTGCAATTACAAAATAATTTCAAGACATTCAAATAATTATAGCCATATCAATTTAATTGATATGGCTTTTTTATTTGTTTAGTTTAAATTAATCAGCTAAGTAGCGCTTATGTTTTGATACTTTAAGTGCCCGCAGATCCACCATCACTAAACCATCAATACAGTGGCCAAAATCGGCATCAATACTAAAGTCTATAAATCGCACTCCGCCAGTATCACACAAATCAGCATACTGTTTATAAAGTGTCGGGATACTTACATTCATGTGAGCTAATTGTAACCGCATTGCTTTAAAATCTTCCTTATAATCTAATCCCGTGATCACATCATTCAATCTTTGTTGTAAATCAGTTTTGATTTGATAAGGTACACGTGCAGTAGCAAGTTGCTCTTTATCCTTAAAATAATGCTGATAAAAACCTATAATTAGTGCCTTAGCAAACTCAGGATAACGATCACTTAGACTCACTGGGCCAAACAAATAGCGAATTTCTGGATAACGCTTTAAATATGCACCAATACCATACCAAAGATAATCTAGACTGCGCTTTCCCCAATATTTAGGGCTGACAAAACTTCTACCAAGCTCAATTCCTTGCTCAAAGTAGGCCGCCATATTTGTGTGGTTATAATCAAATAATTCCTGACTATAAATACCACGAGGATCTGATTTTAAAAACACTTTTTTCACTTCCGCTAAGCGATACGCTCCCGCAATCTCCAATGCCTTTTCATCCCATAAAATTAATTGGCGATAATCACGATCATAGCGATCAATATCACTTTTTTTACCTGTCCCTTCACCCACCTGACGAAAAGTAATTTCACGTAGGCGACCAATTTCATTCATAACAGCTGAATCAGGTTGATAATCAAATAAATATATTTTCATACCCTCTTTTGTTTCCCCCAGTAACTCTGCTTGTTGTAACTCTTTTTTAATTGCGCGGCGCTCCTGCGGGTGAATAATTGTTTGTTCAGTTTCAAATAACGATGATTTTCCCTTTCCTATACGATATACATGACGTCTTAGTAGTTTCACGGTTTCTTTTTTAGCCAAGGGAAGTACTTTAATCTTCTGATATGGAATGGCCGGTCCTACTTTTAATGTTATTGTTTGAGAGTGTTTATTAAAAATCTCATGTGCCAACAACATAGCAGCCATAGGCTTATAAACTATAGAGCTACTATAAAATAAGGATGAATTGCGTGCCTCGACAAAAACAGGCAATATTGGAGAATTAGTTTTTTTGGCAAAATGTAAAAACCCACTTGTCCACTTACCATCACGAACACCACTCGGTCTTATTCGCGATACTTCTCCAGCAGGGAAAATAATTACAGCCTCATCATTATTTAAAGCTGCAATAATTTGAGCAAAACTAGTTTTTTGAGTTGATTTATTTATATTGTCAACTGGCAGTAGTAAATCATTGATCGCATGAAAATTCATCAACATATCATTAACTATTATTTTCACATCGCGTCTAATTTCTGCCACTAGTTTAAGTAGGCATAAGCCGTCTAATGCACCTAAGGGATGATTAGCAACGATCACAAGGCGCCCGCTAGCAGGAATATTATTACGATCACGATTTGTAATAGAATAACTAAAGTTAAAGTGTTCTAGCACTTGAGCGACAAAGTCAAAACCCTGCAAGTCTTGATGAGTATCTAAGAAATGATTAACTTCTTGTTCATGAGATAATTTACGTAATAAACCAAGGGTTGGTTTTTTTATGCAAAGACTTTTATGTACAAAGTTAGGGAATTTTTGCTGAATTGCATGTTCGATATTAAGCATATTCTACCTCTTACTTTTATCTACATTATGTGATGAGCATAAAAGAGAGGTGTTACAGCGTGATAACGGTTAGGTTACCATTTCGTTACATGGCGTAAGTTTTATTTATGGTCTTCGGCATGAGTTAAATAAAGGTGACAACAATCAAGGCAACTCCACCAGCAAGGGCTAACAATTCTATAGCGCCATTAAAATTCATACTGATTGCATGTTCGAAAAAGTTTACCGTCAAAATCATAATAATTACACGTCCAAGCTCTGTTTTAAGATCATCAAGACGGTGAAGTGCTAAAACAGATGATGAGGTTTCAGACTGTTCTGCTTGCTCTATTTTACTGATAAACAACTCGTACAAACCTAAGAAAAAGATTAACAATGCGGTCGCTAATAAATAACCGTCAATCACTTCAACCACGTGTGTCACAGTTTCAGCCCTAAAGTTTTTTACGCACTTCCCCCATTAAATCAGGAGAAAGGTAATCACCTAAATGACTAACCAGATAAAAGGCATCGACAGTAGTCATCTAAAACACGGCAAAAAAAGTCATTGAACTAACTACAACCGCTACAACAAGTACATAACGGCTATGCCAAAGCATTTTTTCAAATTTTTCTCAATCATCTATCTGTTTTCAGCATATTATTCTGCGGCTTGTATTGGAATAGTATTACTCGTCTTAATAATGTCATTTTTGTCATTAAGATAAACCAGACTCGGCTTGAAATGAGTAATTTCTTTTTGGTCTAGCAGAATATAAGCACAAATAATGATACGGTCACCCGGTGATGCTTTATGAGCAGCAGCCCCATTAACTGAGATTATTTGAGAGCCAGCTTCAGCACGAATAGCATAAGTTGTGAAACGTTCACCATTGGCCACATTATAAATATCGATCTGCTCAAATTCATGAATTCCAGCAGCTTCCAAGAAATTACTGTCAATAGCACATGAGCCTTCATACTCTAATTCCGAGTGAGTGACACAGGCTCGATGTAGTTTTGCTTTTAATAAAGTCAGTTGCATATCCGACCATCTGTAGTTGATTAGCTTTACATTATCGCTTTTTCAGCAAAATCAGGCAAGATCACAAGCAATATTATCGATTAAACGTGTTCTGCCTAGGCGTGCAGCAGCTAGGATCCTGAGCTCATTATTGCCTGGTTTTGCAAATTCCAAGTCATCTTCACGTCTAATATCCACATATTCAGGTTCAAAGCCTAATGCTAGCAGTTTAGAGACTGCGTGATGTTGAAGAGCGGTAAAATCTTGATTACCTTGCTCAATTTCATGTTTGATACTCAACAAGACTTGGTATAAAGCGGGGGCTTGTTGAAGTTGTTGAGTGGTTAATGACTGATTACGTGAACTCATCGCTAAGCCGCTTTGTTCACGATGAGTTGGACAGCCAACAATATCAACAGGTAAGTTAAGATTGCGCACCAAGGTTTTAATTAATAACAGTTGTTGATAATCTTTTTCACCAAATACGGCAATGTCAGCTTGGACAATATTAAGTAATTTAGTCACCACGGTTGCTACACCATCGAAGTGTCCTGGTCGCATAAACCCACACAGTTTGTCATCCATATTGGGGACGGTAACTTTAGTGTGTGGAAACATACCCTGAGGGTATATATCGTCAATCGTAGGGGTGAAGAGGATATTACAAGTAACTGAATTTAGTATTTGAATATCAGTTTCTATTGTACGTGGGTAAGCGGCTAAATCTGTTTTATCGTCAAACTGTAGTGGATTTACAAAAATACTAACGACTACTTTATCAGCCAACTCAGCCGCTTTTTTGACTAAAGAGAAATGACCTTGATGTAAGTTGCCCATTGTTGGTACAAATGCAATTGTCTGGTTTTGGTCGCGCCACGTTTTAATTTGAGCCCTTAACGCAGTAATAGTTACAACACGTTGCATTAATATTGTTGATCTAAGCTTGGAAACACACCGGATTTCACATCGTCTACGTATTTAGTAATAGCTGACTCAATACCGCCTGTATCAACTAGAAAATTATAGCTAAAACGTGGACGTTTACCAGGCGTCAAACCTAACATGTCATATAAAACAAGTACTTGACCATCACAATCACTACCAGCACCAATTCCAATCACTGGAATGCTTAATGTATTAGTTATTGTAGTGGCTAACTCTGCTGGTACACATTCTAATACCACCATATCTGCCCCTGCATCTTGAAGTGCCGTCGCATCACGAATTAACTCTTCGGCGGTTTCAGCATCACGTCCTTGAACACGATAACCGCCAACACGATGGACAGATTGAGGTAATAAACCTAAATGTGCACATACTGGAATACCTCGTGCTGTTAATTGCTCAATGGTTGATGCCATTACCGCTCCTCCTTCGAGTTTAACCATTTGAGCTCCACCTTCAGCCAATAAACGAGCGGCATTAACAATAGCTTGGCTTTCGTTGGCATAACTCATAAAGGGCATATCGGCGATAACAAATACTTTGTGGCTGCCTCGCACGACATTTCGACAATGATAAATAATGTCATCCACCGTAACAGGCAGTGTACTTTCTTGGCCTTGTATCACCATACCCAGTGAGTCACCCACCAAAATAACATCCACGCCTGCCTGTTCTAACACATGGCTAAAACTTGCATCGTATGCGGTAAGCATAGCTATTTTATTTTTTTCTGCTTTCATCTGACGCAGACGGGTTAAATTTACACGACTCATCGTATTATCTCTACTTCACTTTTGCTGGTAAGGGGTTGTAGAATTGTTTGCCACTTTTAATTGTACCAATCTGTTCTAATAAATTATTATAATCATCTTCACTATTTACTAAATCAATTTGCTCTGCATTCACAATCAGCAATGGCGAGGCATCATAATAATGGAAAAAATCTGCATAACTATCTGATAGTTTTTTTAAATAAGCATCTTCGACACGCTGTTCATAACCGATTCCTCGGTTTGAAAGTCGTGTTTTGAGTACAGGTAAAGAGGCTTGTAAATAGATCACTAGATCGGGAATACGGTTCTGTAAGGTAATATTGTCATAGACCATATTATATATCGCTAACTCATCATCATCTAAAGTAATATTGGCAAAAATCTTGTCTTTTTCCATCATGAAATCAGCAATTTGCAAATCAGTAAATAAATCATCTTGCTGTAAGGTTTTACTTAATTTTACACGCTGCATTAAAAAACTAAGCTGAGTTGGCAAAGCAGACTGTTCAGGGTTTAAATAGAATTTTTCTAAAAAGGGATTATTTTCAGGTTTTTCTAATAAAACTGATCCTGAAAAGCTATCAGCCAAGCGATTAACCAAATTAGTTTTACCTACCCCTATAGGGCCTTCTACCACAATATATTTATGGAACAATGTTCTCATAGCGTTATTTTTTCCAGTTTACGTAAGCCGTCACGTGGACAATGTTGTAATAATTGCTCAATATTCCCTACATTTGGGATAGTTAAATTGGGGGAAATTTCAGCTAAGGGATACAGTACAAAAGCACGCAGTGCTACTCCGGGATGAGGCACCTGCAAGCGCGGAGCATTTATCTCTTTTTGGCCATATAACAATATATCAAGATCTAAGGTACGCTCACCCCAATGCCTTTTCCTAATACGGCCTTGATTTTGCTCTATCGCTTGTAAGGCATCCAATAACTGATGTGCCGATAATGTTGTATCTATTACGGCTACAGCATTAATATAATCAGGTTGGTCTTGTGGGCCCATTGGTGAGCTCGCATACAATGACGACCAATCAATAAGATCACTATCAGGCAACGATTGTAAGTTATATATTGCCGTTTTAACTTGTTCCACAGGATCAGATAAATTACTGCCCAAACCAATATATGCGTACATTAATCACTCTTTGTTACAGGTTTTTTACGACGGCGACGGCGTGCTTTGGGTTTTCCCTTTGCTAATGCCGTTGGCGATAAGTTTTTGATCAGACTTAACTGATCTGCTTCATTAGCAAACTGAAATTGAGTCCACCAATCTGCTAACTCTTTTAAAGGTTCACCAGATTCAGCACGTAATAACAAAAAGTCATAACCCGCTCTAAATTTAGGATGGCTTAATTGCTTAAAAGCACGTTTGCCTTGGCGCTGATCCAGTCGTGCTTGCAAGCCCCATATATCTTTAGTATCTAAAGTATATCGTTTTGGTACAGCCACCCGTGTGACTTGCTCAGAAATAACTTCTGTTACTGCGCGTTGCAAAGCAGGAATATTAGGCAGACCACGTTGGTGATGAATTTGCCAAAGATGTCTTACTGGCTCCCATAATAATGCAGAAAATAAAAATGCAGCTGTAACGGCTTTGCCTTCATCAATTCGCTTATCGGTATTTTCTAATGCCTTGATTAATAATGTTCTAGGAAAGCCATCCACTTCAGTATGCAGCAGTGTTGCAGTCTGTGGGAATAGAATATCAAATACACCGTAGTGACATAACAATTCATGAGTCACAGCGGCATTGCCACTCAAGTATAATTTTAATGTTTCATCAAATAATCGTGCTGCTGGAATCCCGGCTAACAAACTCGCTAACTCAGGAATTAAACGTTCTGTATCCGCATCTAATTTCAAGCCTAATTTACCGACAAAACGTAAAGCACGAAGCATGCGAACCGGATCTTCACGATAACGGGTTTCAACATCACCAATTAGGCGAATCTTTCCTGCTTTCAAATCAGCAAGGCCACCAGTGTAATCTACAATCGAAAAATCTTGAATATTGTAATAAAGTGCATTAATTGTAAAATCGCGTCGCCATGCATCTTGTTCTAGAGTACCAAAAACATTATCGCGCATAATGCGGCCTTGACCATCTACATGCTGCTCGGCTTCAGGTGGCGCTCTGAATGTTGCCACTTCAATCACGTCTCGTCCAAAACCAACGTGAACTAACTTAAACCGGCGACCGATTAGACGACTTTTACGAAATAGGCGATGAACTTGTTCCGGAGATGCATTGGTGGTGACATCAAAATCTTTTGGTTCATGACCCAACAACAAATCGCGTACACAACCACCCACTAAATAGGCTTCAAAGCCACCTTCTTGCAGGCCCTTTAGCACTCTCAATGCATGGGGACTTATAAGTCGACGCGAAATTGTATGTTCTGCGCGAGGAACAATGGTCGGTGCAGGACCCAAACTAGTGGGTCCTCTTCCACGAATACGCGGCTTTTTTTTAATCAAATTGTTATTTATTTTATTGGGAGATATCATATAAGGGTAATAATACCATGCTTGTTATGATTAATAGCCTTTGTTTATCACCGCTACTGGTGACAATGAAAGTCTATTTTTAAAGGATTTAATAAATTATTCAATTGTTTTAATATCATTTCGACGCTAATTGCACAGGTTTAAATGAACGACGATGAATAAGACAGGGCCCTAAAGCCATCAATGCCTGCTTATGAAATGGAGTTGGATACCCTTTATGTTTTGCAAAACCATAACCGGGATAAAGCTCATCCATCTGCCGCATTTCACGATCTCTTGCCACTTTAGCTAATATGGATGCTGCAGCAATCGCAGGTTCAGACTGGTCACCTTTGATGATGGTGGTGACTGTGCATGCTAAATTAGGGGCTTGATTTCCGTCGACCAACGCATGACTCGGTTTTATCGCTAAACCTTCCACCGCTCTTTTCATCGCCAACAAGGTCGCTTGTAAAATATTAATGTCATCAATTTCATTATGTTCGGCACGACCTAGTGACCAGGCTAATGCATTTTGTTGAATAATGGGTTCTAGTTGATCACGTCGCTTTTCAGTTAATTTTTTAGAATCATTCAAACCGATTATGGGTCTATCGGGATCGAGGATCACAGCAGCAGCCACCACTGCTCCTGCTAACGGCCCGCGCCCTACTTCATCAACACCTACGATATAGACTTGTTCCTTCATTGCTGAATATCCAACATGCTTATTACTTCATGGGCAGCATTTTTAGCGCCGCCTGAAGGTCCAAGTGCAGCTAAAATTTGTTTACGAATTTGTCCAGCTTTGACTTTACTATCTTGTCCACTTAACAATGCCGACAACTCTTCATCTAATCGTTGGGCTGTAACATCATTTTGTAATAACTCTAAAACAACCGCTTTGCCAGTAACAATATTACACAGTCCTACGTAAGGAATTTTAACTAAACGACTGAGCACCTGGTAACTGATTGGAGAGACTCTATAGGCAATAAAGTGGGGTACCCCCAATAATGCAATTTCTAATGTGGCCGTACCTGAAGCCGCCACAATAACATCACAAGCTGCTGTCAATTGATAAAATTTATCACTCACTATCTTAACCGGAACAATGGATTTAGCTAAGATACTGTTGAGGAAAGTTTCATCAATCCCAGGCGCCAACGGTAAAACAATATCAACATTCTTATTACGCTGTTGTATACGTTCTGCGGCATCAAGCATCACCGGTAGTAAGTTTTCAATTTCACTACGGCGACTTCCAGGGAATAAACCAATAACACGGCGGTTTAATTTTAAACCCACCTTTATCTTAGCCTGTTTGTTACTCAGTGAGTTTTTTACAGCATCAACTAAGGGGTGGCCAGCACAGATAACAGGGATATTTTCATTTTCATAAATAGGGACTTCAAATGGAAATAAAACCACTATTTTATCGACATAACGTTTTATTGTTTTAACTCTGCCAGCACGCCATGCCCACACTTTTGGGCTAATGTAATATAAAACAGGAATACCTAGTTTTTTAGCTCTTTTTGCCAATTTGAGGTTAAAACCTGGGTAATCTACTAATACTATTAAATCTGGCTTATTCGTATTAAGCTCTATCAACAATTGGTTGAAAATATTTTTTATATGGCGATAACGCTTGATGACTTCAATCAGCCCCATCACTGCTAATTCAGAAAAATCAACCATGATTTCTGCGCCGGCTTTACGCATATTGTCGCCACCAATACCTTTGACCTTTATCTCTGGTCTTAGCAGTTTTAACTCGGTAATCATTCTACCCGCATGGGCGTCCCCCGATGCTTCACCGGTTATAACAACTATATTTTTCTGGCTCACGGCAGGTTATCCTCTGCATAGCCGACTAATTCTAAACCGAAGCCTGATAAACCCGTTAACTTAGTTGGCGTGCCAATGACTCGCATTTTTTTCACACCTAAGTCTGCCAGAATTTGTGCACCCACACCAAAAGTACGTAAATCCCAACCTGTTTTAGTGGTAGCCATTCCCTCACCGCGATCTTGCTGCTGATAACGTTCAATTTTGATGGCAAGTTGTTGATTCTGTTGTGGCTGACGTAATACTACCAACACACCTTTACCCTGTTGTTGAATTTGTTTCATAACATCAGGCAAAGGCCAATGACTGGGTTCACGCGTAGCACCAATTAAGTCAGTCAACGGATCGGCCATGTGTACTCGCACGAGTGTTTCTTGTTCGGAATCTATCTGACCTACCACTAAAGCGAAGTGAACTTGGCTATTGACCGTATCTTGAAAACTATATAGATCGAAGTCACCTTGCTCAGTAGGCATTACACACTGTGATAATCGTTCTACTGTCATTTCATTTTCTAAGCGATAACTAATTAAGTCAGCAATAGTCCCAATTTTCAAGTCGTGCGTTTGGGCAAATTCCTCCAGATCAGGACGACGTGCCATACTGCCATCTTCATTAAGGATCTCGACAATCACCGCTGAAGGATCTTTACCCGCTAGTTGTGCCAAGTCGCAACCTGCTTCCGTATGACCTGCACGTGTTAATACGCCACCAAGTTGCGCTTTCAATGGAAATATATGGCCTGGTTGGACTAGATCTTCGGGACTGGCATTAGAATTAACAGCCGTTAAAATCGTTAAGGCGCGATCAGTTGCCGATATGCCGGTAGTAACTCCCTCTGCAGCTTCAATCGATACCGTAAAGTTAGTTGAATAGGCCGCTTGGTTATCGGTCACCATTAAAGGTAAACGTAGTTGCCGACAGCGCTGATCAGTTAAAGTCAAACAGATTAACCCACGGCCAAATCGAGCCATAAAGTTAATAGATTCTGGGCTTACACATTCTGCAGCCATGATTAAATCGCCTTCATTTTCACGATCTTCATCGTCCATAATGACCACCATTTTTCCATTTTTCAGATCATCAATAATTTCAGCTGTTGTATTTAAATTCATTGGATGAATCCATTTTGTAACAATGTTTCACGTGTAATGGCAGATGTTTTTTTTGGTAATAGACGCTCTAAATAGCGTGCAATCAAATCAACTTCGAGATTAACTTGGCTGCCGACTAGATAGCTTTTCATAATCGTTTCTTGCATAGTATGAGGAATAATATTGACTTCAAACCAGTTTTTTTCAGCCTTATTAACCGTCAAACTGGTCCCATCAATACAAATTGAACCTTTTTCTGCAATGTAACGTTCAAGTCCGACTGGCACTTCAAATCGAAATTGTACCGAGCGTGCGGAACTTTGCATAGCAACTACTTGCCCCAGCCCATCAACATGGCCGCTGACAAAATGTCCGCCTAGACGATCACCGACGGCAAGTGCCTTTTCAAGATTAATTTCAGAACCAACGGTAGCTGTGGCCAAACTGGTACGATCTAAACTTTCTCGTGATACATCAAAACTTAGTGAGTGTTCGTTCATAGCAATTACCGTGAGACAAACGCCATTATTGGCAACACTGTCACCCAGTTTAATATCCGATAAGTCCAAGGTTTGAGTGGCTACTTGCAATCGTAAATCTCCTCCCTTTGCTTGAACAGATTCAATCTTACCTATCGAAGCAATAATGCCGGTAAACATGTTTTAATGATCCTTGTTAAGTTGTGGTAGTGCCGTAATTCGCCAATCACAGCCAACGGCTCGTATATCAGTAATCTGTAAGTGAATATTTTGCGCCATGGTGGATAATGCTGGCAAATGAAATAAGCCTTTTGCACCATCACCCATAATTTTAGGTGCCATATAAATAACCAGTTCATCAATCAAACCCGCGGCCAAAAGCGCACCATTTAATTTGGAACCCGCTTCAACCATTATCTCATTCATTTGACGCCGCCCTAGCTCTGCCATTAATGCGCCTAAGTCAACCTGATCATTATCTGCAGGCAAACAACACACCTCCGCCTTTTGGAAGGTTTTATTTGCAACGGTGGTCACAATTAAGACCTGAGCATTATCTTTGAGGATTTTAGCATCTTCATTTATCCTCAGTTTACTATCAACCACTATACACTTAGGTTGTCTAATTGTCTGAACCGGATACCAAGCCTCCGGGCGAACCGTTAGTGCTGGATCATCAGCCAATACCGTGCCAATTCCAGTCAGAATAGCCGAGCTTTGTGCGCGTAGTTTGTGCACGTCTTGTCGCGCAGCAGGCCCTGTTATCCAGTTACTCTCACCCGAGGCCATAGCAGTTCGGCCATCCATACTCATCGCCATTTTACTGCGAACATACGGAAGGCCCGTTCGCATCCTCTTGCAAAAACCTATATTTAAGACTTCAGCTTGTTGTTCCAATATACCTACGATTACTTCAATTCCAGCCAATTTTAATTTGTTGATGCCACTACCTGAAACAAGGGGATTAGGATCGGTCATCGCGATAAAAACGCGCTTAACCCCTGAATTTATTATAGCGTCTGCGCAAGGTGCAGTTCGACCAAAATGGCTGCATGGTTCTAGTGTAACGTAACAATCAGCACCTTTAGCATTCAGCCCCGCATCCTTCAGTGCATGAACTTCAGCGTGGCCTTCACCAGAATACTGATGCCACCCTTGCCCGATAATCTGACCATTTTTAACAAGAATACAGCCCACCCGTGGATTAGGATCGGTTGTAAATAAGCCTTGCTCTGCAAACTGTAAAGCACGACTCATGTAATATTCATGAGATGACATTTATTACGTATAGTATTGTTGACAGTTTGGACAGATATGAAGGGTCTCTTCAGGTTGTGTCCAGCCATTTTGCAAAGCCTGATCTAGCGCTCCTTCAAACCATGCTCTGCCATCAGAGATACGACGTCCCCCTGTATCAGAACGATGAATATTTCTTTTTTGTTCTATATAACGGATCCCTTGAGGATTACATCTATCGCAAAAAATAATTACTCTTATCATCTCATTATTCCTTAATCATGGGTCCAGAGAGACTTTCCATGCGTTCAATTTCTTCGCGAAAAGCATTAATATCTTGAAAACTACGGTAGACAGAAGCAAAGCGTACGTAAGCTACTTCATCGAGTTCTCTTAATGCATCCATCACCCAATCACCGATTAGACGACTTGCAACCTCACGATCACCGGTAGAAATTAATCGTCGAATGATGACTTTAACCGCACGATCGACGGCATCAATACTAACGGGCCTTTTTTCTAATGCTTTCAAAAGACCTGCTCGTAATTTGTTTTCATCAAATAATGTCCGAGATTGATCACGTTTAATCAATCTCGGTAAGGCGAGCTCAGCTGTCTCATAAGTGGTGAAACGTTCATTACATTCTCCACAGTTACGACGTCGACGAATAGCATCACCCTCGGCAGACAGGCGTGAGTCAATTACTTTAGAATCATCAGCACCACAAAAAGGACAACGCATTAATATTGTTCGCTCTAATTATGCATACACAGGTAAGCGTTGACATAGTGTCATTGCTTTAGCTTTAACTTCATTGATTATCACTTCATCACCACGACTATCAATAACATCACACATCCAGCCCGCTAGATCGAGACAGTCTTGTTCATTAAAACCACGTGTAGTGACAGCAGGTGTTCCAACACGTATACCGGAAGTCACAAAAGGGGATTGAGGATCATCAGGTACTGCATTTTTGTTAACAGTAATATTGGAATTACCTAACCATACATCGACCTCTTTACCTGTTAAACCGGCCTCGATAAAGCTTACTAGGAATAAATGGTCATCAGTTCCTTTAGAAATAACATCATAACCACGCGCCATAAATACAGTGGCCATTGCCTGTGCATTTTTAATGACCTGTTGCTGATAAGTTTTAAATTCAGGTAACATGGCTTCTTTAAAGGCAATCGCTTTTGCTGCAATAACATGCATCAAAGGTCCACCTTGAAAACCAGGGAAAACAGCTGAATTTAACTTTTTCTCGATGGCAGGGTTAGCTTTAGCCAAAATCAAACCACCACGTGGACCACGTAATGTTTTATGAGTTGTAGTGGTTGTAACGTCAGCAATTTGAACTGGATTAGGATACAAACCAGCAGCCACTAAGCCGGCAATATGAGCCATATCGACCAATAAATAAGCACCCACAGAATCTGCAATATCACGAAAGCGCTGCCAATCAACAATACGTGAATAAGCAGAGAAGCCAGCGATTACCATTTTAGGTTTATGTTCTTTTGCTAAGCGTTCAACTTCATCATAATCTATTTCACCTGTTTCTGGCTTCAATCCATAAGAGAAAGAGTTGTAATATTTACCTGAGGCACTCACTTTAGACCCATGAGTCAAGTGACCACCATGTGCTAAGCTCATACCCAGGATAGTATCACCTGGTTGTAACAAGGCTAGGTATACAGCTGCATTTGCTTGTGAACCAGAATGTGGTTGCACATTGGCATAATCAGCACCAAATAATGATTTTGCACGCTCTATCGCTAATTGTTCAGCTTGATCAACATATTCACAACCACCGTAATATCGCTTACCGGGATAGCCTTCAGCATACTTGTTAGTTAATGATGAGCCTTGCGCTTCCATTACCCGTGGGCTAGTGTAGTTTTCTGAAGCAATTAATTCGATATGGTCTTCTTGACGTTGATTTTCAGATTCAATCGCCTTAAATATTTCGTCATCAAAGCCAGCAATGGTCATATTTTTCTTGTACACAGTATTCCCCTGTTTCTACTGTAAAATAACAACATATTCTATCTCACTACGCTGTTAGCTTCTATGCTATCGCGTTATTTTTATTTACACATTGCGGAAATACGTCATTATGAATATTGCATTATTAGGAACAGGCTTGATGGGACAAGCACTCGTCGAGCATTTAGTTTCACAAGGTCAAACGGTTACTGCCTATAATCGAACACCAGAAAAACTAGCTGGCTTGGCTCAAAATGGGACATTAGTCGCTACAACTGCGCAACAAGCATTAAAATTTAGTGATATTTGTTTGTTAATGCTCAGCGACGCTGAAGCAATAGTTAGTGTGCTAGAGAGCATTACCGATCCAACTTTTAAAGATAAGTTGATTATACAAATGGGCACCATTGCTCCTAGTGAATCGCGTTTAATCAGTCAATATATTACGCAACGACAGGGGAAATATTTAGAGTGTCCTGTATTAGGTAGTTTGCCTGAAGCACGAAGTGGTACATTAATTTTAATGGCAGGTGGCTCTGCAGAAGATTTTCAACAAGCGTTACCACTATTACAAATTATCGGTGAAAATCCACGTCATATAGGTGATATAGGACAAGGAGCGACGGTTAAATTAGCAATGAATCAACTTATCGCCGGGCTAACATCGAGTTTTGCATTAAGCCTCGCTCTGATCGAAAAGGAAGGAATCGAGCCAGAACAGTTTATGTCTATCGTACGAGAGAGTGCTCTTTATGCGCCTACTTATGATAAGAAGTTAGTGCGCATGACGACACGCGATTTTAGTCAACCTAATTTTCCGACTAAACATTTAGCTAAAGATACCCATTTATTTTTATCCGTAGCACAATCACTAGATTTAGAAACCTGTGCTTTGCAAGGAATCAGTCAACTACTAGATAAGACGCTAGCACAGGGTCTAGCTGATACTGATTATTCAGCAATAATGGCTGGCGTAACAAAAGGCCAGTAGAGTCAAAAATGCCCTTTTTAAAAAGGCATTTAAAACTTACAAACTAAATAAATCACGTCTAATAATCGTTTCATTACGGTCTGGTCCCGTAGAGATAATATCGATGGGCACCGCTGCTAACTTTTCTACCTCATTAATATAGCGTTGTGCATTAATAGGTAAATTACTAAACTCGGTCACACCTACCGTAGATTCTTTCCATCCAGGCATATCAATGTAAACAGGGATACACCCTTCGAACTCTTCGGCACTTAAAGGCAAAACATCGACAGCTAAACCATTTCGCTGATAAGAAACACAAAGACGAATGATTTCCATTCCATCCAACACATCTAATTTCGTCAGACATAATCCGGTAATACTGTTAATCCAGCTGGCACGTTTAAGCGCCACCATATCTAACCAACCACAGCGACGACCACGGCCTGTTGTTGCGCCGACTTCACGACCTTTATCTGCTAAATGCTGGCCAATTTTGTTGACTTTGCCATCATCATCAAGCAATTCTGAAGGAAATGGACCGCCACCAACTCGAGTTGCATAAGCTTTAGTGATACCTAATACATAATCGATATGGCAAGGACCTACACCAGAACCAGTTGCACTTCCCCCTGCCGTTGTATTTGACGAGGTAACATAAGGGTATGTGCCATGATCAATATCAAGCAATGCTCCCTGTGCTCCTTCGAACATAACATTGTCGCCTGCAATTGAATACTTTTGCAACATGTCAGGAATATCGGCAATCATAGGTAATAAAATATCACGCATTGCTAGAGTTTGATCGCGTATTTGTTCAAAATCAACAGGCGGAACTTGATAATAGTTAATCAAAGAGAAGTTATGAAACTTAATCACTTCTTCGAGTTTGTTTATGAAGTTTTGTTCATTTTTCAGATCACCTAAACGTAAGCCTCGTCGTGCAACTTTATCTTCGTATGCGGGACCAATTCCTCGTCCAGTTGTGCCAATCGCTTCTTTACCAAGACGTAATTCCCGCGCCTGATCTAAAGCAACATGATAGGGTAGAATTAATGGGCAAGCCGCACTAATTTTAAGGCGTTGCCTAACAGGAATACCTTTTACTTCAAGAGCAGTCATTTCTTTAATTAAAGCTTCAGGTGATAAAACAACACCATTACCAATCAAACATTGCACATGTTCACGCAATATCCCTGATGGAATTAAATGTAATACTGTCTTTTTACCATCGATTACTAAAGTATGACCTGCATTATGGCCACCTTGAAAACGCACAACGGCTGATACATTATCTGTCAGCAAATCAACCAATTTACCTTTACCTTCATCACCCCATTGAGAGCCGATCACCACGATATTTTTAGCCACGAATTTGTGTTCCTGTTTCAGCCACTAACCAGTGGCCTTCTTGTTGTGTGAGAGTTCTAGATGTCGATAATGTGCTGTCTGAGAATTGGTAGACAACAACTTCGCCTTGACTTCGTAATTGTTGAACCATCTTATGCTGCTGTTCATCATCAGTCCAAGTCACGGCAATAGGCAATCTAGATTGAACTTCAGTCGTTAATTGATTAACCAGTGTTTTTAGATCTAAACTGAAACCTGTCGCTGGTTGTGCTTGACCAAAGTCTTCGCCAATATCATCATAACGTCCACCCATTGCAATTGCATGAGCAGTGCCACTTTGGTAAGCAGCAAAAACAACACCAGTATGGTAGTGATAGCCTCGTAATTCTGCAAGATCGATATTGATCGCTAAGTGAGGTAATCGTTGATTGACCATATTGACAATGGCAGTCAGTGTGGACAGTGCCTCTTTTACAGCCATAGGCGCATCTTTAAGCACCTGCTGGGCTTTTCCGAGTACTTCTATGCCACCATTTAACTCGGCAAGTGCTAAAAACATCTCATGCTCAGTAGTTGATAATTGATATTGTGTTAATAGCGCACTAACATCAGCTGTCGATTTTCGCTGTAATGCCGAAAACAACGCTTGCTCCTGTTCAGCATTTAAGCCTGCACTGTCCGCCAAACCACGATATATACCAACATGACCCATATCTAACAAAAGATCAGGTATATCACCTAATGTTTCTATCATTAGCTGAACTATTTCCATATCACTTTCAGGACCAGCATGCCCGTAGATTTCTGCACCTAATTGAATAGGATTACGTGAAGTACCTTGACCATCAGGCAAAGTGTGTAGAACATTACCGATATAACATAATCTAATTACGCCTTGTTGCTCTCTTAGATTATGGGCAGCTATACGTGCCACTTGCGGGGTCATATCAGCACGAATCCCCATTAGGCGACCGGACATTTGATCAGTCAATTTGAATGTTTGTATATCTAAGGCTTTGCCAGTACCGGTCAACAAAGAATCCAGATATTCAACTAAAGGTGGAAAAACTAGTTGGTATCCCCAACCTTGCATACTATCAATCAATTTTCGACGTAACATTTCAAGTTGTATAGCTTCTGGTGGCATCAACTCATCGATGCCCTCTGGCAACAACCAACGATCTTTTTGACTCATCTAATCAATTTACCCAATAAAGTAATAAAAGACCTAAAACCATACAAAAAAGTCCAATACTTCTTATATGTTGATCTTTCATACTGGCCATTTGTAATAAAGAACGCCTAAATATAGCTGGATTTAAAAAAGGCATAACCCCTTCTATCACCAGCATTAAGGCCATTGTGATCCATAAACTATCTACTAAGTCGATCGCCACGGTTTATTTAGTTTTTTGCGTCACTAAACTTATTGAAGAAATCACCCTTAGGTTCAATCACCAACATATCGTCGCCAGTAAACACATTCTTATAAGCAGTTAAACGACGGTAGAGCGAATAAAACTCTTTATTTTGGCCATAAGCTTGTGCATATGTATCGGTTGCTAGCGCATCACCATTACCGCGTAACTCCTCAGATTGACGATTAGAATCTGCAATTATGATAGTGCTTTGACGATCCGCGTCTGAACGAATTTTTTCAGCTTCTTCAGCACCTTCAGCTCGAGTTTCTTTAGCAATACGTTCGCGTTCAGAATTCATTCTAGCAAAAACACGCTCATTAATTTCACTAATGAAGTCAATACGTTTTATCCGTATATTTACCAACTCAATACCAAATGCTTTCACAGCTTCATTGGTATTACTTAAAATATCAGACACCATTGAAGTACGATCACCGGCTACTACATCTTGAACTGAGCGATTGGCAAACTCATCACGCAATGCATTATTAACGATATTAAAAATACGTGAAGTTGCACGATTCCTATCGCCACCCATAGCAGTGTAATAAGTAGATACGTCTTTAATTTTCCATAAAATAAATGAATCTACTAATAACGTTTCTTTATCTCGAGTAATGTAGCGTTCAGGTTTTACATCTACGGTTAAAACTCGAGCATCAAAGCGCTTTACATCTTCGATCAAGGGTACTTTGAAATGTATACCTGGCTGATAATCAGCGCGTTCAATTTGTCCTAAATGCAATACTAGTGCACGTTCACGTTGATCAACATAAAAAACTGATAGATAAAGCACTACAAAAACTAACAGTATTGACATAACAATTAAATTCATACGTGTAGACATATTAACGTCCTCCTCTGCTACGGGCATTATCCTGAGCAGACCCTGTATTAGTGCCATTGCTATTTGATGATGGATAGGCGGGCATATTACTTAAATCAATTCGTGTCGGTGCAGATTTACTACCACCACGCATTTTGTCTAATGGTAGGTATAAAACATTACTGCTTTCTTTAGACACGTCAACCATCACTTTTTGAGTTCGGCTATAAACAGATTCCATTGTGTCTAAATACATACGTTCACGTGTGATATCTGGCGCTTTTTCATACTCATTCATTACTTGTAAAAATCGGCTAGTTTCACCTTGAGCTTTAGCTAAAATCTGACTCTTATAGGCTTCTGCTTCTTGAACTACTCGGAAACCTGCACCACGTGCTCTGGGTACAATGTCATTTGCGTAGGCTTCAGCTTCATTTTTCATCCGTACTTTATCAGCACCTGCTTTAACTACATCATCAAATGCTGCCTGAACTTGAGCAGGAGCTTGTGCATCTGTAATATTAAAGCTGGTCACTAATAATCCAGTACCGTAATCGCTGAGTAGTGATTGTAATAATTTTTCTGATTTGATAGCTACTTCTTGACGTCCTGTTGTTAACACATCATCCATCAACGAAAGGCCGACCACTTCACGTACAGCACTTTCTGTCATTTGTTGCAATGTTTTCACTGGATTTTGGACATTAAACAAAAAGTCAGCAGGTTTTTCGACCCGGTATTGAATTTCTATTTTCATTTCAATAATATTTTCATCTTGTGTCAACATTAAGGCTTCTGACGGCACCATGCCAGAACGGCCAGCTGTAGAACGAAAACCTATCTCAGCGGTGCGACTTTCGTCAATATTGACTACTTCAACCGCTTGGACTGGGTAAGGTATATGCCAATGTGGCCCAGACATAGTAGTTTCTTTATATTTACCAAACTGTAAAACAACACCTCGTTCAGGTGGTTCAATAATATAAATACCGGAGGCAAGCCAAACAATAGCGACTATAGCTAGCAATAAACCAGCACCAATAATACTGCTACCATTCCCTGAAGTATCATCATTGTCTGATGAACTTCCACCAAATAAACTTTGAAATTTGCGCTGCACAGAACGCAATACTTCGTCTAGATCAGGTGGTCCATCATTGCCACGGTTACCCCAAGGGTCTTTATCGTCCTTACCAGGTTCGTTCCAAGCCATTTAGAGCTCCAAATTGAGTGTGATTAATTCAAACATCTTTATTTTACGGACATCATCGGCATTATGGAACCGTTGATTCGGATTCTTGTTCAAAACCATTAGTTTTTTCTGGAAAATACTCTTGTAAAGTTTGTCTTAGTAAATCTATTCCTTCGCCTGTTTTAGCTGAAAGCCAGACCCGAGTTACACGCCCATTTTGATCACGGTCTACACGGGCTTTGTGGTCTTCAAGCAGATCAATTTTATTACAAACGATTAATTGTGGTATTTCATCAGCGCCAATTTGTTGAAGCACATCATCAACATGAAGCATTAAATCATCTCGGTCAGCTGCTCCGGCTTCTACAATATGTAGTAATAAAGCGGCATCACGAGTTTCTTCCAGAGTTGAACTAAAAGATTCAACTAAATCATAGGGTAGATTTCTAATGAAACCCACTGTATCTGCCATGATCAATGCTTGTGTATCATGCAGTTTCATCCGTCTCAACGTTGGGTCTAAGGTAGCAAATAAGCGATCATCCGCATAAACATCAGATGATGTAAGATTATTAAACAGACTAGATTTACCCATATTGGTATAACCTACTAGAGAAATAACAGGAATGTCACTCCGCTGGCGAGAACGGCGTCCCTGATCACGTTGCGATTGAACTTTTGCCAGTCGCTTTTTGAGTGATTTGACACGATGAGATAATAAACGACGATCTGTTTCTAATTGCGATTCACCAGGACCACGCATCCCAATCCCACCTTTTTGGCGCTCAAGATGGGTCCAGCCGCGAACGAGCCGAGTGGACATATGTTTAAGCTGCGCTAATTCAACCTGTAACTTCCCTTCATGAGAGCGTGCTCGCCTGGCAAAAATATCAAGAATAAGACCCGTTCTTCCAATAACACGACATTCCAGTTGTTTTTCTAGATTTCGCTCTTGGCTAGGAGACAAATCATGATTAAAGATAACTAATGCAGCATGTGTGGCTAATATAAATTGACGAATCTCTTCAACCTTTCCGGTTCCAGCATAAAACTTAGCATCAGGACGTTGACGTTTACCATGAACAATGGTCTCAATTCGTGCCCCAGTAGATTCTACTAGTTCAATAAATTCTTGTTCAGCTTCAGAAAAGTCGTAGGCATGAAAATCTAGATGGACAAGAACAACCCCCTCTTTTTCTGCTGCTTCATCAAATGCTGCATTACTATCTGGACGATCAAACAATGAAAATCACTCCTTTAATCATCAATACTTATAGTGACATTTCTTGATGGAACTATAGTAGAAATCGCATGTTTATAAACCATTTGATTGACAGAGTTTTTTAATAGAATGACAAACTGATCAAACGAGTCTATTTGCCCTTGTAGTTTAATTCCATTTATCAAAAATACAGATACAGGCACATTTTCACGCCGTAGTGCATTTAAAAATGGATCTTGTAATGATTGCGCCTTAGCCATGTACCACTCCAGTATTATTTTAGTTTTTTTGATGAAATATTCATTGTATGACTTCTAATTAGACTACCAATTCTGGGCATCGTTCAATAATGAAGTTAGTTATGTCTTGCAAAGGTAGTCCATTGCCACTATCAAACCAAACTCCATCAGGTTGCGATCTCAACCATGTAAGCTGTCGTTTTGCCATTTGCCTTGTTGCAATAATTGCTTTATCTATCATTATATCTTGATCGTATTCACCTGAAAAATGTGACCAAGCTTGCCGATAACCGACAGCGCGAATTGCAGGTAAGTCTGAATGGCAATCCTCACGATTAAACAATCGCTGCGCTTCTAGCAAAAAGCCATTATCTATCATGTTATGGTAACGCTGAGATATACGCTGGTGTAGAGTGGCTCGGTCAAATGGACTGACAATGACCTTAATGATTTGATAAGGCAACTTATTCGGTTTTACTGCAGTAAGCTCAGTTAAACTTTTACCTGTGATTTCAAACACCTCTAAGGCACGTTGTAATCTCTGAGGATCGTTGATGTGTATTCTTGCTGCTGAGATAGGATCGATAGCTGATAAGCGCTGATGTAAATGAGCCAGCCCGTATGTCTCTGCCTCTCTTTCTAACTTAGCACGAATATTGATGTCTGCACTCGGTAAATCAGCTAGACCTTGTTCTAAACCTTTGAAATAAAGCATAGTACCTCCTACTAATAACGGCACTTTTCCTCGAGAACTTATTTCTTCCATAAGCCGCAAAGCATCTGTTCTAAAAGCTCCCACTGAGTAACTATCGGTGGGATCAAGTATATTGACTAAATGATGTGGATAGCATTTTAACGTTTCGGCATCTGGTTTAGCAGTGCCAATATCCATTCCACGATAAACTAATGCAGAATCAACACTAATTATTTCGACTGGGAAACGTTGAGCTAAATCGATTGCTAAGTCAGTTTTCCCAGCGGCCGTTGGCCCCATAATAAACAGGGCGGGAGGTAATTTTATTAGTGTTGAATCTGAATTCAACCTTGCTTCATCGTATCGTAAAAGTCAGCGTTGGTTTTAGTTGCTTTCAAACGGTCCATTAAGAATTCCATTGCATCAATAGGATCCATTGGTGCCAATAATTTACGTAAGATCCATAATTTATGAAGATCATCCGCATCGGTTAATAACTCTTCTTTACGTGTGCCAGATCGTGTTACGTTAATAGCAGGGTACATACGACGATCCGCTAATTTGCGCTCAAGCTGTAGCTCCATATTACCAGTACCTTTGAATTCTTCAAAGATAACTTCATCCATACGTGAGCCTGTTTCAACTAATGCTGTTGCGATAATGGTCAGACTGCCACCCTCTTCGATATTACGTGCAGCACCGAAGAATCGTTTAGGTCTTTGTAATGCATTAGCATCAACACCACCCGTCAGTACTTTACCTGAAGAAGGTGCGACAGTATTATAAGCCCGTGCTAGACGCGTAATCGAATCCAACAAAATAACTACATCATGTTTATGCTCTACCAAGCGCTTCGCTTTTTCAATAACCATTTCAGCTACTTGCACATGGCGTGTAGCTGGCTCATCAAAAGTACTAGAAACTACTTCGCCTATTACTGAACGCTGCATTTCAGTTACTTCTTCAGGACGTTCATCGATGAGTAGAACAATGAGATCACTATCAGGGTAATTAGCCGCGATAGATTGAGCCACCATTTGTAAAATCATTGTCTTACCAGACTTAGGTGGTGCAACGATTAATGCACGTTGACCTTTGCCAATAGGTGCTGCCAGGTCAATTATTCGTGGAGTTAGGTCTTCTGTACTGCCATTACCACGCTCTAATGTGAAACGTTCATTTGGAAATAGCGGAGTTAAATTCTCAAAAGGTACTTTATTTTTTGATTGTTCGGGCTTTTCGTAATTAATTTCATCCACTTTAATTAAAGCAAAATAACGTTCACTGTCTTTAGGTGCTCGAATTTTACCGGTAATAGTATCACCAGTTCTCAAGTGAAAGCGACGGATCTGGCTAGGAGAAACGTAGACATCATCTGGGCCAGCAATATATGAGGCTTCAGCAGATCTTAGGAAGCCGAATCCATCTTGTAATAACTCAAGCACGCCTGTGGTGATAACTTCTTCACCTTGCTTTGCATGTTCTTTAACGATTGAAAATATTAAATCTTGTTTACGGTTTCTTGCTAAGCCTTCTAGCTTCATAGAAAGAGCAAGCTCCATAAGTTCGGCAGCAGACTGCTTTTTAAGTTCTGTCAGATTCATGTAATACCTAAATTGGAATTTTTAATATAGAAATAGATGTATACGCTTCTACGCTGTATAAATAATTTATTGGGAGGGGTTTTTAAACTGCATTATAGCAATAAAACTACATTCAGTATAGCTAAATGCTTATAGTAGTCAAGTTTTAATCATGTCTATTATGAAAACAAGCAATGAGCGAGAAAAATAGACTCAAGATAACAAATTAATAGCTGCAATTAAGATCATATATCAGCTAAATGTTATACAGGACTGCTATTGTTAAGCTATTTGGGCATGAACACTAAACTAATGTTTAGCAGAAATTATGGATAAGTTGCCCATCAATACTCCTAAATAAATTCTTAATTGAAAAATAGAAAGGTAATATCTATTTATACTATATAAGTTGCTTAGTATCGCAAAAATATTAATGAATAATCTAAGTAGTGGTGCAAAAAAAGCAATTCATAAAAGCATGTACTTGTCGGAAAATATGATTAATAGCGTAAATCTCAGCAGAAAATGTCTGGCCGCGACCTAGCTTATTCATCCTATCCATACAAGCCTCGCTTATACGACTACATTACATGTACATCTTGTTGCTAGCGATATCATCACTTGTTCAAATAGACTAACAAATAAGCCATAGCTATAAAGAAGGTCATTTTCAACCTAGTTGATGCTTAGTCAATCTTTATATGAGCAAGCTAGGTGTTTGTGCCTTTGTTCCAATAGACTAATCGAGCAATCTATAGCTATAAAAAAAGCCCATCTTCGTATGAAAATGAGCTTGTTTTATATAAAAAAGCCTGGCAGTGACCTACTTTCACATGGGAACTCCCACACTATCATC
>JAWUYH010000036.1:0-23588 GCA_034110895.1 Gammaproteobacteria bacterium | reverse complement strand
AGACATTGAAATCGAACAACCAATGCCTCTTAATATTTTAAGTTACTACATCCAAGGGCAATTGAACAATTCTGTGCCTGATGTATATGGTAAAGCTGGGTCAGAACTCGAAGCTGAACTAGACCTTGAAATCGAACAACCACTGCCCCTTAATAAGTTAAGTGACTACATCCAAGGGCAATGGAACAATTCTGTGCCTGATGTATATGGTAAAGCTGGGTCAGAAATCGAAGCTGAAACTAAACCAGAAGTAGTAGTTGAATTCGTAGCGGAGTCTGAAGTAGAAGAGGAACAAGAAATAGGAGCTGATTCATTACTAGGAGCCGAGCTAGAAACCGAAACTAACCCAGAACCAGAAGCTGAATTTGTAGCGGAGTCTGAAGTAGAAGTGGAACAAGAAATAGGAGCTGATTCATCACTAGGAGCCGAGCTAGAAACTGAAACTAACCCAGAACCAGAACCAGAACCAGAACCAGAACCAGAACCAGAACCAGAATTTGTAGCGGAGTCTGAAGTAGAAGCGGAACAAGAATTAGAAGCCGAGTCAGAAATCGAAGCTGAACTAGGGTTGGAAGCAGAACCAAAAGTAGAACAACCTTCTTTTAATACTGAAGAAGCTATGCTGACGGCATTAATGAATACATCCGAAACGACTGAAGCAATTCAAGAACAGATCGAAGTTCAAGCGAACGACACTAATCTAGAACCTATAGAAAAAACAGAATTAGAAGTTTTAAGGGAAAAAGTAAGAGCACGATCTGTGCAGGCTGATATTGAAAACCGTAGTGAAAAAGTTGATGTGTTCGAAGTGATAGCTGAGCCAGAAAAGGAAGCCGGGCCGGAAATCGAAGCTGAACCAGAATTACAAATCGAGCCAGAAACTGAAGCCGAAGTATTTCTAGAGAACGAAGCAGAGTTGAATGCTGAAGTCAAACCTGAACTCCAACAAGACTTCAAAGTAGAATCAGAATCCGAACCAGAGGGGATCCTAGAGCTCGAAGCAGCGTTAGAGGCTGACGCTGAAACCGAAATCGAGTCTGAACCAGAATTAAAATCTGAGCCTGAAATCAAAGCCGAACCAGAAGCTGAAACAGAATTACATATCGAGCTGGAAACTGATGTGGAACCAGAAGTTGACGTTGAGCCCTTAATCGAGGCAAAGGCACAATTAGACATCGAGCCAGAAATCGAAGTCGAGCCCGAAATAGAAATAGAAGCGGAGTCAGATACTGTTTTTGAAAGTAGTTCTCCACAACTTCCGCTTCCCGACGAAGATGCTATAGAAGAATTGTTAACTGATGTGTGGAATATAGAGGCAAAGTTAAAAGAATCAGGCCTAGATGATTCCGAATTGATTGTAGAGCCAGAGCCAGAGCTAAAAAAAACTGAAAAGCTGGCTGATGCAGAGCATGCTTTAGAAGAAATGATGAAGGAATTGACTTCTGAGCCACTGCCTTCAGAAGAAGATCTAAATGAGATGATGACTGAAATAAGAGTGTTAGAACAAAATGAAGCAATGAGTGATATTGAAGATAACTCGCAAGCCCCAACATCTAATCAAGATGAATTGCAGGCAATTTTGTCTAGTATTCCTTCATTTACAGAAATGAATAATAAAACCTAATATGGCGGTGAAGCAATAACAGGACGGGCCGAAGGGATATATTTTTACCCGTAAGAATGCGCTATTTGGTAGACTCTATGATAACTAAATATAGGATCTAAAATGTCTGAAAAAATTCATCAGGTAGCCATCATCGGTGGTGGGGTATGCGGCACTGCATTATTATATTTACTCGCGGAATATAGTGATGTTAATGACATCGTTTTAATTGAAAAATATGATGGTGTTGCCAAGGTTAACTCGCATGGGCGCAATAATAGTCAGACTTTACATTGTGGCGATATTGAGACCAATTACACTTTGGACAAAGCGTGTAAAGTCAAAGCATCAGCAGAGATGGTGGTTAATTACACTGAGACTTTAAAAGATCGTGACAATATTATTTTTAAATATCCTAAAATGGTCATTGGAGTTGGTGAAAAAGAATGTAGGCTAATACGGGAACGATTTAAAATTTTCCGTGATAGTTTTACAACGATGCAACTATTAGAAAAAGAAGATATTGCCCAAATAGAACCCAATGTTGTGATGCTTAATGGTGAATTTCGTCCTGAGCCCTGTGTCGCGTTAGCCGTACTAGATGAATATTCTGCTGTTGATTATAATAAACTAGCTGAATCTTTCGTAACTGAAGCGAATAAAAATACTGACACGAAGATTAAATTAAAAATGAATAGTCAGGTGGAAGAAATCCTTCACAAGGATGGCATATTTCATATCAATACCCAAGATCGAAGTATTAAAGCTAAAACGGTAGTGGTCTCAGCAGGCGGACATAGTCTCTTACTTGCTCAACAAATGGGACATGGCTTAGAGTTTTCATGCCTACCTGTTGCAGGCAGTTTCTATTTCACTCCAAAAGTATTGAATGGTAAGGTTTATACTATCCAAAATGACCTGCTACCATTTGCAGCTGTTCATGGTGATCCTGATGTATTGGTTGAAGGACAAACAAGGTTTGGGCCAACGGCTTTATTATTACCTTTGCTAGAACGATACAATATGAGTACTTTTTTTGAGTTTTTAACGGTACTTAAATTAGATCGTCAGGTTTTAAAAGTATTTTGGGATTTATTTAAAGTTACAGACATTCGTAATTATATTTTAAAAAACTTTCTGTTTGAAGTACCTGGTTTGCGTTGTTGGCTATTTTTAAAGGATGCTAGAAAAATCGTGCCATCATTACAGTTAAAAGATGTCAGTTTTGCTAAAGGTTATGGAGGTGTTAGGCCACAGTTAATTGATAAGAAAAAGTCTATTCTTATGTTGGGTGAAGCTAAAATTAATCCTGGAAATGGCATTGTTTTCAATATGACACCCTCACCTGGTGCAACGAGCTGTTTAGAAAATGCTGAGGCTGATATGCGGCTAGTTGCCGGATTTTTAGGTGTTAATGTTAATGAGCAAAAATTGCAACAGCTACTACATAAATAGGTAGCGTCTACATAAAGTATATACCCTGTTGGTAACACAACATGGCTCACCTTTTGCTTAATATTATGAAGGCGGGGTGTTACTCTCCCGAAAAATTAAGGTAAATACCTTATGAATACTAACTTACAGAGGTATGTAACATGGCGCTAAACCATGAGTCTAGCAATAAACAAAGCGGCAAAACTGATCTCCGCCGGCAAATATTTACCTTTTTTGTTGAGGATATGATGTTTGGTCTAAATGTTGAAAATGTACTTATGTTAGGCCAGGAAGTAAACGATATCCAACGAGTACCTGTTGAAGAGCGTGGTTTTTGTGGAGTGACTAAATTTCAAGGCTCAATTGTGCCGGTGCTAGATTTCGCTCATCGAATTGGCATTCCTTCAGGCATAGATAATAAGTCAGCCTTGTTGGCTAACTTAACTGAGCATGAAAATGAACATGTCGAATGGATGAATGCATTAGAAGCTACAATAAAAACAGGCATAGCATTCACCAAAACAACGAATCCAAATGATTGTGCCTTTGGCAAGTGGTATAACAACTTTGAAACACGCGACGAAACGCTAACAGAATTACTAGAAAGCTTTAAAGAGCCGCACAAAATGCTGTATGCCTTAGCAGAAGAGCTGATTACATTACGTGATAATGATCGGCAAGATGAAGCATTAGAAAAGCTGGCTCATGAACGGGCAACAACTTTACGACGCTTACGCGCATTGTTTACTCGAGCACGTGATCAAATACAGGGTGGTATGCGGCAAGTTTTATTATTTATTACATTGGATGGTAAAACACCACGTTATGCCCTAATGATTGATGAAATTAATGATGTAACCAATTATACACAAGCAGACTTCCAATCAAGTCGCAGTGGTGGCATGGCTTTAATTAGTAAGATAGAAGATGTCATTGAAGGTATTTATTCGAGTGAAAACACACCTGACTGCCTGTTTTTTGATATTAATAAATTGACTGATGTTGACGACTCAGTGAAAAAAGTCAGCTGAATTTATTAAGCAGATAAATTCAAGCCACCTTAGTTTTGGTGGCTTTTTTATTTGAAACTTGGATGAGTTGACCATGGCATCATCACCATACATCACCTTACAAGGCATGAAGCGTCTAAATGAAGAACTTGCTCAGATTTGGATAAGACGCAGGGAGGTTGTGAGGGCTTTATCTGCGGCTGCAGCTGAAGGGGATAGATCGGAAAATGCCGAATATATCTACCGAAAAAAAGAATTACGTGGTCTAGATCGCAGAATTCGCTATTTGCAGAAAAGAATGCCTGATTTACATGTTGTTGCTGCTGCTCCAGACAATAAGAATAAAATATTTTTTGCGGCTTGGGTTCTCCTACAGAACGAACAAGGTGAGGAAGTGGAATATCGTATTGTTGGCCCAGATGAAATTGATCATCAAAAAGGCAATATCAGTATGGACTCTCCCTTAGCTTTGGCATTACGGGGTAAGCAAGTTGATGACAAAGCTATTATTACCTTAGCAACAGGTGTGAAGCAGTATTTTGTTATGGCTATTCGTTATCGGCAAGGTGAGGACTGATTTTTAAAATACGACCATTATCTGTTGATACATATAACCAGCCTTCGGGACTTTCAATAATATTTCTAATTCTACCTTTAATATCCCGTAATAGGCGTGTCTCGGACACCACTTGATTATGATTGTCTAATACAATGCGGTTAAGGTGCTGTAATTTTAATGCGCCAGCAAGCAAATTATTATGCCATTCAGGGAATAAAACGCCTGTGTATTGAATAATGCTGCTCGGCGCTATTGAGGGAACAAAGCGTTTAATGGGCTGTTCCATGCCTATCTGTTCTGTTCCTTGCCCAACCGGTACTTCTCTGTAGTACTCCATACCGTAAGAGATAATTGGCCAGCCATAATTTTTACCTGCTGCGATCAAGTTGATTTCATCACCACCACGAGGGCCGTGTTCTATTGCCCATAATTGCTGGGTATAGTTATTGAAAAATAAACCTTGGGGATTGCGATGACCATAACTCCAAATTTCAGGCAATACCTTATTGTTGCAGACAAAGGGGTTATCAGCAGGCACACTGCCATCTAAATTCAAGCGTAAGATTGAACCTGCATGGGTCGTGAGATCTTGAGCATTAGGACGAACACCTCTTTCACCTACTGACAAAAAAACGTGATTTTTGTCATCAAAAGTAATCCTGCCGCCAAAGTGATAGTTAGTGCCAGTAATAGATTTTGTGACCAATAAATCTTGCCAATCAATTAGGGCGTTACCAACTAGCTTAGCCCGCGATAATGTAGTAGCACCTTTGCCTGATATAGCTTTGCTGTAACTTAAATAAATCCACGGTGTATTACTATAATCTGGTGATAAGGCAACATCAAATAAACCACCTTGGCCAGCTACTTTGATAGCAGGTAATCCCGTAATATCAGTTATTGAACCCGAGTCTAAGTCAAGCAGAGAAAGCTGACCTTCACGCTGACTGATAAGCAATTTATGGTCAGGCATAATGGCCATGCCCCACGGAACGCCTAGTCCGCTAGCAAGGGTTTCAATTTCTAATAATTCGGCACTATAAGCAGGACGATAACAACTCATTAATATTGTGAATAAAGGGATGATAAGTTTCATAACTACGCGCCTAATTATTGTTTAAGACTTTTACGAACTACACGATAACATCGAGCAACCCGGTCGATCCCGTGCCCAATCAGGTCGTTTAAGTGCATAAGTTGCCATATCAGCTTGCTCATCATAAGGTCGACGTAATAACTCAAGTAGCTCATCGACCAAGCTGAAATCACCTTGTTCTGCCTTATCGATCGCTAATTGTGCCATATAGTTGCGAAAGACATATTTGGGATTAACTTTATTCATTTTGTCACGACGGACTGGGTTTGAGATGCCATCGTCAATAACGCGCTGTTGATATTGGCGTAACCAGTTGCAAATACGTATTTTAACATCCTTACTTAAGGCTTCAGGGGCATAATAAGCCTCCATTATTGGGGCGATCAGCTCATTATCAGATAGGTCAATATTTTCACAATCAACATCGGCTAGTTTTCTATAAAAAATGGTCATATCCGTTTCAACCAGTTGTAAAACTTTATGTAATTCATGATTAAGATCAAGATCTGCGTTGTTGGCTTTGGATTGGCTCAAACCTAATTTTTCAGCACGCATCAACTGCCATTTTTGGTCATACAATTCGACATAGTCATTAAGGATCTGACGTAAAGGTTCGGCTTGGTCAATCAGCGGGTAAATAGCGTTAGCGAGTTGAAATAAATTCCACTGGCCTATTTGTGCTTGATTACCAAAACGATATCGTCTGCCACTGGCATCGGTCGTATTTGGTGTCCAGTTTGGATCGTAAACTTCCAACCAGCCATAGGGTCCATAATCAATTGTTAAGCCTAAAATCGACATGTTATCGGTATTCATCACACCATGCACAAAACCTACTCGCATCCAGTGCACAATCATATCTGCCGTGCGGTCACATACTTCAGTAAACCATTTTAGATAAACATCAACGCTGGGTGTCCCGAGATGTGGGAATTCTGTAGTAATGGTGAAATCTACTAATTGACGTAAGGTATCAACATCACCACGAGCAGAATGTATTTCGTAACTACCAAAGCGTAAAAAAGAAGGCGCTACGCGACATACAATAGCACCAGGCTCTTGTTTGGCTCGTCCATCGTAAAACATATCCCTGACAACATTTGCACCAGTGGTGACTAAACTTAGGGCCCGAGTGGTTGGTACCCCGAGATGAAACATCGCTTCACTGCATAAAAACTCACGAACAGATGAACGTAATACGGCTAAACCATCAGCTGTACGAGAATAGGGCGTAATACCAGCACCTTTGAGTTGGAGTGCATAATGTTGACCATCTTGATTAATGATTTCGCCTAAATTAATAGCGCGACCATCGCCTAATTGTCCTGCCCAATTGCCAAATTGATGACCGCCGTAACATTGTGCATAGGGCTGCATACCTGCTAAAAGTTGATTGCCAGCAAAAACTTGTGTGAAGTCATTTGATAAGCAGTCATGGTCTGATAGGTCTAATAATGTAGCCACCTCAGATGAAAATGCAACCAAGCTTGGCTCTGGTACTATTGTTGGTTTTACCAATGAATAACAGGCTGACAATACTTGCCGACGATGATTGTCTGTTTCAGGATCGGCAGGTAAACCTTCGACAAAACGATTATCGAAGTTTAAGGTTAATAATGATGCTTTTTTAGTCACTGGATAGCCTTTTTCAGAATAATTTTATTGAGGGTACACAATTATTAAGTTCAATTAGTATGCTTAACTATAACCAGTTAATGCAGGCATAAAAAGCATATTTTAAGTATAGTTATAGACTAAACAAAAATTTAGGTAGAAATAATGAAACAACCGATAAAAATGAGACCACCCACTCAAGCAGAAATTCAGCCGCTATTAAATGCGCTTAACAGTGGTCATTTAGAGCTTGCAGAATCAACCGCCAAAGCATTACTTAAAACATTCCCTGACGCTTTTGTATTATATAACCTTTATGGCAATACACTTGCGGGTCAAAATAAGTTTAAAGAAGCGGTCATTGCTTTTCGCAAAGCATTAGAAATAGACCCTTCAGTGGGTGAGTTGCATTTTAATCTCGGTATTTTATTAACAAATCTAAACCGTACTGAAGAAGCTATCTTAAGTTATAAAAAAGCGCTGAATTTAAAACCAGACTTAACAGATGCTCATTACAATCTGGGTGCAGCATTACAATCGCAAGATAAATTTAAACAAGCTGCGAGCAGTTATCAAAAAGCAATTGAATTACAACCCAGCTTTTTTGAAGCCTTAGTCAATCTGGGTGTGGTATTGCAAGAACAGAATAAATTGGCAGAAGCTATTGCGGTTTATCAACGTGCGCTGATGATTCAAAAAGATGCCAAAGTGTATTTCAATATGGGTACAGCGCTAAAAAATGAGGGTAAATTAGGTGATGCCATTGAAAGTTATAATGATGCTTTAGAACTTAATCCTGATTATGCAGAAGTGCATAGCAATATGGGAGAAGTATTGCGTGATCAGGGGCGTTATGGTGAATCGATTAAGTTTTATAAACAGGCCCTAACACTTGATCCTACCTTACCGGTAGCAAATTACAGTTTTGCTGTTTATCTTTATGACAGTGGTGATTTAGAAGGTGCATTAACTCACTTTCAACGCTCAGACTTTGCTGATTGGCAAGAACGTTCATTATATTGCCTATACAAAACAGGCCGGTTTGATGAATTCAAACAGGGCTTAGATACGCTTAAAGTCAAAAAGCATAGTTCGCCATTTCTAGCAACATTAACCGGACACTACGCCGATAACTTTGGCACAGAGAACGATTACAATTTCTGTAAAAACCCACTCGATTTTGTATTTCATACCCAAGTAAAAGAGCTGAAAGGTGAAAATAGTGAATTGCTTGCAGAGTTATTAAACGACATCAACGTGGCAGATATCGAAAAGAAAATACAAGGTCGATTAGTTAATGGTGAGCAATCTTCGGGTAATTTGTTCAAGCGTGACGAAGCTTCATTCCGTGCTATTGGCCAGTTAGTTGAAGATGCGATTGAACGTTATCGGCAAACTTTTTCGGGCGAACAGTGTGTGTTTGTAAAGTCGTTTCCCAAAAAGACCGAGTTTGCTAGTTCATGGTATGTAAAAATGTCACAAGGTGGACATTTAACCTCTCATATCCATGAAGATGGTTGGGTGAGTGGAGCGCTTTATTTGTCGTTGCCTACAGAAAAAAAACACGAACATGAAGGCAGTATTGAATTGAGCACACATGGTGATGATTATCCCAAGAAACATGATAACTTTCCAACTAAAACAGTAGCGCCAGCAGTAGGAGACATCGTTATGTTTCCATCATCGGTGTTTCATCGCACATTGCCCTTCAGTTCTGATGAACAACGGATCTGCATTGCATTTGATTTAAAACCGACATAAATAACAAGCGGTATTTTGATAATGCTGGAATGAACAGCATACCTAGCACTAAGTAGGTATCGCTGTTTGATTTCATAGCAAGAGATTAAAATTTAATTATGCACACTATTTCTGACTCAGAACTCTTGCAAATTACTTCACAGGTCGCTGACTGTCTGCAACATCGAAACTGGCGATTATCTGTCGCGGAATCGTGTACAGGTGGCTGGTTAGCAAAGTGTTGTACCGATGTTGCCGGTAGTTCACTTTGGTTTGAGCGTGGCTTTATCAGCTATAGTAACCAAGCAAAGCAAGACTTACTGAATGTTTCAGCGCCAAGCTTGAATCAGTTTGGCGCAGTCAGTGAGCAAGTTGTAATCGAAATGGCAGAGGGTGCATTAGCGAAGTCGAGGACTGACATTAGTGTTGCTATTACCGGTATTGCTGGCCCAGATGGCGGTTCTATAGATAAGCCAGTAGGTACTGTTTGGCTAGCGTGGTATACAAAATATTCAGGAATTCAAACTCAGCTTTATCATTTTAAAGGCGACCGAGAGTCCATCAGACGGCAAGCAGTAAAACATGGCTTACAAGGAATAATCAAAAACGCTAGAGACTGATTGCCATCTATGGGATAATCGAACGTTTACTGATATCTGGATTAAACGATGGCGACTAAAATGGAAGACGACAAGAAAAAAGCATTAGGCGCAGCCTTAGGCCAAATAGAAAAACAATTTGGTAAAGGTGCTGTTATGCGCTTGGGTGACTCTGCCGCTTCACGTGATATCGATGCGGTATCAACAGGCTCAATAGGTCTGGATGTTGCACTTGGCATTGGTGGTTTACCGCGTGGGCGCGTGGTTGAAATCTATGGTCCTGAGTCTTCAGGTAAAACAACACTCACCTTACATGCCATCGCAGAAATGCAAAAAATGGGCGGCACGGCTGCTTTTGTTGATGCTGAACATGCGCTTGATCCATTATATGCTCAGAAATTGGGTGTCAATATTGATGATTTATTAGTCTAACAACCAGTTACCGGTGAACAAGCTTTAGAAATTACCGATATGTTAGTTCGCGCGGGCGCAGTAGATGTGGTTGTTATTGATTCGGTAGCAGCATTAACACCTAAAGCTGAAATCGAAGGCGATATGGGTGATAGCCATATGGGCTTGCAAGCGCGATTAATGTCACAAGCCTTGCGCAAACTGACCGCTAACATCAAACGCTCAAATACCTTAGTTATTTTCATCAATCAAATTCGAATGAAAATTGGTGTCATGTTTGGAAGCCCTGAAACAACCACCGGTGGTAATGCTTTAAAATTCTATGCTTCGGTTCGTCTTGATATACGCCGTATTGGGGCTATCAAAAAAGGTGATGAAATTCTGGGTAATGAAACCCGCGTTAAAGTAGTCAAAAACAAAGTGGCACCACCTTTCAAACAAGTACAATTCGACATTCTTTATGGTGAAGGTATTTCGCATGAAGGTGAGTTGATTGATTTAGGTGTGCAAGAGGATATTGTTGAAAAATCAGGCGCATGGTATAGCTACTCTGGCACTAGAATTGGCCAAGGTAAAGATAATGTGCGTGCTTATTTAAAAGAACATTCTGAAATGGCGAATGAAATAGAGGCTAGAATTCGTGCAGCATTATTACCTCCTAAGGGTTCAGTTACTGCGCCTGTAGCGAAAGACAATGAGAGCGAACTTCCAGGAGGGTGAGGAAACAGTCGCTTAATGAGCGTGCGATGAATTTACTAGCTCGGCGAGAACATAGTATTACCGAGCTAGTTAGAAAGTTAGGTACCGATTTTGACCATGATGACATTATTATTGTCATCGACAAACTAACCAAGGCAAATCTGCAAAGTGATCAACGATTTGCTGAAAATTATCTTCGTTATCGTTCGCAACGTGGATTTGGTTATCAAAAGATTAGACAAGAATTAAAAGAACGTGGTGTTGATACTGAACTTATCAGTGCAGCATTGGCAGAATCTGATATTGATTGGTTTACGCTTGCGGCGGGAGTTCGTTGCAAACGTTTTGGCGAGCAACAGCCAGCAGATTATAAAGATCGTGCAAAACAGCAACGGTTTTTACAATATCGTGGTTTTACTCATGAACATATAACTGAAAGCTTTAATAAATATTATGAAAAGTAGTGCAGAAATCCGACATCTCTTTTTGGACTTTTATCAAAAGAAAGGCCATGAAATTGTATCAAGCAGCCCATTAGTACCGGCTAATGATCCCACTTTATTGTTTACCAATGCAGGAATGGTTCAATTTAAAGAATTATTTCTAGGTCAAGAAGTACGCAAGTATTCTAAGGCGGTTACCTCTCAACGTTGTTTACGTGCTGGTGGTAAACATAACGATTTAGAAAATGTTGGTTATACCGCTCGTCATCACACATTTTTTGAAATGTTAGGTAATTTCAGTTTTGGTGATTATTTCAAACGTGAAGCCATTCAGTACGCTTGGGAGTTTCTGACTGTAACTCTTGCCTTGCCGCCTGAAAAGCTGTGGATCACTGTTTTTGATGAAGATGATGAAGCTGCAGATATATGGATAAAAGAGATCGGTGTGGATCCTACTCGTGTCTCACGCATAGGGGCCAAAGATAATTTCTGGTCTATGGGAGATACAGGCCCTTGTGGTCCTTGTTCAGAAATTTTCTATGACCATGGTGAGGATGTTGCTGGTGGTCCACCAGGAACTGCTGAAGAAGATGGTGATCGTTATATCGAAATATGGAACCTAGTCTTCATGCAGTTTGAGCGGGCTGCTGATGGTACCTTGACACCACTACCCAAACCATCGGTTGATACTGGTATGGGTTTAGAGCGTCTTGCTGCAGTATTGCAAGATGTACATAATAATTATGATATCGACTTATTTCAGCATTTAATAAAATCCATACAGGCATTATCAGGAACAGAAGATCCGAGTAATACTTCTTTACGAGTCATTGCCGATCATATTCGCTCATGCGCCTTTATGATAATGGATGGCGTGCAGCCTTCTAATGAGGGTCGAGGTTATGTGCTTCGTCGCATTATTCGCCGCGCTATTCGTCACGGTCATAAATTAGGCATGACAGAGTATTTTTTCTATAAATTAGTTGGGCCGCTAGTGGCTGAAATGGGTGAGGCTTTTCCTGAGCTTGCTAAAGCACAAACAATCGTTGAACGTGCTTTAGAACAAGAAGAAGTGCGATTTGCCGATACTTTAGATAATGGTCTTAAGATCCTTGAAAATGCTATCGCTCAATTATCTGATAAAGAAATTCCCGGTGAAATCGTATTTCAACTTTATGATACTTACGGTTTCCCTATTGATTTAACCGCAGATATAGCGCGCGAACGTGAATTAACATTGGATATTGCGGGCTTTGAACGTGCGATGGAAGCCCAGCGAACTCGTGCTAGATCAGCTAGTCAATTTGCTAGTGGTCTATCTGAGCAAGTAACAATAGAAGGTATCACCACTTTTTCGGGATATGAAAAAACTGATGATGAAGCAACGATCACCAGTATTCTCATCGAAGGTGAACAAGTAGAACAATTAAATGCTGGCCAACAAGGCATTATTGTTTTAGATAATAGTCCCTTTTATGCTGAATCAGGTGGTCAAGCAGGTGATCTAGGTCAGATTTCATCGGCAACAGCTAGTTTTGATGTCAGCGATACACGTAAACAAGGTAAAGCATTTACCCATATCGGTGTGTGTGAAAACGGTATGTTTAAACTTGGCGACAAAATTACTGCTCATATTGATATTCCTTCACGCATAGCAACGGCACTTAATCACTCAGCCACCCATTTATTACATGCCGCCTTGCAACAAGTATTAGGTGAGCATGTTGCTCAAAAGGGATCCTTAGTTAATGCCCAGCGTTTACGTTTTGACTTTTCTCATTTTGAACCGGTATCACCTACACAATTACATAAGATTGAACGTTTAGTGAATCAACAAATTAGACTGAACCATACTATTGAAACAAATATTATGTCATTAGATGATGCCAAACAAACCGGTGCTATGGCCTTATTTGGTGAGAAATATGAAGAAGATGTACGTGTCTTAAAAATGGCTGATTTTTCTACGGAATTATGCGGTGGTACTCATGCCCAGCGCACAGGTGATATCGGCCTGATCAAAGTTATATCTGAAGCGGGTATTGCTTCAGGTATTCGACGGATTGAAGCTGTCACTGCTGAGCAAGCTCTTGATTATGTTGATGTTAATGAGTCTCGTTTACAGGCAGTATCAGCTTCAGTTAAAGCGACTTCAGAAAATGTAACAGAAAAAACTGCACAACTTGTTCAACGTAGCCGCCAACTAGAAAAAGAACTGGATGCCTTAAAAAGTAAACTAGCAAGTAGTGCGGGAAGTGATCTTGCAAGTTCAGCCGTTGATGTCTCAGGTATTAAAGTGCTGGCTGCTAAATTAGAAGGTGCAGATCCTAAAACCTTACGTGATACCGTTGATCAGTTGAAAAATAAATTAGGCACTGCAGCAGTAATATTAGCATCAGTAGAGGATAATAAAATCACCTTAATCGCCGGTGTTTCAAAAGACATCACCGATAAAATTCGTGCGGGTGAACTGGTTGGACACGTGGCTACGCAGGTAGGTGGCAAAGGTGGCGGTCGTCCAGATATGGCACAAGGGGGCGGTAGTCAACCAGAACATCTAACGACGGCATTAGATTCAGTTGTTCGCTGGATTAATTCAAGGTTGGAAAGTTAACATGTCATTAATTGTGCAAAAATATGGTGGAACCTCAGTCGGTACCGTTGAACGCATTAAAGAAGTCGCTAAAAAACTTATAAAATTTAAAAAAGAGGGACATGAGTTAGTGGTTGTGCTTTCAGCAATGAGCGGTGAAACCAATCGTTTATTGGCTTTAGCCCATGACTTGAATGATGAACCGCGAGGCCGTGAACTGGATGTACTTTTATCCACTGGCGAACAAGTCACCATCGCACTTTTGTCTATGGCACTTGAACAACAAGGTGTGAACGCCATTTCCTTTACCGGCAGTCAAGTTAAAATTCTGACAGATAATACACATAACAAAGCACGCATCATAGAAATTGATGATGAAAAAATACGTACAGAACTGGACAGCGGACATATAGTTATTGTTGCAGGATTTCAAGGTTGTGACCAGCATGGCAATATTACTACATTAGGCCGTGGTGGTTCAGATACAACGGCTGTTGCACTGGCCGCTGCTCTAAAAGCTGATGAATGTCAGATTTATACTGATGTTGATGGGGTTTATACAACTGATCCCCGTGTTGTTTCAGAGGCCCGTCGGCTCGACCATATTACATTTGAAGAAATGCTAGAAATGGCTAGTCTGGGCACTAAAGTATTACAAATTCGTTCAGTAGAATTTGCGAGTAAATATAATGTACCCCTACGTGTATTATCTTCTTTTAAAGAAGGTGGTGGTACGCTCATTTCGGTTGAGGATCCAAAAATGGAACAAGCACTAATATCAGGTATTGCATTTAATAGAGACGAAGCAAAACTCACTGTATTGGGTGTGCCTGATCATCCAGGCATTGCATCACAAATTCTAAGTCCTATCGCAAGCAGCAACATCGAAGTTGATATGATCATTCAAAATACAGGTCATGATACAACAACAGACTTTACCTTTACCGTTCATCGTAATGACTATAAAGCAGCACGTAAAATATTACAAAACACAGCGGATTCACTAGGTGCAAGAGAAGTGATTGGTGATCAATATATTGCCAAAATATCGGTGGTTGGGGTGGGCATGCGTTCACATGCTGGTATAGCCAGTACAATGTTTGATTGCTTAGCTGAAGAATCTATTAATATTTCTATGATTTCTACATCTGAAATCAAAATATCAGTTGTCATTGATGAGAAATATCTTGAGCTAGGTGTACGCGCCTTACATAAAGCCTTTCATTTGGAACAAGGTTGAACATTAATAGTCTTACTTTTAGAGAGTTTTCTATCGATATGCGTTACAATTACTGATAGACTGATAGCTTAGCGATAAATTGAGTCCAAATATCGAAGATAGAATAGTACTGGTTGTTGTGCAATTACGAAAAAGCTCAAAACCAAGAAAGATAATTTAGGAACAATCAAGGGTAAATTGAACATATTCAAGTTCTTTCTCTTCACCGTTAATGTAAAATTTTATGATACTAAGGAGTATACAATGTTAATACTTACACGACGTGTAGGCGAGTCACTTATTATAGGTGATGATGTAGTGGTTAATGTACTAGGTGTCAAAGGCAATCAAGTAAGAATTGGTGTTGATGCACCAAAAGAAGTCTCTGTACATCGCGAAGAAATATATGATCGCATTCAAGCTGAAAAAGATGAAGAAAATATCGCATAAAAGTAAAATTTTAGTAGATTATTCACGGTCGACTGTTATATAATAGCCGGCTTAAGACGGAGAGCTGGCCGAGTGGCTGAAGGCGCGCCCCTGCTAAGGGCGTATAGGCTTATACCCTATCGAGGGTTCGAATCCCTCGCTCTCCGCCATTAAATTATTATTACATAATGAATCTTATTGTGTATAATAGTTCGATTAAGCGCCCGTAGCTCAGCTGGATAGAGTACCTGGCTACGAACCAGGCGGTCACACGTTCGAATCGTGTCGGGCGCACCATATACCTGGTATATACATCAAGCAGTTAGTCACTTAGTGGCTAACTGCTTTTTTGTTTCTAAGAGTTGCTGTCCCCAAAAATGTCCCACCAATAACAGACTTCAAACTGCATAATCGATCCGCATAAGGTGCTAAGTGTTCTGATGATAAATGAGCATAACGCTGCACCATTCGAATATCAGACCAGCCACCCAATTCTTGAAGTATATGAACGGGTGTCCCATTTTGAATATGCCAACTCGCCCAAGTGTGTCGCAAATCATGCCAGCGAAAATCAACTATCTCCGCTTTCAACAATGCATCACGCCACGCTTTGGTATTGCCCTTTTTTACAGGCTTACCTTTATAGGTAAACACGAACTTTGAATGATTACCTTGAAGCTCTCGCAACAACACAATCACTTCATTATTAAGTGGTACGCCAATAGGCCTACCTGCTTTGGCTTGATCAGCATGGATCCAAGCAACTCGCCTTGTAAGATCAACTTGTGACCATTCAAGACGCGTTACATTAGATTCACGCAAACCTGTAGCCAATGAAAACCGAACCATTGCCACTAGATGACTAGGTAAGAAAGATAAGATCCGTTGCGCCTCTTCGGATGTTAACCACCGTATTCGACGTTTAGGCTCTTTTAGCATCCTGACATAGGGCGCTTTATCTATCCAATCCCACTCACGGCTTGCCCGGTTCATTATTGCTCGAACCACTTCCATCATGCGATTCACCGTTGCCGGTTTCACACCTGTTTTCAGCTTGGCATCTGTAATATCATCTAATTTATCTCGTGTTACTTCATCCAAGAAACAATTGCCGATGAAAGGATCAACCCATTTTACATGTGCCACATCATCCTTAATTGTTTTCTTGTCTTGGTTTTCACGAAACCAGCGAACTACTGCTTCTTTCCACGTTCGCCGTGGCTTTTCACCCAATTGGATAACTCGCCACAAATTAGCTCGAAATTTATCTTCAAATTCCTGAGCCTGCCTTTTATCTATCGTTTTAGTAGATTTGTATACTCTTTCTCCGTTTGGTGCTGTGAATTTACACCACCAGAAGACAGAGTTTGGTCGCTTATACAACATAGAGAACTTCCTCCGTTTTGTACTTGCAACTCCAGCCGAGGTTGAGCATAGTTCGAACGAAGATAAGAAACAAGATCTTCCAATAAAAACACCCATTGTTTTGCAGGTTTAGCGGCAGGGATTTCCCCCTTTGCCGCCTTACCTCTAAGTGTCTGCCAGTGCATTTTGAGAAAGTCCGCAGCTTCATACAGATCAAGCGTTTGATGATCATTACTCACCATCACTTTGTTTCCTATATTCATCTGCAACCGCTTTATCAGAAGGATGAATAGTTTGTTCCACAGGCATATTTAAATAGGTGTTGTAGCCTTTGACTTTTAGCGCAACTTTTTGTCCAATATAACCATGAAAATCATAGCCCGTCATATATTCACGATCATCATGGAATTGTTTAGCTGATTGAATGTACTTATGTACGCCTTCTATGGGATCTGAATAGCCTTCTCGTGCCATAAAAGAAGTTAAACCACTAATTCCATTAATAAATAACGAACGATCACTAGGCGGTCTTCCTTTCTCTACTTGAACACGCGAAACGGCATCTTCACCTGGCCAGTGAGCGTGCTGTAATACATTCCATACACACGCAGTAGGCCAACGGCTTTGTGTATTATCTGATTGGTTGGGAAGGGTTAAACGAAGCCAATCGGTTGAAGCGTAGTGCCAAAGTCCAGCTAACGACTCTCTCAAACTGCTAAAGCTAATAATTCCTAGTTCACGCAATGATTCTCGTCTAAATTGAAATTCAAGTCGCCATACATCTGAATAACCATCCCAGCCACATTCACGATGAATTTGTTCTAGATAGGGGCGTGGTTTTTTAGTCATCTCTAAAGTCTTGTTGTAAAGACGAGCAGAGAGGTTACCACCGACACCAATGACCCAACCTGAAAAGGCTCTCTGGACAGTGTAACGATCCATATCTTTAGCACGCGTTACCCAATCAGCATCAACAATGTCAGCTAAGGGATAATCAGTGACAAAATCCACACATAAATCAAGACGACTGACCGCAGGTGATGCCGTGACCATGCCCAGCTTATGAATAATGTCATTTAGATCACTAACAGAACTATCAACACCATATTCTGTAAGAAGTTCACTCATGACCTGGGCATGAGCTAGAGGTGTTCTAATAGCACCTAACTTAGCTATTTCAATACGATACCAATTATCATTGAGAATAAAGGCGAAAGGGTGACGACCACGATCTTTAACCTCAAAAATATGATTATTTAATGCTATTTGAGCCAAAGAAACAGTATTAGGATCATTTGACTGAGCTAACTTTTTTAACTCAGTTAAACGAATAGATGATTCTTCTGAAAGATCACCTTGATATGAAAGATAAAGACTATCAATTCCTGTTCTCAATATCTTAGTGTTATATGTATTAATGCTAGTAGAGGGTACTGTGTTACTAGACTGCGTACCCATAGAAGAGGGCTGCTGCGGGCGCGGCTCCCGGGAGTCCGCTGCGTCCTCGTCAGCACTCAATATAATAGGATGTGAAAAGTTTGTATTTGTTAATTCATCATAACTTTTGTTAGTCATGTTATTGCTCCGTTAATGGTTTTGGAGCTCACACAATCTCGCATCCAATTGATGAGAAATAGGGGACATAAAAAAGTAAAATGTTAATTAAATGGGTATATCCGAATTAATAATAATTAATAAACAATAACTTATAACTATTTAAAAATTTAATTACTACTCGACTTTATCCCTGTTTTTGGGGGGACGACCTCGTTTATTTTTAACATGTAGAGGAGCCACTACTTTAATCCAACCTCTAACAGTTTCTTCTGCATAGTGATCACCACCTCCGTATTTCTGAATCAGCTCATCTTTTACCATAGATGCAATTGTGCGGTCAGGTTGATCTTTCCAGATTGTAGAAGCGATTTTTTGACAACATAAGCTAACTATCTTGCTTGCTCTCAAATTGTCAGGGAAAGTTTCATCTAATATGCTGGAACTATTGTCTTCAATATCAATATAGGCAGGTTCAAATCGAAGACTAAATAATCCGCCTTCGCTAGGCTCTTGATGTCGTGCACGTAATGCTTGTGTGCCACCTTCAGGCATTTCAAAATCGTATTTCCAGCCAGTAGGGAACCAAAATTCAGGAAGTGGTATCGCTCTTATCTCACACCAGAAACGAAAACTATTTCTATCAATGACAGCCCATTTTAGTAACTTGCGATTGTACTTCTTTCCCCATATACAATCGTAGACATCATCAATATGAGACCTGATATAGTAATCAGGATCAGCATTTGAGTCTGATGGCCGTTTTGCTAGTGTTAAGGTTTCACAAAGAATTTCACCTTCAAGAATTGCTTGCATTAAAATTCTAAAATTATCTTTAACTAAAAGAGGAAGCCGAAAATAAAACCTATCTGGATCTAAGCCTGTCCATCGGAAACCAATATCCCAAATGGAAAGGCTGTCACTTATCAAAGCCAATGAAAAAACTCCTTATGTATTTAATGAAAATATTAACGTTTCTTATTAACGAATACCGCTTAAAATCGGGATCCATATAATGTCATACCACCACAATAAATACACAACACATTAATATTATTAATCAAAATATATTTCCTCACAACGAGCCGTCAGTTCACTTCTCATTCGTCCATCTGATGCGTCACGAATTTTATTGATAAGCCCCAGTTCTTGTAATTTACCAGTTATTCGTCCAACTAATTGATGAGTTGTATCTATTAAAGCTGCTATTTCTCCCGCACGCATTTTTTCTTGTTCGTCCATCAATGTATTAACAATTTCAAGTTCCACAGGCTCAAGCATAATATCTTGATTTAACTTTTCTACTTCATCTCTAAAATCATCTGATAAATTGACAATGCTGCATATGCCATCAGTGCACTCTGGGCACTTCCATTTATACAGCTCAATACTATTTTTTTGTTCTAAGGAGTGGCAGCAGCAACAACTACCACATTTAATAGTATGCTTGTGAGATAAAAATGAATGAATGGGTCTTGTATATTCGAAACATCTCTGTTGGAAGTAATGTCTGAATTTACGTCCTTCAGGATACCCCCATGTCATTCTTTCACTTTCACACAGTCCTAAAAATAAGGCATAAACGATTACGTCTGTACCTGACTTATCTCTAATGTTTTTATAACGAGAAAGGAAAAAATTTGATTCTAAAGAAGAAAATAGCTCCTCTAAATCTGGGGTGACTGTGAAATGGCTTGTGGGTGGATTGCTTTCAAGCCCCTCAAAATAGTTTCCTCCTATTTCTTTGGTTATTATTCTTTTTCGAACACTTCTCGCTTCGCTAACCAAGCAATCCAAAAGCTGACTTTGGTTGTGCCGGTCTAACTTATTTTCAAATGGCTCTAACGCATACCTATTTAATCTATCAAAGTATTTATCTATAGTATTATCATAATATTTTCTAGAAGCTAAGCGGATAGAGGTTAAAGTGATTTTCTGACTTTTTGAAACTCGATCTAAATAAAGAATCTGTAAAATATTTCCCATAATTCTAGGTACATTAAAAGATGCTTGAAACATTAGCTTCATAAAATCTTCTTGTGTTGTACTGGTAGTGATATCAAAATAATCCGATAACTCAACTCCAAAAGCTTTAAATCTGACATCAAGTAGTCTAGAGGCATATGATGTCGCTGTACGTTCCATTTCTTGAACTTCGTTTGATTCGTATAAGTCAGAAAAATCCAAACCGATGGTATCCACTTTTCCAGGATCAATTTTTCCGTAATAAATCCTACCTGGATAACCTGCTACTTTAAGCTTAATTTTTTCATTACTGGAATTATTCAACGGTGATAATACTATATCGACAAAAAGTCTTTGATCAATAAACTTAAGCTCTGAAAAATCATCGAAAAAAACAACTAACCTTAACAAGCCAGCTTCGGATATTAGCGTTTGTATTTCTTCAATTATTTGATGGAAAGGAAAGGATTTTAAAACTACATCGGAATACTCATTGTATATATCAACATCGTCTAATGTCTTGTCAAAGTCCGATAATGTACCTTCAAGCTCCATATTTACTCTAGTTTTGTCGAGTGCTAAATCGACCGAGCTATTACCTCTAACACTTACAGTTTGTTTCATCTCTTGTTGTTGTTTTATTCTCTGCTGGGTGGTTATTTTTTGAAGAATTGGGATTTCATGCTGCTCTAGCTTAGAAACCTTTACACGCTCACCAATAGACTTTAATGAAGCTAGTAAGTCTTTATATTGTCTTTTGACGCCTCGCCATTTATCTATTAACGTCAATCGTTCACAGCTCTTACCAATTTCTACTAATAATTCAGCAATAATTTTTCCAAGCACAACTTTACGCAATATGTGTGAACGATAAGCCGTACTTGAAATATTCATTGGACCAAGGTCTATTTCAGGTATTTCACTTGTTTCTATAATGTCATATAACGATTTAACATCGATGTAAATTGAAATAATATCTTTTTTCTCTCTCAGGACTGATTGAGATTTAGCGAAAATAGTACTTTTCCCTGTACCTTTTCGACCAAGTAAAAAAGTGGTATTACTTGATAAAACAGATTGGAGAACCGCATCACCAGGAAGTGGATCTACATATAATGTATCAATAGGCTTTGGACCAATTTCTGTTTGAAAGTCCTTTAACTCAGCCCTGCGGTATTGCCTTAGGGATTCAGCTATTTTAGAAAATTGCATTATATTCATTTATGTTCTCAATTAATCAATGTGGAATTTATATTACCTTAAAATACTTTAGCTGATAGGTATAAAAATCAGTTAAAGTTTTACAGCATTTTAAAATTAAGCATCTTCTATATCTTTGTTTTCTATATCACAAAAGTAATCAACACACACTAATTTATTTTGCCAAGTTACTTTGTATTTCAAATTATATTCTTCCTGTAACTACTTTGTACTTAACAAGGCAATAGAAAAACAAATCCCAAACATCTGTTATCCACAACCAGCCCCTTATTTAAGAATCTAAGTGTAAAGCACTGTACTCAATAATGTATACGGCTTTTATAACTGATACTAAGTAACACTAAAGTGTAGTAAATATAGAATTTTGGCTGGAGCTGCAAGTAGTTGATTTAATTAAGTTATTACTTTACTTTCAGTCAAACTACGAACCTACACAGTCAACCCAGTAATAGTATATAAATCAGATGGTTACAATGATATAAAAATCATATGTAGCTAAAAATGTCCCAATACCATAGATTAAAATGTAACCGTTCCAGAAGGAGCACTCTTTAACCAGCTTAACCAACTCGACTCTAACTGACTTAGCCCCCCAGGATAATATTGATTAATATATGTATCGGTAGAAAACTCATAGCAATCATTCATAGCAAGATGCTCTAGCATTCCTCGTAGAAAATCACGCCTACTTGAATTTATCATCATAAAAAATACAAGAGACCAATCAATAGCGTAATTCAAATCATCATTAGTATAGGCATACCACTGCTTTGGGCTTTGGAGAAAATGACTTTGCAATGATGGTAAGGAACTCGTTCGCAATAATTCAAATTTTCGGTCATCTGTTGAAAATTTAAATGTTTGTTCACCGGTAATTATCATTTGGTCAAAAAAGCTGGCTAAGCCTTCATTCAACCATACTGGAGCACCTCCAAACATTGCAGCAACTATCGCGTGGGTTGATTCATGCAACGTGATAGATGTCATATGATCTTTACTACCAACAGCAAAAATAGTTGCTTCGTTTAAACGAGATGTATAAAAACCAGTAGTTTTAAACCCCGTACCTGGTGCTACTTTTTGACGATATATATGAAACTGGTCTTTATTACTAAAAAATTTAAGATTGAGATCTATCGCTCCCAATTCTGAAACTTTGATTACCTGGATTAAGGTCTTATAAATCTTAGTCACGCCCGACTGAATATGAGATTGTGTAAATGCAGGTAGATCTGCATAGCTACTATCTAATTTTAAATTAAAGTAGTTGTCAACATGAAGACCTTTCACCTTTAAGTTTGTATAAGTTCCTCGGGGTGGAAGGTCGCTGAGCTGTCTTCGGCCTTTATGATCTGTCCATTCATAAACTTTAAATTTATGGTCAACTTTTCTACTAACAACTTTTGAACAAGAATTTACTTGATACTTTTCGCCTGAACCATCCAATTGTTCAATGACTTCTCGGGGCCTTTTATATATATCAGATAATACTTCGGTAATTTCCTCGAAGTCTTCTTGTTGATCATTATATGTAGGTAATAGTTGTTCACCAAAAGTAGTTAGAACTTCTAGTTTTGCCATGAGATTTTGTTTCTGTTTATCGTTAGAAACTAACCAAAGAACAGAACAAAAAATTACTACAAAAATAATAGCTTTAAACAGTTTCATCATCCGTAAATCCACAAAAAACAATCCGCCCCTATTATGCCTAGTGAAGCAATATATAAAAAGGACTTATCATCCGTCTTTATAAAATAAACCTGAATATAAAACTACTGTATTCGATTCTGTACATTACTTTGCTAAAAGAGACTAACTGATACTAAAGTGTAATAAATATAAAATTCTGACTGGAGCTACAAGTAATTGATTTAATTAAATAATTACCTTATTTTTGGTCTAACTACGAACCCCTGTGGTCAATTGAATAATAGATTATAAATCAGATGGTTATCTACATAATAAAAACATATGTAGTTAAAAATGTCCCACCATTCAAAAGTATAAACAATACATAAGTGCTCTATACGTTAG
>JAWUYH010000035.1:0-102662 GCA_034110895.1 Gammaproteobacteria bacterium | reverse complement strand
AGCTCAACTGAAAACGTGATTTATCCATTAGAAACAAGTGTTCAACGTTATATCAACCAACACATCACATTAGAAAACAAGGCCGCTAGCACAACTGAAAACGGTGTTTATCCATTAGAAACAACTGTTCAACGTTATATCAACCAACACATCACATTAGAAAATAAGGCCGCTAGCACAACTGAAAACGTGGTTTATCCATTAGAAACAACTGTTCAATCTTATATCAACAGCCAATCCCGGTTAATAGACCCAACAAACACACAAGACATCTCCCCTAGTTTTGCTGAAGGCATTGATGCTGAAATTGCTGAAATTTTTATTGAAGAAGCTAATGAAGTACTTGCTGAACTTGGCTTATTAATTCCTGAGCGGAGTGCTGAAGCAGACACAGTGGCATTAACCATCATTCGGCGCCATTTCCATACGCTTAAAGGTAGTGGTTATATGGCAGGTGCAAATGTCATTGCCGACATGGCAAAAGCAGTTGAATATTTGCTCAATACTATCTTAGAAAACAGTCTTGCTATATCAGAAGAACTGTCGCCTCTCATCTCAGATTGTGCTGAACTGATTCCAGATTTACTGAAGCTCTTTGCCCAAGGTGAAATGGGTTCTAATCAGCGTGCTAAGGATTTAACTCAGGCCGCGGGCCATTTATTAGAAACAGAAACAGAAAATATTTTATCTGAACAGGATGAATTACAACAAATATTTAATCTTGAAGCGACACAGCACATTGCGACATTTAAGCAAGCGCTCAATCAATCAACATCAAGCTTTACCATTAATAAAGAACTGTTGAGAGCGGCACATTCACTGAAAGGTTGTGCCGGTATTGCTCAAGTCCTACCTGTCGCAGAGCTTGCAACGTGCTTGGATCACTCCTTGCGTAAACGTTATGAGCTAGCAGCTACCTTAAATGAACAACAACGGGAATTATTATCTTCAGCAATAGAAGGCCTTGATTGTTATGTTGAATATATAAAGTCACCTGAAAAAAATGCTCAACCTAATTTGTCACCGTTCATCGATTCTTTGCATCAACTTTTGCCGACTGATGATGAAAAATCGGCGCAGCATCAGCTTATCGATCCAGAATTTCTTGTGGTATTTATTGAAGAAACAGATGAGTTACTGTCGCAGTACGAACATCAGATCCAACAGTTTAATCAGCAGGCCAATAATTCAGAGATAAATGCGTCGCTTAAACAAATACTTGAAACCTTACGTGACAATGCAGAAACGCTAAATCTCGATACAATGAGTGAGCTTTATCAATTATTAATTCAGTTGGCACAACAAGCAAATGCAGATAATAGCGACCACTTAATGCTATTTGAACTCGGTAGTGAAGAAATTAATCTTCAAGTTGAAAGCTTACTGCAAAACAAACCCAGCCCGAGTATTGATGACTTTAGACAAAAGCTTGAAACTAACTTAGCTCAAATTTTAGAGGGCCCAGTTGTCACAGGTGATGAATTATTTCTTGTTCCAAATGAAGATCCTGAGTTATTAGACGCCTTTACAGAAGAATGTGCTGAGCTGCTTACATCCAGTGGAGACGCCATAAAAAACTGGATCAATGGACAGGAAACCCAAAATGCCACTGCACAGTTGCAACGTAATCTTCACACCATTAAGGGTGGCGCACGTCTAGCAGGCATTACCCCAATAGCCGATCTTACCCATCAAATTGAATCCTTAGTATTTAAAACTACTGAGTCAGATATAAAACCTAGCGCCACTTTTTTTGATTTATTACAGCGTAGTCAAGATCGCCTAGCTGATATGCAGGAGTTACTTGCTAATAACAGTCGTTTTAACTTTGCCCATGATTTAATCAATGAAATTAACGCATTCTCCAATCAGACAGCCCCTGTTTCTGTAGGTCAGCTCCCAGCAGATCTAACAACGAAGGCTATCAGCTCCGTTGATTCAAATGCAGGAATGCCAACACAATATAGCCATAGCGATCAGATTCGTGTTCGTGCTGATTTACTCGACTTCCTATCTAACTTCGCCGGTGAAGTTAGTATTTCTCGTGATCGTGTAGGCCAACAAAACTCGGCGATTAAACAACAATTATCTGAAATGGAAGGCACACTTTCACGACTACAAGATCAACTACGCAATCTTGAAATAGAAACTGAAACCCAAATCCTATTTCGTTATGACGATGAAGCACTCAAACAAGAATCAGAATTTGATCCGCTTGAACTTGATCGTTTTTCAATGATTCAACAGTTATCACGAGGTTTGACTGAAACCGTCAATGATATGCATGAGATTAGTCAGTCACTTGAACATATAGTGCAAGAATCTGATGATATTTTATTGCAACAATCTCGTCTTAGCACTGATCTACAGCAAGCGCTGATGAACACTCGCTTAATTCCATTTGAAGGATTAGTTCCTAGATTTGAACGCATCGTTCGTCAGACAAATGCGGAGCTCGGCAAACAGTCCGAATTGATTATTCATGGTGCTGATCGAGAATTTGATAGAACCCTCATTGACCGAATTGTCGCACCAATTGAACATATTCTAAGAAATGCCATTGCTCATGGAATTGAATCAGCTGATCAACGGCTTGCATTAGGTAAAAGTGCCGTTGGAACACTTACAATGACCATTTCACAAGAAGGTTCAGAGGTACTGATTGCTTTATCCGATGATGGTCAAGGTATTAACATTGAAAAAGTACGCCAAAAAGCATTGGCGCAAAATCTGATCACTCATCAAAATATGCCTGGTGATGAAGAGCTCATCCAATTCATACTTTCTACAGGCTTCAGTACTGCAGATAATGTATCCCAACTTGCTGGCCGAGGAGTGGGAATGGATGTTGTCAGCAATGAAATTCACGCCTTAAAAGGTCGACTTTCAATTCAAACTATTTCTGGTAAAAGCACCACCTTTAATATTCGTTTACCGCTTACATTATCTATTATGCAGGCTTTGCTTGTCAGCAGTCATGAACATCAATATGCTATTCCCCTTGCTGCGGTTGATGCCGGCGCTCGAATTTCAGTTGCTGAAGTTAGACAACAACTAACACACAAGGATGAATCGAGTTATCAGGTAAATGGTGAATATTACCGCTTCCTACCTTTAAGCACTTTACTTGACCTGCCACTAGTTCTTCCAGACGATCCTAAATTACAACTACCTCTTTTATTATTTCGCTATGGTGATATGCATATTGCCTTATTGGTAGATGCCATTAACAGTAATCGTGAAATTGTACTCAAATCAGCTGGAGAACAATTCAGTCATATTGCCGCGATTACTGGCGCTACCATTCTCGGTGATGGCCAAGTGGTTTTTATACTTGATATCCCAACACTGGTTGAAACGGCTAATATCGGAATCAATAGTGATGATGAAAATAAATTAGGCTTAACCGCTAAAGAATTGCCAACAGATCACACATCTATAGCGATGGTCGTTGATGATTCAATTACAATGCGTAAAGCTTCAGGTAATTTACTTAAACGCCACGGTTTTGATGTTATAACTGCGCGTGATGGTGTTGATGCGTTTGCAAAACTGAGTGAGCAGCTACCCGATATTATCCTGCTGGACGTTGAAATGCCTCGTATGGATGGTTTTGAATTTGCAACGCTGATTAGAAATAATAAACACTATAAACATATTCCCATTATCATGATTACATCACGTACCGGTTCCAAACATCGTGATAGAGGCATGGAAATTGGAGTTAATGCTTATATGGGTAAACCCTACCAAGAACTTGAGCTAGTCGCCACCATGAAAGATTTATTGGGTACTCTCTACCCCCATAGTGATCATTAACAGAGGAGACCCCTTATGGCTGACAACACTACAGACTTTGTACCATGCATGATTATTCCTTTGCAACACCATTATTTGTTACTTCCAAATAGTACCCTTGCGGAGGTCATTCCTTCACCACGTCTTATCAAGACAGATAATACTAAACCTAGCTATTGGATTGGCCAATGTGATTGGAACGCCCAAAATATTCCGATCATCGATCTAGAAGGACTCGTTGAAAATAAACCCTCGCACACTACTGATGCAAATAAACTTTGTGTACTGCGTGGTATCTATGCCTCAGCCAATATCAGTATTTATGGCTTGCCGTGTTATGGCGTGCCTCAGCTTATACATCTCAATGAGTCAGCACTGAAATTAGCTGACAATACAATCTCATCAGAATATGTACACTATCAAATCCAAGTAGGTAATAAAGTCGCTTATATCCCTAATTTAGATGCCATTGAAACAACGCTTAGCCAGCAATTAAATTCAACAATGGGAATTATTGAACTTGGATGAATACTCCTTTTATCAACACATTACTGGTGTATAATAAATAATGTCGATTTTAAAAATAGCTTTTATTCTAGGCCTTTTATTTGGATTCTCTGTAACAAGCCTCGCCAGTAATAAGGCTGAACTGACTCAACAACGCACACATTTTCAACAGGCAAAAAAGGCATTAGCGACTCATCAGATAACACAGTTTAATACCCTTAAAAATAAGCTTGATGACTATCCCTTACAATCCTATTTAGATTATTTATATTTACGGCATCGATTTAATGTCACTGACAGCAAAATCATTAGTGAATTTATACAGAACAATCCAGATACCTTTTATGCTGATAGGTTACAGAATAGCTGGTTAGCTTACCTTGCCAAGAAAAAACAATGGTCAATGTTTTTAAAGCATTTACCCTCACCAGCTTCAACATCACAACAATGTTCACGGCTACAAGCACTTATAAAAACAGGCCAGTCTAAACAGGCCTTAATAGATACGCCAGTGCTTTGGCTGGTCGGCCACTCACAACATAAAAACTGTGATCAGCCTTTTAAATATTGGCAAAACCAAGGTTTTTTAACCGATGACCTTCGCTGGCAACGGATCCAACTTACCTTGCAAAAAAATCAATATAGTTTGACCACGTATTTAGCCAAACCGTTTAAAAAAAATCATCCCGCTCATGGCTGGATCTCACTATGGAAAAAGAGTCATAGTCAACCTCGGACAGTATTAAAAGAGCTTAAGACCAGTCCGTTAAAGAAAGATCAAGCTATAAGCCGCAAGATCATTAAACATGCCGTTGAACGTTTATCACGTAAATCGACGGATCAAGCTTATGGTTACTGGCAAAAAATAAAAGGCCAGTATCAATTTAGTCAACAAGATCAGATCAGCATTCAAAGTACAATAGCTAATCGAGCAGCCCTAAATCGTGAAGAGCGTACATTAGAATTTTTTGGCGATCTAGCTGACGAGCAATGGCGAGTGCGTGCTGCCCTTTGGCAACAAGATTGGCAAGCCGTGCAAAAAGCCATTTTCAGTTTAAACCATGATGAACAAATAACCACTCGCTGGCAATATTGGTTGGGTAGAAGTCAGGCTGAACGGGGTGATCAACAGGCGGCAAATCAAACATTTCAAAATATCATTAAACAACGTGACTATTACGCCTTTCTAGCAGCAGATAAGCTAGGTAAACCTTACCAAATGAATCATCGGCCCATTGTTTTTGAACAAGCAGAATTTGAGACTTTTTCTCAACGTCCGGCTGTCACTAGATTACATGAGTTTTATAATCTCAATATGCAGTTAGAAGCTCGCCGCCAAGCTTATAAACTTAAACAGTCAATGACGCCTCGGCAGCTACAACTATTGGCAATCTTAACTCATAGATGGCAATGGCATAATCAAACCATCGCTCTTCTGGGCAAAGCAAAATATTGGGATGCCTTAGATTTACGCTTCCCAATTGTTTATGACACCGCTATTTTAAAAGCCAGCAAAAAAAATGGCATTGATCCATCGTGGTTATTTGGTATTACACGTCAAGAAAGTGCTTTTAATCCTAAGGCACGTTCACCTGTTGGTGCCACAGGTCTAATGCAGTTGATGCCTAAAACAGCAATACAGATTGCTAAGCTTATTAATAAGCCATTAAAATCACAGTCTGAACTATTAAACCCTGGCAGAAACATACAACTTGGTAGCGCCTATCTACGCCGTATGTATGATAAAAACCAGCAAAACCCTGTGCTAGCGACAGCCTCCTATAATGCTGGGCCTCACCGAATTTCTAGTTGGTTACCTAAAACATTACTACCGGCAGATATTTGGATTGAAAACATTCCTTATAATGAAACGCGAGGTTATGTTGCAAGTGTTTTAAGTTATTCAGCTATTTTTGATTATCAACGCAAGCAGGTAATCATCCCATTATCTGAGCATATGCCAGCAGTAAAGCCAAAAATACCTTAAACTAGCTTGCTATGAAAACATATCTGGTTGGCGGCAGTGTTCGCGATAAATTACTTGGCTTAGCGGTTAAAGATCGTGACTGGCTTGTCGTTGGCAGTACGCCTGAGGATATGCTTGCTAAAGGCTTTCAACCAGTAGGTAAAGACTTTCCTGTATTTCTCCATCCCCAGACTCAGGAAGAATATGCGCTTGCGCGCACTGAGCGTAAAACCGCGCCCGGCTATAAAGGGTTTATTGTACATGCGGCTCCAAACGTCACCTTAGAAGAAGATCTTGCCAGACGAGACTTAACGATCAATGCCATCGCACAAGCTGAAGATGGCTCATTGATTGATCCCTATAATGGCCAGCAAGATCTAAAGAATAAAATCTTACGCCATGTTTCCCCAGCTTTTGTTGAAGATCCTGTTCGTGTATTACGAATTGCTCGATTTGCAGCGCGCTTCAACTTTACAATAGCTAATGAAACAGTAGTTTTAATCAAACAGATGATCGAGGCAAAAGAACTTGATCACCTAGTACCAGAGCGCGTCTGGCAAGAAGTTGAAAAAGCGCTCGCCACGCCCCAACCCTCTTTATTTTTTATGGCATTACGTGAAGCAGGTGCATTAAAAAGTCTATTCCCAGAAGTTGACTGCCTTTTTGGCGTGCCGCAAGTACCCAAATGGCATCCTGAAATAGATACGGGAGTGCATGTGATGATGGTGATTGATCAAGCTGCAAGACTGACCGATGATATTGCTGTACGGTTTGCTGCTTTGTGCCATGATCTGGGTAAAGGCACAACACCCGCCGATATATTGCCCAGGCATAACGGACATGAAAAGCGTAGCATCAAACTGACCCATGCATTGTGTCAACGAATGCGTGTGCCTAAAGATATTGAAACACTAGCACTTAAAGTAGCTGAATATCATACCCATGTTCATTTGTTATTCGAACTAGGTCCTGCGACTATTCTAGAAGTAATTGAAGCGCTAGATGCCTTTCGCAGACCTGAGAGATTTGAACAATATTTACTTGCTGGTGAAGCCGATTTTCGTGGTCGACCAGGTTATGAATACCTGCCCTTACCTGAAATCAAAGTATTTCGACGTTGTTTGAATGTTTGTCAAACAGTGACTGCGCATGCTTTTGTTGAAGCAGGAAAGCAAGGCGCCGCTATTGGTGAGGCCATTCGAAAACAACGAATTAAACTGATTGAGCAAGTTATGGCTGAGAGTAAAACCCATTAAAAATGATAAAGACAGATTACAGCCCTGCTCACATCACGTATAATTATATACGATAAATTTCTATATTAGGATAAAAACCATGAGCAGTAATATTTCTGCTAACTGGACCAGTGTTAACGCTGCCTGCCAACCTTTAGTTGAACGTTTAGTTGGCGATGCCCAAGCATTACAACTTGAAATCAGCACGCTTAGTAATGGCACTCGTATTATTGATGCCGGAATTAATTGTGTGGGTGGCTTAGAAGCTGGTCGATTAATTGGTGAAATTTGCATGGGTGGCCTAGGCACTGCAACCTTAGGCACTAATAGTGGTTTTGCCAACTGGCCATGGTCGGTTAATGTTCATGCTAAAACACCTGTTTTAAGCTGCTTAGGTAGCCAATATGCTGGTTGGAGCTTGTCGCACAAAAGTGAAGATAGCAAGTTTTTTGCTCTAGGATCGGGGCCAGGTCGAGCATTAGCGGGTAAGGAAGAAGTATTAAAAGAGTTCGGCTACAAAGATGAAGCAAGCTCTACTTGCATTGTGCTAGAAGTTGATTCCATTCCCCCCATTGAAGTGGCAGAAAAAGTAGCTAAGGATTGTGGTATTAAAACACAAGACCTAACGTTCATATTAACTCCGACGTCTAGTCTTGCAGGCGTAATGCAAATTGCCATTCGTGTACTTGAAGTTGCTATGCATAAAGCCCATACCCTGCATTTTCCGATGGATAAAATCGTTGATGGTTTTGGCGTCACTCCTGTTGCACCTCCAGGCGGTGATTTCATCACTGGAATGGGCCGCACTAACGATGCTATTCTTTATGGTGGCATGGTACATTTGTTTGTTAACTCAAGTGATGATGACGCACGCGAATTAGCTGAAAGAATGCCCAGCAACACCTCTTCAGATTATGGCCGTCCCTTTGGTGAAATTTTTGCATCTTATGAATATGACTTTTTCAAAATAGATCCTATGTTGTTCAGCCCTGCAAAAGTAATAGTCACTAATGCAAAAACAGGTAAGAGTTTCACTGCTGGCGAGTTAAACCCAGAATTATTAACGGCTTCGTTCGGTCTATAACCCAATTTAAAGCCAAGTAGCTTGTGGCTACTCCGTATTATTAAAAAGTCAGTAAATGCCATCACCAAAAATAGTTATTTTTAATGATACCCACGGCTGGCACACTAAGCAGCTAGTCGATTCACTACAAAGACTAGGTATAACCGCTGTACTTGCAGATCTTGCTGATTGTATTATCGATCTTGACCGGCCTACAGGTCTAAACATTCCAGGCTTTAAAGATGAGTTACCAGACGCAGCGATGGTGCGAGGTATTGCCCCAGGAAGTTTAGAACAAATCACCCTAAGGATGGACTTGCTACATACTTTAGCCGAACTTAATGTTCCGGTGTTTAATCCTGCATCTGCCATTGAACATACCGTTGACAAAGCACGTACCTCGTTACGACTTCATCTAGCAGGATTAAGTACACCTAAAACATGGGCCTGCGAAAATCGCCAATTAGCACGACAGATAGCAAAACAACAGTTAGACAAGAATAATGATTTAGTCATAAAACCATTATTTGGTTGCCAAGGTAAGGGCATTGAAAAAATTACAAATCTAGTTGAATTTGATAATTCCCAAGCGGTCGGCAATGCCTTTTATTTACAAGAATATATTGAACCATTTGTAGCGGAACAATGGCAAGATTGGCGATTGATGGTTGTCGACGATAAAGTGTGTGCATCCATGTCTAGGCGCTCAGATCATTGGATCACTAACTTTGCTCAGGGGGCAACTTGTTTAGCAGCAACCATTAGCCCGGAAATGGAACAGCTTGCTATTGCGGCAACTAAGGCGGTAAATGCTCATTATGCAGGGGTTGATATCATACGCACAGTCGATGGACATTATACTGTGTTAGAAGTAAACAGCGTGCCAGCATGGAAAGGTCTTTATCATGCAACCCACATTGATGTTGCAGGGTATTTAGCAAAATCGATCAGCCAGCGAATAAAATCAACAATGCATAGTGAAGAGGTGACAGAGGATCTTATCTAATAAAACTATCGAAGCATGTATCATTTGGGCCTGTGAAAATGAAGTTGCAGCGCCAAAACCAGGTAATGTCAACGGCTACAGTGGTGGCCATAATATGCAGGTGCAAGATTTTATTAGTAGTGCACATGCAATTGCCCCTGTTTTGGCGCAAAAGTCATTGTCAGTCGGTGAACTTATTCTTCAAGCCATTCAAGCAACTAGGACGGTGGTAGACTGCAATACCAATCTCGGCATTGTGTTGTTATTTGCTCCTTTATGCCTGGCAATACAGCAATGTTCAGACATCAATCAGCTATCCAATAAACTAGCATCAGTCTTATCCAATCTGACCGTTAATGATGCAGACGCTTGCTTCCAAGCCATTCGCTTAGCAGAGGCAGGGGGACTTGGAACTAGCATTCAACAAGACATCAACTCAACACCAAATGTGACCCTGTTACAGGCGATGAAACTAGCAGAAGAATATGACTCAATTGCCAAACAATATACCAATAACTATAAAGAAATCTTAAATATTGGACTCCCAATATTGACTTCTTCGATAAAATCTGGGGAAAGTGTTGAATGGGCAACCGCTTTCGCGTATCTTAAGTTCCTAGAGAGTGTGCCGGATACCTTGATTAGTCGAAAAAAATCTTGGAAACATGCCTTGGAAATAACAAAAGAAGCTACATCCATACTAACTAAAATAAATAAAAACAACACGTTAAGAGATTTTGAAGCAGAAATAATTACTTGGGATAAGCAATTAAAGAAAAAAGCGATCAACCCTGGAACAACCGCAGATTTAACCGCAGCAACATTATTAATCTACGCATTCCAACAAGCGCTTTTTTCAAACAAGATTTCAGCATCATGATACGATTTATCGTAGCAGGATCTGAGCAGGTCATACGTTCCTTTAATACGTATAAGCTTAGCTTAGTAATAAGCTGAGTGTAAAATGGGCCTTTTTAACAAATTTTTTGGAACAGGAATAAATATTATGCCAGTTATCGATCGTGTATTAGTAGGTGAATCTTTAGTAATTGAAGATGGTGACCTTGACAACGTAGCACACATAGACTTACTTATGGGCCCTCGTGGTTCAGCAGCAGAAGATGCTTTTTGCCGCACAATGACAGATCAAAAAGCGGGTGTTAACGGCTTATTAGCTGTTGTTGCACCTAACCTTATGGTTAAACCTGCGACAGTTATGTTTAACAAAGTAACTATCAAAAACATGAAACAAGCCGTTCAAATGTTCGGCCCAGCACAACGTGGCGTTGCTATGGCTGTTGCTGAGTGTGTTGAAGATGGCACGATTCCAATGGCTGAAGCTGATGATTGCTTTATCTGTGTAGGTGTTTTCATCTCTCCAACTGCAGATAACGATCAAAAAATCCAAGACTGGAACTACCGCGCAACTAAAGAATCAATCAAACGTGCGGTTGCTCGTGAACCAAAAGCAGCTGATGTTGTTGCACAATATAAAACTAGCTCTCACCCTTTTGCTGCAAGCTAAGTTTTAGAAAATAGTTCAATCCAAATACCGTTCTCTTGCAAGAGTGAACGGCATTTTTGTTTTAAGCCGTTCTAAATATATTCTTTTTGATGCTAGACTGAGTGATTCTGCCATCATGTAATGCGCTGGCAATTAATACCTTATCTATTCCCTGCCCTTGAAGATCGTTCAGATCTTGCTCATCTCTTACTCCACCTGCTGCAATAACTCGGCCTTTACCTGCTTTCTGCTGCAACATTAATAATAGTTCAAAATCAGGGCCTGAATGCCCACCAACATGATCTATATTCATGGCGATGATATTTTCTGTCCACAATGCTGCCTGATGTAAAACTTCCGGGACGCCTAAAAACTGCCCATGCTGAAAATCTAGTGACAGCATACTATTTTGCCGAACAAGCGGATCAGAGAGCCAGCTTATATCGGATAAAGTCTCACTACCGATCACGGGCTTAATATTAGGATAACGAAAAAAATAGTCCCAACTTTGTTTTGAATTAATAGCAGCATCCAATAAAAAAGTAAGCTTAGGAAAGTCTTCCGACAGAGCTTGATATAATTCAAGATTAAGCTGTTGCTCTAAAATGGCATCTAGATCGGCAATATAAATGGTCGAAAATGAATGCCATGCCAATAAGTCTGTAATAACTCCTAATGGTTCACAATGTGACGTTAAAACTGATTTTAATAAAGGATACTGAGATCGTACACCACCACTAGCATGTACAACCTTTCCCCCCCTTACATCGATGACAGGTATAATTTCCAAGTTATTCCTCAGATTATAGTTAATAAATGAAAGTATTTGTTTACGAACATATCACTAGTGGTGCATTGATTGATCAACCTTTACCTTCTAGCCTTGCCTATGAAGGCAATGAAATGCTCACCGCTATTGTGCATGATATGGCTCAGCTAATTGATATCAAACTGATTATTCTACGTGATTCTCGCCTTAAACCACTGCTTGATATTATCGGTAATCCTCATCATCAGTGTTCAATTATTGATAATCCCCCTTTATTTCAACTGCATTATGCTAGCGCAATGAATAATGCTGATGCGGTGATAATAATCGCACCAGAAACAAATGGTTTGTTACAAACACTTCAACAATCCGTGTTAAATCATGGCAAGCAGCTCTTAGGTTGCCAGCCATTAGCCACCCAAGTATGTACTGATAAAGCCTTATGCTACCAGCAGTTAACAGCTAATAATATTACGAGTCCATATACTATTCTAGCCAGTGAATGGCTGTTTAATTCTTTTAATTCACCATCAGGTTTTGTGGTTAAACCTAATGATGGTGCTGGTTGTATTGACACCTTATTTTTTGCTGAACGTTCAGCCCTGGAATCTTGGCTGACATCACCTTCCCAGACCAATCAACAGAATGTCATACAACCTTATATCGAGGGAAATGCGCTCAGCCTAACCGTCTTAAGCGATCAGCACGCTAGTTGTTTGCTTGCCATTAATCAGCAATATATTAAACTAGCTAAAGGACAGTTTAGCTTCCATGGTTGTTGTGTCAATGGCATTGTTGAAGCGCAATTTAGTCTGCTCAAAGCCACAGATCTCATTCAAAAAATTGATCACGCTATTGCAGGATTATGGGGATTTATTGGTATCGATCTGATCGTCACTAATGATGAAACTTATGTGGTTGATATTAATCCTCGCGTCACCACTGCCTATGTTGGCCTTAATGAATCATTAAATCTAAATCCAGCTAAGTTATTATTGACCATGAAAAAACACGGCTTACCGACTTTACCCATCAGCACTCACCGCAAGGCCATTGAGGTATTAATATGACAAAAAGCGCTTCTTATATCAGCGGTTGGGACATTGGTGGTGCCCATCTAAAAGTCGCACGTTGTGACCGGCATGGAAATATACAAGATGTGATCCAATTTGCCTGTCCGTTGTGGCAAGGCATTGAACACTTAGCCACCGCTATTGAGTCAGTGTTTAAGCAACTCAATAATCAACAAGATATTGCCGCGATCACTATGACTGGTGAATTAGTTGATATTTTCCCCAATCGCCAGGCGGGTGTAGCGGCTATTTTAGCCTGTATTGCTCAATACATAAAACATGAACATATTGTTGTCTATGGGGCAGACGCTGGTTGGCTGACAGCTAATCAGGCCACTCAACAATGGCAACAAGTTGCCTCGCGAAACTGGCAAGCTAGCGCCAACCTTGTTGCACAAGCGATACCTGAAGGTTTATTTGTTGATATTGGTAGTACAACTTGTGACATCATTCCATTGAGTAATGGTGTTGCCATCCCACGGGGCGTGGATGATTTTGGACGCCAAACTAGCCGTGAGTTACTTTATACCGGCGCAATAAGAACACCACTGATAGCACTCAGCCAACATGCTCCATTTAATGGCTACTTAGTCAGTCTGGCCGCAGAAGTGTTTGCGACAACCGGTGATTGCTGGTGTCTATTAGGTTTACTTGATCCCAAGTCAATTCAAGATAACAGTGCCGATGGCCAGCCATGGCAAGCTGCTTTTTGCGCTAGTCGTATCGCTAGATTACTAGGTACTGATGCTAAGCAAGCAAGTACCGCACAATGGCTACAACTTGCACAATGGTTTGCACAACAACAAACTCACATGATGAATAACGCCATATTACAAGTATTATCAGCACACCCTGAATTAGCGCCAGATGCACCGATTATAGGTGCTGGAGTTGGTCGTTTTATTACAAAATCCTGTGCGCAACAGCTCAACCGAGGCTATCAGGACTTCAGTCAAGTACTGTCATCACAGCACCCTGAAAGTGCCGTTCACGCTCCTGCAGTGGCAGTTGCTCTTTTAGCTCAACAACAGTTACCGTAAAATAACTGTCATGAATAATATTAACCTTCCTCCTATTTGTACTGAGCTTCCTTATCTGGCAGATAGTGCGTCTTATTTTGAAGCAATCCGCCATAAAACTTGGCCTGTCTTTTTAGATAGCAACAACTCAGCACAAAATAATGATAGTCGTTATGACATTCAAACTGCTGCCCCTTTTATTACGCTAGTCACCACCGGTGAAAATACACTGATCAAACACCATGATAATGAGGCCTCCGTTTCTACTGAAGATCCTTTTGAACTCTTAAATACTATGTTGCAGCCATTTAAACCCGAGCAACAAGCTGATTTTCCATTTTGTGGGGGCGCATTAGGCTATTTTGCTTACGATTTAGGCCGTCGTATTGAAAACCTTCCTCAACACGCTTTAGATGCTGAAAATATCCCCGATATGATTATCGGTATCTACGATTGGGCAATAGTGACAGATCATCAATTACAACGCTGTTGGTTGGCTAGCTATGGCTTTGATCTTGAGACAAAAAATAAATGGGATCAGCTTGTCAATCAACTAACAAGACATAGTTCTGAAGAAACACCACAAAAATTTCATGTCACCAGCAAATTGCGCAGTAACTTAGATCAAGCGGCTTATGAGCAGGCCTTTAACAAAATTCAGCATTATATTCGTGAAGGTGATTGTTATCAGGTCAACCTCGCAAAACGCTTTGAAATTGATGCCGAAGGTGATCCTTGGTTTGCCTATCAATTACTCCGACAACAAAATCCAGCGCCATTTTCAAGTTTTTTTGAGACTCCCTATATCACCGTATTGAGTTCATCACCTGAACGGCTGCTTAAAGTTGACCACCAACACGTAGAAACCAAGCCGATCAAGGGCACTCGAGCACGTGATTTAAATGATTCGGTAAAAGATAAGTTACTGGCTGACGAATTACAGATCAGTCTAAAAGATCGTGCTGAGAATCTAATGATTGTTGATTTATTACGTAATGATTTAGGCAGAGTGTGTATACCAGGTTCGATTAAAGTGCCTAAGCCCTTTGTACTAGAGTCCTTTGCCACTGTACATCACTTAGTCAGTACGATCACTGGTACATTGGCCGATAATCACCATGCACTTTCATTATTACGGGCATGCTTTCCTGGCGGCTCGATCACTGGCGCGCCTAAATTACGGGCGATGGAAATAATTGAAGAACTTGAACCTCATCGCCGTGGACTTTATTGCGGTAGCATTGCTTATATTGGCTTTGATCAAAAAATGGATAGTAACATCACCATTCGAACCTTAATGTACAGCGATAATCGTCTACGCTTTTGGGCTGGGGGAGGCATTGTCGCTGATTCAACTGTAGAAGCAGAATACCAAGAAGTTCATGACAAAGCAGCCGCTATATTTCGCCTCCTTGAACAGCTAAAATGATTGTCGTTAAAATAGGCGGCAGTCTATACAACACACCTGAACTAAAGATTTGGCTACATACACTGGCTAACAGCTCCCACTCTAGCCCTATCGTCATTGTTCCTGGTGGCGGTCCCTTTGCTGATCAGGTTCGTAGGGCTCAAGAGCACCATCATTTTAATGATACAACAGCCCATCATATGGCGCTGGTTGCGATGAAACAGTTTGGCTTAATGTTGATCTCACTTGAAGCCAAATGCCAGCCATTCAACAGCCAAGAGCCCTTACCTTCTCTCTCGGTGTGGCTACCTGATGACTCTTTACTCTCAGAATCAACATTATTACCTAACTGGGATTTAAGTTCAGATAGTCTGGCATTATGGTTGGCGTCAAAGCTCAACGCCAAACAATTGTTATTAGTGAAACATGTTGATATTAAAACGACATCTATTCAACAGCTCACCGTCAATCAGGTGATTGATCGCCATTTTTGTCATTTATTTAAACAGTTTCCTATTCCAACACAAATCATCCATTTTCAATCCTATTCTGACTTTGCTGCTATTGTTGCCAGTGATCATACTGAGAGTGGCTTATACCTTCCATGACTACACTTTCTGACATTATCAGCTTATTACAAGAACAACTGACAACAGTCTCCAAAAATGACAATGCTGCAAAACGTATTCAACAACTGATAACAGAGGGTGAACTTCACCATCAAGCAACTTGGGCCGCTCATATGACGCCCGCCATTAATGAACCTGCACTATTAGGCCAACTATTAGCGGGCATGCACAATGGTAATTTACTTTCTGCCGAACTATACCCACAATTAGCCACTATTGAACAGCAACTACTCGACTGGTTTTGTCAGTTGTTCCAGCAACCTTTTGCACATTTCAATCACGGGAGTAGTTATGGCAATATTGATGCTTTATGGCAGGCAAGAGAACAGGCCAAAAACTCATCCAATATTGTTTATGGCTCTCAGGCTGCACATTACTCGATCAGCAAAGCTTGTCGTATTTTAGGTTTGAATTTTCAGGCCATTCCAACGGATGAAGTAGGCAAGTTACAAGTCGATGCTTTACGCCATGCCTGCCAACTCATTGCCCCCATCGCTATTGTAGCGACGGCTGGCACTTCATCTTGTGGTGCAATAGATCCGATTATCACTTGCATTGAGATTGCCAAACAATTTAATAGTTGGATCCATATTGATGCTGCTTGGGGGGGAGGATTAATACTTTCAGAAACACATTCGCAGCATCTATCAGGCATCCACCATGCTAACTCTGTTTGTTTTGATCCACATAAGGCATTAGAACAACCCAAGCCCTGTAGTGTTTTATTATATCAACACCCCTTAGCCGCTAGTGTAGATTCTGAGGTTGATTACCTCAAACAAACACCCAAACACACTATCGGTGGTTCCTATGGTGGCGAATTATTTCTACCACTATGGTGTAGTTTAGTATTAAGTGGAAAAGAAACATTGTCAGCTCGCATTGATCAGCGGCTAGACCAAGCAGAGCAGTTTTATCTCACACTAAAACAGCGAACCAATTGGTGGTTATTAAATGCCGCTACTGGGATTATCTGTTTCAGATCTCCAACAGACATCGACTTAACTCACTTAGTCACGATTGGATTAATATCAACTGCAAAAGTAAATGATCAACCGGTATATCGTGTTGTTTTTGCCAGCCAGACCACAACGGCTAAGGCAATCGTTACCGAGCTTGAGCCATTTTTTTAATCTGTTGATGCACACTATCAAAACGACGTAACCATGATGGCAATGTATTTATCGGCGCAGGCCAGGTACTGCTTGCATCTAATGCCGCTTGTTTATTATCATAAACACCATAAATTAATGCATACCAAATGCGACCATTTCGCATACTCTCAAATTTGGCAATATCACCGGTCAATGCATATTTATCAAGAAATTCGAGCACCTCTTTTTCATCCCATGAGCCCATCAGCTGAAAGGTATAATTTGTTGCACTTTGTTGCAAAATCCAATCTTGGCGATGCATCGTAGTAGATGATTCAGTCGGTAATTCTGGCTCAGAACTTAATGCTGGTTTAACTGCGATGGTTTGATTTTGGGCAGCCACCTCATCTTGTGATGTGGGTGTTATCACTTTCTCAGGCTCAGCGGGGGCCACTATCGCTAACTCAGACACTAGCGAAGTCAGTTCATCCCTCTCTGCTTGTGCCGAAGAAGTTACATTATCCTCATCAAGGATAATAGTGGCCAACTCTTGTTGTTGACCTGAAAAAGATTTTTCAATGGTAGTGTCTTCAACCGTATTGCTTGAGAACAGTTCATTAATGGTATCTTGAAATAATAGTAGAAAAATAAGCGTGATGACCAATAATCCTAAACCTAACCAACGCAACAATGGCATTAGTTGCTCAACGTTAATTTTTATAGGATGAGTAAAACTAGGTTTGATCCCCAATAAGTGTTGATGAGCCCATTGGTTGATTAAAGCAGGTTGGCCTGCAGATTGGCGATAACATTGTTTTAAACTTTTTAGGCTAAAGATCGTATCCCCTCTATAACCCACTGCATCCAAACGATAATTTAGATATAATGCAACTTCTTGTTCAGACAAAGAAGGTAGATCAATATGCTGCAATCGCCCATGAATATTTGATAAGCTAGCTATCGCTTTTTTTGAAGTGAAAACCGCATAGAGTAAAAAGACCTCATTATTTTGCCAAGAGAGGCAGTTCATCAACACAACTAGGATTTCTTCAGAGAGCAGATCAATATCATCAATCAGTAATAACGGTTTTATATTTAACTCACGAAGACGAAATAATCTATCTTTGAGCAGCATAAGGTGATCATTGCTGAATTGCACATCATTATCATTAACTCCAAAAGCAGCTAAACACTGCATAATGATTTCCATTGATGTTATTGAAGCCTGTCCATTGATACGACAAATTCTAAGATCATCACCCATGGATTGCTGCAGTTGAGTGACTAGTGTTGTTTTACCTGAGCCTTGCTTGGCCGATAATAAACCCACTTTGTCACTGGCTCGAATCAAATGCAATAACAGATTAAAACGTTGCTCTATTTGCCCACCTTTGAAAAATATTGCAGGCTCAACCGTATTATTAAAGGGTGCAGATTTCATTGCTAAACGTGCAATATAACTAGGTTCTGCTGTAGGAGAAACATATTCACTCATTACCTAACGCTCAAAAGACTCCAAAGTTTCAGCCAATTTAAGTGCAGAATAATCATCACTGATAATAGCCTGACCAATACCACGTAACAAGATAAGTCTAATTTGGCCATCCTGTACTTTTTTATCAACTGACATTAATGTCATATACTGCTCTGAAGTCATTCCTTCGGGTGCTAATGTGGGCAGTCCTGCAGCCACAAACAAGGCTTTAATCCTATCAACATCTACTTGCTGGATCCAGCCCATTCGTTGTGACAAATCTGCAACCATTAACATGCCTACAGCAATAGCTTCGCCATGCAACCAGTTTCCATATCCCATTCCGGTTTCTATGGCATGGCCAAAAGTATGGCCTAAGTTTAATAATGCACGCACACCTTGTTCACGCTCGTCATTGGCAACGATATCGGCTTTATCCCGGCAAGATCGTTCAATGGCCTCGGCTAAAGCAGATTGATCACGAGCCCTCAATGCCAACATATTTTGTTCTAGCCAAGTAAAAAAGTCAGGATCGTTAATCAGGCCATACTTTATAACTTCTGCTAAACCTGAAGACAGCTGCCGATCTTCTAAGGTTGTTAAGGTCAAAGTATCAGCAATAACACATTGTGGTTGATAAAAGGCGCCAATCATATTTTTACCCATAGTGTGATTGACAGCTGTTTTACCACCTACTGATGAGTCTACTTGAGATAATAAGGTCGTTGGGATCTGAATAAATGGTACGCCCCGCTGATAACATGCGGCTGCAAAACCAGCCATATCACCAACAACTCCGCCGCCTAAGGCGATCAATGTTACCTGTCGTGAAAATTTTTACTCTAATAATTTTGTGAAGACTTGGTTCAATACTTCGAGCGTTTTATATTGTTCACCATCCGGCAAAATAACTGATTCACAGTGATAGTCAGTCAAAGCATCAAGCACGGATTGAAGGTATAAAGGCGCAACAGTCGTATTAGTGACGACCAACACATCCTTTCCTTTAATGTGTTCAGTCAGCAATATTGATTGTGATAATAGATTGCCACCAATATAAATTGGATAACTACGATCACCTAAGGAGACTTCAAGTTTTTTCATAACAAACCTTATTTAACTAACTCTTCTAATTGCTGAATAACTTGTCTTACTGCGTGTTGAATAGATTGTTCACCTGTGCGTAATTCAACATCAGCAACACTGCTATAAAGGGGATCGCGGATCGCTAGTAAATCTTCTATCTGTTTTTTAGGATCGTCTGTCTGCAATAAAGGTCTTTTTTTATCTTTAGCCGTTCGTCGAAATAATTGGTCGGCTGTTGCCGATAAATAAACAACATTGCCACGTGATCGTAAAGCACGTCGATTTTCCTCCGCTAAAATCGCGCCACCACCCGTTGCCAAAACAATATCATTCAGCCCAGTGAGTTCTTCAATAATTTTTTGCTCTCTAATTCGAAATCCGGTCTCACCTTCCATTTCAAATATCCATGAGATAGACACACCAGTGCGTTTTTCAATTTCCTTATCACTATCAAAAAAATCTCGGCCAAGTGCCTTAGCTAATTGTCTTCCAACAGTTGATTTTCCAGCACCCATTGGGCCTATCAGGAATATATTGCCTTTTACCACGTCTGATCTACTCTTGTTTAATTTGTTGCGACATAAGCCGGACACATTGCTCCGGTCTTTTAAAACTCAATTCAGTGTTACTTAGAAATCAAGGCCATTTTTAATAATTTTTGGTGTTACAAAAATTAACAACTCTTGTTTATCATCCACGTTTGTTGTTGTTCTAAACAAAACCCCTACCAAAGGTAAGTCGCTAAAAAAGGGGACACGTCGTACGCTGTCACTTTTAGTTTGCTCGAACACTCCACCCAATACAACTGTTTCTCCATTATCAACTAATAATTGAGTCTCTACACTTTGGGTATTGATACTAGGAACGCCGTTAAAAGTAGCACCCACTGAATCTTTATTAACTTTTAAATCCATGATTACTTGGTCATCTGGTGTTATTTGTGGTGTCACTTCTAAACTTAGCACCGCTTTTTTAAACTCTACTGCTGTTGCACCACTAGAAGCTGCCTGTTGAAATGGGATTTCTGTACCTGACTCGATAAGGGCAGTTGATTGGTTTGAAGTAATGACTTTTGGACTAGAAATAACCTCACCTTTTCCTTCGGCTTGCATTGCTGAAAGTTCAAGTTCAAGAATGGCACCAAATGGTAATTTAGCTAATGCAAGAGCGATAATACCTGCTGGATTTGCTACTGGCAAATTAACATTGAGACGATCAGCCTGTTCTAAGTTCTCACCATTGAGTATTTGAGTGGTTCCATTTAATGTACCTGATGTTGCTCCACTATTTAACACGCTACCACCGGTATTATTAGCTGTAGAAGCACCAAACCTCACACCCAACTCTTTAGAAAAATCATTATTGGCAATAACAATACGTGATTCGATTAAAACCTGACGGACGGGTATATCTAATTGACCAATAAGTCTTCTAATTTGAACTAACTGCTCGGCCGTATCTCTTAGTATCAACGAATTGGTTCGAAGATCAACCGTTACATTACCACGTGTAGATAGAAAGCCGGTGACATCACCACCCTGATTACCTTGTTCACCTTCACCTTCGTTTTCTAGAAGTGTTGCCAAATCCGTTGCTTTAGCAAAATTAATTTCAATAATTTCTGAATATAACGGCTCAAGTTCTACTAGCTGTCTTTGTGCGGCTAACTCTTGTTTTTCACGTGCCGCAATCTCTACTGCAGGGGCAATTAACATCACATTGCCATTTTGACGCATCGCCAAACCTTTTGTTTTTAGAATAATATCTAAGGCTTGATCCCATGGTACATTTTTAAGTCTTAGTGTTAAATTACCCTGTACGGTATCACTAGTTACCAAATTCATTTCGGTGAAATCTGCCAACAATTGCAGTACAGCTCGGACTTCAATGCTTTGAAAGTTCAGTGATAATTTATCACCCTTATAGCCAAATTCATCTTTTCCTTTAGCTGCTTGCATTTCTTCTAAAACTGGTTTTACTTCGATGACGAGCATATTATCTGTTTGATATGCAATATGTTCAAATTTACCTACTGTCGATAAAGTTAAGTGTGTATTTTCACCTTTTTCAATACTATCAATAATATTTACTGGCGTACCAAAATCAGCAACATCTAAGCGACGTTGAAGTTTTTCAGGCAGACTGACACCAACCAAATCAACAACAACATTATCCTGTTCCTGTCTGACATTAACCGCAACACCTTGAGCATTGAGCTCGATCATCAATTTAGCTTCGCCTTTTTGACCACGACGGAAATCAATAGATTCAACTTGATGCTGTGCACTTGTAGCCGCCGCCATGGACTGCATGCCACCCTCAATAGTCACTAGGATAATATTGCCATCTTGCTCAATATTATAAGGTACTTTTTGGTTTAGGTTGATCACCATTCTAGTACGCTCACCGGCCTCGACAGTAGAGACACTTCTAGTTGCACCAATATTAATTTGTTCTGTTTTTTTATCTAATAGATTTTTTATACCCACAAAGTCTAGGACAACTCGAGAGGGCTCATCAATCGAGAATGTGTTTGGTTTGTCAACAGGCTCAGAAAAGGTAAGCACTAATTGGGTTTTTCCTCCTGGCAATGACGAATAGCCGACTGATTGTAAATCCGCAGCTGTTGCAATAATACAGGTCATAGCCATAACACTTGCAATGCTAAAATTTAATATCAATTTTAGATAATTAGTTGTCATCTTGTTGTTTTTCAATTTTCTTTTCCCTGTTATAGATTGTCGCTTAAACATTGTCATAACATTATTGCTAGTCATAGTTATCTACCTTTAATTCATGACCGAAAGAGATGCTTCACGCTCTATATAACCGGCTTCTTGATCAGCTATAATTTCTTTCAATGTTAAACCGACATCAGTAATAGTCAACACTTTGCCGTAATTTTGGCCAATATAATTGCCTGTTTGCACCCGGTGAATAACGCCATCAGGAGCTCGCACTAAGCCCCAGATACCATCTGATTTTTGTTCTAATGTTCCCACTAAAACTAGTTCAGACAGTGCGTAGAACTCGAGCGCTTCTTTTAATCGTTCTAAATCTGGCTTGATTCCATTCTCAATCACCTTTTTAGCACTTTTATCATTGACAATGGGAAGATCGGTAACGGTTGCTACAAAGGGATCTCGTAAATCAGTTGCCTTATAGACAAACTTTTCATATGGCTTCATTACCGGAATAGCTGCTATGTCAGCATGCTGTCTCGATTTAACTTCCGCAACGTAGCCCGTTAAATCTTGCTTTTGTTGCTGACAAGCAGAGAGCGTTAACACGAACATTACTGGCTTTATGCTTTTTGCTAATTTAAGCATTCTTTGGAATGGCTTCTTCTGTCTAGAGTTGGCCGATAACATTACTTTTCACCTTCATCTAAATAACGGTATGTTTTAGCGATGATATTCATGCTCAACTTATTCTCATCTATTGAAAGCGGTGACATCGATAAATCATGCAGGGTGACAATGCGTGGGAGCGAGGCGACATCACTCACAAAACCAGCAAATTGATGATAGTTTCCTGTCACTTTCATTGTTATTGGTAATTCTGCGTAGAAGTCGACGGGACGCTCAGCTTCAGGCTTAAATAATTCAAATTCTAAACCATTAACCAAGCCTGTCCGTGATATATCTATTAATAAATCAGCCACTTCATTTTTCTGTGGTAACTGCTTCAACATTGAGGAAAAATTAATTTTCATCTCGGCCATTTGGACTTTATACGCCTCTAAATTCGACGCTTTTTGTTGCTTATCTTCAAACTCTGTTTTCAGCTTGATTTCACCTTGTTCCAGTCTTACTAATTCAGCCTGTTTATCTTTAATAATAAAGTGATAACCAGCACCCCATACCAAGACAAATAATAATAATATTGCCACAAGCTTTATTGGAAGAGGCCATTCACCGCTTTCATTAAAATCTAATTCGTTTAAAGATGATAATTCCATTAACTCTCTCCATCTTCATTTTTCACTTTTGACTCATCGATACTCAAGCTAAATTGTCTTATCGCATCATCATTGGTCGAAGTCCGCTTTATAACCTTAAGCTTAGATTCTGTCAGATCAGGATTACTATCTAATTGTCGCATAAGCACAGAAACCCGTGCGTTTGACTGGGCGACGCCATCCAGAATCATCGACTCACCTTGACGAGTAAATTTTTGCAGGTAGATGCCATCAGGTAAATTTCTTACTAACCCATCTAATACCTTAACTACTTTAGGTCGACTCACTTGTAATTGTTGGATTACATTCATTCTGGCCAACAACCGTGTGCGCTGAGTTTCTAATTTGCTAATTTCGATAATCTTAAGATCCATTATTGCAATTTCTTTTTTCAAAAATGAATTACGCTTATTTTGCTCATCTATCAGGCCATCAGCAAATAACATGACCCCATAAAATAACATTGCAGCTATAATGAAACTAACAGTTAATGCCAAGAAAAATTGTTTTTGATGTTCTTGTCTGCGTTCTTCACGCCAGGGTAATAGATTAATACGTGGCATTAGTCATAATTCCTCATGGCAAGACCACATGCAATGAGCATTGACGGGCTGTCATTGCTTAAAGCCTGAATTGCGACTCTTCTACCAATGTTCATATCGGAGAAGGGGTTGGCTATCGACGTCGACGTTCCCGTTTCCTCAGCAATCATTGCATCGACGCCTTGAATTGAGGCACAGCCTCCCGATAAAACAACATGGTCAATGGATTGATATTGTGCTGATGCGGAAAAGAAAAACTGTAATGAGCGGGTTACTGTCATTGTCATTGATTGTTTAAAAGGTTCTAATACTTTTGGGCCATAATCATCTGGTAAATTATTTTCTTTTTTAGCACGCCCAGCTTCTTGGTATGACATACCGTAATGTCGCTCGATCTCTTCAGTTAACATATTGCCACCAAAGGTTTGTTCTCGCGTAAAGACAATTTGACCATCAACCAACACATGTAAAGTGGTGATATTGGCACCAACATCAACTACGGCTACTGTTAGTCCATGGCCATTATTACTTAGTTGCTCCGAGACTAGAGCAAAAGCATTTTCCATTGTGTAGGCTTCCACATCGACAATCTTGGCTATCAAGCCCGCTTTTTCGAGTACTTCAATACGCGCATCGACATTTTCACTTCTTGAAGCAGCTAGCAACACATCTACAGCATCAACATCGGTTGAGGATGGACCTAAAACTTCAAAATCTAATTGTACTTCTTCTAATGGATAGGGAATGAGTGATTCCGCCTCCATTATTATTTGGTCTTCTAGTTCTTTTTCAGAAAGGGAGGCTGGATATGAAATTATTTTGGTAATAGCAGAGTTAGCTGAAACGGCAACAGCAGCTTCTTTTGCTTTTGTGCCTGAACGCTTGACAGCTCGTTTGATAGCGCCAGCAACTTCATCTTTATTTTCAATTCTACTTTCAATAACAGCATTGAGTGGCAAAGGTTCTACTGCATAAGACTCAACAGTATATTTACCCCCTTTGAGGCTTAGTTCTAGCACTTTAACCACTGATGAGCTTATATCTATTCCCAAGAGTGGTGCTTTACTTCGTCCAAACATCTACTGCCCCGGTGATCGACAATTAAAACAACTTACTGCGTCTACTTAATGTAGTTTGTTAAGACTATAGTGCATGAACTATCAAAACACAATAAAATACTTAATATTACTTATAAATAAGTCATTATAACGCCACAAAATACATAATATTAATATTGCTGTGAATTCAACCAAATCATACCTTTGACAAGCTAAAGTTGTCGAGTATAGATCACAATTTAGAGATATTAATCATATTAGTTCTCTTTAAATGTTGTGCAATACATACCTTTATATATACTACATCTTCATCATCACATTTAGGTCTGTCTCCAGAACTTGCTTATGTTTCTTCTTTTACGCCGTCTACTTACTTTAAGTATAGCCCTTGTTGGCCTAATGATTATTGCAATCTCAGCTCTTTATCTGTTACTTGCCCCCAATCTGCCAAATATAACCGATCTTAATGATACCCAGTTACAGGTTCCCTTAAGGATATTTAGTGCTGAAGGTCATTTAATCGCAGAGTTTGGCGAAAAACGTCGTATTCCAATGAAGCATTCTGAGATGCCAGAACAGCTTATCCAAGCTATTCTTGCAGCTGAAGATGCACGGTTTTATGAGCACCATGGTGTAGATTACAGAGGCATACTTCGTGCCGTCTACTCTTTAGCGACTACAGGTGTTAAAGCTCAAGGTGGCAGCACTATCACCATGCAAGTTGCACGCAACTTTTTCTTAAGCCGGGAAAAAACCTATCTCCGCAAACTTAATGAAATCATCCTTTCATTACAAATTGAGCAATCACTGACTAAAAATGAAATATTAACACTTTATCTCAATAAAATTTATTTAGGAAACCGATCCTATGGGGTCGGTGCTGCAGCTAATGTTTATTATGGCAAACCGCTACAGACACTAAACTTAGCTCAACTTGCGATGATTGCAGGCTTACCTAAAGCTCCTTCTACATTCAACCCCATTGCCAATCCCGATCGTGCCCAATTACGACGAGACTATGTACTTCGACGTATGTGGGAGGTAGGCTATATTAGCCAGCAGGACTACCTCTCTACCATTCAAGCACCAATCACCGCTAGCTTTCACAGCCGTGATGTTGAAGTATATGCACCTTATGTTGCCGAAATGATTCGGACTAAACTGATCAAACAATATGGTAATGAGGCTTATAATAGAGGTTTAAATGTTCACACCACCATAAAGGCGAAACATCAACAAGCAGCGAATGAGGCACTTCAATCAGCATTATTAGCTTATGATCAACGTCATGGTTATCGTGGTCCACTCAAGCAAATAACGGTTGATCAAGTGACCGCTAATCAAGCAACATATGAGCAGGCGCTGAGTGCTTTCGACACTATCGGTCCGCTTTACCCTGCCATTGTCACCTCAATAGATTCTTCCAACATGGCTCAAGTCTATGTTAAAACTACCGAACTTATTGAGCTTAAGCTTGATTCAATGACTTGGGCAGGCAAGCTATTAAGCACGAATAGTCGTGGTAAAGCACCGAAAAAAGTCAGCGATGTTTTATCGGTTGGCGATATCATTCATGTTACCCAAGATAAAAAGAGTCAATGGCGACTGGCTCAATTGCCTGAAGTCGAAGGCGCATTAATTGCCGTATCCCCATATGATGGTGCTGTTACCGCATTAAATGGAGGTTTTGAGTATTTTCAGAATAAATTTAATCGTGTCACTCAATCTCGTCGACAACCTGGCTCCGGTTTTAAGCCTTTCATTTATTCAGCGGCACTTGATAAAGGTTATACCGCTGCCAGTATTATTAATGATGCTCCCGTAGTATTGGACAATGCTAGCGTAGAAGATGGCTGGCGCCCTGAAAATTATAGTCATAAATTTTACGGCCCAACCCGTTTAAGAGTGGCCCTTATTCATTCGCGAAATTTGGTATCTATCCGCCTCCTTAGGGATATCACTACGGATTATGCTATCGAATATGCAGGACGATTTGGCTTTGATACCAAACAGATGCCACATAACTTATCTCTTGCCCTAGGTAGTGGTAGTGCAGCACCTTGGGATTTAGCAAGAGCCTACTCAGCCCTTGCCAATGGCGGTTACCTCATAGAACCGTATTTAATTCAACGAATCGAAGATGCCAGTGGCAATATATTGATGCAATCTCAACCAGCAACAGTTTGTGAAACCTGTTTGATGGAGAGTAGTAGTCAGAGTCAGATAGATGACAGTAATAATGTCTCGCTGGGCCTCAAGCCTGCCCAGCGTATCATGACAGCTCAAAACAGCTATATAATGAACAGCCTATTAAGAGATGTCGTTCGTTATGGCACCGGCCGCAAAGCAATGACTTTAGGTCGTAATGATCTTGCAGGAAAAACAGGTACTACTAATAATCAAGTAGATGCTTGGTTTAATGGTTTTCATCCTGAACTAGTCGCTATTAGTTGGGTAGGATTTGACTCACCTAAAACTCTGGGCCGTTATGAAACAGGTGGAAAAGCAGCTCTACCGATGTGGATCGACTTTATGAGAGAGGCATTAGATGATACACCTGATGAGCCGCTTACAGAGCCTGTAGATATGATTACAGTCAAGATTGATCCAAACACAGGATTATTAGTAGGGCCTAATTCGCCAGGTGCCATTAACGAAACATTCCGAATAGAAAATTTACCAAATGAGATGGCGGCCCCTAGCAAGCTAATGCTCAATGATCCTTTCGACTCATCGCCAGCATCTGTTGATTTATTCTAAGCGCTCTAAATTCAGGGGAAGTCGCCTGTTTTAATCAGCAGCGCCCCTAAAGTTCGCGAATGAAGCCATTTTACTTGCTGAGTAGCTTGCCATTCGACAACAAGGTAGACAGTATCAAGTTGGTGGGACATCTTGTTGTTTTGATCGTGCCAAAAAAACTTTATCTCACAAATAAACAACCGTCACATGTATCGGCTTATTTTTGATTGCTCAATATGCTCGTATAGTATCTTAAACCATCGAAGTTTATTGGCTCTGCAATTTAATTTGATTATTTTTAGACGCTATCTGATGAACTCACCATAGGCTATTATCAGGGCGGCTCGCAAACAGGCCATACTTGCATTTTGATTCACGCTCTGGTTTTTCTGGCTCAGCCGCTGAAAATATTTCGTGATCTTTTAGTCGTTGAATACCATCCATTGTTACTTTTGACTCATAGTTTGCCCTTACCAAATACTCATTACCTAAATGACTAGGCTTTCGCCCATGCATACCTGCATAAACGCTAAGTATAGTCCGCTGAGGTATTAAATAGATTTTGGGATGGCGCAACGCGTAATTCGAGAAATAAAATACTGCCGATGGTCTAAGCTAGATTTGCTACTTGTGATGTACTTTGAAGGCGGACTCGATGACGTGCAGCAACATGGTTAATTTCATCACCTAACATCCCTGCCGATCGAGCTTGTGAACTTAAATAAGCCGACAAGCCCAATTTGATATAAGGGTAGCCAACAGACATGTCAAAGGCGTTAATAACAGGTGGATCTAAAACAGTAAAATGATATAAAAGTTTAGGATGGCGACTAGCTGCACATAACGTTGCAATCATTCATTTTTATATCAGTCATTTTGGATAATTGCTACGATCAATCTCTATTTTGCTATTTACGACGAGTAAAACGAAATCTTGATTGCCACTGGCAAGGTTTTAGGCATCACCTGTTAACGCTAGAAACAATAAAGCCCCTGTTAATTAACAGAGGCTTTATAATATAAAGAATTGTACAACTGTGCACAAATACCTTATATGAATTCTTAATAAGTTAGGCTAAATAAGCCTGACAAATTATTTTCCGTATTTTTGACGGAATTTATCAACTCGACCAGCAGTATCAAGCATTTTTTGCTTGCCTGTATAGAATGGGTGGCATTCTGAACACACGTCTAATGACAGCGCAGTGCTACGTGTTGAGCGAGTTTTGAACGAGTTACCACAGCTACATGTAACATCGATTTCATTATATTCTGGATGGATATCAGCTTTCATATCTGTTCTCGTTTTGTGTGTTATTTAAATTAAATTATCAGCAATGATAAAATCAAGGCTTCATAACCGCGTAATTTTACCGATCAAAGTTGATAGCAGCAAGCTTTATTTCTCTATACAGCAAATAAACGGAGCGTAGATGCTCATTTATTCATCAACACTCACCCGAACAAGCCGCTCAACTTTAGTTTTTTTAACAACGCTGGCAGCACAAAGGAGCGCGTTGACTATATAATTTATGCCTGCTGATACGTAATAGCCTGTGTAGTAACTAAATCACTTTTCAGCCACCAGCAAGGCCTGATTTCGCCAACCCTGTTGATGGTCACCAAGCAAGGCTTCTTCTCGATAAACGCGCACTTTCATTGTCGAAAACAAACCTAATAGTTCATTATCAGCCAATAAAAAATCAGTATTGTTGGGCCCTTGCTGCTGCACTTTTTGCTGGCAGTAGGTTTGATAAAACAGCAGGCCTTGTGGCCGCAATGCTGTTAACAAACTAGAGCATAAGTCTCGGTCGAGGAAAAAGCTGACCACTAACACATCTAAACTATTTGGCTCCGGGGGCGAGGTAACGATATCTCGCACTTGGGCATTGACAGCCACTTTATTTAAATCAGCAGCATTATTTAGCTGTTGAATAGCAACTGGAGATAAATCCCATGCAGTCACATCTAAGCCGGCATGAGCTAAGAAGATAGCATTGCCACCTTGACCACAGGCCAAGTCTAAAGCCGTGCCATATTTTGGCAACAAATGCTGATTTTGTGTCAAGACTAGGGAAGCGCTAGGTGAATTATTTTTATGACTGTAAATAGCATCCCATTTGTTGCGAAGTTCGCTCATAATCAACGCCTCCAGAATGCCGGCGTGAGTACAACCAGCAATGTAAATATTTCTAAACGCCCTAATAACATAGCAATACATAACACCCACTTTGCAGGTGAGTTAATAGAACTATAATTTGCGCCCACCTCCCCTAAGCCAGGCCCTAGATTGTTCAAACAAGCAGTCACAGCAGAAAAGGACGTCACAATATCTAATCCTGTCGCCATTAAAAATAAATACATAATGCTAAAACAAAAAACATATAAAGCAAAAAAACCCCAAACAGCACCGACAATTTTGGCAGGTAAAGCCTTATTATTTACTTTGATCGCAAATATGGCATTTGGATGTATCAAACGTAAAACTTCACGATAGCCTTGTTTAAATAACAACATCACCCGAATAACTTTCATGCCGCCACCCGTTGAACCGGCACAGCCACCAATATAACTCGCCATTAACAATAAAATAGGGAGGAAACCTGGCCATAGAGAATAGTCCGTGGTAGTAAATCCTGTTGTAGTTCCAATAGAAACCGCTTGAAAAACGCCATGGTGAAGTGCTGTCCATGGGTTTTCAAAAGTATGATTGAAATACAAATAAACGGATGTCACTATAGAAATAATGATTAAAATAGAAACATAAGTGCGTAATTCAGAGTCTGCCCAGTAGTGCCTAATGGAGCGATGTCGCCAGGCCAAAAAATGAAGTGAAAAGTTCATACCTGCTAGTAACATAAATAGCACGGTCACCATTTCGATAGTGGCGCTATTGAAATAGCCCATGCTGGCATCGTGGGTAGAAAACCCACCAATAGCGACGGTCGAAAAACTATGGCCAATCGCATCGAACCAACTCATGCCAGCAAAGTTAAAGGCGACTGCACAACCAACAGTTAAGCTTAAATAGATATACCACAGGGCTTTAGCAGTCTCAGTGATCCGTGGCGTCAATTTAGAATCTTTCATCGGCCCTGGCGTTTCAGCACGATAAAGCTGCATTCCCCCGACTCCAAGTAATGGCAAAATGGCCACCGCTAAAACAACGATCCCCATACCGCCTAACCATTGCAAAAATTGACGATAAAACAATACCGCCTCTGGCAAAGCATCTAGGTGGGTTAATACCGTAGCCCCTGTCGTTGTTAATCCTGACATAGACTCAAACACGGCATCCGTGAATGTCATTTGAGGCACTTCTGTCAAAAAAAAGGGTAAGGCTCCTGAGAGTCCCAAGGCAATCCAGAACATCACAACCACTATAAACCCATCGCGAATTTTAAGTTCTTTTCGATGTTTCCTTGCTGGGAACCAGAAAATAATCCCCGTCAGCAACAACAAAACAAAGGCGCCCATAAATGCATTAACTGAGCCATCTTGGTAATATAATGATACTGCTGCTGCTGGCAACATGGTGATACTAAACAGGCTTAATAAAATACCTAATATGCGCTGTATGGTTAAAAACTGCATTAATCCATCTACCTATTTACTCAACTCGTCGATAATATATCCATGCTAACAGCATGAACAGTGAAAATAAGTATAAAGGCAGTTGTCCCGAAGCTACATAAGGAGTTGCTCCTTGACGAGGTTGTACATTAGCCGTGAGTACAGCTTCTTTAAACTGCGCTGTCTGTTTTTGTATATTGCCTTTAAAATCAATAAAAGCCGAAACACCGTTCGTCGTTGCACGAATGATCGGTCTTCCTGTTTCTAGGGCACGATTTTGTGAAATTTGTAGATGTTGGTGGGGTGCAAATGAATCGCCATACCATGCATTATTAGTTGCATTAACCAGCAAACTAGCCTCAGGGACTGTTCGTAACACTTCTCTTGAAAAAGCATCTTCATAACAAATCGATGTACCAATCAGCTGATCTGCAGCGTGCAATAACTGGCCCGACACTGGACCTGCGCTAAAGGAAGACATCGGCAAATCAAAAAATGCAATAATGCCTCTTAACCACTCCAAAGGCACATAATCACCAAAGGGGACTAAGTGGCTTTTATAATAAAATCCTTGTTGCGCTCCCAAAGACATCATACTATTGTAATACTGATTTTTTGCCTCATTACGCACTGGCAAACCTACTAAAATATCGGTTTGATTGGCCTGTGCTAACTCAGCTAAGGGATCCAGGTAAAACTCTTTTACTTGCTGATAAAATACAGGTACTGCATTTTCAGGCCAAACAATCAAATCACTATCCCAGTGTTGTTCCGATCTAGCATGATATATGGCTAATGTTTTGAACAACTGTTCAGGGTCCCACTTAATTTGTTGGGGAATATTTCCTTGAACAATAGTAACTTTAATTGCTTTGTCGATAGGCAGGGTCCATAAAACAGGCTTCAAAAAATAACCCACCGTCCAAATGACAATCACGCTTATTAACAAAGAGATTCGTTTTGCCTGCCATGCCGCCGCTAATAGACCTGCTGACAATGCCGTCAATAGGGATACGCCTAATACACCAATAATCGAGGTATAACCGCTTAACGGCCCATCAATTTGGCCTGCACCCACTTCCAACCAAGGAAATCCTGTTAAAAACCAGCCTTTAAAATATTCAAAAATCAACCAAGCCAAAGGTAATAAAAATACAAAATCTACATTAGATAAAATATCCCCACTGATTTTTTTAACTGCCCAACCAATAAATGCAAGATAGGAGGACAAAAAAGCAACAAATAGTCCCGTAAGTAACACTGCTAAAGGCAGACTCGCATTGCCAAAATCATGAATAGCAACATAGACCCACGATACGCCCACACCAAAAAATCCTAGGCCAAACAAAAACCCTCGTAGCGCAGCCTGTGCAGCTGAGACACCCTGCCAAGATATAAACAGCAAGGCCAAGCTAATAATCGCTAGCGGGTAATAATGGAAGGGAGCAAATGATAACGGTAATAACATGCCTGCTATCAGTGCAATGATCTTGCCCCACCAAGTTACAAAGCCTTGTTTGGTGATCGCATTCATTCTTCGGCAACTACACCCTGTTCAGCGTCAGGCAGTATTCTCATTTCAAGTAAATGAACACGACGATTATCTGCTCGTAACACCGTGAATTCATAGTCGTTGATAGTGACTTGTTCCTCTCGCGTAGGTAAATGACCAAATTGATTGACAACATAGCCACCCACGGTATCAAAATCATCATCACTCCATTGCTCAGTAAAATGAGCATTAAAGTCTTCAACTTCGGTCAACGCTTTAATCACATAAGAATTATCGCTACGCTTAACAATCGGCGCATCATCATCAACATCATGTTCATCTTCAATTTCACCCACGATCTGCTCAAGCACGTTTTCAATGGTCACAATACCAGCAACACCACCATATTCATCCACGACAATAGCCATATGATTACGACGGGCACGAAACTCACGTAATAATACGTTTAAGCGCTTACTTTCAGGAATAAATACCGCAGGCCGCAAAAGATCACGCAGTGCAAATTCAAATTTACCTGCTGTTACTACCGCTGCCAGTAAATCTTTTGCTAACAAAATACCTATAACATCATCTCTATCATCATCAATCACTGGAAAACGAGAATGTGCGGTATCAGCAATTAGTTTTAGCATGTCTTCTGCAGTGGCATCACGAGAAACCATCACCACTTGTGAACGCGGAATCATAATGTCTCGCGCTTTCATCTGTGAAACATTAAGCGCACCTTCAACAATGGCAAGGGCTTCTGCATCAACAATATGTCGTTTGGAAGCACCACGTAGAAGATCAATCAATTGCGACTGATCTTCTGGCTCCCAGAAGAAGTTACTGAGACGTTTTAACCATGTCTCTAACTTAGTAAAAGACTGACTCGGTCGTCCTTCACTCATGTTGATTCTCCTTGCTCTGTATAAGGATTATCTATTGCTAATATCTGTAAAATTTCAACCTCAAAAGCTTCCATTTTTTCTGCTTCATCATCTTCAATGTGATCGTAACCTAATAAGTGCAAACAACCATGCACCACTAAATGGGCCCAATGATGATCAAGCTGCTTAGTTTGCTGTTGGGCCTCTTTTTCAACGACTGGCACACAGATAACCAAGTCGCCCAATAATCTAAGTTCCATCGGAATAGGCGCATCAAAAGGAAAAGACAGCACATTGGTCGGCCCAGTTTTACCACGATAGGTCTTATTCAAAGTCGTACTTTCATCACTGTCTACTAAACGGATACTAAGCTCGCAGTCTTCCATTACATCCTGTTGTAATGCTGCTTGAACCCACTGTTGGAAAAGCGCAAGTTCAGGTACCTTACCTTCAGATGCAATTTGCAGGTCAAGGGTAACTGTCACAGTGGTTTTCGCTCCGCCTTTTCATAGGCAATAATTACTTTTTGCACCAAAGCATGGCGGACAACATCTTTTGCTTGGAAAAAGGTAAAACCTATGCCTTCAACATCTTTTAACACTTCTATTGCATGGCGTAAGCCTGATCTTTGCGAACTAGGTAAATCAATTTGTGTGATATCACCGGTGATCATCGCCGTAGAGTTGTAACCTAAACGTGTCAAAAACATTTTCATCTGCTCAGCAGTGGTATTTTGCGCCTCATCCAAAATAACAAATGATTCATTCAGTGTACGTCCACGCATATAGGCTAAGGGTGCAACTTCAATCACATTACGCTCAATAAGCTTTGCGACCCGCTCAAAACCCAACATTTCATATAATGCATCATATAAAGGTCGTAAATAGGGATCAACTTTCTGGCTTAAATCGCCTGGTAAAAAGCCTAGCTTCTCGCCCGCTTCTACCGCGGGGCGCACTAATAAAATGCGGCGAACAAAATCACGTTCCAGTGCTTCAACAGCACAAGCCACTGCTAAATATGTCTTACCCGTACCCGCTGGCCCGACACCAAAATTAATGTCATAAGTCATCGCTTTACGTAGATATTCTTGTTGATTATCACCGCGGGCTTTCACCAAACCTCGTTTGGTTTTAATCACAATTTCATCTTGCTCTACCGACACAATCGTATCCGCACCACCCGTTTCACGAATGGCAAGATGAACTTGTTCTGCCACCAAGACTATTTGAGCTGTTTCAGCATAAAGTTGATGTATTACATCTTGCACACTAGGTAAGATCTCCGCCTTACCAATAACTTGAAACTTGCTGCCACGATTATTGATTTCAACGCCAAATCCACGTTCCATCATTCGCAAATGTTCATCAAGATGGCCGCAAAGATTGGCTAAACGAGAATTGTCAGAAGGGCTTAATTCAAAACTAATACTATCCAATGAAGGAGCTGAGATTGTCACTAATAAAGTTTCCTAAAGGAGTTAACTGATAATGCTATCAGCGAGCAGTTCGCCACGTAAAGAATTGCTATAGGCTTCAGTGATAATGACATCAACAAACTTACCTATCAGCGATTGTTCACCTGCAAAGACAACCGAGCGATTATTTTCGGTACGGCCTTTTATTTCACCTGCAACACGTTGTGCAACTTGGTCGACCAAAATGCGTTGTGTGGTTCCTAACATAGCTTGGCTATGGTCTGCTTCTAGTTCAAGTAAACGCGCTTGTACTATTTTCAAACGATTCTTTTTAACCTCATCAGAGACTGAGTCGAGAAAGGCAGCCGCCGGTGTGCCTGGACGTTGGCTATAAATAAAGCTAAATGAATGATCAAATCCTATGTCATTAATCAAGTCCACTGTTGCCTGAAAATCAGCATCTGATTCATCAGGAAAACCGATAATAAAATCGCTCGACATACTAATCGTAGGTCGCACTTCACGTAGACGACGGATTTTATCTTTATATTCTAAAGCAGTATGACCGCGCTTCATCATTGCCAAAATACGATCAGCACCGGATTGCACTGGCAAATGTAAATGGTTAACTAGCTCAGGCACTTCAGCAAAAGCATCAATCAAACTATCTGAAAATTCAACGGGATGTGAGGTGGTAAAGCGAATACGATCAATACCATCAATTGCGGCCACATAATGGATCAACAAGGCTAAATCCGCTGGATCATCACCGTCAATATCACCACGATAGGCATTTACATTTTGGCCAAGAAGATTGACTTCACGCACACCTTGAACTGCTAAACCACGAATTTCTGTCAATACCTTATCAACTGGCCGACTCACTTCTTCACCACGCGTATAGGGCACAACACAGAAAGTACAGTATTTACTACAGCCTTCCATAATCGATACAAACGCAGTGGGCCCATCCGCTTTTGCTTTAGGCAAATTGTCGAATTTTTCAATTTCAGGAAATGAAATATCAATACGCGGTTTATGACTGGTTCTAACATCGGTCAGCATTTCAGGCAAACGATGTAATGTCTGTGGGCCAAAGATAAGATCAACATAAGGTGCTCGACGACGAATCGCATCACCTTCTTGGCTTGCTACACAACCACCAACACCGATAACTAATCCAGGCTTGTCATCCTTCCACTTTTTCCAGCGGCCCAACTGATGAAACACTTTTTCTTGTGCTTTTTCACGAATAGAACAGGTGTTCAGTAGTAATACATCTGCTTCTTCCGCTACGTCAGTCAGTTCTAACTGATGTGATTCTGCAAGGACATCTGCCATTTTGGATGAATCATATTCATTCATCTGACAGCCAAAGGTTCTAATAAAAAGTTTACCGGTCATTCAATCTAATCGTCAATTTAAGGATCGTACAGAATACTATTTTTACTACTTTAATTCAAAAATAAGTGATTGTTTTTATTAAAAACAGTATATTAAATTTGTAATTCATATACAGGGATAAATGAATGACAATCAAGGACTGGCCTGCTGATGAGCGACCAAGAGAAAAGCTATTGCAACATGGTGCCTCTATATTATCTGATGCTGAACTGTTAGCTATCTTCCTAAGAACAGGCGTAACGGGGCTTTCTGCTGTTGAATTAGCGCGACAATTATTAGCTGATTTTGGTAGTTTGCGTTCCTTATTAGATGCTAATCAAACACAGTTTTGTCAGCATCATGGCTTAGGTCCTGCTAAATTTAGTCAATTACAAGCCGTGTTAGAAATAAGTCGTCGCCACATGGAATCAACACTCTCTCGCGGCGATGTACTCACCGATGCTGCGACAACTAAACACTATTTACAACAGCGCCTTCGTGCTTATCCTTATGAAGTATTTGCCTGTTTATTTCTGGATAATAAACACCGTATGATCGCATTTGACGAGTTATTTCGCGGCACAATTGATTCAGCTAATGTCTACCCTCGCGAAGTGGTTAAACAGGCATTGGCTCATAATGCCTCCGCGGTGATCTTTGCTCATAATCACCCTTCTGGCATTGCCGAACCTAGTCAGGCTGATTTTGCGATTACTGCTCGGCTTAAATTAGCCTTAGCCACAGTCGATATTCGGGTATTGGACCATATTGTGGTGGGCGATGGCGAGATAGTTTCTTTTGCTGAGATAGGTAAGCTGTAACAGTACTGAAATAGCTTGTAGGACAATGTTCTTAAAATATTTCTTAATATTCATTTTTTGCGTGGCCAAAGGGTTCCCTGCACTTCTCAATATAACTGAGCTCTTCGGAAACTCGCTAAGCTCAAAAAACCGAAGTGCTTGTTCAGCAATATTTTCGATGCTCGGCAATGAGGCATAAATCACCAGCCATTATCCCGTGTTATTGCCCCCCAAAATTAAGCTATTGGGTAGCCTTTTGTTTGGTTTTTTTCTTTTGGCCACCCAACAAAAATGAACGCCTAACGGCAGCGTAGAGTATTTAAGTCAAAAAGATGCTTCTATTGCCAGCTTAATCAGATAATTCCTACTCTGCATCAAACGGCTTTTCAGTAAACACTTTGTTACCAGTAAACATGGCTGATACCAGACCATTTTTTTGCCGTAACTCAGTGACAATAACACCCATCAAATGCAATATGATCGCAGCTAATAAGGTGTAGAAAACATAATAGTGCACCGTAATAAACGGCTTTCTAAGATCACGTATTTCTTTATAAGCAAGATCATTAACACCTTCTTTTGAATAGGGTTTAATACTATCCACCAGCGATGGTTCACTTACTATCCAGTGTTTAATCGTATTACCAAAGGGGGGCATATACACATCTGTCCCCGCTAAAACCAGACCGGTTATCATCTGTGCCGATAACAACAAAAACAAGACTCCTACCATCAAACGCCCCATCGGATTATGGCCTAAAAACCCCACTGACTTGCCTGTTTTAGCGCCTGCAACCATGGCAGATAACTGGCAGCGATGTTCGGCATTAAAAGGTAAGATTGAACCCCAACGTGCATAACGGTTACCGATAAAACCCCAAATAATCCGCCATGCTAAATTCGCTGAAAACACATAACCAACATAGATATGAAGGGTTTTAAGTGTAATTTTACCATCTGACGTTATACCCAATCCTTTAGCATTTAAAATAACAGTGCCGATAGCAATGAGTGTTAATACACACAATACATTTAACCAATGAAACACTCTAACCGTTCTATCCCAAACAGGATAGATTTTAAGTTGTTCTTGTTGCATTATGCATTTACTCCCTAGACATACTTAGATACTAGTTATAAAGCATGTTACTTAAACCAAACTTATATTTATACCGAAAAAGGATATTTAATAGGTTCGTGACATTCATAACCTAGCACTTCAAAGTCATCAAGCGAAACCCATGTTTCTAAATCTTCTAGTGATTTAATCTTTGGATTAATTATTAATTGTGGCGATTCAAATGGTGTACGTTTTAGCTGCACATCACGCATTAGCTCAAGTTGGTCTTCGTAAATATGTGCATTCACTATTTTATGATATGCCATTCCAGCTTTATTACCTGTGATCTGAGCCATGATCTGCAGAAAAAAGAACACTTGGATTTGATTAAAGTTCAAGCCTAATGTCACATCACATGAACGTTGGTAGGAAGTTAGATATAAGGTGTTATTCAATAATGAAAAAGTGTGAGTGTGCATGCAAGGACGTAAACACCCCATTTCAAATTCACCCGGGTTATAAAAGGTCAGGATCTCGCCACGATCATCAATACCTTGCGATAAATCATCTACTATTTTTTTAAGCTGATCCAATGTCGAGCCATCCGGTTTTTGCCATCGACGACCTTGTACTCCATATACTCGGCCCATGTCATCTTCACCCTTTCTGAAAGGGCTATTTAGCCAAACCTGATTTTCATTAGAATTAGCATCCCATGTCTTTGTTCCTAGAGCGCGGAAGTCGGCTGCATTATCATAACCACGGATGTAACCTAGAATTTCAGCAATAGCTGATTTCCAATAGCTTTTTCGGGTAGTGATAATGGGCAGTTTATTATTAGCAACATCGTAGCTTAAATCAGCATTAACTACGGTTAGACAACGCTTACCTGTACGCTCATTTTCTATCCAGATACCATCATCAATAATACGTTGGCATAAATCGAGATATTGTTTCATGTTAAACCTTTGCAATTTAAACGGTGATAGCCGCTACTTTAATACATCAGGGTGATAATGAGTATTTCTGCATTCTATAAAGTAAGGTATCTCGACTAATTCCTAACAATCTTGCTGCACGAGAACGATTACCCGCGGCAAGATCCAATGCTTGTTCAATCAAGTCCAACTCAACTTGTGCTAAATCAATACCTGTCGGTGGCAAAGTAAAAGCATGCTGACTCGCCGCCACTTCCGGTAACATCTCAGGCGGTAAGTCTTGTTCGACTAATGCCTTGCCTGGATAAAGTAAGGCCATACGCTGACAGAAGTTTTTCAACTCACGCACATTACCTGGCCATGCATAGGTCAATAAACAATGTTCAATTGTTTTTGAATAACGCACTATCGCATTCTCACCGGCAAACTCCCGACTATAATGATGTAATAATAACTTAATATCATCACGAGACTCTCTTAATGCAGGCATAGTGATAGGCACCACTTGCAAGCGATAAAATAAATCTGGTCTAAAGCGACCCGCTGCTACTTCTTGTTGTAAGTCGGCACTGGTCGCGGCAATAATCCTTACATCAGCAAAGTGTAATTTATGACTGTCCTGTAACTGACACTCTCCTGCCTCCAAAAACCGTAAGACTTTTGCCTGAATCGATAAAGGTAAGGCATCCACTTCATCAAAAAAAACAGTGCTACCTTCTGCGGCAAGTAATCGTCCACGATCATGAGGCGATATCTCACCCAGAATATTGGCACGGCCAAATAAATCAGCTTCTATCCCCTCTAATGGCAAAGCAGCACAATTTATTATCATTAATGGTTTATCACTTCGCCTACTTTCATCATGTAGGGCTTGTGCGAGTAACTCCTTGCCCGTTCCAGTTTCACCATAAATTAAAACACTGGCTTCACTCACTGCGATTATTGGAATCGTGCGTAATAAATGAGTAATTTGAGGAGATTGGCCTAAGATCTTCTTCATAACAGTTCCACCTTAGTTTGCATTATGCCGGTGTGCACTATGATTTGATTGCTCACCATGGTGAACACCATATTCTAAATTCATAGGCCAAAATGTCGTTATTAATGCCATCGCAATAATCAATAGACCAGCGATTTGCCTTAAATGTTTTATTCTTGCCATTGTGGCTAACATGCCGGTAAATAGGCCCGCACCCATTACAGCAGGCAGTGTGCCAGCACCAAAAGACAACATCACCAAGGAAGCTTTAACGGGTTCTCCGACGGTCGCCGCAACAGCCAACGCAGAATAAACTAAACCACAGGGTAGCCAGCCCCAAATTATGCCTAGAAATAAAGCCTGAGTGCGTGTTTTTACCGGTAATAACTTTTGCCCGATCGGTTGAAGCCAACGCCAAATAGGGGCACCCATTCGCTCCATCTGAGCAAATTTAGGAAACCAGCCTGCTAGATACAAACCCATGGCGATCATCACTGCTAGTGATATATAACGTAAAATCTCATGACCGTTAAATTCTACTAGGGGTGAGCTCAACACACCGACCAGTGCACCAGCAGAACCATAACTAAATAACCGGCCTAGATTATAGTTCAGTACATAGGGAAACATTTTAGACTGGCTCTCACGTACTTCTGCAGGCAAACTTAAGGTTAAAGCACCAATCACCGAGCCACACATAGCGATACAATGCACAGTACTAAATAAGCCTAATAAGAAAGCAGCAATATATGAGCTGGTAATCGCTTCCATCGTTTAAAACCTTCATAAAATAAATAAAACTAAGGCAGATTAACATGTCATAAATAATAATTATTGCGTCATTTGACACATATATTAACGATAAAACACATTTATTACATCCTAGTAGTCGATATTATAGTGTGGTTAATATAAAACTTTGGAACTTAAAACATGCCATATTTCAAATTACTACCCATCCCTTTCTTATTAGCAGGTATATCGACCATCCTATCTGCGGAAGAAATAGTCTTACCTACAATCTCTGTTCAAGGAGTGTCAACAGAGCCTGTGCCTTATGCCGTAACAGCCCTGCCTGCAAGCACAAGCGATATAGGTGATATGGTTAAACGCCTACCCGGCGTCAGTATTAATCGTAATGGTGTCAATACCAGCGTCGCTCAATACCGCGGGTTATTTGGTAACCGAGTGAATGTCCTCATTGATGGCATTAATGTTAAAGAAGCCGGCCCAAACAGTATGGATTCACCGCTAAGTTACCTTGCTGCATCACGCACCAAAGAAGTATCCGTTTATCGTGGAATTGCTCCTGTTCGCACAGGCATCGAGACCATAGGTGGCACGATTACAGCAGAGTCAGTCAATGTTGAATTTGGCAAATCTGATCAAGCGGAAGTACACGGTAATGCTAGCGCAGGTTATGCCAGTAACGGTCAGACTCGACAACTGGGTTTAACATCTGCTGTCACCAACCAGCATCATCGTCTTCAAATTTCAGGTAGCTCAGATCGTGGCGATGACTTAGCTTTCGACGGTGGAACAATACGCTCTAGTAGACAAGACCGAGATACTGCGGGCCTAAATTATGGTTACCAAAACAATGGTCAAACCTTCGATGCCGCTGTTCAGCATCTTGATATAGGACCAAGTGGTACAGCAGCTTTACCGATGGATATTGCCCTAGTTCGAGGTGAAACCTTTAATACAAAGTATGGAAATACACTGGCTAATGGTGACAATTATACGATCCGTCTTAATTATCAAGATGTTGATCATGTCATGGATAATTTTACCCAAAGGCTTAACAGTAATTTGGGAATGCATCGTAGAACGGAAGCCGATGTCGAAGCTGGTGGACTTAGTGCCCAATATCAACATCAAGATTGGTTAGTTGGCGTTGATATTGATCAAGCAGAGCACAATGCAACCATCTTTAACCCAAATATGAACGCATTCTTCATCGAAAACTTTAATGATATCGAGCGCGACCGGTATAGTCTGTTCACCGAATGGAAGGGTCAAGTTGCAACAGGCTGGAATATAGAAACAGGACTAAGGTATAGCTTAGTTCAAATGGATGCTGGTGATGTTGCTGTGTTTGCTGGCGCGCCCGCTGGGCTTCAAATGTTAAGTGCAAACTTCAATAACGAAGAACGTAGTAAAGATGAACACCTTGTCGATGTATTTGCTTTGCTCTCCCATGATTTGTCTGCGCAAACCAGTGTTGAAATTGGCTTCGCCCGTAAAACACGTGCGCCAAGCTATCAAGAGCGTTATTTGTGGGCACCGTTACAAGCAACGGGGGGGTTAGCAGACGGCAATAATTATGTGGGTGATATTGATCTTGATCAAGAAGTCTCTTACCAATTAGAACTAGGTTTAGATTGGCACACAGACCGTGTCGCAATTTCACCACGGGTATTCTATCACCATATTAATGATTACATTCAGGGTGTGGCTGGACGCACTTCTATCATGCAAAATAATGTGGCGGCATCATTAAATCCTGGGCAACCCATTCCACTTAAATTCAGCAATGTAGATGCTAGATTGTATGGTATTGATGCCAACTGGTTGGTTTCCATCAGTTCTGAATGGCAGTTAGACGGAACAGTCAGTTATGTTCGTGGTGAACGTCGTGATACCAGTGATGATTTATACCGCATAGCACCGCTGACAGCTCGTACTATGTTGACCTATCTCCAACCAAAATGGCGTGTCGGGGTAGAAGCTGAAACAGTGGCCAAACAAAACAACGCATCAGATGAAAACTTTGAAATTAAATCAAGCGGTTTTGCTTTATTTAACTTAGCAGGCCAATATGAAGCGGCATCAAATGTTGTTATTGCAGCAGGTGTGAATAACATGTTTGATCGGTTCTATACCGACCATCTTGGCGGCTTTAATCGTGCCAACGGCAATCCTGATATATTGGTTGGAGAGCGCTTACCTGGTATTGGTCGTAGCGCTTATGTAAATCTCACTTACAACTTCTAATCCATCTAATGACTACTACCCTGTCAACATAGAAGAAGAGGTTATAACAGTGATATTTAGGTGTGCATCTCAATTGATAATATGACTAAGTATTCATTATTTAGCTAGAAAAGCATTCCTATAACAACATATAAAATAGGCTGGATAAATGTTCGGCCTATTTTATTGCTCAATGCATCAAAACTATTTATTTCAATTCTTTAACAGCTAAAATACTCAATCTTTAAGCAAGGTTAACAGCTCTGTCTGCTGTAAGCTTAAATCAAACTCAGCCTGTCGCGTTTCGTTTTCATCAGTGACATAGCGCATAACGACTCGTTTTCCCTGGGTAACTTGTTGCCATAAGTTATCAATGGCCAACATGGCACGAATCGGGAAATCAACCACTTCAGGTCGGCGATCGGATCGCATATGCTGATAGATTTCTTTATCCCAGCCAGCCAGTTTGAGAATATCAGGCTTCACAGCTTCAACTTGGTTAAACTGCCATTCATTTTGTGATGATTGAGTTGCAAAAGAATAGGTCACTTGTTGTGAACTCCCGCTCTTACCGCCACCACAGAGTTTGGCTTTATCCAACTTTATCGGTTGATTCTGGTCAATTTGAAAAACAATCAGTTCATGTTCAGCAAAACTTGCTGCCACTTGATCGGTGATCATAAAGCTTGCCCAGATCTCACCACTTGAAAGTCGATGAAACATTAAGGTATCGCCAGTATTACTAGACAGCACAACAGAGTCTGAAGCCTGTACTAGCCCACTATTGATTAAACATATCATTATGAAGGTTCTAACGTGTGACATAACAGTTCTCCTATTGCATTACAGCACAGAGGTCTACGTTTAGTTCGACGATGATTCACGAATTTTAAGCTTAAACTCAATATCTTTAAGGTATTCAATTTCACGCAAAAGATCAGCTTCCGTCAGAGGATGTTCACTCAACCACCCTTTAGGTAAACTTAGACGTAATCCATTATCTTTAACCTTTAAAGCAACAAAGGTATCTGTCAGTTCTGAGCGACCACGATTAAACACCATCGCTAATCGCAGTAACACCGTCAACTGGCCAATGGCCAATTCTGATTCCTCAGGCAATTTTTTGAGCTCTTTTCGTGGAAAAGTACGACGCTGACCGCGCACAATAACGGCAAGTGCATGTTGATCTTCACGTGAAAAACCCGGTAAATCTGAATAGCCGACTAAGTATGCGGAGTGTTTATGAAAGTGCTCATGTGAAATTGACAAACCGACTTCATGTAATTTTGCAGCCCACTGTAAGTGCTGCAAGTAGGGACCTTGATCCAGCTCCCAGTCTTTCGCGACTTGTTCAAATAATTGTGTCGCCATTGCGCTGACACGTTCTGCGTGCTCTTCATCAACCTGATAACGTCTCGCTAACGAGTCAACCGTACGGTCACGCTCATCATCATGTTGAATACGGCCTAATAGATCATATAACAAACCTTCACGTAAGGCGCCATCAGATACGGTCATACGTTCAATTTTTAGACGTTCAAATGCTGCTTTCAATATACAGACGCCACCAGCCAAAACATTTGTACGCTCACTACTAAGGCCTTCAATTTCGAATGCATCAATATGACCGGCTTCAATCATAACTTCAAGCAGTTTATCAATAGATTCGAGGGTTATCACACCATCGTCTGCCCAGCCATTGTGTTTGACAATGCTAGCGACACAACGAATAGTGCCTGAAGCTCCTATCGCCTCCAGCCACCCCATTTTTCGGTAAGGTAATTGAATCTCTCGTAATAACGAACCCGCATTCACTACAGCTATTTGAACGCGTGTTTGGCTAATCGTACCATCAGCAAAAAAACGTTGAGAGAAACTAACGCAACCCATCTCTAGACTTTCACGCCTTAAGCCACTAACACCTTCGCCAATAATAAACTCGGTGCTACCACCTCCGATATCCATCACTAAGCGGCGAGAATTATCAAAAGCTAAAGCATGAGCAACCCCTAAATAAATTAATCTCGCTTCTTCTTCTCCGCGAATAATTTCTATAGGGTGTCCTAGGGCGACCCTAGCATTACGCAAGAATGGTCGACTGTTTTCAGCGATACGAAGCGTATTAGTACCCACCACACGCACGCTGCTCGTTGGCAAGTCTTTGATCCGTTCTCCAAATCGCTCTAAACAAGCTAGAGCTCGATGTTGGGCATCGTCTGATAAATTATTATCGCTATCTAAGCCAGCTCGCAACTGCACCATTTCACGCAGTTTATCAAACACTTGAAAGTGACCATCACGTAATCGAGCAATAATCATATGAAAGCTGTTGGAGCCAAGATCAACGGCTGCTAAAATATCATTTTCAGTCTGCTGTTCCATTTTAGTCACTTATCTTCAGAGTACATGCATATTTTGCACGACTTCATCCCAGCTGACCAGCTTTCTAATTATGCTGAGCTAAAGGTATCTCTCTGAATAGGAGTCTAGTGAGAACAATGGCCTTGTTAAATATAGTGTGACCCTATAAATAATCCTTAAACTCAGAGGGTGGTAACGTTTGTCTTTAATATTAGAAAATCAAATAGGACCAATACAAAATAAACCACTTAAGCTTAATCAGATGTACGATTCAGTACCTTTTCCATTTTTTCAACACTAAGGTGGCGCACATCCTTGCCTTCTACCAGGTAGATAATATGTTTACATACATTATAAGCATGATCAGCAATACGCTCTAATGACCGAGCAGACCACATCATATCAATCGCGCGGGTTACCGCACGTGGATCCTCCATCATATAGGTAATCAGCTGACGGATAATACTTTCGTATTCCGAATCTACATTTTCATTTTCACCGACGACTTTCAATGCCTGATCAACATCAAAACGAGCAAAAGCATCTAAGGCATCACGCAACATTCCACGTACATGATTGCCCAGAACTTGTAGTTCACGATAGTTCTTTTTAGGTCGGTCTTTTTGTGATAAATTTTGGGCCATTCTAGCAATACTGGCCGCTTCATCACCGATGCGCTCAAGATCAGTCATTGTTTTTAAGATAGCCGTCACCAACCTTAAATCACCCGCCGTGGGTTGGCGCAGAGCAAGAATTTGAATGCATTCTTCATCTATACTCATTTCCAAAGAGTTAATCTGAATATCTATCTCAATTGCTTCGCGGGCTAATTCAATATTACCCGTCATTAAAGCTTCCAAGGCATGACTAACTTGCTGTTCTAATAAGCCACCCATCGCTAATACGCGTGAACGAACATCCTGCAGTTCTTTATCAAACTGCTGAGAAATATGTTGTGAATCCGTAACCATTACCTACTCCTAATTTATACCATTGAGACTTAACTAGAAAATGTCTCAGATTATTAACCGTAACGGCCCGTAATATAATCTTCTGTTTGTTTCTTACTAGGATTCGTGAATAACTCATCCGTTGCACCAAACTCAATCAATTCTCCCATATACATAAACGCAGTGTAGTCAGAAACACGTGCTGCTTGTTGCATATTATGGGTAACAATAACAATGGTATATTTATTCTTCAACTCATAAATCAACTCTTCAATTTTAAGCGTTGATAAAGGATCTAAGGCTGATGCTGGCTCATCGAGTAATAATACTTCTGGCTCAATGGCAATCGCACGGGCAATCACTAAACGTTGTTGCTGGCCACCTGACATACCCATCGCAGACTCATTTAAACGGTCTTTAACTTCATCCCACAAAGCGGCACCTTTTAGTGACGACTCCACCACTTTATCTAAGGTTGCACGGTCATTAACGCCTTGAATACGTAGGCCGTAGGCCACATTTTCATAAATAGACTTAGGGAATGGATTAGGTTTTTGAAACACCATGCCCACTTGACGACGTAAATCAGCAACATTAACTGACTGTGCATTGATATCATTGCCATCTAATCGCATATCACCTTCAATACGCACCGTATCGATTAAATCATTCATTCGGTTAAAACAACGCAATAAGGTAGATTTACCACAACCACTCGGCCCGATAAATGCAGTCACTCTATTTTTAGCAATTTTCATGTCAATGCCATGTAATGCTTGCTTCGTGCCATAATACAAATTGAAATCTTTAACTTCTAGGCAGGTCGTTTCGTTAGCCATATTAAGTTTAGGCCCACGCTGCATTGATTCAATATCAATGGCACGTGCTGCTGATGCTTGTTCTGGTTTCACTGCTTCCATCTTAATTCTCACTTGCTTTAGAGGTTTCACGTAAACGGTTTCGGATCGAAATGGCCGTCATATTTAATATGATAATGATCATGACTAACAAGAAAGCTGTTGCATAAACAAGCGGTCTTGCAGCTTCAACATTAGGGCTTTGGAAACCTACATCATAGATATGGAAACCCAAATGCATAAACTGGCGATCTAAATGTAAGTAGGGAGCAATATTATCAACGGCTAAGGCGGGTGCTAATTTTACTACACCGACCATCATCAATGGCGCAACTTCACCCGCGGCACGTGCTACAGCTAAAATTAAACCCGTCATCATTGCGGGTGCGGCCATCGGTAATACTGTTCGCCATAAGGTTTCTGCTTTTGTTGCTCCTAAAGCCAAGCTACCTTCACGAATCGCACGGGGAATACGTGACAATCCTTCTTCTGTTGCCACAATCACTACCGGAACAGTTAAAATGGCTAACGTTAATGATGCCCATAACATACCTGGCGCACCAAACGTAGGTGCAGGTAATTTTGCTTGGAAGAATATTTCATCAATATTTCCTCCCAAGAAATACACAAAAAATCCTAAGCCAAACACACCATAAACAATAGAAGGTACGCCGGCAAGGTTATTGACTGCAATACGAATAAGGCGAATCATTGGTCCCTGTGTGGCATATTCCTTCAAATAAACAGCTGCAATAACGCCAAAGGGCGTTACTAAAACAGCCATGATCATCACCATCATTACGGTACCAAAGATAGCGGGAAAGATCCCTCCTTCAGTATTTGCTTCACGTGGTTCACCAGAAATAAATTTCCAGATAGCTTCAAAATAAAAGCCTAATTTTTCAACTACACTCATACCATTTGGACGATAAATATCAACCACTTTAGCTAGAGAAATTTCCACTTCGCGACCATCAGAAATAGCGACCATGATCTGATCACGATTTAAGGCGGCATACAGATCTGCTAATTGTTTTTGCAAGCCTTGATAAAGTACATTCCATTGTTTACGTTCTTGCTCAATCTCACTATATTGCAGAGATCCTTCTGGTTCGCCATCTATTTCTAGCTGTCGACTTTGTAAGCGTAATCCTTCTAACCCATGGTTTATTTTACCAATCTCGTTTTTTTCGATACCTTTAATTTCAGCAACAAGCTCATTACTTCGTTGTAGACGTTTTTGTAGCTCATCCCAGGCTTCATCGCCACTAGCAACCACTTGTCCTCGTTGTTTGACCTGAGTCAGGTAACCATAAAAATTACCCCATTCTCTACGCTCAATAGCCACTAGTTCTTTAGGATAAGTTGTTTCTTCCATCCACAAACCATTTATCCACAGGAAATCAAGACCAAAATAGTCACGATTGCCCACTTTTAATAAGTGTCGTTCACCAGTGGTTTGACCCTCAGGCATAAAAACACCTACTTTTTTCAAACGTACTGAAGATACCACTTCTGTTTCAACAGCTTCGGCAACCAAGGTAATGGATTCTTTGTCTGGATCATTATAATTAATAGACATAATGTCCGCAGGCCAAAAGTGGCCCAAACCACGCACAGCAATCAGTAATAATAAACCGACCACCATGACCAAGCTTATACTTACAGCTCCAGCATTAAGCCATACCCAAGGGCTACCGCTTTTATACCAAGAAGAAAATGATTTATTTGACATGTTTTTTCCCACCTAGTCTTAAAGACTGCTGTATTTAGTACGTAAACGCTGACGCACAATCTCAGCCACCGTATTGAAGACAAATGTCGCCATAAATAACACTAAGGCTGCCAAGAATAAGACACGGTAATGTGAACTAGCCACTTCTGCTTCAGGCATTTCAACCGCAATATTAGCTGACAAGGCACGGAAACCTTCAAATATATTAAAGTCCATAATCGGTGTATTACCTGTTGCCATTAATACAATCATTGTTTCACCTACCGCCCGACCCAAGCCAATCATTACCGCTGAAAATATACCAGGACTAGCCGTTAACAACACAACACGTGTCAATGTTTGCCAAGGTGTTGCACCTAAGGCTAATGAACCCACCGTCAAATGTTTAGGCACAGAGAAAATAGCATCTTCAGTAATTGAAAATATAGTGGGGATAACGGCAAACCCCATCACTAAACCAACTACTAAAGAATTACGTTGATCAAAGTTCAAACCAATACCATTTAGCCATTGCGGCATATTGCCATCAAATAACCATAATTCTAGCGTTGGGCTTGCCATCATTGATAACACGCCTACTAAAATGACCACCGGCACTAAAATAGCCGCTTCCCAACCATCCGGAATACTCTCTCGAAATCGTCGAGGTAATTTAGTCCATGACCACGCTGTAAGTATTGTCATCACCGGCAGCAAGATCAATATCGAAAAAATACCGGGAAGATTACCTTCAACAATTGGCGCTAACCATAGTCCAGCAAGAAAACCCAAAATAACGGTGGGCAATGCTTCCATAATTTCAATAGTAGGTTTGACAAAAGTTCGCATGGTAGGGGACATAAAATAGGCGGTAAAAATAGCACCCATTATGGCGAGAGGAACTGCAACCACCATCGCATAAAATGCCGCTTTAATAGTACCAAAGGTCAATGGACTTAAGCTGAATTTCGGTTCAAAATCATTACTCGCCGATGATGATTGCCATATGTACTCGGGCTGGTCACGACTTTCATACCAAACCTTTTCCCATAATGAATGCCAGGATATTTCTGGATGTTCATTATCGATCATGGTTAATTTAGTCTGGCCATCAGCTGTCATACTGAGCAAACCATTAGCACGAGGGGAAATCGCCATCACTGCATTGTCCCCTTCAACTAAAGGTTCAACTAACAAAGTGCGCTGTGCCGTGGTGTGATAAATAGCCAGTTGGCCACTTTTATCTAAAGCCAGAAAACCTTTACGAGCATACTCTGTTGCAATTTTAACAATGGCTGATGTTTGTTCATTAAAACTACGAACGTTATGCAGGGTGTAATTATTGTTATCATCACGCACAGGAAACCATTGATCAATCTGGCCATCACTGCGACCTACTAAAATTGAAATACCACCGGTCAAAAATTCTAATGTTGTTATTTGAACTCCTGAAGGTACTCCTTTAACTTTTTGAATAAGCCGTGGCGATGCTATATCAGTGATATCAAAATAACTAATATAGCCCTTATTATCAATCAAATATAATTCGCGCTGATCAATATCCATCTCTAAGTGCGTTATATGCACATTGCGATCAAGTTTAATTTCTGCCATTTTCTGTTCTACAGTGAAAGCATCTTCATCCATAAAGTCTTCTTCACGTAACAGACTGTTGAGGACTATACGATTGTCAGTCGTCAAGCCGATTAATGTCGTCTGTTCAGCATTGCTCTGTACGGTTAATAAGCTCAGTGATTGCCCCTTGGGATCAACTGTTTTTAATTGCTCACCTAGTGGGTAAATGATTGATGGTGTAATTTTTCGTGTATTGCCGACCGGATAGCTTATTTTGTAATCTTGTTTGAAGACTAAGGCTTTACCATCATCAAAACCATAAGCAAAAACTCCAGTTGAAGCCGATCCTTTACTAAAACTACTAATATTAGCCAGTTCAGGTAAGGGCAAAATAACATTGAGAATAGATTGGCCACTCTTCGCTTCAAAAAATTCAACCTTACCTAGCATATCTATGCTTAACGCTACATCATTATATTCATTTAAAGTCAAGTAGCTGCTATTGGTGATCGGTGTTTTGTATTCAGCTTCGGTACTTATGTCAGCACCAGAAAATAATGGCATGACTACATATAACAAATAGAAAAAAATCAGCACGATAGCAAATATAACAGATACACCCCCTATCGCCACGCCATATTTAGCACAACGATCTTTAAATTCACGCCAAGCACGACGGCGTATAGCTACTGGGGAGTCAGGTGCAGGTAACACGCTATGTTGCAATGAATGTTGAACCATAAAATCAGATACCATTATAAAATTGAGCTGAATAAGCTCATTTACCTAGTCGAGTTATTACCCAACTTGCCCGCCATAACACAATAAAAAACAGACTGTGTCCAATTAATTTTTTATTATAATTGACAATAAAATGCCTCGAACAAAAATTGTACGAGGCATTTAAACTTATATTTTAGAAAAAACTTAGTTTAATTTTTCAAGTTCTTTTGCTACCACTGAAGCTGGTAATGGAACGTAACCATCTTTAATTACTACTTTTTGACCCACTTTAGCTAGAATCATTGTAATAAATTCACGGTCAATAGGCGCTAACGGTTTGTTAGGCGCTTTGTTTACATAAACGTAAAGGTAACGTGAAAGTGGGTAAGTACCATTTGCAGCGTTCGCTTTTGATGCTTCGATAAACGGTTGACCAGGTTTTTTGGTTAATGCTACCGCTTTAACGCCAGAAGTTTTGTAACCGATCCCTGAATAACCAACGCCATTTAATGACTTAGTTACACCTTGAACGACGGATGCTGAACCTGGTTGCTCATTAACGCTATCTTTGTAATCGCCTTTACATAATGCTTTTTTCTTAAAATAGCCGTAAGTACCAGATACTGAATTACGACCGTAAAGCTGAATACTGCCTAAATCGACACCAAGCTGACTCCAGTCAGTAATATCTTCAGGGTTACCACATTTTCGTGTTGCAGAGAAGATTGCATCTACTTGAGGAATACTTAAGCCTTCAATCGGATTATCTTTGTGCACATAAACGGCTAAGGCATCTATCGCAACCCGAATTGGTGTCGCTTTGTAGCCATATTTAGCTTCAAATGCCGCATTTTCTTTGTCTTTCATTTTACGGCTCATTGGACCAAAGTTTGACGTGCCTTCAGTCAATGCTGGCGGTGCAGTTGATGAACCCGCTGCTTGAATTTGAATGCTAACATTAGGGTATTCACGTTTGAACTCTTCAGCCCAAAGTGTCATCAAGTTTGCTAAGGTATCAGACCCTACACTTGATAAACTTCCTGAAATGCCGCTCACTTTTTCATAATCAGCTAACGCAGAATCAACGTCGGCTGCAAAAGTAGTCGCAGAAAAAGCCAACGTTACCGCGGCGCCTAAAATTGCTAATTTTTTCTTTAACATGCTTGTCCAACTCCCAAATAAAAATAAGTAGTAATCAAATTACAGGAAGAAGTATCCCGGTTAAGTATGACAAGAGTATGAAATAATTATGACAGTTATGTGACAAGGCTAAATAAATTGCTTTACACCATAGGTTTATCAATAATTCCTGTCATTGGGAAACAGCAAGAAAACCGGCTACCTACACCTAATTCACTCGAAATATTGAGCTCGGCATCATGACGTTGCAATATATGTTTGACAATGGCTAAACCCAGTCCTGTTCCACCAGCAGCGGAAGCTCGGCCAGTATCTACACGATAAAAACGTTCAGTTAATCGCTCAAGGTGATGCTCGGCAATGCCATCTCCTTGGTCCTGCACTATGATGCAGGCCTTATTCTTATCGATCAGCCAACTTATCTCTATTTTGCAGCTAGCTGGCGAATATTTTACGGCATTAAATACAAGGTTAGACACTGCACTGCGTAACCCTTCTGGATCTGCTATTAACCATTGCTCATTGATGGTGCCCAATTGCAAATCATGATCACAAAAATGTTTTAAACGCTTTGCATCTTCAAGAATAGCGTTCAGAAATGTACTCATCTCGATTGGCATTGGATGTAGCACTTTTTCACCCGTTTCCAACTGTGATAAGGACAGCAAATCTTTAATCATTATGTGCATACGATCACTTTGCTGACGCATTACCGGTAAAACAGTTGACCACTGATCAGCTGAACTGTTTTCTGACATTATATCTAAGTAGCCACGTAATACGGTTAGCGGGGTTCTTAATTCATGGGATACATTGGCTACAAAATCACGTCGCATACGTTGTAATTTAATTGTTTGTGTCATGTCACGGGCAATTACCATTCGACCGTTGCCCATATATTTTACGATCTTCATTTCTAATTGCACCGCTGAATTATGCGGCGAAGTGATGGTTGCAATGCCACCTTCATTAAGAGGATCGCTCAGTAACTGCTGGAAGTTTGGATCGCGCACTAGGTTATTAATTCGAACACCACTATCTCTTGGCCAATGGATGCCTAAGAGGACCTCAGCGGAATGATTAGACCAATCTACTTGGTCATGCTCACCTAAAACAATAATGCCATCCGGCAGTGCGGCTGTCGCTGATTGAAATCGCTTCAAATAGCCGGCTAATTTCTTTTTACGTGAGTTATTTTGCTGCCGAACATGCTCAATCTGTCGACACACATCATCAATTACACCATCAGCTGAAGGCGACCGATTTTTTTTGGGCTTTTTTAACCATATCCACAGTTGAAACCAGCTGTTTTGCAGCCACAATGCATAGGCAAATGAGGCCAAAAACATAAAGGTCATCATCTGGCCAAATAGCAGACCAACAAAGCCTGATAAACTGACTATTGCAAATAATCGCCAATAATCCCATTGCATTTAGAGAGCCTTACTTTTCAGCTGAAAATCGATAACCTACACCTCGTACAGTTTGAACTAAACCTTCATAACCCGAAGGTTCTAATACTTTACGAAGACGGCGAATATGCACATCAACTGTACGCTCTTCAATATAGATGGTGTCACCCCAGACATAATCTAGCAACTGTCCTCGGCTATAAGCACGATCAGCATTTTTCATAAAAAAATGTAACAAGCGAAACTCTGTCGGTCCCAAATCAATGCGTTCACCTTCTACCGTGACACGATAACTTTTAGTATTTAACACTAATTGGTCGCACTCAATAGTCTCTTTACCTTCTATGTCAGCAGGACTACAACGGCGTAAAACGGCCTTAATTCGAGCAACCAATTCTGGTGGAGAGAAAGGTTTATTAACATAATCATCAGCGCCCACACTTAGTCCTTTGACTAAGTCTTCACTTTCACCTTTTGCAGTCAACATAATAACGGGAATATTGGCGACAGATTCATTGGCGCGTAAGCGACGAATAAATTCAATGCCATCAATTCCAGGTAACATCCAATCCAATAAAATCAAGTCAGGTTGCTGTATTTTTAAACAGTCTAGACCTTGCTCAGCATCAGCTGCTGCTATGCAGGCATAACCCGATTGTTTGAGTGAAAAACAGAGCATATCTCTAATGGCGATATCATCTTCTACTACTAAAATCGTTATTGTCACTACTTATGCCTCTGACCGTTGCTTAATCTTCCTATCTTAACGACTAAATGTTACAGATTTATAACACTGCGTTAAATGGCTGCCTGTACACACTTTAAAACACCATAGTCATACTCGCCAGCCAATTCATCATAAACTGGCTTCAATCGCCCTTTTTCTTGATCTTCTTGGCCTTCGATCACAAATACGATTTCATCAAATTCGGCTTTAGATAACCCTGTTACCTTATAGGCATCTAGCAAACCAACTTCAATTGCATCAGCCAAGTGAGTATAGATAGTACTCGCTTTGACCTCACGTTTTTGTGCTATCAGTACTACCTCCATACCTTGTTGGTATAACATCAAGCTTTCATTAACGGTCGCACTGAGTCGATTATCTAATAATTCAGATAGTGGGTATTGGCTGATTTCAGCAAGAAAGATCTCACCGTAACGCGCTAATTTTTGTCCACCAACACCAGTTATCCTGTTGAGATCCTGCTCCGTGAGAGGTCTTTTTTTAACCATTTCTTGTAAAGTGGCATCGTGAAAAATAACATAAGGCGGCAGACCAGCTGCTTCAGCTAATGAGGTGCGTAAAGCACGTAATGCTTCCCATAAAGGTTGATCTTGAGGTCGCACAGCCAATTTCTGCTTTTTATCTTTGGTCATTTTTTCTTGTTTAACTTGTTTTCTTAACTCTAAGGTTTGTTGGCCACGTAACAATAAACGACATTTATCAGTGAGGCAAAGTGCCCCATGGCGCTCAACATCGATATCGATATAACCAAGCGCAATCAACTGCCTAAACAAGCTCCGCCATTCAGTAATTAACATATCTTTGCCTATAGCAAATGTACTGATTTTATCGTGGCCATTTTTTTGTATACGTTCGTCCTCTTTGCCATGCAAAATATCGACAATGTAGTTTACCCCAAAACGTTGGCCTGTTCGATAAATACAAGACAGTGCCTTTTGTGCTGCTTCAGTGCCATCCCACTTTGCTGGCGGTTGCAGACAGTTATCACAATTGCCACAGGGCTCTGGACTGGCTTCATCAAAATAAATAAGTAAGGATTGTCGCCGGCAAGTGATGAGCTCACACAAACCTAGCATCGATTCCAGCTTGTGATGTTCCATTTGTTTATGCGCTTGATCCGCCGTGGAGTCTTGCATAAACTGCCGCAGGGTAATGACATCCTGCAAACCATAAGCCATCCACGCATTCGCTGGAGCACCATCACGGCCAGCACGGCCTGTCTCTTGATAATAAGCCTCAATACTTTTAGGTAAATTCAGATGGGCCACAAACCGTACATCAGGTTTATCAATCCCCATACCAAAAGCAATCGTGGCGACGATAATCACCCCTTCGTCTCGTAAAAAGCGCTGCTGATTGCCTTGGCGAACCTGCTGTGGCAATCCGGCATGATATGGCAGAGCAGTGCGACCTTTATCTGCTAGCCAACTTGCCGTTTCTTCTACTTTTTTACGCGATAAGCAATAAATAATTCCGGCATCCTGAGCATGATTATCTTGGATAAATTGCCACAATCGCTGTTTGGCATTATTTCCTTCGGAGATAGCGTAGTGAATATTAGGTCGATCAAAACTATTAACAAAAATGCGCGCTTTATCTAATTGCAGCTGGCTAATTATTTCATCACGCGTACGCTGATCAGCAGTCGCCGTAAGGGCGATTCTAGGTACAGTAGGATATCGTTGATGTAGTAATTTTAGTTGTTGATAATCTGGTCGAAAATCATGGCCCCACTGTGAAACGCAATGTGCTTCATCAATCGCAAACAAGGATAATTCACAGCGATCTAGCAACGCTAACATAGCACTATTTTGCAGGCGTTCTGGTGCAACATATAGTAGGTCAAGTTCACCATTAATAAGCTGTTGCTGAATACTATAGGCCTTGTCTCCGCTCAAGCTTGAGTTAAGAAAGGCGGCTTTAATACCCAGCTGACGTAGGGCATCGACCTGATCCTGCATCAGTGCTATTAGCGGTGAGATTACAATAGCTGTACCCTCTCGTACCAATGCAGGGATTTGGTAGCACAAAGATTTACCACCGCCCGTCGGCATCAATACTAGCGCATCATCGCCATTTAATATCGCCTGAATAATTTCATGCTGATCGTGCCGAAACTGATCATAGCCAAATATCGATTTAAGTATATTCTGTGCGCGTTTCATCCCATAAACCTAGGTCATAACACCCTTAATCATATAAAACACAGCAGCAGCCAATACTGCTGCTGCCGGCACAGTAATCACCCAGGCCGTTATAATTTTTTTAATCGCATCACGTTTAACATATAAGGTTTTCTCGTCTTTTTTCAGTTCTTTTTTAACCAATTTAATGGCGTCTTTTTCTTCGTCAATGGCAAGGTAAAGCGCTGAAATACGTTGATAGTCTTCGCTTGATTTAACCGCTTTTTGGCCTAGATCTCTAAGCTCATGCTGTAAGGCATTACGCTGTTTTTTTTCCGCTTCAAGCTCTTCCTTGTCGTGTTTTATTTCAGATTCAATGCTAATTGAAGAATCAAGCCATTCTCGTAAAAATCCAACACCAAATACACCACCAATCGCGATATGAGTAGAACTCACTGGCAGTCCTAATTGACTGGCAATAATCACCGTGATCGCAGCAGCCATTGCGATCGAAAACGCACGCATCTGATCTAATTCGGTAATTTCGCTACCGACAGTTTTAATCAGTCGAGGGCCATACAAGGCTAAACCTATCGCTATACCAAGCGCACCTACACCCATAACCCAGAAAGGAATGCCCGCTTTCATTGATATCCCCCCAGTCATGACAGCATCATTAATCGCTGCTAACGGCCCAATTGCATTAGCGACATCATTTGCACCATGAGCAAAACTGAGCAATGCGGCGGCAAAAATAAGCGGAATAGTGAATAATTCATTGACACTAGCACGATCATTATTTAAACGATGCAATTTAGCTTTAAGCGATCTCTTAACAATAAAATAAACCATCACCCCAGCGACAGTACCTAAAAGTGCTGCTGTGATAAAGCTGGGTTTCTTAGTTATTTCGACCGTAAAAAATAGCATCTCATTATTAAAGGCTAGAATATTAGGCCAAATTGATTTTAGACCTTTGAGCACTAAATAGGTCACAAAAGCCCATGCCATTATGGCAACGTAATAAGGCACCCAAATGTACGATGCACTAATTTTATCTTCACGAAATACAATGGTTTTTTTAATTGCAAGTAAAAATCCCGCTGCAATTATGCCACCGATGAGAGGGGAGATAACCCATGAACTAGCGATCTTTGCCATCGTAGTCCAGTTAACAATCCCAAATCCTGCAGCGGCAATACCAGCACCCATCACTCCTCCGACGATAGAGTGGGTTGTCGACACAGGGGCTTTTGCCATTGTAGCGACATTTAACCACAATGCTGCAGCCAATAAGGCCGCCATCATCGCCCATAAAAAGCTATCGGTATCGCCATTAAAGCCATTAATATCAATAATGCCTTTTTTAATAGTCGACACAACGTCGCCACCAGCAATAAAGGCACCACCAGCCTCAAAAATCACTGCTATCACAATTGCACCACCCATAGTCAACGCTTTTGAGCCTACGGCTGGCCCAACATTGTTGGCTACATCATTGGCACCAATATTCATCGCCATATAACCACCAAAAACGGCGGCGATAGCTAAGAACAGGTGATTGGGTACGCCGCCACTGGTAGCAAAACTATAAGCTAAAATACCGACTAGAAAGAATAAAGCAAAACCTATTCGGCCCAGCTCATTATGGCTTTTTTTTATTGCCTGTGTTTCAAGCTGATGTATGGTTTTTATTTCCACAAGGGTGAACCTTTACTAGATGAAAGTTTTGTAGAATTATTACAAGATTATGACCGTTTTACACGATTTATTAGTTAATTGCGCTGTATGCTGTAACGAACACTTGTTAAGATTGTCTATCTAAACATACCTTTTAGCGGCCAATGCTACTTATGATAAAATATTTCTTTTTATTGTTTTTGCTTATTGCTTTTAGCGTTCAAGCGCGATCTGGTCTATTAGATAGTCTTGGGCTAGGAAATGATTTTGAAACACCGCCCGATGTTGATCAAGCCTTTATTTTTTCCGCTGAAACTAAAGATGCCAATACACTTTTAGCTCGCTGGCAAATTGCAGAAGGTAATTATCTTTATCGCGACAAAATTCGCTTTGAGCTCATCGACAGTGCAACGACAGAACTAGCACTATTTTCACTCCCTGCTGGTGAAAATAAAGTAGATGAGATTTTTGGCCTTAGTAAGGTTTATCATCATGATACCGATGTGGTTTTACCTCTTAAACGCAGCAAAGAAAGCCAACAAATAGCACTGAAAGCTTATTATCAAGGCTGCTCTGAAACCTTTAACATTTGTTATCCACCAACCAGCAAAACCATCTTACTCGCATTATCAGCAGTGGTAGAGACTGATAGTCAGTCAATAGTGAAGGTTGAACCATCAACAACTTTAAAATCAAATAAGCCAGTAAACCAGCAGCCTATATCCGAGATAGCAGAGCAAGATCGAATTGCAAAAAGTCTTGCTGAAGATGGCCTAATAACGATCCTACTGGGCTTTTTTGGCTTGGGATTATTGCTTGCCTTCACCCCCTGCGTATTTCCAATGATCCCCATTTTATCCAGTATCATTGTGGGTGGTGGTGAACGTATCACTACCCATCGTGCCTTTTTCCTCTCTTTGACATATATATTAGCGGTGTCAGTTACCTACACTGCAGCCGGCATCATGACTGGATTATTAGGGGAAAACCTTCAAGCCATGTTCCAAAACCCTTGGATTATTGGTAGTTTTAGTGGCTTATTTGTCATTTTATCACTGTCAATGTTCGGCTTATTTGAACTTCAATTACCCCAGGCAATACAACACCGGTTACATCAGATCAGCCACAAACAACAAGGTGGTAGTTTGGCTGGCGCAGCAATAATGGGTTTATTGTCGGGCTTAATTGTCGGTCCTTGTTTAGCCCCTCCATTGGCTGGAGCACTTATTTTTATCGGCCAACAAGGTGACCCAGTTTTAGGCGGCACCGCTTTATTTATGCTCAGTATGGGCATGGGGTTACCGCTATTAGTGATTGGTACCTCCGCTGGATCGCTATTACCAAAAGCTGGCAACTGGATGAATACTATCAAGTCAATTTTTGGCATTTTAATGCTCGGACTTGCCATTTGGCTTTTAGAACGTATCATTCCTGGTTGGGTAAGCTTATTCTTATGGGGAACGTTGCTTATTGTTACAGCCGTTTATCTTGGCGCCCTAAATACACTTAATATTGACAGCAACGGTTGGCAAAAACTGTGGAAAGGCCTGGGGCTTATCTTATTAATCTATGGTGGTCTGTTAATTATCGGCGGCGCCAGCGGCAGTCAGAATATTTGGCAGCCCTTAAAACTCGTTGGCCAAGCTGAACAAAACAATAGGCTAAATAGTGATGGCCTAGCATTTATACAGGTCAGCAATTTAACTCAACTTCAACAACAGCTCGACCAATCGACGCAGGCTATCATGCTTGATTTTTATGCTGACTGGTGTGTCGACTGCAAAAAAATGGAAGCAACCACTTTTCAAGATCCTTCTGTCGCTGCAGCATTAACCAATACCACATTGATACAGTTTGATATGACTGATAACACGGCAGAACATAAAGCACTTTTAAAACACTTTGGTCTATTTGGCCCACCCACCCTGTTATTTTTTGATAATAACGGTATCGAATACTCAAAACATCGTTTAATCGGTGGTGTCAATGCTTCTGCACTTATTGAACATCTTAAAAAGCTACCAATAGGTCAATTGTAACTCGAAAAACACACTATTTCGTCGAAATCAGTTATATAAAGCTTATTTTTCGGTTAAATAGCTGGACAAAAATTAACCATTAGTGCAGTATTCGTCTACTTAAACTTAGATGGCGAAAACATCACAATGTCAAAAATTTTAGTGTTGCACGGCCCTAACTTGAATCTTCTTGGAACGCGGGAGCCTGAGCATTATGGAGCGGATACACTTCTAGAGCTAAGCCAACGCTTAACTTCACAAGCCATTGTCGCTGGATATCAACTCGAAAGCTTTCAATCAAATGCCGAACATCAACTAATCGATAAAATACATGCTGCTCGCAGTGACGACACCAGCTTTATCATTATTAATCCGGCTGCATTTACGCACACTAGCATTGCTCTCCGCGATGCACTATCTGCCATTGAAGTACCCTTTATCGAGGTACATCTATCCAATGTCCATGCACGCGAAACATTTAGACATCACTCCTATTTCTCAGACATTGCTATTGGCGTAATCTGTGGTTTAGGATCTCAAGGTTATGAACTTGCTCTGCAAGCAGCTATAAAACACACCACTAAATAAGGTTATTTAAATGGATATTCGTAAGATAAAAAAACTGATCGATTTAATTCAAGAATCAGATGTAGCAGAAATTGAAATTAAAGAAGGTGAAGAATCAGTCCGCATTAGTCGTGCAAGTGCCACTGCACCGATCATGATGCCAGCTCAAGCAATGCAACAACAAGCTTTTGCACCTGTTGCTCCATCACCCGTCGTAGAGCCAGTAGCTCCTGCGATCATCGAGGCCCCTCCTGCCACTAACTTCGACAAAGCAGTTAAATCACCAATGGTAGGTACTTTCTATCGCTCATCATCACCTGAATCAGGCCCCGTTATTGAAGTTGGTCAATCCGTTTCTGAAGGCGATGTAATCTGCATTATCGAAGCAATGAAAATGTTTAACCAAATTGAATCTGACCGTAGTGGTGTTGTAAAAGCAATTCTGGTTGAGAATGGTCATCCCGTTGAATTTGGTGAGCCTTTAGTTATCATTGAATAAACAGTACCGAAAGATGAACTTTGATATCTCCAACTACGGATAAAGAAACATTATGATCGAGAAAATTCTCATTGCCAATCGAGGTGAAATTGCCCTTCGAATCCTACGCGCCTGCAAAGAATTAGGCATTAAGACGGTTGCTGTTCACTCAGATGTGGATCGTGATTTAAAACACGTTTTATTAGCTGACGAAACCGTTTGCATCGGACCTGCACCCTCTGCCCAGAGCTATTTGAACGTGCCTGCTCTGATCAGTGCAGCTGAAATTACTGATGCATCAGCAATTCACCCAGGTTACGGATTTTTATCTGAAAATGCTGATTTTGCTGAGCGTGTAGAACAAAGTGGGTTTATATTTATTGGCCCTAAATCTGAAACGATTCGCCTAATGGGTGACAAAGTTTCTGCCATTGCAGCAATGAATGAAGCTGGTGTACCTTGTGTACCTGGTTCTGATGGCCCTCTGGGTGATGATGATACGACCAACCATCGCCTAGCTAAAGAAATTGGTTACCCAATCATTATCAAAGCTTCAGGTGGCGGTGGCGGTCGAGGTATGCGCGTCGTTCACAGTGAAGCTCATTTATTAAATGCCATCGCATTAACACGTAGCGAATCTAAATCATTATTTGCTAATGACATGATTTACATGGAAAAGTTTTTAGAAAACCCTCGTCATGTTGAGTTCCAAGTATTGGCCGATCAACATGGCCATGCTGTTCATATAGGCGAACGTGATTGTTCTATGCAACGTCGTCATCAAAAAGTAGTTGAAGAGGCTCCTGCACCTGGACTTACGCCAGAGTTGCGTGCCAAAATGGGTAAAATTTGTGCCGATGCTTGTATACGAATCGACTATCATGGCGCGGGTACCTTTGAATTTCTATTCCAAGATGGTGAGTTTTATTTCATCGAAATGAATACCAGAATTCAGGTAGAACACACCATTACAGAACAAATTTCAGGCATTGATTTAGTTGCAACACAAATTCAGATAGCTGCAGGTAAACCACTGCCTTTCACTCAAGAAGACATTATCCTTAATGGCCATGCTATCGAGTGTCGTATCAATGCTGAGGATGCCAAAACATTTATGCCTAGCCCTGGAACCATTACTCATTATCATGCGCCGGGTGGTGTAGGTATTCGTATGGATTCACATGTATACAGTGGCTACCGTGTACCACCAAACTATGATTCAATGATCGGTAAGCTAATTTCATATGGGCCAACACGTGAATCAGCATTATCACGTATGCAAACGGCACTTGGAGAAATCGGCATTGAAGGCATTAAAACCAACGTTGCCTTACATCAAACGATTATGAATGATACTAACTTCCAAACCGGTGGAACAAATATTCACTATCTTGAAAAGAAATTAGGTATTTAATGGCTTGGATTCAATTTATATTTGATAGCACGCCTGATGCGGCCGATAGGCTTTCAGATGCACTGTCAGAGTGTGGTGCCGCGGCAGTGACTTTTCAAGACAATGCTGATCAACCTATTTATGAACCAGAAATAGGTACGACTCCACTTTGGGCAGCAACTAATGTTGTTGCTTTATTTGATGCTGAGCAAGATACAAGTGAAGTCATTGCCCACTTATCTACTAAGTTAAGACCTCAGATAGTTCCTAATTATCGTATTGAAGCTGTGGAAGATAAAGATTGGGTACGTGAATGGATGGATAGCTTTAAACCTATCTGTTTTGGTGAGCGTTTATGGATCTGCCCAAGCTGGCTATCACCGACCGAAGCAGATGCGGTAAATATCATGTTAGATCCCGGCTTAGCCTTTGGCACTGGGACACATCCGACAACCGCACTGTGTTTAAACTGGTTAGATCAGGCAGATGTGAGGGGTAAATATGTCATTGATTATGGTTGTGGCTCTGGCATTTTAGCTATTGCTGCAGCTCTATTAGGTGCTAAAAAAGTCATTGGAGTAGATACCGATCCACAAGCTCTGCAAGCCACCCAAGCCAATGCAGCACGTAATGGTGTTCAAATCGAGACATACTTTCCTGACGAGTGTCCTGACCAACCGGCCGATTTATTATTAGCTAATATTTTGGCAGGACCATTACAATCACTGTCAGCACGTTTAGCCAGTTTAACTAAACCAGGTGCAACCATCATCCTGTCGGGTATCTTAGATGTACAAGCGGAGTCAGTAAGCCAAAGTTATCAAGCTTGGTTTGCTATGCAGCCTGCTGTCTTAGAAGATGAATGGACTCGCATTGTTGGACAGCGACGTGACTGATTTAGCGATGAAGATAGGGCCTTATACTTTGCCCAATAATTTATTTCTAGCGCCAATGGCTGGGGTAACAGATCGTCCTTTTCGGCAATTATGCCGTCGTTTAGGTGCCGGCATGGTGGTATCTGAAATGATTACAGCTAACAAAGCCTTATGGGCAAGTAAAAAATCATTATTACGTGCTAATCATGATGGTGAACCAGAGCCTCGTTCAATCCAAATTGCAGGAACTGATCCTGAAATGATGGCTGAAGCAGCTCAACATAATGTTGATCAGGGCGCTCATATTATTGATATCAATATGGGCTGTCCTGCCAAGAAAGTCTGCAATGTAATGGCGGGATCAGCATTATTAAAAAATGAAAAATTAGTTGCTGAAATTTTGGAAGCGGTTGTCACCGCGGTGAATGTTCCGGTGACGCTAAAAATTCGTACAGGTTGGGATAGAGATCATCGTAATGGTGTGGCCATTGCTCGTATCGCCGAACAGGCAGGTATTCAGGCCTTAGCCGTACATGGTCGAACTCGTGCTGATGCCTATCGTGGCGAAGCAGAATACGATACTATAGCCCAAATCAAGTCTGCAATTTCAATACCTGTCATTGCTAACGGGGATATTTCTACCCCAGAAAAAGCACAACAAGTATTGGCTTATACCCAAGCTGATGCGGTGATGATTGGTCGTGCAGCTCAGGGTAATCCGTGGATATTCAAACAGATGAACCATTTTTTACTGCATGGCGAACACCTTCCTCCACCACCGCTTAATGAAGTAAGTGAAATATTGATCGAACATTTACATACCCTTTACGAGTTTTATGGGGAATATTCAGGCGTACGCATGGCACGTAAACATATTGCGTGGTACAGCAAAGGACTACGAGATGGTAATCCTTTCCGTCAACATATGAATACACTTGAGCAACCACAACAGCAACTTGATTTCACAGAGCAGTTTTTTGCTCAACTTGAACAGGATACGATTGCCGCATGACAGATTTAAATAACACTGTAGCCGCCTGCTTCAACTTAGGAGTTGCCGAAGAATTAACACATGCGCCCCTTAGCGAGTGTGTCGAAACCGCCCTCAGAGATTATTTTAAAAACTTGGATGGCCATCCTGCTGCCAACCTTTATGAAATGTTATTAGCCGAAGTTGAAGCCCCCTTATTCAAGGCAACACTTGAACACACTAATGGCAACCAAAGTCGTGCTGCCGAGCTTTTAGGGCTTAATCGCGGCACCCTGCGTAAAAAATTAAAAACTTACGGTTTATGATCCTTTTTTGTTCTAGGCAAAAAAGCAGCTCATAACTGCCCCTTAAATTTTAGAGATTAGAAATGAATACAATCCAACGTGCATTATTAAGTGTGTCAGATAAAACGGGGGTATTAGCACTGGCTCAAGAACTTAGCCGTCTTGGTGTCGAATTACTGTCTACAGGTGGCACAGCCAAGTTGTTACAACAAGCAGGCCTCACGGTAAAAGAAGTATCAGAACATACTGGCTTTCCTGAAATGATGGATGGTCGAATCAAAACTTTGCACCCTAAAATTCACGGTGGTTTATTAGGTCGTCGTGGCATTGATGAAGCTATTATGGCTGAACATGATATTGCGCCTATCGACTTAGTTGTGGTCAATTTATACCCCTTTGAAACCACTATTATGCGTGATGATTGCACCTTAGCAATGGCGATTGAAAATATCGATATCGGTGGTCCAACCATGTTGCGTGCTGCAGCTAAAAATCATGCCTCTGTTACAGTGTTGATTGATCCTAGTGATTACAGTCGAGTCCTTAATCAGATAGAAACTAGCGGCGGCGTTGATGATGCCACTCGCTTTGATTTAGCTGTAAAAACATTTGAACATACCGCTCATTATGATGGAGCGATTGCCAATTATTTAGGTAAAATCACCGAAGCTGCTGATGCTGATTTCCCTCGTACATTTAACCGTCAACTGCATAAATCTCAAGATATGCGTTATGGTGAAAATCCGCATCAAAAAGCGGCATTTTATACAGAAGCTAAGCCAGAAGCAGGTACGATTAGCGCCGCAGTTCAAATTCAAGGTAAAGCACTTTCATACAACAATATCGCTGACACCGATGCTGCACTCGAATGTGTTAAGTCGTTCCCAGAGGCACCTGCTTGTGTCATCGTAAAACATGCAAACCCTTGTGGCGTAGCGACGGCTAATGATTTATTAACAGCTTATGACTTAGCTTACCAAACAGATACCACTTCAGCATTTGGTGGTATTATCGCTTTTAACCGTGAACTAGATGCCAAGACAGCCCAAGCTATTGTTGATCGTCAATTTGTTGAAGTCATCATTGCGCCCTCTATCAGTGATGAAGCAAAACAAGTGATCAGCAGTAAAAAGAATGTTCGTCTACTTTGCTGTGGCGAGTTTCCAGCACAACAAGCTGACGGCCTAGATTACAAGCGGGTGACTGGCGGCTTATTAGTTCAAGATCGTGATACTGTTCTCGTTACACAAGACCAACTTAAAGCCGTCACAAAAAAAATACCTACTCCAGATCAAATGCAAGACTTATTGTTTGCATGGCGTGTGGCTAAATTTGTTAAATCAAATGCCATCGTTTATGTCAGCAAGCAACAAACTGTTGGCATTGGAGCGGGTCAAATGAGCCGCGTAGTGAGTAGTCGAATAGCTGGAATTAAAGCAGAAGATGCTGGCCTAACCGTTCCGGGAGCCGTGATGGCCTCAGATGCTTTTTTCCCATTCCGTGATGGTTTAGATGCCGCCGCTGAAGCAGGAATTAGTGCTGTTATTCAACCCGGCGGTTCAATGCGCGATGACGAGGTTATTGCTGCAGCCGATGAGCATGGTATTGCAATGGTGTTCACAGGCATTCGTCATTTCAGACATTAATTAATAAATAAGAAGAAGTTGACTCAAATGGAACTACCTGAAATAGCTAAGTTATTTAATGCACATAACCGCTCGAGAATAGAGCGATTAGTTGAGCTTGCTCCCAAACAACAGCAATCCTTTTTGGAACTTCTACCATTAATATTTCAATCAAATGATCCGGCACTGCCCTGCTATGTTGAAGGTGCACCTTTTGGTATTGTTGATTATCAACCTAGTGATGCCTTGTTAAGCTTCGCCAAAAAATATCAGCCTACCCTTGCATATACCAAAAAAACTTTCGATAAATATCCTATTCAGGGCTTATATTTAATAAATGATCTAGGAGCCCTAGATTATCCCTCAGAACCAAACTTTGATTTATGGCTAATTTATTCTTCAAATAATAGTGATGAGCAAACACAATTACTTAAAACAAAGTTACATGACGTCATAAAGTTTGCTAAATCATTGGGTATTAAGCTTAACGCCCGTTTGCTAAATGATACTGCGGTTACAGAACACAAGATTGAAACCGATGATCTCGATAGACTCTATAGCAGCGGCCTTATCCTAGCCGGCTGCCTACCTTTATGGTGGCTAATAAGCCCTATTCAAGAACAAGACTATGCAACGCATGCTCGCCAAATCATGGCAGATCACTCCAAAGAACTTAGTTTACTTGACTTTGGTCCCCTAACTAATCGGTCACCATCCGTTGCCACCGATAGCGCAATCAAAGCGAGTTTACTCACTATTGAAAATGGGCTGCTAGGCTATTTAGAATTATTTTATCAACAATCATTGCTGGCTAATTTCAGCAATAACTTATGGCTGTCAACACGCTATAAGCAACGTATTTATAACAACGAAACCAATCCTTTTTTCTGTGATCCTTTATTGCTAAAGTTTGAATTACTTTCAGAAAAATTATCACCGCAATCAGCTCATTTATTACGTCGGTCTTTATACCTTATTTGTAACGAACGCTTGTCAACCACTGTCAAGTCACCTCGTCATCCTTGGCGAAGAGAAGGCATTCTCGACCTTGTCAATCAATGGCAATGGGAAGCTAAAGAATTACGTGAATTAGACCATCGAAACCAAGCCGTCATTCGTCTCCGACTCAGTGAATTTAATCTGACCAAAACATTAATAAAGACCTTAAATGACAGCATAGCTGTCTTCGCTAAAAAACATGCACCTGATGCCGCTAAAAACGTAGTTAAATTGCAAAAAGCATATCAAACTACTTTTGACAGCCCCGCCGGTGTTATTCCTTGTTTACCTGCGGTATTTATTCCCGAGACTTCAGAAGATACCCTATTTATCGAGTATGAAGCAGCCACACAGCAGTGGCATATTAATGAAATTGAACGTGCCACGTTAAAAAAAGGCGAAGTGTTTTCTCCATTACACAGTAACGCATCACTTCCACCGATAATTGCTTGGGCCATCATTAACGGTGCATTGTCTAAATTCACTCGTATAAAATTGGTACCGAATACTAGCAACATTGCTAGTACGGCGGTTTATGGCTTAGTCGAATACCTAGTACAATCACCTTTAGCAGTAAAATCTCCATCTGACACTAACTTAAATTGGTTAATGATAGCTAATTGCGAGAAAACGCCTGAAGAAGCATACAAACACCAAGATATGAAGCTTGCATTACGCCTTCGAGACCCACTAAATTATGGCTATCACCGACGCAATATGATTTTAAACTTAGGGGTATTAGCTAGCCCTGACAATAAAGAATGGCATTATTTAAGTCATGATGGCGATAGCGCAACAGCCGAAATATTAGCAGGATTGCTACGCTGGCAAACGGATAGCTCACACAACAGTCATATCGACTGCTGGTGCCCAACGCCACAATTTGCTTCGAGCATCATGAAACGCTTAGCAGCAACCGCAAAAGATATGAGTCTACATTTTCAAACACATTCAGAATACGGCATCTATCTGCTAGAAGTAGGTGGTAAAATCAGTCGCATCCATTGGCAGAAAAAGAAGGTGGATGCTACACATTATAGTGGCCGTTATGATCTGAATACCGTATTGTCGCTAACACGTCCACATTTTGCTGCAACACGTGTTGATGACAATTTAGACGTCGATGGTTTATATAGCCTATTACTCAAAGCTCAAGATACAAAACAAATTCGTGTATTTATAGATACTCAGAAATCACAGTCTAATGTGTATGTACTCGATGAATTGGGCCACCTTGATAAATTAAAGCCAACAGGATTAAAAGAAAGCACACTGCTAACAAATTTAAACCAATTTCTTAGTGCTGTTGCCACCTCAAAATCAGCTAATAAGCCACTTTTTTATAAACTGCCTCATATTAATGGTGAGTGGTCTTTAAAAGCACTGGCACTTGCACAAGCAGCCGATACCAATGCTAATTATTTACCCGTTCAAATCACTATGGATACAGCAAAAATTGATTCAGAATGTTCCATTGTCTGTGGTCCAAAAACATTTTCCGGTAAAGCGAACGATCCAGCATTATTTCAGCAGGTATCACAATTTATATTCAATATACGAAAATCAGCTAATCCTTTCCCACTCTATATTACCGAGCTAGAATTTAAGCAAAATACTCGAACAGCCACTACACACGAACATATAGTATTCAAACAACATTTGGAAAGCTTGCTTAATGCTCGTTCAGCACCATCACCTTAGTTATTAGAGACGCACTATCATGATCAACATCGGCATCGTAGGTGCAACTGGTTACACCGGAGTAGAATTATTACGTCTGCTTGCAACGCATCCTGAAGTTAATTTAAAAGTCATTACATCGCGTACCGAAGCAGGCACCGCTGTCAGTGAGCTATTTCCTAATCTACGTGGCCATGTAGATCTGATGTTCACTATGCCTGATGTCGATCAACTGGCAGAATGTGATGTGGTATTTTTTGCAACGCCTCATACTGTTGCTATGGCCCTAGTACCCGAACTTATTAAACGTGGCACTCGTGTGATTGACCTTTCAGCAGATTTTCGACTTAAAGATCCTCAACTGTGGCAGCACTGGTATAACATGCCACACACCTGCCCTGAGTTATTAGAACAAGCTATCTATGGCTTACCAGAAGTTAATCGTGAGCAGATTAAAACAGCACAACTTATTGCAGTACCAGGCTGTTATCCGACGGCCACTCAGCTTGGATTTTTACCCCTATTAGAAAATGCTATTATCAATCCTATGCATCTCATTGCAGACACAAAATCAGGCGTTAGTGGCGCTGGCCGAAAAGCGTCAATACCATCACTCTTAACTGAATCATCTGAAAACATGAAGGCCTATGCTGTTACTGGCCATCGTCATCTACCTGAGATCGAACAAGAACTTAATCTTGCCAGTAAGAGCTCGGTAGGATTAACCTTTGTGCCACATCTAACTCCGATGATTCGAGGGATCCATGCCACGCTTTACGGACAATTGACTTCGGCTGTCGACTTACAATCACTTTTCGAACAACGTTATGCAGATGAACCTTTTGTTGATATTATGCCGGCAGGTTCTCATCCAGAAACACGCAGTGTCCGTGCAACCAATACTTGTCGTATCGCAGTGCACCAACCTCAAGGTAGTAATACCGTCGTTGTCTTATCTGTGATCGACAATTTAGTCAAAGGTGCATCGGGGCAAGCCATTCAAAATATGAATATTATGTTTGGCTTTGATGAAAAACTAGGCATCAATGTTATTGCGGCACTGCCTTAAACATGTCGTCACTCGATAAAGTTATTATTCACCCAGAACGGCGTTATCGCTGCGCCGTTTATATTTTAATATCCGTCATAATTACAGCAACAACACAATGGTTTTTGCTGAAAGAGGGCAATATTGGCTTGCAACAAAACTTAAATTTTTTGCAAAAAAGCTTAAATCTATCCCGTCAAAACACACAACAATTAAGTGAAGAGAAGTTAGACTTGCACCAGCAAAATAAAACACTTAACGAAATATCTAATAGCCAGCTACACGAAATCGATATTCAGCAAGCTACCGTCGAAGAACTTCAGCAACAATTGATGGCACTACAAGATCAGGTGTTCACCTTAGATAAAGAGTTACTTTTTTATCAAAATATTACTCAAGGTATTTCATCGGCTAAATTACAAATCCGAGAACTTCATCTCACTGCTGATACCCTTAAAGCTGATACTATTAATTACCGTATAGTGATCACACAAGGCAAACAAATCACTAAACCAATGACAGGATCAGTTAGTATTAACATTGATAAAGACCCGACAGTTATTAGCAAACAACCTTTGAATTTACGTTTTGTACAGCTAATTGAAGGCCAGATTACAATCGCCGATAGTACATCGACTAAATTCATTACTATCAGCATAAAAAAAGCTAAAAAAACACTCCTGTCTCGCACCTTTGATTGGCAACTAACCCCATCTATCCCCCCTGAGGCACACCATGTTCAAAAAAAATAAAACAAAAACTAAATCTAGCCGAATTGACACACTGATTGGCCAAAGTACAGAAATTAATGGCGATATCAGCTTCAGTGGTGGTCTTCGTGTGGATGGAACTGTCAACGGCAATATTTATTCACAAGAGGATGATTCTGCAGTGCTAACTTTAAGCGAAAAAGGTGCGATACAGGGTGAAATTAAAGTCCCTAATTTGGTTATTAATGGCATCATCAATGGTAATGTCTATTCAACGTCACATGTAGAATTAGCACCAAAAGCTAAAATAGAAGGTAATGTTTATTACCGGCTATTAGAAATGACAGTGGGCGCAGAAGTAAATGGGCAACTTATTCACATAACAGAAGATGATCAGGATATGACTAATATCGAACACGAAGCTGTTGACGCTAATGCTGTCCCTAAGCTTGACCTGAGTTCAGACTAGCAAAATCAACATGGCTCGCTTAGTTTTACGAAAAATCAAAATCTCCTAGCTAACAATTATTGAAGCCTGGTCTCATTATGGTGGGAGGAGGAAATCCTGCGCTATGTTTATTGAATGTTAAACACCACCATGCTAAAACGACTAAAATTTGAATTTGTTGTTGCCCATTTTTGACATTAAGCCTAATAACAGCCAGATACTATTACTGGATGAGGACATCAATAAGTTTGTTTCCACTGGCTTCTAAAGAGCGCTACTATTCGCCTAATTAAAACATCTTGATAATGCCATACGATTAAATTCAGCAGCCCAACAAGTTTCGTGACAGGCATTTTGTACAGCTGAAGTCCGAATAAGTAGGATCTTCCGAGTAGAATGACTTGTGTCATCCTCATACCAACACGATGTGCTAGTTGATCACAGAGCTAACCAACTAGACCCGTAACTAAGGTTGAGGTAATCTGTAAATAATATAAATGCTTTGAAGGATAGAATTATGAAAAAACTGCTAATAATCACACTTGGCGCTACACTATTAACACCTACATTGGCACTCAGTGATCTTGATCGTGAGTGTCGTGGTGTTGCAGCTGGAGTTGTCTCATCAATGCGTGCCAACAATGAACTAGCAACTGAGGCGATGGTTAAAGCTGCCACCTTAGCCGCAAGCCGTGGCTGCATAGCGGCATTGCAAAGCTTTTCAAGTCAAGATATGGCTAACAGTGAATCCGAGGACTCTAACGCCAATCAGGAGGACAATAAACAGTATATGGAAAAAATGAGTGTGTTTGAATTCCTATCACAAGATCAGGAAGGAACTGCTGGACACGATCGCTTAAAAAAACGACGCTAGGAACCGTAAGTAGTTACAAAAAAAAGGCCGGTAGAACCGGCCTTTTTTATAACTAGATAACTAGACTCTAGAAATCGATGCCATAAGATACAACATATTTTGTGTCATCGTTGTTTACTGTCACAGGTGACTCATTAAGATCTGTACCGGATACCATAAAGCTAAAACCACCTTTAGATACTGATACATTCCAGTCTACGTATTCTGTAGTTCCATCAGCAAAGTTAAATGCATCTACAAAATCACCATCGTGATAACCGACGTGCAGGCCAACATCAACACCTTCAACATTAGGCATTGCAAAACCATAATCGGCAGAAATATAGTAGGCTTCACCAAAACCAAAATCATAATCTTCACCTATAACATTTTGGCCAGCACTTTCTTCTGCTTCGGTATCAACTAAAACAAATGCGGTTAGGCTAAAGCCAGCGTAACCCAAACTTGCATAAATCTCACTAAAGTCAAAGTTAGCTTCTTCGTTGTAGTTATAATAAAGGTAACCGATGTCGTAGCTCAAGCCACCTGTAGTTTCACCAGCAAAACCTGCGTACATGTCGTGCTCATAAGAGAAAGCATCGTCTGCTGCATACTCAACGTTTGATACCCAAGTACCAATATACAGGCCTGAGTCGTGAGAGTAGTCAAGACCACCTGAGATTGCAGGTTGATCAGTTGTTTGAGTTAGACCACGCCAAATATAGTTATTGCTAATCGAGATGTTGCCAGCCAATTCAGCTTGAGCGACCATTGCCGAGCTCATAAGAATAAGGCCTGCTCCAATTTTACTTGTTAAATGATGCATGTTCTGTTCCCCTAATAAAAATTCATTTTCGGCATTAAATAAAGTGTTGCCGAGTTACAACAATCGTTGTTACATTACAACAAGCAAGAAACCTGCCAATACAGGTAACCTACTGATTTAAGCCAAATTATCGGTAAATTCGAGGTGAAAAAAAACTGGATTTAAAGGATTACTGAATAAAAAGCACAAGTTTGGTGCGGCCAATGCTCTAAAATGGTTCGCATGCTTGATTTAAAGGGGCTAACCGAGGCTTAAAAGTTTAAATGCTAGGAAATGCATCTAAAATTCGTATCTTAAGATAGAATGCCTTTTAGAGCAGTGTTCAACCTGTAAAGCTTAGATTTATTTGAGGCTAATAAGGGGAGTTGCTTTTGAAGACTTTTTCCTAGGTTTTATCTTGTTCAATTGATGAAAGTCATTCATCAAATAATGATTGGCAGAAAACTCGAACGATCGCTATCTGCGATCGTAGTCAGAGCACTGCTCACCTTCGAGGCAATAATATACCTTATATATTATCAGCGGCATTCGTGTTTATGTCGCCTGAGCAATTACAGATAATGTTTATCCATTACTAAGCCACTCTGTAATTGAGCACCGCCCGTGTCATTGCAAGCTTAATCGATATGGCTATAAAATAAGGGATATTCGGCTAGACGTCAGTAAAAATCTGCTTTTGAAATATATGGCTATTATTGTTTTGAATCGATTGAGATTAGAAATAAAGCCACTGTTTCTGTTGGGCTAGCAAACCTACATCTGCACACTAGAGGGAAGCAATTTCCTGGCTAGTTAGTCGTTTGGTTGGGCAATTAGCAGCAATCAATTTAGGATCTTGTAAATCAAGAGTAATACGGCCTAATTTGACCAAGGCATTAAGGCCAATCAAGTTACGACTAGCACCGCGTATAACTGCCACTTCTAATGGGCCTACATCGCAACCATTATCCAAGATCAGAGAAGGAATTTCATAAGTTGGTATTGATTTAACACGGCCACTGGCCATATTTGCAGCAACTTTACCCGTTGATATCGTTTTCTGGTGTTTGGTAATAACCTTGAATAATTTTTCATTCATCATCACCATGCTAGCACCAGTATCCAAAAGAAATTCAGCTTCTACTGCCGATGCAAACTTAATAGCAATAGTATAAGTACCAGAAGAGAGAGGGTGAAGTTCAATATTTCCACCCGACTCAGCAATGCTTGTCACTGGCAGTAAGGTCAATATTAGCAAGCAATTTGCGATAAATAACTTAAACATTTTCGTAACCCCATTAATTATTAAACACATACTTTAATAAAGCATAAACAAGGCCAAGTTACAGATCCTTAAATATAGCTTTAAAATCAGCAGGTTACTAAATTACGAGTGTTTTAGATCGCACTAAATAAGTGCGTAAAGCTTTTACATTAGTCAATGCGCACCAAAATGAAGTGCATAATAAACTGCAAATGAATACAATCGTGGTGAATACGGTAGCATGATGGCATATGCCTACTCATCAATGATAATAAAAAACTATCATCATATTGGTCTATCCTTTAGCAGCAAGTCTAGAATAATACCCTATAATTTTACTTGGTTATTCAAAAGCACTTAATAGAACATTTTTAAAGCAATTAGCAGTTAATTAATAAGGATTATTATAATGAAATATCAAAGTATTGCAGTAATCATTGCCATGGCATTTGCAGGTTCAACTTCGGTTTTGGCCAGCGATGACATGACCACGGTATGGACTACAGATTACAGTGGAAAGCCGCCATACCAACGTCAAAAAGAAACACTTAACACCGCTGACTTAGCTAGGTTTGAAATAGCAACTGAAGAAGTGAAAAGCACTAATTTCAGTGGCAAACCGCCATTCCACCGTAATGCTGACGTATTGCGCGTAGTGGATGCAAATCGCTTGGAGATTGTACAAGAAATTCGTTTTGTTCCTGCTCCTCGACGCGGTAAAAACTAGCCTCATAGTAAGCCCTTGATGTTACCAATAGCCTGAATATAGCCATCATACATTGCGATGACTATTTTTAGGTTTTTTTATGGCCGTATTTTCACGCTTATTAGATAATGACTTAATGCGTATCTTTAATCTGATTTTAACAATAGTATTAAACAATCACCGCTAAATAAATCTGCAAAGCTCAACTCACTACACTGGGGCAATGGTATTTAGAAACTATGGTCACAGTGCTCCATCCTTTAGCAACACCAACTAATACCCTGCCAATATCACTCGGGTATTCAAGAGCTTTTAATACACGTCTTTTTAAAGCAATTTTTTGCTAAATAATAGGACTTATTATAGTGAAATATCACAGTATTGCAGTCATCATGGCCATCACATTTGCAGCTTCAGTTCATGCTAGCGATAGTATGAGCACTGTTTGGACTAAAAAGTTTAGTGACAAACCACCATATCAACGTCAGAAAGAAATACTCAACAGTGCAGATCTGACACAGTTTGAAGTAGCAACTGAAGTAGTGAAAACCACTATTTTGGTGGCAGACCACCCTTCCACCGTATTGTAAATGTACTGCGTCTCGTGGATGCAAATCGCCTCGAGCTAGTACAAGAAATCCGTTTTATTCCAGCTCCTAGACGTGGTGAGAACTAGTGCTATCGTAAACTTTACAGCTTAACATTCATTTGAATATAGCTACAGGTATTCCCGGTTGCCATCTTTAGGTTTTTTTATGCCTGTATTTATGACCCTATTTAAATGCCAGCGAGTGAAGTATTATCTTTAATATTCGTTCATATAAGCTTATTTAGAGGATATTTCTAAATAATTTTAGAAAGCTCGGTACACTACATTAAAGCTATAAGTTCAGTCGCTTAAATATAGCCATAACTAAAAAACAACAATACAAATACTTGACTAAATTACTCAGTCTTGGATAATGGTTAACTAATTATATAGTTTGGAGTCTCTCATGAGTGAAATGCCTAGTCCTGTTAATTTTACCGATGCCGCTGCTAGCAAAGTTAGCGCATTAATCGCCGAAGAAGGTAACGATCAACTCAAACTACGCGTATTTATTACGGGTGGCGGTTGTTCAGGCTTTCAATATGGTTTTACCTTTGAAGAAGACGTTAGCGAAGGTGATACTGAAGTCGAAAAAGACGGTGTGACCTTATTGATTGATCCTACGAGTTATCAATATCTAGCCGGCGCTGATATTGACTACAGTGATGGTGTTGAAGGTTCGCAATTTGTTATTCGTAACCCTAATGCTACATCAACCTGTGGTTGTGGTTCTTCGTTTTCAGCTTAATTAAACGTTAGAATTTATGCTAAAGATAGCTTTGCTAAATATTGAAATTATTTTCCAATACAAAAGCTAGAAAAGATCTTATCGAGTAAGTCTTCATTGCTGAATGCACCAGTAATTTCGCCAAGTGCCTGTTGTGCTTGGCGAAGCTCCTCTGCAAGCAGCTCACCAGCGCCCATGCCCGTCAAGCAGTTATATCCTGCTTCTATAGCTATGCGAGCACGGCTGATAGCATCTAAGTGTCGACGACGTGCAATAAAAACACCTTCATCATGTGGATGATAACCGACCGCTTCACATAGATAGTTCTCTAATAAATCCATACCCTCGCCTGTTTTGGCTGACATATAAATCACTTGTTGGCCATGTTCAGTGACTAATTCAATCTTATGGCCCGTTTTATCGGCTTTATTTCGAATCAGGGTTAAGGGGATATGACTTGGTAGTGAAGCTAAAATAGCCTCGTCCTTTGCATTTTTTCCCTTGCTATCATCCATCACCATTAGAACATGATCCGCTTGAGCAATTTCTGATTGAGTACGACGGATACCTTCACGTTCAACTTCATCAGGTGAATCATGTAAACCTGCGGTATCAGATATACGAAGAGGCAAACCACCTAAATGGATCTGTTCACGTAAGACATCACGTGTTGTGCCTGCAATGTCAGTGACAATGGCCGCATCATGTCCTGCCAGTTGATTGTGTAAACTCGATTTACCAGCATTTGGCTGACCTGCAAGCACAATACTAATACCATCACGTAATAAACGACCTTGCTGTGCACTTGTTTGAATACCATCCAAAACTAGCAGTAGATCTTGTAATTGTTTATCAACGGCCGCTTCCGCTAGAAAATCAATTTCTTCATCACTAAAATCAATGGAAGCTTCGACAAACATTCTCAGCTCAGTCAGCTTACTGAGTAAACTATCAATGCGCTCAGAAAAGACACCTTGTAATGATCGCATAGCACTTCGAGCTGCTTGCTCGGTAGAACTATCGATAAGATCTGCCACCGCTTCTGCTTGAGCCAGATCCATCTTATTATTAAGGAAGGCACGCTCAGAGAATTCACCAGGCCTAGCCATGCGAGCACCAAGGCTTATAGCACGCTGACAGAGTCGGTCCAATACAATTGGACTGCCATGACCTTGTAACTCGATGACATCTTCACCTGTGAACGAAGCAGGATTAGGAAAATATAGGATGATGCCACTATCTATAATTTCGCCACTGTGATCGCGAAAATGGCTAAATTGAGCATAACGAGCAGGTGGTAGTCTGCCACAGATTTTTGTCGCGATGGCAGCACTGCTATCACCTGACAATCTAACTACACCAACACCACCTCGACCTGGTGCTGTCGCAATCGCTACAATCGTTTCCATTTGATGCTCAGTGTAGAATTTAAAGTGCGCCCAGCTTACGTGTAATATTCCACTGCTGTGCGATTGACAGTGTATTATTCACTACCCAGTAAAGGACTAAGCCTGATGGGAAAAACGCGAAAAATACAGTGAAAATAATCGGGAATGCTTTCATTACCATTGCTTGAGCGGGATCTTGTGGAGCAGGGTTCAACTTCTGCTGGAAAAACATACTCAAACCAAATAGAACCGGTAAAACAAAATAAGGATCCATTGCCGTTAAGTCTTGTAGCCAAAAGATAAAGGGGGCTTGGCGTAATTCTATGCTTTCAACCAATACCCAGTAAAAGGCTAAAAATACTGGCATTTGTACCAAGATTGGCAAACAACCACCGAGGGGATTAATTTTCTCAGTACGATACAAATCCATCATTGATTTATTGAAGGCTTGTTTATCATCACCGTGACGTTCTTTCAATATCGCTAATTTTGGTGTCAATTTACGCATTGATGCCATTGACTTGTAACTTTTTGCAGATAGACGATAAAAGGCTAATTTAATCAATACAGTCAAAAAGACAATTGACCAGCCCCAGTTATTAGTTACCTTATGGATCCATTCCATAATAGTAAATAAGGGCTGTGAGATAATAGTCAAAATACCGTAATCAACCGTCAAATCAAGATTATTGACTACTGCTTCCAAACGTTTATGTTCTTTTGGTCCTAGATACATTGAATATTTACTTGTCGCCATATCACCACTAGCCACATTAATATCTGACATTTTAGCGCCGGCAGTGTAATTTATTTCTTTAAGCGACTTGCCATAAAAACTATTTTCTTGATTATTTTGTTCAGGAATTAATGCCACTACAAAATAATGCTGAATCATTGCTGCCCAGCCATTAACTGCTTTATGGTTGAAGGCTGCATCATCTAAATCATCAAACTTAATCTTGTCATATTCATTACCTTCACTAGAAAATACAGCACCGGTGTAGGTATAAATAAAGCCAGAATCATCTTGTGGTCGAATGCGATTAAATTGCGAATATGAATAGGCAGAAAACGGTTCACCTGTATTATTTTCAATCAGATAATCCACCTCAACGTGGTAGCTATTACGGCGAAAACGGTAAGTTTTAGTTACCTTTAACCCGTTAGCAGACTGCCAGTGGAGTGGCACAACTATTGAATCTTGGCCATCACGTAATTCATATTGCACATCATCGGCGATATATTGGTCATAATGTGTCGGTGCAGCTACATTAGATCGTAAACCAGACTGAACAATAAAAAACTGAGAGGGTGTATCAGAAAGTAATTGAACCGGTACATCTGCTGTACTTGATTCTACCGGATAATCGAGTAAGGCCAGATTATGTATATCTGCACCCTGTGTGCTGATATATAAATCAATTACGTCTGTTTTGACATGGACTTTATTGGTCGTACTAACCGCTGAAGTCTGTTCTATTGCGGGTAAGCTATCTAATGATTTATCAACCCTTGGTAAATCAGGTAGATCTTGCCCATTATCAGCTTGTCGTTGCCCGTTTTCAGAACTCGCTAAATCAACCACTAAATCGTTGCTAGTTTGCGCAATTTGTTGTGGTTGCACATAATCCGTTTGCCATGCTTGCCATAATAATAACGAGACAATCAATAAGCCAAAGATGAGATATGTTTTTAAGTTATCCATTGTTTTTTTTAGTCTTTAATTGAGGAACGGGATCTAATCCACCTTCGTGCCAAGGATGACAATGTGAAAGTCTTCGTAAGCCAAGCCAAAAGCCACGTATAACACCAAAACGTGCCACAGCTTCAATCATGTACTGAGAACAGGTGGGATGGAAACGACAATTTGCGCCCAGTAGTGGGCTGATGATTATTTGGTAGCCTCGAATGAGACTAATCAAGATTTTTTCCATTGTGCTATCACCGTTAACCAATGTTCTTCCAATGCGGTCCAAATTTGCACTGATTCTCGCTGTTTAACATCGTGCCGAGTTAACACCACAATATCTATATTAGCAAAATCAACATTATGCTGTCTAAATGACTCGCGAATGATTCGCTTCAATCTATTGCGTTGGTGCGCAAATTTAAGATGTTTTTTTGCTATGGCCAAACCCAAACGCGGATGCCCCACTGAGTTTTCAGCCGTCAAGATCGTCAAGCCACTACCACCTGCTCGTTTTGCTTGACGAAATACCCGAGAAAAGTCTCTCGGGCTACTCATTTTCATGGCTCGGCTAAAATGTGCCAAGTCATGCTACCCTTAAATACTTAAGCAGAATTATACAGTTAGGCTTGCACGACCCTTTGCACGACGCGCGTTTATTACACGACGACCACCAACAGTTCTCATACGAGCGCGAAAACCATGTGTGCGGTTGCGCTTTAAATTACTAGGCTGAAAAGTTCTTTTCATTTCATAGACTCCAATCAAAAATTCGGGTTTTGCTCCAAGCAGAATGATCAGCCTGAGCAAAAGGGCTGAAATTATAGTGTTTTATAATGGGACAAGTCAAATGATTGTTTAATAGCAGTCTAATCAATCTCGTATAATTTAGCCCTTGCTATAAATTAACATTGAGGATAACTTAAACGGTTCTACTTTGTGGCATTATACTGACTAACACGATAGTTGCCATACATCTAATATTCACTTCATGAGGAGCCGCTGTGTCATCACCCCTGTGGGAAAAATGTCTGTCCCACCTTGAAGGGGAGCTGTCAGCACAGCAACTCAATACGTGGTTACGTCCGTTACAGGCTATTCAATCACCCACGAGCCTACGTCTGCTAGCCCCTAACCCTTACGTAAAAGCGTGGGTTCAAGAACAGCTTGAAGAAAAAATAAACCAACTTATCGAGGCATTAAGTCAAGGTGCAATTACCTCAGTAACCATCGATGTCGGAACCAACAAACCGCCTGTTTCAGAAACTAAGATGATGCCTAAATCACCCGCTGAAGCACCAAGATCTATGGCACCTGCGGCCGGTTCGCCACTCAATCCAGCTTTTACCTTTGAATCCTATGTAGAAGGTAAGTCTAATCAAATTGCGCGTGCCGCTTCATTACATGTTGCTGAGTCACCAGGTACTAGTGGCTACAACCCATTATTTTTGTATGGTGGTACAGGCCTAGGCAAAACACATTTGATGTTAGCAGTGGGTAATCAAATAAAAAAAGATAATCCCAAAGCTAATGTAATGTATTTATCTTCAGAACGCTTTGTACAGGATATGATTACCGCATTGCGTAACAATGTTATTGATCAATTTAAAGCTCATTATCGAAGTGCTGATGCCTTATTGATTGACGATATACAATTTTTTGCAAAAAAAGAACGTTCTCAAGAAGAGTTCTTCTATACCTTTAATAGTCTGCTAGAAGGTCAAAAACAGATAATTTTGACCTGCGACCGGTTTCCTAAAGAAGTTGAAAATCTTGATGAACGTTTGCAATCCCGTCTCGGATGGGGACTCACCATAGCAATTGAGCCGCCAGAACTAGAAACTCGAGTCGCTATTTTAATTAAAAAGGCCCAACAAAACCTTGTTATGTTGCCTGAAGACGTGGCCTTTTTTATTGCTCAACGTATCAAATCTAATGTACGAGACTTGGAAGGTGCGCTACAGCGCGTGCTTGCATTTTCACGCTTTACCAATCAACCTTTTTCAATAGAAATGGCACAAGAAGCATTAAAAGATCTACTCGCCCTACACCAAAAATTAGTTACCTTAGATAGTATTCAAAAAACGGTAGGTGAATATTTTAAAACACGCGTATCAGAATTACTCTCTAAAAAACGTACTCGTTCAATTGCCCGTCCCCGCCAAATTGCGATGGCGTTGGCAAAAGAGCTGACAAGCCACAGCTTGCCTGAAATTGGTGAAGCCTTTGGTGGTCGCGACCACACCACGGTATTACATGCCTGCCGTAAAATAGCCGAATTAAAGGAGTCTGATGTGCGCATTGCTGAAGATTACCGCAACTTACTTCGAACCCTGTCGAGTTAAACCGAGAGCATCATCATGCAATTTACCGTGAGTCAAGAAACTATCGCCCGACCTCTGCAACTGGTTTGTAGTATTGTCGAACGTCGCGCTACCCTGCCTATTTTATCAACAATTTTATTACGCACACATGGTAATCAATTATCAATGACCAGTACTGATATGGAATTGGAAATGATAGCCACCTTACCGGTTGCTGTTGAACAAGAAGGTACAACAACACTTTCGGCGCGAAAATTTCTCGACATTTGTCGCGCGTTACCCAGTAATGCCACAATTAGTGTTAAGGCTCAAGATGGTAAAGCCATTGTCCGGGCAGGTAAAAGTCGATTTTCACTTGCTACGCTGCCGAGTGAAGACTTTCCAGATAGTGAAGGTGCTAATTATGTCGATGAAATTAGCTTGCCACAATCAGCATTAAAATCATTACTTGATGAAACCAGCTTTGCAATGGCAAGCCAAGATGTACGTTACTACTTGAATGGCCTATTAGTAGAACGTGAAGAGAATATTTTACGTACCGTAGCAACTGATGGCCACCGCCTCGCATTGGGAAGCTTAAAAACAGCCAACACCATTACAGAAAAAAGCAGCATTATCATCCCTCGCAAAGCCATTATGGAACTAGGCCGCCTGCTCAATGACAGCGATGACATTGTCAAACTTGCTTTTAGTAATCAACAGATCAAGGTGGAACTACCTGATTTACATTTCACCTCTAAACTTATTGATGGCCAATTTCCAAACTACGAACGGGTACTTCCTTTAGGTGGCGATAAAGAAGTGATTGCCGAACGTGATCAACTCAAACAAGCCTTGTCTCGCGCCGCCATTTTATCCAGTGATAAACATCGTAGTGTCCGTATCAATCTTGAATCAGGCTTACTTAAAGCAACCGTAATCAATCAAGAGCAAGAATCTGCCGAAGAAGAAATCAGCGTTGAATATACCGGTGCACCTTTAGAAATAGCTTTCAATAATGCTTATTTACTAGATTTATTAAATGCGATACCTGATGACAAGGTGAAAATGGTCTTTAGTGATGAAAATAGCAGCGCCTTAATTACACCCGCTGATGACAAGCTTGAGCGGCAATATGTCGTCATGCCGATGCGTTTATAACGTTTAGAGTAACTCAATCATAGCAGAGGCAGTTGGTTATAAACTGAGCTGTAAAAGATAAAATTGATGTTATATAGAAGATGCAAGCAAGCTTGTTCAAAGCCCATTGCCGCAATGGTAAAAGTATAACTCACAGCCAACAATATGTTATAAACTTCCGATAAGCCCGCCAGAAAGCGATCGTAGCTGCCAAGCCCTAAGTACACTGCCAGTCAAATTTAGATAGCCAAACACACTAACTATAATCGTCGTGCGAGTAAAAGCAGACCACTCAGATAAAAACTTAAGGTTATTAGAGCTTGTGGCTATTTGCGCATCAAAGATCTATTAACCCTAATGCCTTAACTCACCCATAACCACTTTATTTTCACTTACTTTTTTGACAATATCTGAATAATAATCATCGCGGAATTCATCAATAACACGGGTAACCCCAGCACGATCCACGCCACTGCCAAGTAATATTTCCTCGGTCAGACGCAAACTTATTTCTAATGTTTCAGATACCGTCGTGGTCGCGCCTTGGCTGATTAAGTCTGCACAGTGCTGTCGATCAGTGGCGCGTGTATGAATAATCATATTTGGATAAGACTGTTTGGTTAAAAATACTAAGCGATCTACCTTGTCGGGTTCTTCCAGTGCAATCACTAACATCTTGGCACGTTCGGCCCCTGCTGCTTGCAATACCTTAACTTGGCTTGCATCACCAAAAAATACCGGAAAGCCCTGTTCTCGAGCTGCTTTTACCCGCTTCTGCTTCATATCTAAGGCAATATAGGAGACACCCGCCTCACCCAATAGAGCGCCTACCCGTGCACCAACTCGACCAAAACCAGCTAAGATAACATGGGCTTCAGAAACATCCATAAACTCAGAATAATCACCATCTTCTGACGGTTTAGGTACATAATATTTAAGCAGTAAAATATTAGTTCCTTTTACCACAAAGGGTGTAAACACCATTGTCAGAGCAATAATCAAGGTCAACATCTGACTCAATTGTAGCTCTAAAAGACCTGATACGCCGGCGACACCAAATAATACAAAGCCAAACTCACCACTTTGTGATAACAGGGCCCCAGACTGTACTGCAACATCATGTCGTGCACCGCCAGCTCTCGCCAAGGCATAAACCACAATACCTTTTATGAACATCAAGCCAATCGTTAAACCAACGATGAGACCAAACTGCTGCCATAACAAACCAAAATCAACACCCATGCCCACTGTCATGAAAAATAAACCGAGTAATATTCCTCTAAACGGTAAAATATCAGCCTCAATTTGGTGACGATAATGTGATTCAGCAAGCATCAATCCAGCTAAAAAAGCCCCCAAAGCCATTGATAAACCCACTAACTCCATCAGCCATGCCGCACCCAAAACTAATAATACAGCCACCGCGATAAATACTTCAGGATCCTGACTAGCGACGATTCTTCCTAGTATAGGGTTGAGCAAATAGCGTCCCACTAATAACAATCCGATAATAGCGGCAGCGCCATAAAGAAAGCTAGATTCCGATATCGTGTTAGTGCCACTGCTATCAGCAAGAAAAGAAACAAGAGCCAATAACGGCACTACCGCCAAATCTTGAAACAGTAAGACGGCAAATGACATTCTGCCCATAAGGGTAGAAATCCCTCCTCTTTCAGCCAGTAGTTTCAAACAAAATGCGGTAGAAGATAATGCCAAACCAAAACCGATAATAATGGCACTTTTTTCTGAAATTCCAAACCCTATAGCAACGCCATAAAGTACCGCAGCGGTCAAAAATAACTGGCCAGCCCCTAGGCCAATTACCATTTTACGCATATGCCATAATTTGTCAGGCTTAAGCTCCATGCCAAGGACAAACAGCAAGAAAATGACGCCAAACTCACCTAGATAACGAATTTTTTCTACTTCTGTAATGATACCAAGTCCCCAAGGACCCAAAATAACACCGGCAGCTAAATAACCCAATAAGGCGCCCAAACGGATAGCATGAAAAATTGGTACGACAATAACGGTTGCTAATAACAACGCCAATATATCGATTAAATAACTTGCTTCATGTCCATTCATTAAGATTACTTCCTTTGCAATTCATTTATATCCTAAGTTGGAAGATGATGTTGTTTGACCATCATAGCCAAACCTTGCTTATACATTTCGGTAGCTGCAGGCTCTTTACCTTCGGCCATCAATACCTCCGCTAATAGCTGGTAAGTTTCCCCTCTAGCGCCATGTTCAAGACTAGCGAGTAAATATTCTTCTGCTTTTGCCCATAATTCATTAGCTAATGACAAACGACCTAAGGTTAATAACAACCAGGGGTTCTGCTCATTATTGTTCAACCATTTCTCTGCCGTCGCTAAACATTTCAATGCATCATTCTGATTTGTCTGACCATATTGATAAACCAGGCCATCACTCCACCTTTTACGTAGGAAGCTTTCGATCAGCTCATTAGCTTGTATTTGTTCACCTTGCTGAATGAGCCCTGCAACATAGGTAGTCAATAGTGACTCTGAGTGGAGCATTTTGCTGGGAACCTGACGCCAGATCGTCGACATTAAATTCCAATCTTGTTTGAGCAAGGCGGCTTGCATCTGACTAATGACCGCATTACTAGATAAATTTTCAACTTCTGCTGATGCCAACACATTACGTTTTCGCAAATCAGGCAAGACATCCTGCACTCCCTGCCACTGGTTCATATCTTGATAAAGTTGTTGTAATAGCTGCAATACATGGGGATGTTTTGGTGCTACTTCTCGTAAGCGATGTAAAGTAGCCAAAGCATGCTCATTTTGGCCTGCTGCAATCTGCAGCTCAGCTTGTACCACACCCACAGCAACATCAGAGCCTTCCGTAGATTGATTTGCGAGTGCCAAATAGTTATCTCGGCGCTCCATTGCCTGTTGTTTTTGAGCAGCCCGTGCAGCAGCTAAATAGTGTAATAGCGGAGCCTCACTAGTGCCAGCACTTCGAATCAACATTCGTTCCGCCTTAACCCAACGCCCTTCTTCGAGTGAAATAAGCCCACGTGTGAGAGCCTGACTTCCACGTTTATGTTGTTGCAATAATTGCCAATCAGCCAGTTTTTTGGGTGCTTGTTTTACAAAGATAAGACTTTTTAAAGCCCAATAACTCACCACCAATAAGAGCATAAATGCGACCAAGAATACGATTAATGAGGTTTCAAGGCTCCAACGACCATATTTTAATAAAACAAAACCCGGCTCAAAATCTGCCAGCCACATAAAGCTAGAACCAAGCAGCAGACCTACAGCAATTATTATCAATAATTTCATTACTGCTCACCATATTGCTGTAGCCAAAGTAATGATGCTGATATATCAGGTACTTCAACAGCGATAGTTTCCGACCGCAAGGTTTTTAACAGTTCCAGTATGGCATCACGTTCTGTGCCTATAAAATAGCGCTGTAACCACTGCTCTGAAGTGGCGAGACTATCGTGAAACAGAGATTCATCACCAGTTAATAAGGCTAGGCGGGCAGTTTCTAATTTCAAACTTAGATTTTGATATAAGAAGTAACGTTGCTCTGGCACTAATACTGCCACAGCCGCATCCTTTTGATGCCTAATCACTACCAATGATTTTATTTGCAACCAAGCTTGTGACAAAGCAGTATCCCAATCTGAAGATGAAACCGCTACCGAATTCCCCTCATCTTGTTGACCCAGTTGTGGCCCCATCAAAACGTCTAGTTGTTCAACCTTATTGAGCATGCTCTGTAACTGAATCGCTAAACCTTCGATATCGACTTTGGCAACAGAAGCTAAGGCCAGTTTTTCATCGGCAATCAATGAGCGAAGTTGATACAAGCGTGGATCGGTGAGCGAGTTAAGTAGCTGATCGGCCAAATTGAGCGCTGATTGAGCCTTCTCGAGATCACGTACTAACAAGGCACTTTGATTAGCTATCTGTAACAAAAATTCAAGTTCTGCCATATTCCATGACTCAACCACATCAGCATTAGTCAGCGCTTGAGTTTTAGCCATCTCTTCTATTTTTTCATACAAGGCTTTATTCGCGTTATCTAAGGCTGCTAGACGTGGCTCTGTCGCAGCCATGCCATCCATAACAGTCTGTTTTAATTTAGTAATTTCACTCTCTAAGGGTGTAATGTCAGTCGCAATCAACTGTTGTGCCAGTGCTGATTTTTCAATCATTTTCATTTGCTGCTGCAAATACAAAAATGAACCGGCAATCAAGCCTGACAAAAGGAACATTACCACCCAAACCAAAATGGATTTAGACTGTTCAGCAGGTTTCTTTTCTAGCGTTTTAAGACTTTCTTGCCCTATTTCTTCTTTTGGTGTGACTTCTTTTACATTATTATTCTTTTCCATCATTTCGCTCCATCCGTATTACCTGCTGCATCAGCGCAGCATCACTAGCATCAGCAACAACAACACATTGCTCAAAGCCTAATTTTTTAGCATATTGCCTGATCCGTTCACTTATAACGATTAGCCATTTTGACATCAATGCTTCGGCTTCAATCAGCTGACATAAATTATCTAAGCCAGCGATACTGGTAATAATAATACAATCAGCCAACTTTGCCTGCTCAACTTCAGCCTTAGACGGTGAAGGCAAAATTCGACGATACACTTCTATATAACGAATCTTAGCACCTCTTGTCCGTAGAGTATTTGCCAACAATTCTCGGCCACCTTGACCCCGCACTATGAGCACGCTTTTATTTTCTACCCTATTCAGCTCCGGCATAGCCAATAAACTTTCACTTCCTGCTGGTGGTGGTGCTTGAATATCAACCCGAAGACCATATTGAAGCATAGCGGTCGCTGTCCCTCCACCCACGGCCACTAATTGCACATTATCAGCTAAAGGTGTCTTCAAGCCAGTCATAAAATAGCTAACTGCATTACGGCTGATAAATATAATCATATCCTGATCTATTATCGCCATATTTGTTTCATTTTCAGCTGAAACAGACTCAATATCCAGCACAGGAAAAGCAATCGCTTCACCACCAGCCGCACTGATGCTGTCACATAATGACTTTGCTTGCTGTTGCGGCCGAGTGACCAAGACTTTAAGCCCATCCAGTGAGGCTTTAGTCACCATAAACAGCGGCCAAAATGTCATCCGCTCCTTGCGATAAGAGTTCTTCAGCTAACTTAATACCTAGGGCCTCAGCATCTTCAGCTTTACCTCTCACTTCAGCGCGTAAGGTCAAACTACCATCTGGCCGACCGACTAAACCTCGTAGCCAAATATTGCCATTCTTTAACAAAGCATAACCAGCAATCGGCACCTGACAACCACCATTAAGACGGGTATTCATAGCACGTTCAGCCGACACTACAATCCATGTCTCAGGACAAAGTAAAGGCGCAATTAAGGCATTAATTTCTGCATCATCAACTCGTGTTTCGATGCCAACCGCCCCTTGTCCAACCGCTGGCAAACTTTGTTCTGCTGATAAAGCAGTTTTAATTCGAGCATGAAAACCTAAACGTTTTAAACCTGCTGAAGCTAGAATAATGGCATCGTATTGACCCTCATCCAACTTGGCTAAACGTGTATTTACATTACCGCGTAAGGTTAATATTTTCAGATCAGGCCGCGCAGCACGTAGCTGACACTCTCGGCGTAAACTGGATGTTCCCACCTTTGCACCTTGCGGTAGATCTTCTACTGATGCGTAATTATTTGATACAAAAGCATCGCGTGGATCTTCTCGTGAGCAGATCACGGGGAGGTGTAAACCTTCTGGGAAGGCCATCGGCACATCTTTCATCGAGTGCACCGCAATATCCGCATCACCCGCTAACATACCTTGTTCTAACTCTTTAACAAATAGACCCTTACCACCTACTTTTGCTAGTGGCACATCTAAGATTTTATCGCCTTGGGTGGTCATTTTGACCAGCTCAATCTCTAGCTTGGGATGCAAATCTAATAAAGCGTCACGTACAAATTCTGCCTGCCACATAGCAAGAGGGCTTCTACGTGTCGCTATTTTTACAATTCTATTTGTCATTTTTTAATTCACTTATTCTTGTTAGTAGTTAAGTCATCATTCTGGTGTACTACAGCCACAGACCCTCCTAGCCCAACCTTATTGTTAGGACTTCTTAATTAATAACAACAATTCTAGCATTTCTGCCATGATTCTCGAATAACCGCGTTATAATTCATACTTTATTTCGATAATCCAAGATACCTAAATTATGAATTCGACTTCGACTGCGCCCAACAAAAAATTATCCTCTGCTCGTCTAACCCAGCCGACTAATGCCTTTGTAGAAGAATTTACAGCCTCGATTCAATTCGATCAACGTATGTATCACCAAGACATTCAAGGCTCAATTGCTCACGCTACTATGCTAGAAAGTGTCGGTGTGCTTACAAAAGATGACTGCAGCCAGATCATTGCCGGACTAGAGACCATCGAAACCGAAATCGAAAATGGTCACTTTGAATGGTCGATAGCTCAAGAAGATATACACATGAACATCGAAGCGCGGTTGATTACACTTATCGGCGAAGTTGGTAAAAAATTGCACACCGGCCGTTCACGTAACGATCAAGTTGCGACAGATGTCAGACTTTATTTACGCGATATGATCCAACCAATAAGATCAGAACTATTTCGATTGCAAGAGGCATTACTGAATGTCGCTGAACGCGAGGCGGATACTATTATGCCTGGTTTTACTCATCTGCAGACGGCACAACCCATTACTTTTGGTCATCATATGCTGGCTTGGTATGAAATGTTGGTGCGTGATGCCGAACGTTTGGATGATTGCGAAAAGCGAGTCAACTCTTCGCCACTTGGTGCGGCAGCATTAGCGGGAACAACCTTCCCCATAGATCGTGAATTGACCGCTAAACTACTAGGGTTTGAGCGTATTTGTTTAAATTCACTTGATGCTGTTAGTGATCGTGACTTCGCGCTTGAATTTACCAGCTTTGCTTCTCTACTTATGATGCATATGTCACGCTTCTCAGAAGAACTCATTATCTGGTCATCAGCACAATTTGATTTTGTTGATTTAGGTGATGCATTCTGTACTGGCTCATCTATAATGCCGCAAAAGAAAAACCCCGATGTTCCGGAATTGATTCGCGGCAAAACAAGCCGTGTTTATGGCAATATGTTCAACTTATTTACATTGATGAAAAATCAACCACTGGCATACAACAAAGACAATCAAGAAGATAAAGAACCTTTGTTTGACACAATCGATACATTATTAGGATCTTTACGTGTTTATGCCGACATGATCGCCGCTATTTCTGTTAAAGCAGATAATATGCGGAATGCGACATTACGTGGTTATGCCACCGCCACTGACTTAGCTGATTATTTAGTACGCAAAGGTGTTGCCTTCCGCGATGCTCATGAAGTGGTCGGTTTATCGGTAGCGTATGGCATTAAACACAAAAAAGATTTATCCGAGCTGAGTTTACAAGAATTACAAAGTTTCTCAAAACAGATCGACAATGATGTGTTTGACGTTTTAACCTTGGAAGGTTCGGTCGCAGCTCGTGACCATCTTGGCGGTACAGCACCCAATCAAGTGCGTGCGGCCATTCGTTTTGCTCGCTCACAACGCCAAAACTAAGCTTTAACTCATTTATCAAACACTTTTTTTGCTTCAATCTTTAAGGCTATGGATAAAATATCCACTAAACAGCATAACGGATCGGCTTCAAACGATAACCACTACTGACCATTACAAACACCCAAAAAACAGTAGCGATAGCTTAGTTATCAACACAATGTGCAATCACATTGTGTGCAGACACAATAACGGGCCAAGCCAATAATTAAAAAAAATTTCAGCAAGAGCATCATAAGCCTCTAATAAACAAAGTAAAACTCAATGTGGCACGATCATATACACTCAAAAGAAAAGCCTCATAAAAATCATCAAATAGGCTTGAAATCAGTCATTGATGACCCCATTTATAATCTAAATCAATTTAGGTAGATAAAGATACATTTATGGAATACAAAGATTATTACCAAATCCTTGGTGTCGCACGTGATGTCTCAAAAGATGACCTTAAAAAAGCTTATCGAAAATTTGCTCGAAAATATCACCCCGATGTAAGCAAAGAAGCCAATGCTGAAGAGAAGTTCAAGGAACTGGGCGAAGCTTATGAAGTATTAAAAGATCCTGAAAAACGCGCACAATACGATCAATTTGGAGCCAATTATAAAAATGGCCAATCATTTACACCACCACCAGGCTGGGGCCAACGAGCAAGTGGTAGTGGCCGAGATGGTTTTGCTGGTGATAATAATTTCAGCAGCTTCTTTGACAGCATGTTTGGCGGTGGCGGTGGCGGTGGAAGTAGAGATAACTTCTACGCTAAAGGTGAAGATGTGAACGCCAAGATCACCATTTCACTTGAAGATGCATTTAACGGTGCTAAAAAAACAATCCGACGCCCTAGCGGCTCAACCGAGACTGGCACGCTCAATGTCAAAATACCTGCCGGAATAACAACAGGTAAAAAAATTCGCCTCTCAGGACAAGGTCGTGCTGGTATGGGTGGAAAGGCAGGTGATTTGTTATTAGAAATTAATATCGCGACTCATACCCATTATCAATTAGAGGGTAACAATGTTTTGCTCGATCTACCAATTGCACCTTGGGAGGCCGCCTTAGGCGCTAAGGTCACGGTGCCAACGTTGGCAGGTAAGATCAACCTAACAATTCCTACAGGTGCTAAAAGTGGTCAAAAAATGCGCTTAAAAGGACGAGGATTACCCGGTAAAGAAGCCGGTGATCAATTTGTTATTTTACAAATAATGACACCTGCTGCTGATACCGACAAAGCCACTAAGTTTTATCACCAAATGGCGGAAGAATTAAGCTTTAATCCTCGCGAAGATTTAGAACAAACATTGTAAGGACTCGACTACTATGACGACGATGAAATCTACTATTATTTGGTTAGCAGGGCTAAGTTTACTAGCTCAAGTCGCCGTTGCAGCTTTGCCTATGAGCTGGTTTGGCACTGATGGTGAGATGCCTTCTCTTGCACCCATGCTGGATCAGAGCAAACCTGCTGTCGTCAATATTGCAACCCAAAGTAATGTTCGAATGCAGGATAATCCTTTACTCAATGACCCGTATTTTCGTCGTTTTTTCAATATTCCAGAGCAACAATCTCGCCAGCGTACAAAACAAAGTCTTGGATCAGGTGTCGTGTTTGATGCTAAACAAGGTCTCGTATTAACCAATAATCACGTTATCCATAAAGCGGATGAAATTACGGTATCTCTGACGGATGGTCGCAGTTTTCAAGCTGAACTCGTGGGTAGTGATCCTGCCACAGATATTGCTTTAATAAAAATACCCGCTGAAGCCCTGACGGCCCTCCCACTGGCTAACTCTGATAAGCTACGTGTAGGTGACTTTGTGGTCGCGATTGGTAATCCATTTGGTCTAGGTCAGACAGTAACCTCGGGGATTGTCAGCGCCTTAGGCCGAAGTGGATTAGGCATTGAAGGCTACGAAAACTTTATCCAAACCGATGCTTCTATAAACCCTGGTAACTCTGGCGGTGCTTTAGTCAATCTACGTGGTGAATTAGTCGGTATTAATACAGCCATATTTTCACCGGGCCAACAAGCTGGAAATATCGGTATAGGTTTTGCCATTCCCAGCAATATGGTTAAACAAGTTATCGACCAACTGATTGAGTTTGGTGAGGTAAGACGGGCCCAACTTGGTGTGCAAATGCAAGACATTACACCTCAACTCGCTCAGGCATTTAATATTAAATCTGAACACGGTGCTGTCGTTACTAATGTTTCTCCTGACTCTGCTGCAGCTGAAGCAGGTTTAATGATCGGCGATATTGTCATAGCAGTTGATGGCGATAAATTAATTAATGCTGATAGCTTACGTAATTCGGTTGGTTTATTGATGGTCGGACAAACCATTGACATGGATATTTTACGTGATGGTAAAAAGAAATTCATAAAAGCCACGGTCAAACAATCGCCAAAACAACCTCAGCAAGGCGAAGTTCATCCAAAACTTGCCGGTGCAACCTTTGGCGATATTGAACAAGGTTCGCCCTATTTTGGCAAAATAAAGGGTGTAATGATTTACTCAGTTAAACGAGGAAGTCCAGCAGCGATGGCTGGCTTACGAGCGAACGATATTATTACTTCTGTTAATAAAAATATCATCTCGGGTTTAGAAGAATTTAAACCTTATGCTTATAGTGATGGTCAACAATTGCTCCTTAATATTACCCGTCGTGGGCAAGCGCTATTTTTGATATTACGCTAATCAAACGACCATTAGATCAGTAACACAACTGATCGGAGCCTAATGTACTGCACTGTATATTGGGCTTCAGTTTTAAACCAAACCTGTCAAATAAATGATGATCACTTTAGTCCTTTGTAACATTTTCGTTGATTAATTGTCTCAATTGTATAGTCATTATTACATTGATGTTTATGACTATACCTTAGCTCCATGTCCAATCAGGGAGATAAAAATGAATGTACAAAATTATATCAATCAACATGTTCCAGCCCAGTTATCGATCCATCATGTCGCGTTATTCAGGCCATTCAAATGGCTAATGTTGGCCTGGCAAGATATATCTCATCATCCTAAAGCCAGCCTTGCCCATGGTCTCATCGTGACCGGTTTAATATTTGTAACACTGCTTATCACCAGTATTCATGTCTATATAATTGCCGCGGCTATTTCAGGTTTTATGTTAATTGGTCCTATTCTTTCTGCAGGATTATGTGAATTATCACGGCAAATCGAACAAGGAAAAACAGTCAGTTTTGATAGCTCTATGCAAGGTCTTAGTCAAAGTCAGAGCTCACTTGCTCAGTTTGCCGGTATATTGCTCGGTGTTAGTCTATTGTGGTTTTTGCTATCTGGCTTAGTTTTATTAGCCACCATCGACATTGCAGTACCCTCATTACAACAGCTACTCTGGGGTAATATTTTTGATGTTGTTAACCCATCACAATTAATCATTTACGTGCTTATTGGTGGCCTACTAGCTGGCATTGTATTTATGGTATCTGTTGTATCTGTACCCGCCATTATTGAAAATAATATTTCACCTATAGATGCCATGGCCTTAAGTACCAAAGTTACACTTGAAAACCTAGCGACAATATTGGTTTGGGGAATACTGATTGTCACACTCACTGTGGTAGGGTTTGCGACATACCTTATAGCAATGATAGTGATTTACCCACTATTGTCACATGCTACATGGCATGCTTATCGAGATTTGGTTGACAAAGATATTTGATTTTTTGAACTAGCTTAACGTCATTTTCATTTCACCATCTTGCCCTGCTGCTAGTGCACTCATTTCTTGTGCATTGCCAAGGCAAAACCCCAGAAAATGGGAGTTAACATGGCATATAACAGTAAGGCTTTAAAGTTCGGTAACCCTTGCAACAAAACCCAAGGATGCCACCGTGCACCTTAAGAAATGAGTGTTCAACTAGTATGATGTTGAAGGTAGTGACAAATCTGCTGTACTATTTTTGTGCTAATAATGAATCCTTGGTTTAGCATTGCTTTAAGGCGCTGACCCATTATTTTAGTTTTGATGCCCATATAGCAAGTTTGTGTTTCATCGACAGTTGAGTTACCTGATCCTGAGGAATAGCTTGTATTATCTTGTCGTGTATCAGTAAATGATAAATGTATGCTATTTTTTCATTTGCTGAGTCGGTGGGTTCAAATTCAACAACGCCTCTTTCTTCTCCATATTTCATCCCTTCGATGATTGCCTTTTTTAGTAGTTCTTTCTCATTTTTTAGTTTCTTCATGTTTAGCGATACCTTCTTACACCTTCACCTTGTTCAGTCGAAAAACTTAAGAAATCAAAACCCTTAAGATATTTCTGAACATAAACCAAGCTCCAAAGCACGCGATTATAATAATCGGCAGTGATAAAAAGCATTGCAAAATTTAAGCCCGAACTAATTAAAAAAAACAAGCTAGTCAAAACCTTAATCGTTTAATCTGCCAGCACCCAACTTTTTTACTTTTATTCAGAACTGATACAAAACCAAACGTATAATAAAGAAATAGCTGAATGTAGTTTGCCGTCAAGTTTTGACAGTACGAGAGAGTTTCAGCACTCTTTTTCTAGACTCTTCATCAATCAAGCTTTCATTTGCGTAACGCTGAACAAGGCCATTAATTTCTTTTAGATATGGCATTATAAGCTCCTTGTCTTTCGCTTTCATATCATAGCGATTGATCGTCCTCAGTAAGGCGACTGCCACACTATTTAAGCTTTGGTTTTTCCTTAGTTTTGCATTATTGTCGGCCGTTGCCAAGCCTAATTTAAGCATAACTTCTTGTACCACATCACCTTGGTACCTAAATACTGAAATACTATTTTCACCAAATACTGCTTCGCATTCACTAACAAAACCTTGGTAGTTTAAATGTTGAGAAAACCATTTAATATCTAACATCTCAGCGAAGGATAGATCCTTACCATAACACCGGTTATTTTTAACTTGAGGGTTACGAATACATTGCTTGTAATAGCTTTCAACAAACGCTAATGGTTCGCGAAACCATACCCAAATATCAATATCGAAGTATTTAGCGAGTACAGATAAAACTTCTTTTGATTCGTTAGAAAAGTCCCACCAGTAATTATAAATGCCTTCAGATGAAAGAATAATGGTGTGGGTATTATCTTGAACCTGCGCGGTGATATTCTTAAAGTTTTCAAACAAGTGCTGCCAATGTGACCCAATTAAGTTCTTCTCCAGCCACTGATGTTTGGGTGCATTGGGATTATCTATACTTCTAATATTATGTGGATAAAGAATACCCTTGCCTCTGAGCTTCGATTGTTTTTTATCAAGATAAGATTGTAAGCTTGTTGTTCCCGTCTTTGGCGTACCCACATGGATAATAAGTTTTAACTGCCCTGCTGATTGCTTAAGCGGCTTCAACAATTCGGCCAGTTGATTTGCAAAATGAATACTTGGTTTTTCCATGGTGAGTTAAATAAATCTCTTTAAGTATGCAGTGTGAAGGAATTAAAGGGTACCTTTAAAGGGGACGCTACCCTTTAAATGCCTTTTAAATGGCCGCCCTTGTCCTCGATAATGCAACGAACAATTTGTTAACTGCTCCAGTTTACCAATAAAATCATCATTGCCACACGATAAACCTTTTTCTATATTTCTTTCTAGAATATCAACAACAGCTTTATTATGCCTCATAGCTAACCAGTCAGACCAACCAGCTTGGCCAATATCAATCAGTGTGTTTGCTCGATGGGATAATGTCTCACTTCCAACTAAACCATAATGATGAGCAGCACTAAACCAAACATAATCTTCAACAAACAAAGGATAGCGTCTCCTTTAATTGTAGTTGGCTAAAAGGTGAAACGAAGCGGAACTAGCCAACTGTTATTTGTCCCGATTGAACAGCTTGTTAGACTTTGCCATCGACCAAAGACATAATGATACCAACAACAGACAGTACCATTAGAAGCATTGATGGAATCAATGAAAGCATAAAACCAATACCACGACTCTTTGGTTCAGTAACATATGCACGCCAATATATAAAACGTCCAACTATGTATACAAGTCCTAAGCCTGAAGTTAATAAAGGAGACCAATAGTTTGATGCAATGAAGATAACTGGAATAAAAATGACTAACATCTCCAATGTATTCATTTGAACACGATACATACGCTCAAACCCTTCTTCGCCTGTTGTAGCAGGAGCTTTAACTCCATACTTCACTCTAGCCTTCCCTGTCATAACACCAAAAAATAAAAATTGGATTACCGCTGTAATTACTATTAATTCTACGTATTGCATTAAAACTCCTAGATGATATAAAAAAGCCTAACGCTTATATAATGCACACTTCTTTTTTGCGTCGCATTGATTTTCTTGTTAACTCTCTTTTTCGATAATCAACTTTCTGTGAGGAAATGGTATTTCAATACCTTTTTCATCCAACGCCTTTTTTATTTGCTCAGGAATAGAATAAAGAATATCAAAATAATTTTCTCCCTTACAAAAAGGACGAACCAAAAAATCTACCGAGCTATCATTAAGTGTTTCAACTTCAACAAAGGGTGCTGGATCTTTTAAAATGTGTGGATGAACATCTAAAACATCATTAATGATTTTTCGTACGTCGTCAGTATTTTCTTTGTAAGCTACGCCAAAATGCATATCGACACCACGCACACTGTGATGGGAGTGGTTAATGATTTGATTGCCCCAAATTTGGCTGTTGGGGATAATAATTTGCTGACGATCAAATGTTTGCAAAATAGTAGTGAATAAATCTATTTCCTGAACATTACCAAAACGATTTGCCGCATCAATAAAATCACCAACCTTATAGGGACGGAATAATAACAACATCACCCCGGCAGCCAAGTTAGATAAAGCTCCTTGAAGCGCTAAACCAACGGCTAAGCCAGCAGCACCTAACAAAGCCACAATCGAGGCGGTCTGCACCCCAAATCGATTAAGAATAGCAATAGCCACAAAAGTAAGAATAACGTATTTAATTAAACTGCCCAGAAAACGAAAAAGGGTACTGTCTAAGTTCTCGTGTTTTCCTGCAGTTTTGCAGACCATCTTGTTTGCTCTGCTAGCAATATAAAGCCCAACAATTAAAATCAAAGCAGCAAGCAATACATTGGTTGCTCCACTAATCATTCCTGGTAAATACTGATTGATATCTAATTTATCTATAAGTTCTTGCATCGATATATCTCCTGTAGGGTTTCAAATTAATCTTGGTTCGGTAAGTTAACGCCCCATTAAGAGGCTTTTAATTGTTTGTTAAAATGTTGAGGAACAAAAAACAAAAAACTGTTTTAAGTTCTAGTTTATTTTCTTGTTAGTTGCTGACTTCCATAACTTTTTATGAGAGTAAATACCCAACAATGATTAAACCAACACCAGTAATAATATACTTACTGCAGCTTTCCAAAAAACGTAGCGTTAGTATTGTCCAATAACTATGGGCTCTTCTATGCCTGCTTCATTACGACGTTCAAATGAAGATTTCCTGAAATACAACTTAGCCAATGCGCCTATATATGATTAAAAACACGCCTAAATAGTGATACATAATAATTCCTTTTATAAATGATTGATGAACATAATAGCTTTATAGTAACTAACGCTTCACAGCCTCCACGCCCATTTTGGCCTTGGATGACGGTGCTTGTTAGTATCCACGGTACACGAGAGCACTTGATTAACTAACAAGCAGCGCCAGCCCCTTTTTGAAGTAAACGGGAGGGCATAACTACAGAGCGAAACCTGAAAATATTGAAGAACATGTGATGACCAACTCCCTGGTTATATTGCGACAAACTTACCGACTGCAAGCCATTAAAAACTACTAGACTTACCTACCTGCTGGCAAGTAAGCCCTGATAAAATGTAAGGGATACTAACAGCTTATTAGGTGAGCTACCAGATGCAATTGCCATTTTCATTAGAGTAAGTAACTTTTGATAAATCAACAACTGTACGGCTTTCTTTGTTTATATAAGTAAAACCATAGACGATGGCACCTTGGCTAACCACCTCATATTTTCTATTTATAGTGCCATTTACAACTTCTAACCAAATGTGATTAAACTCCCATGAGCGACTGGGTATTACACGCAATGTTTCAGTTTTTTCGTAAACTAAAGGAATAAATTTCTTTGATTATTTGTACCTAACTTGGCCACCAACACAGCCAAATTCGCTATCTTCATAAGCCTTAAACTCAATATGTATGTGTTTAGTTGGTGAAGAAAAGCATCTAATGTCAACTGATAAATCTCCAGCCGAGACATTAGACCCAAGTATGAGTAATCACTATATTATCATCTAACGCTTAGCTAAACGGCAAAAGTTGTTGGCGGCTTCTTTGCATTTCTTTGCAAAAAAAGTGACGTTACCTTTTGTCCAATTTGAGCTTCTTGTTAGCTTTCATTTGCATGCCTCGATGATCCTATTATAGGAAACACCAACAGCATACCTGCCTTTATTCAATTTCAAGTAAAGGTGCCAATGTTTCAAGTACATAGCCAATTAACTCTAGTTTTTTATCTAAGTTGACTGTAATGGCACTACCTCCATCATAGGGGTTCACAGGACCTACATATACTTCATAGTTTTGCTTATTCCTTGAAATATTTACAGTGTAATAATCAAGATTAACTTCATTATTTATATATCCCACAGGTAAACATTCAATCCACTTAATACTTTCAAGGTGATCACTAAACATGTATGTGTTTTTCTGCTTGATACTACACCCTATAGTCACTATAAATATCAAATTATAAATTATGAATTTCATTATTAAGAGCTAACGCTTTGCACACGTGCGCGTGAAACGCATCCGAGCCCCACAGGGGCTGAAGTGCTGCAACTTGTTACAAGGCGATAACATTAAGGATTTGCTCCCAACATTTTTCAGGGTTACTTTGAACAATAAAATGACCACCTTCCAAATTAACAATATTTAGATTTGAACAAAGCTCTTCAAATACTTCTATAGAACTTTCACTTACAAGCCAATCATTACTTGCACTAATATATGTTACTGGCTGATTAATTCTCTCTTTGGGCCTTTTTGCTTTAGCTATTATATTCAGTCTAGTTCTTAATGTTTTATTCGTTACTTGACTTAAAGATCTATAAAACAAATCGACTAATTCTTTTTTTGATGATTCACCAAAAAACAAAAAACTTAATAGTGCACGGGGTATGAGTTTCCAGCGCAAAAATGTAAGTGGTAATATTTGACTAAACTTACTAATTAATGACGGGCGTTCAAGAAACCCCGCTGCAAAAAAAACATGTATTATTGATGGGCTTTCTAATTTACAAAGCTCGTAAGCAATTAGCCCTGAATAAGACTCGGCAAATATTACAGTCTCCTCATTTCCTATAGTTTTAGCCAACTCTATAGCCTGTAAAGCAGGTTCTTTAGACTGAAACTGTGACAAAGGAATGACCTCATTCTCAATGGATTCTGGAATCAATTTAAGTAATGGATCATATAGTATTCCAGTACCGTCCATTCCAGGCAAAAATATCAGCTTGATGAAGAATCTCCTTTAGCCTTGTAACGCTTTTTGCTGTCAGAGTGGATGCGATTGTTATGCGATTTTCGCTACTTTTCTTGCGCTTACAATTGACTTATTGGCATTGAATGTATCTGTAGCCAATAGAGGATAAAAGAATGGTGACAACAAAGGTGCAATAAAACCTGGCAACCCCTGCTTTTCTAACAGATAGGTTCTCACATATTTTGTTACTGGCCAGGATAGTTCATTTTTAACCTTTATATCAATTTCACTGAATCCAGCATCTTCTAAAATGAGCGTTAAAGACTCTGGAGTGTAATTTGCAAGATGAAAAATTGAAGTTCTTCCTCTCTGCCAAATGGCTCCAGCCTTTTTCAAAATAGGAAGCCTTAAAAGAAAATGCATAAATCGGTCAGTTTTTGTTACTACTGGCGTATGAAAGTAGATTAAACCGCCGTCTTTCAATATTCGAGCACACGTTTCAATTAGATACTGTGGTTCTATGACATGTTCGACAACATCCAACAATGTGATAGCATCGAACTTATCTGAAGGAATTGTTTTGTAATCAAAATCTTGGTAAATATAACTTGCGATATTATTTATTTTTGTTAAATCAGTTCCTTCTATTTCATGCGCTGACACATCACTAAATCCAGCCTTTCTTAATACCTCAACAAATAAGCCGTCACCAGTTCCAACATCAATAATACTTGCATCATGAGGCACCACGCTTTTTAAATACCCACTTGCAGTATTCATTTTTTTAATGTTTTCAGACACAATCTCCTCATAATATTTTTTAGAGTCCAGTGTAGAATATGCAACGCCTAATTCTTCACCATCCACACTATTTCCGACAAATACCGAGCCACATGTAGTGCATCTGTAATGACTGATTGATGTGGTTTTGCTGTGTTCATTATAGGTGTCACATAAGTAGACAATGCCGGAAGTAGCAGCACACACCCTACACTTTTCAATCATTTGTTTTTCATTTTTCATATATGAATATCCTCAACGGTTGTTTTCCGCATAATGCCCCATTAAGAGGCTTTTAATTGTTGGTTATAATGTAAAGCGAAGCGGAACCTAACCAACGGTTAAAAGACCTGCTTGAATGGCTTGTTATATTTCGTTGGCTCAAATCTATAATGGCCAGTAATTGCAAAATCAAAAATCATATCATCAATTTTTGGACCTCGCCCAATATTATGAACAATGATTGGGTTACCTGATATGTCATCAACCTGATCTATCACCATACCGATATGAGGCAAGTTACCTGGTAGCATCCAAGTAACTATGTCTCCCACTGAATAATCAGCTTTATTGGTGCTGGTTTTTAAGCTTAAACCATGTCTTTTAAAGAAAGTTTGTAAATTTGGAACTCGGCGGTGATCTATATTTTTGTCTGTTGAATTTAGCCCCCATATTCTTTTGGAAGGATAAAGTGAAAAATTAGATTTCATATCTTCATGAACTAGTTTTTGCAAATCTGTTCCTAATTTACGATAGGCTCTAATTATAACGTCCGTGCATACACCAATATTTTGTGGCACGTCCCCATTTGGGTAAGCAATCGATAAATAAGAACCGTCATAAGTAACATTGTGAGTCGTCCTTTCAATTAAGCTTGAAACGATGTCCTGATTAAATTCTGAAGCATTCAAGACAGAGCTCAAAAAGAAAAAAAGAAGTGTAAATTTACTCATGACTATCCTTAGAAATATAACGCCCATATTAACAAGCAAAAAATAGTTGGTTAAAATAAGCGACGAAGAAGAAAAAACCAACTGTTTTTCTCCTTGTTTAGTTTCTTGTTATGTTTTTAGTAACCATACTGTATTCATTTACAATATTTTTGTATAGCTCTCCTACCCATGCAGGTGATCCCTTTGGAATACTAAGTTCACTTAACGATGGATTAATAGGAGAAATAATTACTTGAGTATTTGATAGCCCAGTAGCATGTACTAGATAAAATAAGTTCTCGATTACAGAGTCACCCATGGCTAAACAACCGATAGAAGCAGAGCGACCATGAATAAAAATATTAGTACCAGGAGAAGATCTACCTTCATTTTTTGCATGTTGTAAATCGAAAGCATTTGGGTAATTTAACTTCATAGATAAATGGTAAGAACTATTTGGATTGAAACCTTCAATTTTATAGAGGCCTTCTGGTACTTGTTTGTCACCTTCAATCAATTTAGGGCCTAAAATACCGCTTGCGGCTTTAATGCTATAACTAGT
>JAWUYH010000034.1:0-44119 GCA_034110895.1 Gammaproteobacteria bacterium | reverse complement strand
TGTAACTTGGCACAAGGATATGGCATAGCAAGGCCTATGCCTGCCAATGATATTCCAGATTGGATAAGTGAGTGGAAGCATGATGATGCTTGGCAGGGTGAGACATGGATTTGATATTACATCAATTAAGGTCAGTTTTGTGATGGCCGTTGCCTTATTGTAAATTACCAAAAGCTAGCTTCTTTTATTAGTATTGAGTTAGGTATTATAGCTACAAACAATCTAAATCTTGTGGTTGGTATGGCGTTTGGTGGCAATAACGAAGAAAACTATGTCAATGGTCAAAGGGATCTAGGTAACTCATAAAGTAAAATCTGATAAAATACAAAAATATCTGAAAGCGACATAACTGACTTGCATCATTAGGTCTGTTTTATAAGGTGAGTGAATAATCACATTTATCAAAGGTTTCAAAGGACATCAGCTAACAATATGATACTAAAAATTAGTACAGTCGTTATTTTAATGAGCATTTCTACTATAAATATTGCCGCTGATCCTCAAATAGTATCAGGGACTGAGTTATTGCAGTCAGTAAAAAAACAAATTAAAAATATCAACACTGAGCAATTACAAAAACAACTGATCAAACAACCGATGAGTCTGCTGATTGATGTGCGTATTGAAGAAGAGATTATGCTTGGCGGAGGCACGATTGATACTGCTTTTAATACAATTATCCCTCGCGGCTGGTTAGAAGTCCGTATCGGTCAATATGCAGCAGACAAAGATACTCCCATTATTGTGTATTGCGGTTCCAATATTCGCAGTCCTTTTGCAGCCAAAACATTGATGCAGATGGGGTATACCAATGTAACGAATTATGAAGATGGCTTTGACGAGTGGCAAAAAGCAGGCCTAGCGATTGATGTGCCAGATAAAGAGCTGAATTCGTTTCTTTATAACAAACCGATACGGGTAACGGAAGGTGTCTGGTCGGCAATCGGTGCTACCGCAGCTCCTAGTTATGCTAACTCTGGACATAATAATAATCTCTCGTTCATTATTACCAATCAAGGTGTAGTCGTTATCAATGCAGGCAGTAATTATCTACTCGCCAAATCCTTACATGATGAAATCAAAAAGATTACTGAGCAACCAGTGAAATATGTGGTGCTTGAAAACGAGCAAGGCCATGCCTCATTAGGTTCTAATTATTGGCAAGAGCAAGGTGTGCCAATCATCGCCCATAGAGATGCTGATAGTGTCATTCGTCAAAATGCGGAACGTAATTTGGTCAGAATGAAATCTTACGCACGGGATAAAGCATGGAAAACAGCAGTGGCTTATCCTGATCAAACCTTTGATCAGCAAATGATCCTCGAGCTAGGTGGTCAACGTATTGAATTACTATATCTAGGCCCTGCTCATGGCCCTGGTGATATCGTTGTTTGGTTACCTGACAAAAAGCTGGTGATTGCTGGAGACATGGCTTTCCATAAACGTATGTTACCGATTTTTGAATCAACCGATACTGCAGGCTGGTTAGATACATGGCAATCATTTGCTGCATTGGGAGCTGAAATTGTTGTGCCAGGACATGGCGGCCCAACCAATATGGCTGAGGTGACTAAATATACTTATGACTATATTGCTTATATGCGAAGTGAAGTTGAAAAAATATTGCAAAATAATGGAGATTTAAATGATGTCTACAATATTGATCAGTCTGGCTATGCTCACTTACATACATATGAACACTTAGCCAAATTAAATGCCAGTACCTTATACCGGGCAATGGAATTTGAATAAGCGCAAAATGAGATGTTATTGCAGCTTAATATGAGGGTTAAAACGAGTTAGCGCTTACTTAATCTAGGGTTAGCAAAACGATAACCGGCCGCTTGACGCATCAGTAGGTTTTTTAATAAAGCCTGTTTATTAACCGTTTGAAGACCCCATCTTCTTAACCAGCCGACAGCTGCCAATTCACTGCCAAATGCGCGTTTGAAAACATCCATCGATAATTGAATAATAACATTGTCTGCCTTGCGGCGACGTTGATATTTATTAAGCGTATGTAGACTGCCAATATTACGGCCTTTGTTATGTGCCTCTATTACGATTTCAGCCAATGTTGCTGCATCTAATAAACCAATATTCATGCCTTGACCCGCTAGCGGGTGAATGGTGTGAGCCGCATCGCCCACTAGTGCAAAGCCTGGCTCAACATAATGCTCAGCATGGCGAAGTTTAAGTGGAAAACTTGCTCGCTGGCTGACGGTTGTTATTTCTCCTAATGTGGATTCAAATGCCTTAGCCAAAGTGTGTTTAAAATGTTCATCATCCAGCTGACATAGTAAATCGGCTTCTTCGTTAGAATTCGACCAAACAATTGAACATTGATGTGGATCAGCTAAGGGTAAAAAGGCTAAAGGTCCTTCTGGTAGAAAACGCTGGCGAGCTGTTTTATTATGTGTATATTGGGTAGTGACAGTACACACCACGGCAGCCTGCTGATAATCCCAACCTTTAGAATCGATACCAGCCCATTCGCGTAAGGGCGATTGCGCACCATCAGCAGCCACAATCAAATCGGCCGTTAATATTCTGCCATCTTCTAAAGTAAGTGTATTGTCTGAGCGCGATACAGGTTTACTTGGGCATAGGATATCTATGTTCGTTATCTGGTTACAACGCGCTAGACAGGCTTGCTGTATATGACGATTTTCGATGATGTGACCTAATAATGACTCACCAATATCAGCACTATCAAAATGCAGTGAACTGGTGGCCGTTTCCCATACTTTCATATCGGTAAATGGACTAATTCTGCTGGTCATTAATTGGGGCCAGATAGTTAAATTTTTCAGTAATGTTTCGCTGGCAGAAGTTAAGGTACTCACCCTAATTTCAGGTAGATCACTCTCTAAAAGAGGGCTAGGTTGACGCGCTTCAATCAAGGCAATCTTTAGGTTTGATTGTGCGCTTAAGGCAACAGCAAGTGTGCCACCCACCATACCACCGCCAACAATAATGACATCATAGTGAGAGCTCATAGGGAGATCCCTCGTGCTAACCGGGGTTGTTTTCTATCTAAGCCCATACTTTTCCTTGCCAACCAATGTTTGGCAATTGGAACGGTATCAATCATACCTAATAAAGCACCACGACAATGACCGACTAGAGCGTTGTTACTGCTGAATACATTAACCAGTGTACTGGTGGCATTAATAATACTATCTTGATCTTGCATGCGCCATTTTTGATAGTCATGTAATAAGCGCGCATCACCACAATCATTAGTCGCATCAGCAATAATATCAGCCAAAGCGGCAACATCACGTAATCCAAGATTAAAGCCCTGACCTGCAATAGGATGCAAACTGTGAGCGGCATTACCAATCAAAACCGTGCGCGGCTGGACGGGTTGATCAGCCTGCATTAGTTTTAATGGATAATGCTGACGTTTACCGATACGTATAAACTGACCGAGGCGATAGCCAAAACGATGTTGCAATTGCGCTAAAAATTGTTGATCTGTCTCTTGCAGTAGTGCAGTTTCCTCACCTGTATTGACTGTCCAAACAAGACTACAACGATTATCAGACATTGGTAATAATGCAATCGGACCGGTATCGGTAAAACGTTCAAAGGCTTGGCCATTATGAGGACGTTCAGTACTGATATTAGCGGTGATCGCCGTTTGCTGGTAATCATGTTCCAATGCACCCAGTTCAAGTAGCTGACGAATGGTTGAGTTCGCGCCATCGGCAGCCACTACTAACTTAGTGGTGAGTGTTTGATGATCTTCTAAATTGACAGTGACTAATCCACTTTCTTGCTGTAACCCTTTCACTCTGACAGGACAAATAACGCTTAGATTGTGTTGATGAGATAAGGTGGTATTTAATACTGAGCCCATCGCACGTGCAGTGATCACTTGGCCTAGAGCAGGCACATGTTCATCTTCAGCGGATAACCGAGTGGCACCAAAATGGCCGCGATCTGATACATGAATGTCGCTAATGGCGGTACAGTGCTGAACAAGTTGTGGCCAAATCCCCATGCTTTCAAAAATACGCTGTGAACCATAAGCAAGTGCGATACCACGATCGTCATAACTAGGTTGCTGGTTTGAATCACTGGCAAAGGCTTCAACGATGGCAATTTTTAGCTTACAATTTGCCAATGCTACCGCTAAGCTGGCGCCAACCATTCCACCGCCAACAATAATCAGATCATAGTCTGTCTTTGTCATCTTATCTTTATCCTTAGTGTGATGCTGCTGCCATCAAAGCCTCGATTTCATCGACTTCTTTCGGTGCTCCTTTAGTTAAAACATCATTACCCGTTTTAGTAACAAGCACGTCATCTTCAATTCTAATGCCGATGAAGTGCCATTTTTTGGCAATAGTGTCGGGGTCACGGATATACAGTCCAGGTTCAACAGTCATAACCATTCCGGGCTCTAATACACGCCATTCACCGCCGACTTTATAATCGCCAACATCATGAACATCCATGCCTAACCAGTGGCCTGTGCGGTGCATATAAAACTCACGATATTGGCCATCAGCAATTAGGGTTTCAAGATCACCTTCAAGTAAACCTAGCTCTAATAGGCCTGTTGTTAATACGCGAACTGCTGCTTCATGAGCCTGATTCCAATGGTTGCCCGGTTTAACTTCATCAATAGCCGCTTTTTGTGCGGCTAAAACAACATTGTATAATGCTTTTTGTGCGGGTGTGAATTTACCATTGACTGGGAATGTACGGGTAATATCTGCAGCATAATTTTTATATTCAGCACCGGCATCGATCAGTAATAAATCATTATTTTTTAAACGGTGATTATTTTCGACGTAGTGCAATATACAGCCATTTTCACCGCCACCAACAATGGAAGGGTAAGCCGGTGAACGACAATCATTTTTCATGAACTCATGAATAATTTCAGCTTCGACTTGATATTCCCAATCACCTACTTGAGTGAATTGCATTGCTCTAATGTGGGCTTGAACAGATATTTCTGCTGCCGTTCGCATGGCTTTAATTTCGGCACTACTTTTGAATAAACGCAGTTCATTTAAACAGTGTTCTAATTCGATAATTTCAGTGGGTGAATGTTTACCTTGACGAGCTGCTTTGCGAAGATGATTCATCCAACCTACGATTCGCTGATCAAAACTAGGCTGATTACCCATGGTATAAAAGACTTGTTCCTTGTCTTCCATTAAGCCAGGCAAAATATCGTCGAGATCAGAGATGGGATAGGAGTCATCTGCACCATAGAGCTGAACCGCACCTTCTTGGCCCGCACGGTAACCATTCCATATTTCTTTTTTTAGGTCTCGCTCACGGCAAAATAAGATATATTCACCTTGTAGCCGACCCGGAACAATAACGATAACCGATTCTGGCTCTTCAAAGCCGCTTAAATAATAAAAGTTACTATCACTACGATGAGTAAAATCTATATCACGGTTTCGTGTAGCAACAGGGGCATTGGGCAAAACAGCAATGCTGTTTGGGCCCATCATGGCCATCAGCTGTTGACGGTGCTTAGCAAATTGTTTTTTATTCATTTTAGTGTTCTGTAATATCATCTGAGTGGGTGACCGGTTGTAGCTCACCATGTAATAGAAATAATCCCATGCGTAAATATTCAACGAGTTCTTCAAAGTTAGACTCGTCTTCTTCACTCTCATCAAGATCGGTTTCACGGATCTGACTTATGTTAACAACGTCAGCTATATATTCTGTACTTTCTGCTGATAATTCAGTTTCATCTGTCAAGCCAGAGGTACCTAGGCCAAAAATAAGTCCTTGGCACCAGTTTGTCATTGAAATTAAGCGTGAAGGCAAAGGTGCATTATCATCAGCAAGATCAAGTTGAAGATCAAAATCTAGACTGTTGAGCGATTGAATGGTGTCATCGAATAAAATTGTTAAGTCCATTAAATCATCTTCAGCAGGATCATAATCAACAAATATTTTTTTGTGCCAGTTTGCGCGGTTTGCTTCAGGATCCAAACATAACAAGCCACATAATGCGCCTTGCAACTCAGCGGCACTACCTGGGCCATCATCATTGGACTCGTCAGGGGATGAGGATGGAAAATATAATTCAGACATGATGATAGAACCTAAAGTTAAAAAAATTATTATGTCAGCTTGACCCAATAGACTGGGCGCGACTATAGTTAGCACATTATTTTTGCACTGCTTAAGAACATACTAATGGAAAAGAATGAAATTCAACAGTTAGAACGAGATGTCGAAGAACTAATTCGCATTAGTCGTCGTTCGCACGAAGAGAATACATTACTGCGTTCTCAACAAGCAGCGTGGGTTGTAGAACGAGCGCAACTGATTGAAAAAACTGACCTTGCGCGCAATCGGATTGAAAAAATGATGGGTCGCCTAAAAGAAATGGATGATGAACTATGAGCTCTCCTGTTACGGTAAGTATTCTTGGTAAAGAATATCAAGTCGCCTGTCCTGAAAATGAACAAGCTGCGCTCATTTCTTCTGCGCAAATGGTTCACCTCAATATGGACAAAATTCGGAATACGGGAAAAATTGTAGGTTTAGATCGAATTGCGGTGATGGCCGCACTCAATTTAGCGCATGAACTTATCACTATTCAAAATAATCAAGGTGCTGGTATTGATGAAATCAATAAAAGTATTTTGCAAATGAAAGATAGGGTTAGCATCTTTTTGGATGAAACACGCCAGTTAGAGTTGTAAAAAAATCACATCTGAAAATTAAATAGGCGTATTATCTTTAATGTCCCTGCGGTGTTCGATAGCATCAGCGTGTCTTGTGCCGATAAGCAAATTGCTCGGAGACTGATATGAGATTGGCGTGCATGCCCACTTGATGGGAAGCCCGATACCTTATTGATGTCACCACTTGAATCTCCTGGTTCAAGAACCTCGATTGCAACGGCACCGCGGGGCATTTATTACCTACTGTGTAATAAATTAGTTAGTTAGCTATCTCCTCATGAATGACTTATTCCTATTAATCTAAATTACTGCTTTAATAGTGATATCTGTTGTTTAAATTAAGTTGAGGACGATTCATGTCACATAAATTACTTGTTATTACTTTGTTAGCAAGTCAGTTGATATTTATGACACTGGGTACTGCTGAAACTGACTCATCAGAACAAATCTTGCGTGTAAAAGCACTGCTTAATGAAGTGGATGATCTTTGGCGTGGAAACTCCTCCTATGCCATCACCTCTATGCAAGTTAAAACAGAACATTACACACGTACAATGCGGATGGAAGGTTGGTCGAAGGGCAAAGAACATACCTTATTTCGTATTATGGAGCCGCTAAGGGAGAAGGGCACTGCCACCCTTAAATCGGGCAATCATATTTACACCTATCTGCCCAAAACTGATCGAACTATCAAATTAACCACTGGCATGATGATGGGCTCCTGGATGGGCAGCCATTTAACCAATGATGATTTAGTTAAAGAAGCTCGATTAGAAGATGATTACGAAGCCACTATTAGTTTTGAAGGTGAACGTAATGGACAAGATATTATTGAGTTTACACTCATTCCAAAACTGGATGCTGCTGTGGTGTGGGGTAAAGTAACGCTTACTATTTTAGCGGTTTCACATACCCCTGTTGTTGAATACTATTTTGATGAAGATATGTTGCTGACACGCACTATTTCATTTACCGATATAAAAATGCTTGGTGGACGAGAACGCCCTTCTGTATTGAAGGTTGTACCTGCAGATAAGCCTGATGAATACACTCAGTTTATTTACGAACAGCTTAAATTTGACCTTGAACTCAAAGACCGCATATTTTCGTTATCGAATTTGAAAAAACGTTGAATATAGTTAAATTTGCAAGTCGTAATGTTATGCGTAATAGACATCGCTCCATAGTTACGATGTTAGCCATGGCCTTTGCCTGTGCCATGATGATCGTCTTTTCTAGCCTGATGGAAGGTTTTGTCGCTGGTAGCGAGCTAAATATTGTTTCGATGAATACCGGTGATATTCAAATTCATCAGCCTAGTTATCTTGATGATCCAGATATTTACCAACAGATTGAGCAATCACTAGCGCTAGTTACTGCCATTAGACAAGCCGGTTTTAAAGCCAGCGAACGTATGTTTGCCTATGGCTTGATGGCCAGCGACCAAAGTTCATCAGGTGTTCAATTACGTGGTATTGATTTGCAGTATGAAACCAGCGTTACGGATATTAATCAACATATTCAAAGAGGAACTTGGTTGGCTAAATCCGATCCGCATGGGGTGGTGATCGGTAAAAAATTGGCCCGACTGCTAGATGTGTCGGTTGGCAGTGAATTAATCTTTGTCGGTCAAACAGCTGATGGTTATATGGCTAATGATCGCTTTCATGTCAATGGTATCTTAAAATCGGTGTCATCAGCGATCGATAATACCGGCGTCATTATGAGTAATTTAATATTGCAGGATTTGATTAGTCTACCTGACGGTGCTCATGAAATTACTATTATGCGAACAGATAGAAGTACAGATTTAGCCCTTGCTGTTGCGACGATTGATGACATAGTGACTGATGATTTAGAGATCCTAAATTGGCAACAATTGATGCCTGTTATTAGCCAGTTTCTAGAAACAGCCCAGATACAGACACTCATTATGCTGCTATTTACCTATATTGCCGTGGCATCAGTGGTGTTAAATGCCATGTTAATGAGCGTGTTTGAACGTATTCACCAATTTGGTATCATGAAAGCATTAGGTGTAAGGCCGTGGCAGTTAATTAGAATTATTTATACTGAAACATTCATTCAAACCCTAATAGCAAGTCTACTCGGTTTATTTATTGGGACAGGTATTACCTGGTATTTTGAAAAAAACGGACTAGATCTATCGTCTATGTCTGATGGGTTTTCTTTTTCTGGCCTGGCATTAGATCCCATTTGGTATGCTACTTTATCAATCAAGTCCTTATTTGTCCCTGTTGTGTTCTTATTTGTTATTGCAGCCTTAGCAGTATTATACCCTGCCTTAAAAGCGGCAGTGATTCGACCTGTTGATGCCATTCATTATCACTAGGCCGAGACTATGAACCTAAATACCTTAGCTTGGCGTAACTTGTGGCGACATAAGCGACGTACATTGATTACTGCTTCGTCGATTGCCTTTGGCGTGTTATTGGCCGTTACGTTTACGGGAGCGGGTGATTATTTTTATACTAGAATGATTGATGCTGGTGCCAATATGGGTATGGGCCATATTAGTATCATGGCACCTGACTATAACCGAGCGCCCAGCAGTAAAAAAAGGCTGCAACAAGCCAATCAGCATAAACTAGCTGTCGAGCAATTAGATAATGTCAAAAGTGTTGCTAGTCGAGTTCAAGGTCAGGCCATGTTTGCTAGTGCACGTAAAAGTATTGGCGGTGTCTTTTTCGCCATTGATCCTGAGCAGGAAAATAGTGATAACAATCTGTTTATCAAAGCGATGGTCGAAGGGGAAATGCTGTCTTCAGCATCAGGTAGCAGTATTGTTTTAGGGATTGAACTTGCCAAAAGACTCAAATTGAAAATTGGTAAAAAAGTGGTGTACACCACCACAGATAACAGGGGTGATATCGTTAGTGCTATTGCCAGGATATCCGGCTTATTTGAAACGGGTTCAGATGAAATAGATGGTTCGGTCGCTGTATTGCCATTACATAAAGTTCAACAGGTACTCGGCTATCAAAAAGACGAAGTCAGTGTATTAGCTGTTATATTGTCTGATCAACGCCATAGCGACCAATTACGCGATAAAATGCAAGCCATGGCTGAATTTTCAGATACTGAAGTATTAAACTGGCAACAAACTCAGCCCGATCTTGCCGGGATGATTGCGGTAGATAAAAGTGCTAATCGTATTGGTCAACTACTGATTGCTTTGCTGGTGGCTGCGGGTATATTAAACACAATGTTAATGAGCGTACTTGAACGACGCCATGAGTTTGGAGTGATGATAGCGGTTGGTATGTCACCCAAAAACTTGTTTTTATTAGTGATGTTTGAATCTTTTTGGTTGGCCGTTTTAGGTTTAATTATTGGCGTAATAGTGACAACACCCTGGTTTTTATATATGTCTCAAACTGGTCTTGATTTAACGTCGGCTTATGGCGATGACTTTAGCTTTGGTGGTGTATTGATTGATCCCATCTTTAAGCTTCGTTTATTTTCAGAAAGCATTATTGCTATTTTGATTGGCCTATTTGGTTTAACCTTACTTTCGGGAGCCTATCCAGCATGGCAGGCAGGACGTGTGGTGCCAGTAGAAAGTTTAAAAACATTGTAAAAGAGAAAGTGATTATGCAAGCCACAATTATTCAAAACCAGATTGTTGAATTACGACATTTATGTAAAATTTATCAGCAAGGTGACATGCAGGTCAAAGCAGTTGATGATGTATCCTTAGTCATTCACAAAGGCGACTTTGCAGCATTGTGTGGGCCATCAGGTTCGGGAAAAACCAGTATTCTTAATTTAATTGGTGGTTTAGATGTGGCAAGTTCAGGCAAAGTTATGTTGGAAGATATCGACTTATCAACTTTAACTAATACAGCTTTATCTGAACAACGAAAAAACCGGATTGGTTTTGTATTTCAATCATATAACCTTATTCCGGTGATGACGGCTTATGAAAATGCAGCCTTTGTATTGGATCTACAAGGCACTGACAAAAAAGAATGTCGTCAAAGAGTAATGAAAACTTTGGCTGATGTTGGTCTGCAGGGACTTGAAAACCGACGTCCAGATGAAATGTCAGGTGGACAACAACAACGTGTTGCTATTGCCAGAGCAATTGTAACGCGGCCAGCTATTGTATTAGCCGATGAACCCACAGCCAATGTTGACTCCCATACAGCTGAATCGTTACTGGACTTAATGCAAGCATTAAATCAGCAACATGGGATCACCTTTTTATTTTCCACCCACGATCCACGTGTGATTGAGCGAGCCAAGCGAATCATTCAAGTACAAGATGGTCAAATTGTTTCGGACGACCACAAGACTTAGCCATGTATAGATTATTAATCATGTTATTAGTCTGTTTACCGCAGACTACACAGGCTTTTTATCAATGGCAGGCTGATGACAAATCAGTAGAATTACGCGGGCTAATACGCGGCATTGGTATTGCCGCGGATAATGCCAATGATGAGCGCTTATTTGCCAAAGATAAGCTGCTAAGTGGTGCTGGTTTTGGTCGTTTAATGTTCGATGCTCAAACTAGGGGGCTAAGTTTTGAAGCGCACGTCGTTCAAAGTGTGATTGATAGTGAATTATTTGCGGGTGGAAGTCGAATTAACTCAGCATTAGAAATCGAACGAAGTGATGCTTTGCATTGGCGTTTTGCCAATGCAAACCTCGATTTAGTGGTGGATAGACTTAATGTGCAATTTAGTGGTGATAACATTAATATCAAACTAGGTCGCCAACCGATTAATTTAGCAACGACTTATTACTTTACACCCAATGATTTTTTTGCTCCATTTGCAGCTCAAACCTTTTACCGTAATTACAAACCTGGCGTCGATGCCGCTAGATTAGATTGGCAGTGGGGTGAATTATCGCAGTTGTCGGTTTATACTGTTTTGAATTACCCAACAGAAAGTATTAATTCAACTAGCAGACAAAGTTCGCCTAATTGGTCTGATACCTCGATATTAGTCAGAGTTTCAACTCTAATTGATACCTTTGAATTGGCGCTATTATTCGGAGAAGATCAAGGTGATGATATTGTCGGCCTCGACTTTCAAGGTGAACTATTTGACTGGTTAGGTGTTAGAGGTGAAGGCCATCTTAGATTTCCCGATGAGCTGAGCCAATCACGTGATGAAAAGTTTTCATTAGCCTTAGAACATCGTTTTGAAACTAGCTTAACTATTAGACTTGAACAGTTTCACCAGAGCTCAGGTGCTGGCTGGCAACAAGATTATGCACTGACAAGGCAAAACGATCGTCTTTACCTGGCTAAAAACTACACTGCACTAGGGGCTAGTTACGAAATAACACCTTTTTTAAATGGCGATGCAGTATGGATTTATAACCAGATCGACACCTCAAGTTTGTTGGCCTTATTCACCACCTATTCACTATCCGATGAATCTGAGTTATCGCTAGGTGCAAATCTACCTATAGGCAAACAGCCACAAAATGGCATGATTAATAGTGAGTTTGGTAGTTATCCAAAATCAGTGACGGCTGAATATAGAATATACTTTTAATGTTTTATTTTTAGTATTAAATGACTAATTAGAACAGTCATATTGATAGGCAACTATGACAGAGAATTATTATGCCACTTACAAAGGCAATTGATTGTTTTTCGTGAAGGTATTTATGTGCACGATATAACTAGTTTTTACCGATAGACCAATCCTTAAAATAGCACAAGAGCTGTTCACTTTTTCTGGGTTTGACCGATAAAAAGAGCGACTTATATTAGTTTGAATTTCAAACCTTAATTGGATACTGCCTCTGTCGGCTTTTTTCGATATTATGTCTTCAAGTTAAGTCGCCAAGGATCCTGACGATAACAGGAGCAATAGAATGTCAGATGCTAAGCAAGTGCGGCGGGTAATATATAGGGGTTGTGAAAGGCGTAAAATAAGCGTCGAACGGGGAACGAACAGCGTGAGATGATCAGGTACGAACTTAATAAAGATGACTGGTGTTTAGGAAAAGAGCACCGAGAATCTCCCAGAGTTTGGCGTTAAGCCTAACAGTTTGACTGCGATGGTTTAATAGAAGACCTTCGTTTTGGACTGAGAATGTAATGGCTCGCTAGATTTGGAAAAATGGTCATGGCCACCACATCATGCTGTTGTGGCCACGACGTCTTACTGATTATTGTTCTTCAGCAATAATGTTATTAATGATTGTTACTTGCTCATTATGGTGAACAAATACGCCTAAATTGACGGCGCTTAACTTAAGACTGAGCAACATCAGTAAAGTGTTCTTATTTTTATGTTCCACTCGAACTACATGGCCAGCAATATTACCGTTGTCAGATGTAACTTCATCGCCGATCTCAACACTATTTTGTGTTTGAACTTCACCTTGAAACATTCTGCGACTAGGTGTGCCAAGATAATGTAGGCGAGCCACAATTTCTTGGCCTGGATAACAGCCTTTTTTGAAACTAACACCATTGACCAAATCAAGGTTAACTTGTTGCGTGGTAAATTGCTCTTTGGTTTCAGGCCAAATCATCGGTAATCCAGCTTCCATATCAAGTAGCTCCCACTGAGAGGGTGTTGCGACTTGCCATTGTTGTTCAGCTAATTCTGAGATTAAAGTGTTTACTTCAGCCGTTGGGCCGATAAACAAAAAGCGCGGTTGGCTACTTGGGTATTTGATAATGACACTGTCATTATGTTCAGTCGCTTGGTAAGACTCGTCAGGTAGTGTAAGCGAACTTATACCTGTGGCAGAACTTAATCCCATACAAAAAATGCTATCACTGACATCACTGATAGTGACTTTAGAACGCAGGATATACATACTGAGTCGTTGTTTTAAACCTGCACACATCGTTTTAGGCAGTATAAGCTGATATCTATTGTGCCGGCGAACCAGTAAAAATATGGCTAACAAACGACCTTTAGGATTACAAAGACCTGTAATTTGACTTTGATTAATGGCTAAAGCATCAACATCGTTGGTGAGTAGGTTTTGCAATAAGCTTTGGCCATCTTCACCTTCAACGTGTAATACACCGAGGGGAGCCAATGTCATATAGGCAGAGTTTGCATGTGAATGTTCATTTGTGGTCATAATGTATTTCAACTTAAGTAAGATATGTTTATTATATCTCACTTAAGTCTTTATACAGAATGGAATCAGTATAATGAAGACTATTATTATTACTCGCTCTAGAAAATTACTGGCATATTTAATAGTGAGCCATAGTTTGACGTTAATGACTTTATTGAGCTTAGCCGGGTTATCTTGGCTGTCACTTTTTGCTACGCTAATAATAATCGCGAGTTTTATTTATTATGCTGGGCAACATCAGTGGCTAACATCACAAAAGTCAGTTGTCAGTATTAATTATCATGGCGATATAACTTGGTCATTACATTATTCAGATGGTTCGCAGAAGTTAAGGCTCAAATTAACGGGTAGTTTTGTGACACCTCAACTGGTTATTGTTTATTTCAACCACCGTTATTTTTGGCAAGGTGATGTAATAACGATCATTGACGATGCCGTTGATATTGAGTTATTTCGTCAACTCCGTGTTTATTTAAGATCGCCTAAAGCTTTCCAGCAATAATGGTATCCTTAGGGGGCATACTATCAATCTCAGGATAATCAAGGGTGTAATGTAGGCCGCGACTTTCTTTACGCTGTGAAGCTGACGTAATAATCAACTCAGCGACATCAGCTAAATTACGTAATTCTAATAAGTCACTACTAATGCGGTGTTGGCTATAATAGTCTTCAATTTCTTGTTGCAATAGGCTTAAGCGTAATCGTGCTTTGTGTAAACGTTCATTACTACGTACTATGCCCACATAATCCCACATGAAACGACGCAACTCATCCCAGTTGTGACTGATCGAAATTATTTCTTTTGCTTGATAAACACGACTGGTATCCCAACTAGGAATGTTAGGCATTTCATCTTTAAAAGGTTGGCTTTGTATAATATGCTGTGCAGCTGAACGTGCAAAAACCAAGCATTCTAACAGGGAATTACTGGCCATTCTATTAGCGCCATGTAGACCAGTAGAGGCGGTTTCACCAATGGCATAAAGTCTCGCAATATTGGTCTGACCATTCAAGTTTGTGCGCAGACCACCACAGGTGTAGTGCGCAGCAGGCACAACTGGAATAGGTTCGCGTGTCATATCAATTCCAAAGTCTAAACAACGCTGATATATGGTTGGAAAATGGCTTTCAATAAATTCTTTGGATTGATGACTAATATCAAGGTAGACACAATCATCACCCAGTCGCTTCATTTCATGATCAATGGCTCTAGCCACAACATCCCTAGGTGCCAGTTCAGCTTGTGAATGAAAACGGCCCATAAAATTACTACCGTCAGCCAATAATAACTTAGCGCCTTCGCCTCGTAATGCTTCACTGATTAAAAATGATTTAGCTTTAGGATGATAAAGGCAGGTAGGGTGAAATTGAACAAATTCCATATTGGCAATATCACAGCCTGCACGCCAGCCCATGGCTATGCCGTCGCCGGTTGAAATATCAGGATTACTGGTATAAAGATAGACTTTGCCAGCACCACCTGTTGCCATAACAGTAACGGGAGCGGTAAATGTCCGCGGTGTATCTGTTTTAATATCTAATACATAGCAACCCAAACACTGGTTATCTTGTTGGCCTAATTGTTTACGACTGGTGATAAGATCAATACCAATATGATGGGGGAATAAATGAATATTGGGATGTGTTTTAGCTTTATTCAATAAACTGGTTTCAACTTCACGACCCGTGGCATCAGCAGAGTGAATAATGCGTCGGTGGCTATGTCCACCTTCTTGGGTGAGATGGTAAGTTTCTGAGGTGATGCCATCTTTGGTAAACGAAACACCTTGATTAATTAACCATTCGATACTCTCACGGGCATGTTCGACCGTGAAGCGAACCGCTTCTTCATCGCATAAACCTGCTCCAGCTTGCAGTGTGTCATCAATATGAGATTGTAATGAATCTGCTTGATCGAGCACCACAGAAATACCACCCTGTGCATATAGCGAAGCACCTTCTTCCAGTGGACCTTTTGCCAACACGGCCACTTGGGCATTTTCGGCAAGTTGAAGTGCCAATGTTAAACCTGCGGTGCCACTACCAATAATAAGTACGTCAAAATGATGAGAGGTTGTCATAAAGCCTGTTACTTAGAAAAATAAATTTATGATTAATAAACATTATAGCTCAGCAGGACTTGAGGGTGGTGTTCAAAGAAAATAAGCCATCCGCAGGAAGGCTAGACTCCAACTTAAAACATGGTAGTGATGACCTTATTATTACTTTTTTTGGCAATTATGTAGGCAGTAATAAATAATAATTTCGATAACTAACCTAGTATTAGAAACCAGGCTGTTCATATCTTGATCTACAATAAAGCATAAGTATTTGTCCATGTTTTTCACAGGGTTAACTTGTATTTTTGAGTGGTTATTGCAACCTTAATGTTTAAAACGCTTGCTGTGTGATCATCTAAAACGTAAAAAAACCTCATATATCTAAAGAGGGCTAGCAAAAGATAAAAGTTTAAATGTAATAAGTGTTAACAATACTCCTGACATTATAAGGGTATAATGAAGGTGTTGGCGTATTGCGGTGATAAAACAGTCAGTGATGATAATGCTTATTAACTACAATCATCTTAGCATTAAAGTAAAATACAGCAATTTTAATTATTGCAGTTTTATAATAAAAATGTTAAGAGTATATGCGTGCAAGGAGCACAACATACAAACGGACTTAGGGGGCGGATAATGAATGCTATTGATCGAACAGTTATTGTCTATGGGCGCCAAGGAATTTCTGACACGGTAGTGAACTGTATCCGATCTTCAAATTGGAATGTAACTACTGCGCAAGATGTAGATAATGCTTGTCAACTCATAACAGATAAAAATATCTTTGTTGGCTTGGCTGATTTTAGTGGTAACGATAATAATAGTTATCTAAATCCTATTGAGGACCTAGTCTCTCGATCTGAACAAGTTAAATGGTTGGGTCTTATCCCAAGCAACGATCTTGTAAGTCCAGAGTTAAAAAAAGTCATTCATAATTCATTTTTTGACTTCCATACCTTACCTTATGAGCCACAACGCCTTTTAACATCATTAGGCCATGCTTATGGAATGGCTAAGATAGCTTTGGATCAGACAAGTCAAACATTACTTGATAATTTAGAGTTTGCTGAGGATGAAATGGTTGGTGCCAGTCCACAACTTCAAGCTGTTTTCAGTGTAATTCGTAAGGTAGCTGCTGTACCTGCTCCAGTGCTTATTACCGGTGAAAGTGGCACTGGTAAAGAGTTGGCAGCTAAAGCGGTACATGAAAGATCCAAATGTGCATCGGGCCCGTTTATAGCTGTTAATTGTGGTGCGATTCCTCATTCTCTGATTCAGGCTGAATTGTTTGGTTATGAGAAAGGTGCTTTTACTGGGGCACAAACACGTCGCATAGGCTATTTTGAAGCAGCAGATGGAGGTACAATATTCTTAGATGAAATTGGCGATCTACCCTTCGAGCAACAAATTAATTTACTCAGGTTTTTGCAGGAAAAAACAATTCAGCGTGTAGGTGGAACTCAGCATATTAAAGTGGATGTAAGAGTTATTGCCGCAACACATATTGATTTGGAACGTGCTGTTAGTGAAGGCGGATTAAGAGAGGATCTCTATTATCGGCTTAATGTGCTGCAATTAAAAATGCCGTCACTACGAGAGCGAGAAGACGATATTGAGTTACTGGCAAAATATTTTTTCGATAAATTTTCTGGTGAAAAAAATGGTAATGTAAAAGGCTTTAGCCAAAGCTGTCTTAACGCGATGGCAATATACCCATGGCATGGCAATGTGCGAGAATTAATTAATCGTGTTAGACGTGGTATGGTCATGTGTGAGAATAAATTCATATCAGCTTCAGATCTTGGTATTCAGAGCCCAGTTTCTAGTTTTCAATTGGTTTCCTTGAAACAAGTGAAGGCACAGGCTGAAGAAGAAGCGATCAGATGGGCTGTGCAGCGATCGTCAAAAAACATGAGTTTGGTCGCACGCCAGCTTGGTATCTCTCGAGTGACGCTATACAGATTGATGGCAAAATATAATATTTAAAAAAGGAAACTGCTTAAATTATGGACAAGAAATCTTTACCTACTACAAAGCTTATTAATCAAGACTCAGCTTCTGACTCTAAACCCTTATCCTTAAAACAGGTTAAGGCAAATGCAGAAGAAGAGGCGATTAGAGCATCCGTTCTATTGTCACCAAAAAATATGAGTTTGGTTGCACGCCAGCTTAGTGTATCTCGAGCAACACTCTATCGCTTGATGGCAAAATATAATATTTAAAAAGGGTAGTAGTTTAATCCTACACCAGCACTCTTTTTAATCCAAAATAGAAATGGCTCGATGTTTACATAGGGCCATTTTTTTGTCCAAAAATTAGGCAAGCTCTAGTCTAATACGGACTGTTTTTAAGCTCAACTATAACTGTAATTAAAGAGTTACACTTTTCCAATTATAATATTTAGTTTAATTAATTCAGTGGTTTATGATTTTTAGAATGTTTGGTTTGTAAAGTCTAGTTTACAGGTTGTTGACAGTGGTTTTAGCTAATAAAACTACTAAATATATTTAAAATAATTACTTATGGTAATGGCATTATGATTGCAATGTTCATTTTAGAAATAAAAATGATTCAATGGGGAGATGACCATAAAATGAAACCACCATATTTTAATATTCGCATAGCCGTTAGTTCATTGTTTGCATTTATAGTAATGGTGGCTATATCTACGGATTTGTTTGCTCAGTCGGCTGTTATTGAAGATGAGAACGAATTGTTTGGTCATAGTGCATTTATGGACGCAGCTACTGTAAGTGATCAATCGCTTGCTGAAATTAGTGGCCTTGGATTGCAAACTCAAAAGTTAATAACAAATGATCAGCTATCGGTCATTTTATGGGATGAAATTAACAAGGGAAAACATCAGCAGCCAGTGACATCAGCTGAAGGCAACAACAACGTCCAATCCGTAAACCTCAATATAACCGGGTATTGAGATAAAAGTGATGAGGATTTATTACACTAAGTTGGCATCAGTATTTTCACACTAATTTAAGCATATTTGAGTGGAGATTTGTAAAAAGGACAGCTCATTACGGCGAAAAACTGATTCTAGTGAAAAGTGAAAAGTGAAAAGTGTAGTTAATGATCAAGCTAAATCGCATATCGTTGCTATGTGAGGAGACATAAGGTTATGAATATTACTAATCGGATACTAACAAGCTTTATAGGCATCGTTGGCAGCGTAATAGCAGTGCCAGTAAATGCTCAAGAAGGGCTTTATGAATTACCAAATTATGTGACAAGTAGCATAATTGACGGAAATACATTAAGCAATACACGTGGACGTTTTGCCGTCAACGTGGCTGCAGGCGATTGAAATTCCCAAGTTAATGCGGGCGCCTTGTCGATTAATCCTGATGGCGGTTTTTCCGCGGCCAGGGTGATATCGCGTCAGTCGATAGGCCAGATCACTTCAACCGTTCCTGATTTGTCTATCGCTATCATCGGTGATCGTGCCTTCACTAATAGTGTGGGTGCGATTTCGGTGAATCAGACGAGTGGTCTGGGTAATACCCAAGCTAATGGTATGGCAATCGCATTGGGAGTTGAAGTAGAGGCGGTATCAGAGAGTTTACTCTCTGCTACGGCTTCAGGACTGGGACTGGTCAATGCAGACCCTAGTTCAGGAGAGAAGGCGGCGACAATTTCAAACACCGCTTTTCAAGGTTCTCGTGGACTGATCCAAATTAATCAGTCGGTAGGATCGAGTAATAGTACAAGCAACAACTTCGCTTTCCAGTTACAGCTGGGCACGAAGCCTTAATAAACTTAAAACAATTTATCTTTGGAGATAATATCATGAAAAAATTATCAACGTATACTCAAGTCGCATTAGCAGTGGCTGCGGTTTGTGCAAGTTCAGTAGTCGTGGCGAACGGCTATGGCGGAGGCGATGTTGACTATAGTAATTCAACTTCTGTCGAAATTGACAAAAAAGTGGAGATGAAACGTAAGGTCAACATCGAAGGCGACGTAGAAGTTGTAGGTTTGATTAATGTTCAAGCCAGTTCTGCTGCACTTGTTAGTCAATCTCAAACCAGCAAATACAATGATGTTACTAACGATATCGTTAAGAATACTGCAATGGCTGGTAGTGAAGCCTTAAGAGAAGCTAGTGGTAATATTGGTCTCAATATTACTGCTGGTGATAATAACCAGCAAGATAATTCAGCCGCATTATCTGCTGTTGATGCTGACTTTGTTTTTGCTGATGCAGAAATTATTTCTAATCAAAAAGCATCAACGAATATAACTAGAAATAATGCAACCGTTAATACTGCTGGTTTAACAGGCGACGTTTTATACCGTGCATCCGGTAATATAGCGGCAAATATTTCTGCTGGTGCCAGTAACTTGCAAGCTAATTCATTAGCTGCATCAGTGAACAGTGGAACGATGGCTGAAGCAGATGTATCAAGTCTCCAATCAGGTACAAATAATGTCACGCGAAATAACGGTGCTTATTTCACTGTTTACGACCGCACTCGTGTTCGTCTGAGCGGTACCATGACAGGAACAACTGAAAGTAGTGGTTCTGGAAGCTATTCAGGTAATGCAAGTGGAACAACCGCAGGTCAGTCTGACCAAATTGGTAATCTCTATATTGACAACTGGGATAATAACCCAGGTGACAGTCCTGTTCATGGAACCAGCGTACCTGGTCCTACTGGTCATTCTGATTGGGATTCTGAAGCTCAAGGTGCACAGGATCTTAATAATGATGGCGGAGCATTGGCCTTAAATAATGATGGAACTTATAGCGGCAGTGAAGCGGGGGACATAGGGTTCAGCGAGTTAGGAACGGTAGAGCTCAGTGGTTCATTTACCGGTGTGGTTAATAACACTCAAACAGTATTTGTTGCACATGAAAATAATGCAGGCATAAGTGGTAATGCACTTAGAGGAGCGAGCGGCAACATTGGTGTCAACATCGCTGCTGGCAGTAACAACTTACAAGGTAACCATCTTTCGATTGCAGCTGGAACGGGTCTAAGTTTGCCTGGTGGTGAATAGTAAACAAGCATCATTAACAACAGGTTTTATATCGTTATTAATGTGATTTAACTACCTGGTTAGAAATTATTCTGGCCAGGTAGTTTCATTATTAATTATATAAGCTAAATTTTAAGGGGATAGTAATGTTGCACAAAATACTTAAACTATTACTTAAAGTTTTATTGTTCAGTTGTATTGGACTTTCAACTACTAGTTATGCTGGCAACATTCAATTTGGTGGAATTGTTCCAGGTGCAGGATTGATTAGTAAAAACATACTGAGTATGCGTGAATTACATTTTGTAAATATGGTGCCACAACACACAGATTTCAGTTGTGGTGCGGCAGCATTGGCCACCATACTCAAATATGCTTATCAACAGGATGTGACTGAACAACAAATTATCAATGGCTTGTTAGCCGTGAGCGATCCAGAAATAGTAAAACAGCGCGGTTTTTCGCTGCTCGATATTAAGAATTATGTAGAAACATTAGGTATGCGTGGACGCGGCTATTCAATGAAACCCGATATGTTAGAAAAAGTAAAAATTCCAACTATCGTTTTACTTGATATTCGTGGCTATAAACATTTTGTTGTTGTTAAAAAAACGACACAAGACAAGGTTTATATTGCCGATCCCGCCCTAGGTAACCGTATTATGGATAAAGCAAGTTTTATGGCAGGTTGGAATAAAGTCACTTTTGCAGTGATAGGTGCTGGATTTGATCGAGAATCTATTCTATTAAGGCCTAAACAACCACTTACTGCTAGAAATATTATCGATACTTGGCGGCCCCTTACTGATGGACAACTAGCTGAGTTTGGTTTCGATAGGTCAGATATGTGAATAGAAGGAATTAATGTAAATTTAAAGACAGTTTCTATACTGAATTTTAGCCTGTAAATTGTCTAAGATTAAGAGGTATACAATGAACAAGTCCATAAAAATAAATGAATTTAATAAGGTAGCCAGGGCTAATAAAAAACAAAGAATAGTCACTAATATGATGGTGAAAAAACCAATAATCAGTATTTTTTGTGGAGCTTTATTATTTGCAAGCTCAGCCAGTGCGGCTATTTTAACGTCAGATATTAGTGTATTTTCCCAAGCTGAAGAATTAACAGATAATTCGCTTGGCGCTATGCGGGGTAAGTTTGTCTCTTCTGGCAATATTATGTATTTCGGGGTGGAAATGGTTACCCAGTGGCAAACATCAACGGGTGAAATGATTACAGCAACGGCAGATTTAGGTGTGGACCTATCTAGAAGCACCCCACAAGTACTATTCAGCCCAAACATCTTAGTTCAACAAGGCAATGGTGGAGATAATAGCACAAACTATGGTAACTCAGTAGTAAGCGGAGCTGGTGGTCTTGATGGTGTGAATGGTGTAGTACAAAACATTCAAGTAGCTGGGACTTCGAATGGTATTACTAATGATATAGGGGTAAGTGTTGAAATGGTCTCTACCAATTCAACTTATCAAACCAGACTAGTTTCTAACGAAAGTAGCGTGACAGCCCAGACTGCAAGTGGCAGTACAGCTAAAGTGAGTATTGAGAATAATGCTATTGCTGTCAGCATTGCTGTACCTCAACAAGGGCAAACTCTTCAACAAATTAGAAGCCTTGCTTTGGGAGGAGGACAGGTACTGCAATCTGTACAGTTAGGCGGAGATCGAAACCAGATCCGTAATATGATTAATCTTAATGTTCAAATGAACGCTTTGTCATCTGCGATGAGTGCTCGTACTAGCGATATATTGACCGGCCTGAAAATAATACTGCCTCAGAGTAATTATTTTTAACTCGGTGTAAAACAGAGGGAAAAACTTTTCCTTCTGTCTATTTACAAACCGAGATTTAATATGTGCCACTATCATAAAGAAGTCTAGATCAATAGGACTAGGCGTATAAAAAATTAAACTCTATTGTTCCCTATGAAAGATGAATTTATCAATTTTAAAAAGGAATATTAATTGATATAAATGTAACACTGTTAATTTTAGTTTACAGATTCTACCTGCATCTAAATTAACTTTAAATTCATGTGTATATGATTTAAATCAACTATACATGTTAACTTTTATTAACAGTTTTACTTTTAAAATAATTATTATATGTAGCTAAAACAATGATATACGTTTTGGCTTGAATATTGTAATAAATTTAAGACGATCAAAAATAAGTATTGTCGATATTTTAACTTTAAATTTGATCAGTTTAATACTACTCACTAATCTTAAATAGGGAATTTTATGATAAGTCGCTTTACGCGTACAATAATTGGTGCATCAATTGCGTTCAGTTTTTCACCTAGCTTGTTAGCCGCATCAACGGATGCCGAAGTGGAGTCACTTCGCCAGCAGATGAAAGAAATTCAACAACAAAATGAAGCACAAAATATTATTATTCAGGCAATGGCAAAACGTCTGCAACAAGTGGAGGCAGATACGCAGCCGCGCTATGTTAAAGCTGCAAGTGCTGAACCTTCAGCAGCAACATCAAGCAATAACAAAACGTCTACCACCATCAGCTCAGCTGATGAGTCTGTTGTTAAACAAGCACCTATTGCAAGAAGTGCTGAGGCGTTATTGCAAGAACGGCACTTTTTATTTAATCAGCAGTTTAGCCTCGAGGCTGGAATTACTTATACTCATAGTGATCGCCGTGACTTATTTCTGAATGGTTTTTTAGCCTTGGATGCAATTTTTCTGGGCAACATTAGTTTGGATAAGATTAAAGCAGATACTTTGACATTTAACGCGACAGGCCGTTACAGCATGACAGATAGCTTGCAGTTTGATTTAAATGTGCCTTATATCTATCGCAACTCTACATTTTCATCGGTTGGTGCTGGTTTTAGTACTTCTTCTGTAGCAGAAGAAGATATTAGCAATGGTGATATTGGCGATGTAAGTGCTGGTATTTATTACCGCTTATTCCATGAAACAGCAGATAACCCTGACACTGTGATTAGCCTTCGAGTGAAAGCACCAACAGGCAAAGATCCCTACGGAATTAAATTTGTTGAGGTCGCAGATAGTGGCCAGAATTTGACAGTCCCAACAGAGTTACCGACAGGAAATGGCGTGTGGGCTAGACTGTAGGCATCAGTTTACTCAAGTCTGTTGATCCTGCCATTTTGTTCACAAGCTTGGGTTATACCTATAACTTTGAGAAAAGCTTTGATGATATAAGCTCAGATCCATTAAACATATCATCTGCTACCATTGATCTTGGTGATCAATTTTCTGTTGGGGCGGGTATTGCTTTTGCACTTAATGAACGTATGAGTTTAAGTACCTCCTATGCGCATCAATTCACTCTTAAAACACGTGTCAGAAGTCAAGGTGGCCAATGGCAGGATGTTAATGGTAGTGACGCCAGTTCAGGCTCACTAAACCTTGGTGTAACATATGGCATTGCAGCTAATTTATCAATGTTAGCCAATGTAGCTATTGGTGTGACACCTGATGCGCCAGATGTATCGATTGGCCTCAGATTTCCTTATAGTTTCTAGATTGGTATGCATTAGGCGACCTGATTAATAAAGAAACCGCTTAATGATATTTAAAAACCGCTCTTCAATAACTTTAAAATGCGTTACTTTTACTACTCCCTATGGATCTTAGCATCCAGCAGAATGATGGAATAAATGATTGTTCCCAGCCTTCTCAATAAAGCTAGAAAAGCCACTTGTTAAAGGGTTATTAATCACGTATATAATTGATAAATTTTTAAATAATAAAATATTTTATTTCTTTATCCCACTAACACTGTAAAACTCCCTTGTTACTAAACTATAAATACCCAATGCTGGTAAGCTGACTGATGTCGAGCATTTATAGTATATTTATATCCCCTAGGGAACAAAGTTAAATCATTATGGTCAATCTGATAACAACAAAACATAATCGCCAGCAAATTGAACATAACGGGCTCAAAGAATGAATGTGGATTTAGAGCTAGTACAACGGGTTCAAGAGGGGGATAAGAAAGCATTTGATGTGTTGATTTTAAAATATCAGCAGCGAATTGTTCATGTCATTACTGGTTTTGTACACGATCCGGTAGAAGCCTTGGATGTCGCACAAGAGGCTTTTATTAAAGCTTATCGCGCTATTCCCAACTTTCGTGGAGATAGTGCATTTTATACCTGGTTATATCGGATTGCGATCAATACGGCTAAGAACCACTTAACTGCAAGGGCAAGGAGGCCCCCAGCAATGGATGTTGACGCACTTGATGCAACTAACTATTACGATGCGCCAGAATTAAAAGAATTTGAAACGCCTGAAAGTAGTTTGATAAGTAATGAATTAGAACTGGCAATCCAGCAAGCTATTCAGAATCTACCTGAAGACACGGCAACAGCAATTCGATTGAGGGAGTTTGAAGGCATGAGTTACGATGAAATAGCACAGGTAATGGAGTGTCCAATAGGTACAGTACGTTCACGAATTTTTCGTGCACGTGAAGCTATAGAAAGCAAAATACACGAGATAATGGGTGAAGAGAAATGATAATGACAGCCAATCAAAATGAATTGTTGTCTGCATTAGTTGACGGTGAACTCAATGGCAACGAATTGCAACAGGCCCTTGAATTACTAAACAGCAGTGAGCAGGCAAGAAAACAGTTTCAGCATTACCAACTAGCGAGTGACGTTATGCATGGTCATGTGCCGCTGGATCTTAAAGTAGATTTAACAGGGCCTATCACCGATGCCCTGTTGGATGAACCTGTAATGGTTCCAACTACTAAACACAAGGCAAAAGTTATTCCGTTTCCAAAGCAGTTTTGGAGACAAGCGACTGGCTTAGCGCTTGCTGCATCGGTGGGTGCCTTAGCCGTTATTGGGGTAATGACTCAACCACAAAACCAGTTGATGCCAGCTACGTCCTTAGCTACTATTGGGGTAATGACTCAGCCACAAAACCAGTTGATGCCAGCTACGTTTTTAGCAGCAAATGAAGTAGCAGCCACTGCAATTACAGTGGCACAAACTGGAAATCGCTGGACAGTAGAAGAAGAAGACGTTGAGCAACTTTTAAATACTTATTTGGTTGATCATAATGAATACTCGGGTGCATCGGGTGTGTTTTCTTATGCGCGAGTTGTTACATATGATGCGGGGCAATAAATAATGGGGGTTTTGTTGTCATTTTTGTTAAGCAGCTGTTTATTATTGATGAGCATGATTGCTCAGGCAGATTATGAGGCAAAAATACTATTAAACCAAATGGATATTGCAGCCAAACAACTTAACTATCAGGGCGTATTTTCCTATCAGACAGGGAATAAGGTGCAATCAATACGAATTATTCATCGTGCAAACCCACAAGGCGAAGTTGAACGTTTGATCTCATTAAATGGCGTGGCACGAGAAGTTATTCGCAATAATGAAATGATGACCTGTATTTACCCAGAAGGTAAAAGTGTACAACCTAACCATCGGCCTCTTGGCCGTGGTTTTCCGAGCGATTTTCTAACTCGACTGAACTCAGCATCGTCATATTATCAACTTTCTTTAGGGGTTGAAGAGCGTATAGCAGGCCATCACACTAGAGAATTAAAGCTTATGCCTATCGACAATTATCGATATGGTTATAGTTTATGGGTCGATAAAGACAGTGATTTGTTAATACAATCAGATTTAATCGACAAGCAAGGCAGAGTGTTAGATCAAATTGCTTTTTCATCATTAGAATCGGGCCATGATATTCCCGAGCAACGACTCCAAGCAGAAATGCAGGGTAATGAAATGACTTGGAATCGTGCTGAAAAAATCATGAAAACAAAAATATCGGCAAACAAAGTTAAATCTTTTTGGCAGATAACCTGGATGCCCGAGGGTTTTACATTGGTGGCAAAACAGAGCCGCTTGAAAGTAAAAAATGGTGTTTTGGTTGAACAAATGGTTTATAGCGACGGTTTAAATTCAATCTCAATTTTTATAGAGAAGATCCGGACTCGACATAGTCACTTACGTGGTGGTTCTAAAAGGGGGGCTAACAATGCTTTTGGTACTATTATTAAAGGTCATTTTGTAACAATCGTAGGTGAGGTACCAGCCGGTACCGTTGATAAAGTGGGCCATTCAATTAAGTATGCTGAGAGTGAATAGGTATGATTGAACAATCAGCGAAAGTGGTTAAATTTGATGACAAGACGGTTTGGCTTGAAGCTGAACGACAATCAACTTGTAGTGGCTGTAAAGTTAAGCAAGGATGCGGTACAGGCATGTTAGAAAAACATGTCGGTAAACGATTTTCAAGTATAGCCGTGAGTAAAACAACGGATGTAGAAGTTGGACAACAAGTTCATTTAGCCATCCCAGAAGAAACCTTATTACAAGGTGCTTTTATGATGTATATCTTGCCCCTACTATTAATGTTTGGTTTGGCTACAGCTGCTCAGGCTTTACATTTTAATGAAACGATAGAAATTTTTGCGGGGCTGGGTGGTCTTATAATCGGCTTTTATTGGGTGAAAATGTATTTAGCAAACAAAAAAGATGGGTTTCAAGCCAGAATTATAGAGGAACAAGCATGAAAAAATATAAAGTTTGGACAGTATTAACAATCACTTTTAGTTGGTTGTTATTGACTAGTCAAGTCAGTGCAGGAAGCTTACCAGAATTTACTGAACTAGTTTCTGAAAATGCTGCTGCAGTGGTCAATATAAGCACTACAAAAAATGAGAAGAAGCGTGAAATGCCTCGATTACCACCAGGTATTAAAATTCCTGAAGGTGCCCCATTCAATGATTTATTTAAGCACTTTTTTGATGGTCCAAATCAAAATCCAGAGCCATTTGAAGCAAATTCATTAGGTTCTGGTTTTGTTTTGTCATCTGATGGTTACATTTTAACTAATCATCATGTCATCAAAGATGCAGATGAAATAATTGTAAGATTCAGTGATCGTAATGAGTTTGAAGCTAAGGTCTTAGGGAGTGATGAGCGCAGTGATATTGCCTTATTGAAAGTAGAGGCGACAGGCTTGAAAGCCGTCAAATTGGGAGACTCAACAGCTTCAAAAGTAGGTGAGTGGGTACTCGCAATTGGTTCACCATTTGGATTTGATCATTCTGCTACTGCTGGCATAATCAGTGCTTTAGGCCGTAGTTTACCTGACGATAGTTATGTGCCTTTTATCCAAACAGATGTTGCTATAAATCCTGGTAACTCTGGCGGCCCTTTATTTAATCTTAAGGGTGAAGTTATAGGTATTAATTCACAAATATATAGCCGGACTGGTGGCTTTATGGGACTTTCATTTGCCATTCCTATGGATGTTGTGATGAATGTTGTTGATCAAATTAAGTCACAAGGTTATGTGAGTCGTGGTTGGTTAGGGGTCGTTATTCAAGATGTGACAAGAGAACTTGCTGAATCTTTTGGTTTAGATTAACCTCAAGGTGCTTTAGTTTCTAGAGTCTTAGCTGAAAGCCCGGCAGCTAAAGCTGGTTTTGAAGCAGGTGACGTCATTTTGACTTTTGGTGGTAAACGTGTCGCTAAATCATCGGATCTACCCCCCATTGTTGGCAGAACAGAAATTAGTAAGACCATTTCTGTAGAAGTGATGCGAAATAATAAAATAAAAATAATACAGGTCATCATTGAAGAGTTACCTGAAGATGAAGTTATCATTAAAACGGGTGAAAACGCAGGACGCTTAATCGATGAGCGGCTCGCAATTGAAGTGACTGATTTAGATGATAAACAACGTAAACAATTTGCCATTCTTGAAGGTGGTGTTTTAGTTGCTAATATTAAACAAGGTTCTGCATCATCTTCAGGCATGCGTCGCGGTGACGTGATTACCAATATTAATGGCCAGTATGTTAAAAATGCTAAACAATTCTTGGATATGGCAAAAGAACTACCTATAAATAGGGCTATTCCAGTATTAGTACAAAGAGGAAAAGATGCTATATTTTTGGCAATAAAGATTGAAACAGATGGTTAATGTTATAAGTGTCAAAAGCTTAGATGATTTAGTCATTGTAATCAATTATTGTTAGTATAAAAATTTTTAAGATAGTGTAGATGACAATAATGCAATGCTTGTAAATGACTAAACTGGGTAAGCTCACGCAAGACAATGAACGCTAAGCAGGACAGGAAGGATCTTTTGCCGTAAAATCTAGTCTTAATCATATAAATCGGTCGGTAACATTTGTTATCGGCCGATTTTTTTACTGTTAAAAAGGTTATTTTAACTTGATGGATCACATCCGAAATTTTTCAATTATAGCTCATATAGATCACGGTAAATCAACGATTGCAGATCGTTTTATTCAGGTCTGTGGTGGTTTGACTAACCGCGAAATGTCCGCACAAGTACTCGATTCAATGGATATTGAAAAAGAACGAGGCATTACCATTAAAGCGCAATGTGTCTCCTTGGACTATAAAGCGCTAAATGGCGAGAGCTATCATCTCAATTTCATTGATACGCCTGGACATGTTGATTTTTCTTATGAAGTATCACGTTCATTAGCGGCATGTGATGGTGCCTTACTTGTTGTTGATGCCGCACAAGGCGTAGAAGCCCAAAGTGTTGCCAATTGTTATACCGCGATTGATTTAGGTCTTGAAGTGGTGCCAGTGTTAAATAAAATTGATTTACCTTCAGCTGAGCCCGATCGGGTGGCACAAGAAATCGAGGATATAATCGGTGTTGATGCCATGGATGCGGTGCAGTGTAGTGCCAAAACAGGACTTGGTATTGAAGATTTATTAGAAGCATTGGTTGAACGTGTACCTGCTCCTAAGGGTGATCCAGATGGACCGTTACAAGCATTGATAATAGATTCATGGTTTGATAGTTATGTCGGCGTAATTTCTTTGGTTAGAATCATGCAAGGTTCGATGAAAACGCGTGACAAAATTAAAGTAATGTCTACTGGCCACGAATACCAAATAGAACAAGTAGGCGTTTTCACACCAAAACGAAAGCCTAAAACAGCGCTATATTGCGGTGAAGTTGGTTATGTTATCTCTGGTGTCAAAGATATTGATGGTGCACCAGTAGGTGACACATTAACTCATGCTCATCATGGTTCAACCGAAATATTACCTGGTTTTAAATCGGCATCACCACAGGTGTATGCTGGATTATTCCCAGTGAGTTCTGATGATTTTGAATCTTTCCGAGACGCCTTAGGTAAGTTGCGACTTAATGATGCCTCATTATTTTTTGAGCCAGAAAATTCGCAAGCATTAGGTTTCGGTTTTCGTTGTGGTTTCCTAGGTTTATTACATATGGAGATCATTCAAGAGCGTTTAGAGCGTGAATATGACCTTGATCTTATTACCACGGCACCAACCGTCGTATTTGAAGTATTAACGGGTAAAGGCGATATTGTAAACATCGAAAACCCTGCCATGCTCCCAGAACCAAATATGATTGATGAAGTTCGTGAACCGATTGTAATCGCTGATATTTTAGTGCCTCAGGAACATCTTGGGGCAGTTATCGCCCTGTGTATCGAAAAACGAGGCGTACAAAAATCAATGCAATACATGGGTAAGCAAGTTGCACTGAGTTATGAATTGCCGATGAATGAAGTTGTGATTGATTTTTTTGATCGAATCAAGTCAGTCAGTCGTGGTTATGCGTCATTAGATTATCATTTTGTACGCTTCCAGCAAGCCGATCTAGTCAAGCTTGATGTTATGATTAATAGTGAGCGTGTTGATGCCCTATCAATGATTGTTCATCGGGAACAAAGTGTTTCACGCGGCCGTGACCTAGTTGAAAAGATGAAGGAATTGATCCCACGACAAATGTTCGATATTGCCATTCAAGCAGCGATAGGCGGCCATATAATCGCTCGCTCAACCGTTAAAGCAATGCGTAAGAATGTGATAGCAAAATGTTATGGTGGCGATGTATCTCGTAAACGTAAGTTATTAGATAAACAAAAGAAAGGTAAAAAACGAATGAAGTCAATTGGTAAGGTAGACGTACCTCAAGAAGCTTTTTTAGCTGTTTTACAGTTATCTAAAAAATCATAAAGGATATTTATTAGTGAGCTTTCCAGCAATCATGGTCACCCTTGTCTTCGTGACGGGTATTATTTGGCTAGTAGATAGCCTTTTTTGGGCATCAAATAGAGCCAAAGAGGCCAAAGAGCCATTAATGGTGGAATATGCACGTTCATTCTTCCCCATTATTTTGGTGGTATTGGTGATTCGTTCATTTGTTGCAGAGCCATTTCGTATTCCATCAGGTTCAATGTTACCGACCTTACATGTGGGTGATTTTATTTTGGTTAATAAATTTGCCTACGGTATACGTTTGCCTGTTATTAATACTAAAATAATTGAAGTATCAGAACCAAAGCGTGGCGATGTATTAGTTTTTCGTTATCCCAAAAATCCAAAAGTTGATTATATAAAACGTGTGGTGGGTTTACCGGGTGATACGGTAGGTTATTTTAATAAAACAATTTATATTAATGGCAAAGTTATCACCCAACAAGCAAAAGAAAAAAATACAAGTATGTTAGCTGTTGTGCCAGCGAGCAGTGAACTATATGTTGAGACCTTAGGCCTTCACAGCCATGAATTATTGATTGATCCGATGCGACGTTTAATTGAAGGTGAAATGTTAGTACCTGCAGACGAATATTTTGTTATGGGTGACAATCGAGATAATAGTAACGACAGCCGCTTTTGGGGCACGGTTCCTGAAGCTAATCTAGTGGGCAAAGCCTTCTTCATTTGGATGAGCTGGGATTGGAATGATGGTGGTATCGTCTGGGAACGTTTAGGTGAAAGTATTAATTAATGGGGGATATTGTGAATAAACAAAGAGGTATGACATTAATCAGTTGGATAGTTGTATTAGGTATGATTGCCTTTTTTGCAACTGTTGTGATGCGGATTTTACCTATGTATCAGGAATACTTTGGTGTAGTTCAAATCATGAATTCAATGGAAATTGAACTAAAGCAAAATAAACTGACTAAACAGCAAGTGAAAGTATTATTTCAAAAGCGCTTTAATACCGGTTATATATTCAGCGTGAAACCAGAAAATATTATCTATTCACGTGGGCGCGATAATCTCAGCGTGACCAAAGTGGTGATCGATTATGAAGTGCGTAAACCCTTTATGGCTCAGTTAAGCATTGTCGGTCATTTCCACCAAGAAATAGATGTTGAGCCCAAACGTAGATGATAACAGCAGGCCAAAAATCATTATGTACCGCTTTACAGCAATCGTTTACTGACGTCAGCTTGCTGCAACAAGCTTTAACACATAGAAGTGCAGCTACTCGTAATAATGAACGTTTGGAGTATCTAGGTGATGCTATTTTAAGTTTTGTGATTGCTGAAGCACTATTCAACCGTTTTCCTCAAGTTAATGAAGGCAAATTAAGTCGTTTGCGTGCCTCTTTAGTGAAAGGGGTGACTTTGGCTGAAATTGGCAGAGAACTTCGCTTAGGCGAAGTTCTTATTTTAGGCCCCGGTGAATTAAAAAGTGGCGGTTACCGTCGTGAATCAATTTTAGCAGATACCGTTGAAGCTATTTTAGGCGCCTTATACCAAGATAGTGGTTTAGAAGCAGTTAAAGCCCTTATTTTGAGATTATATGAGGAAAGGTTATCTTCCATTGATGTTAATGAAGTGGTGAAAGATGCTAAAACTCGTTTACAAGAATTATTACAAAGCCGTAAACAGCCTTTACCACTTTATAGTGTTAAAGAAATTCAAAGGGCTGACAATGAGCCCTTATTTGAAGCTTCGTGCCAAGTGGCAATATTAAAAAAACTTATCATTGCACAAGGCAGTAGCCATCGAAAAGCAGAAACAATGGCCGCAGAACGAGCGTTGAAACTAATAGAAGAAAAATTATGACAGACAGTACGTTTAAATCAGGATATGTAGCGATTATCGGTCGACCAAATGTAGGCAAGTCGACTCTAATTAATCGTGTTTTAGGACAAAAGTTATGTATTACATCACGACGCCCACAAACAACTCGCCATCGTATTTTAGGCATTAAAACAGTTAATGATAGCCAATTAATCTATGTTGATACACCAGGTCTACATATTGATGACAAGCGTGCCATGAATAAATATATGAATCGTGCTGCGGCATCTTCTATCGATCATGTTGATGTTATTTTGTTTGTTGTTGATGGCATGAACTGGACCGAAGAAGATGAGCAAGTGTTAGAGCGTTTAAAAGTTAATGCGCAAGCGCCAGTTATATTAGTGATCAATAAAATGGATAAATTAGCAGATAAAGAAGTTATGTTGCCTCATATTGAAAAATTAGCAGCACAATTTGATTATGCTAATGTATTACCAATATCAGCACGTAAAGGAGTTAACGTTGATCAGCTTGAAGAAGAAATTAAAAAATTAATGCCGGAAGGTGATCTTATTTTTCCTGAAGATCAGTTAACTGATCGCAGCTCTCGATTTTTAGCCGCAGAATTGGTACGTGAAAAATTATTTCGCCACTTAGGTCAAGAACTACCTTACTCAATTACGGTTGAAATTGAACAATTTGATGATGAAAAAAAGCTATTTCGAATTGGTGCCGTTATCTATGTTGAACGTAGTGGGCAAAAAGCGATTGTCATTGGTAAAAGTGGTGAGTTATTAAAATCGGTGGGCAAAGATGCTCGGCTTGAAATGGAAAGTTTATTTGGTAAGAAAGTCTTTTTACGGTTATGGGTCAAAGTGCGCGAAGGTTGGGGCGACAATGAGCGTATGTTAAAAAATCTAGGTTATAACGACGAGCTATAACAGCTTATCAGTGAGAGCATCTCTTGAAGGTTCAATTAACTCCGGCATTTGTACTACATCAACGGCCCTATCGTGAAAATAGTGCTTTATTAGACGTATTTAGTCAGCAATATGGTCGTATTAGCATTATTGCTAAAGGTTTGAATCAAAAAAGAGGTAATAAAGCTGGTTTATTACAACTGTATCAGCCTTTATTAATATCATGGTTTGGCAATGGTGACTTATATACCTTAACCGCAGTTGAGTCGTTATCAGCACGATATATTTTACAGGCTGATGCTGCTCTATGTGGTTTGTACATAAATGAGTTGATAGTCAGGTTATTAGGTATTCATATATCGGAACCAGATGTATTTGATGCCTATGAACAGGCTTTGTTAGGTTTGCATCAAAGCGGTAATACAGAAATTATCCTTCGACTATTTGAAAAACACCTACTATGTCATTTAGGTTATGGCTTAGTACTTGATAGCGAATACGAAAATGGCTTGTTGATAGACGAACAACAACAATATTATTACCAAGCAGATGCAGGATTGATACGTTGGCAGGAAGGTGCGGTTTGGCCGATGATTTCTGGGAGAAGTCTTCGCCATTTAGTCAGTGAGTCTGATTTTGATCAACAAAGCTTGCAACAAATAAAACGGGTAATGCGAACCGTGATATATTTTTATTTAGGCGGTAAACCATTGCAAAGTAGACAGCTTTTTATTGATTTACAGCAATATACGAATAAAAATTAATTTTATAAGGTTAAGATAAAGATATGACCATTCTATTAGGTGTCAATATTGATCACGTCGCCACATTAAGACAAACAAGAGGAACACGTTATCCCGATCCAATCCAAGCAGCCATTGAAGCCGAACAAGCGGGTGCCGATGGAATAACATTACACTTGCGAGAAGATCGTCGCCATATTCAACAACGTGATGTGGCCATGTTATCTGATATTTTGCAAACTAAAATGAATCTTGAAATGGCTGTAACGGATGAAATGTTCGCAATAGCTGAACAGTATCGTCCTGCAGATTGTTGCTTAGTCCCTGAACGTCGTCAAGAGTTGACTACAGAAGGAGGTTTAGACATTGCAGGTCAACTCTCTAAAATGAAAGACGCCTGCCAACGTCTCGCAGAAGCTAAAGTTAATGTGTCATTATTTATTGACCCTGACATGGCTCAAATTGATGCGGCTGTTGAATGTGGTGCACCGGTAATCGAATTGCACACTGGAAGATATGCCGATGCACCCACGATTGTCGAGGCCCAACATGAACTTAAGGTTATAATTAATGCGGTCCAATATGCTGCTAAATTAGGCTTGCAGATCAATGCTGGCCATGGCTTAAATTATCATAATGTTGGCCCAGTTGCTGAAATTCCAGACATTGTTGAATTGAATATTGGCCATGCCATAGTAGCAAGAGCAATCTTCACCGGTTTTCAATCAGCGGTAGCTGAAATGAAACTATTAATGCAGACAGCACGCCGCGGATGATTGTTGGCATTGGCACTGATCTTGTCCACATACCTCGAATGCAGCTATTAATAGATAAATATAATGATAAAATCGCCAAGCGTATATTGAGTGACAGTGAGTTTGAAGATTTTCAACAAGCGCCTCGACCTGCCGCTTTTTTAGCCAAACGTTTTGCTGCTAAAGAAGCAACAGCGAAAGCATTTGGTACTGGTTTTCGTAATGGGCTGAGTTTACGTGATATTTCTGTTAGTAATAATGCCTATGGAAAGCCGGAATTAAGCTTCTATAAACAAGGTCAAGCCTTACTAGAAGAGTTGAGTATTGGCCGCTGTTTCTTAAGTTTGAGTGATGAGTCTGAATATGCCACTGCCTATGTGATTTTAATGGAACGATAATAATGAAACAATACCCTACAGTTGATGCTTTTGTTGGCAATACACCTTTAGTGAGATTGCAACGATTACCCGGTGATACCTCTAATATTATTTTAGCAAAACTAGAAGGTAATAATCCGGCGGGATCTTTAAAAGATAGACCGGTAATGATGATGATTCGTCAAGCTCAAGCGCGAGGAGATATTAAACCGGGTGATACCTTAATTGAAGCAACTAGTGGTAACACCGGTATTGCCTTAGCCATGGTAGCTGCTATTTTAGGTTATCGAATGATACTGTTGATGCCAAAAAACATGAGTATAGAACGCCGTGCATCAATGCGAGCTTATGGCGCCGAAATTATGTTAACTGAAAATATGGAAGCGGCTCGTGACTTAGCTTTGGAAATGCAAAATCAAAGTAAAGGTAAAGTACTTAATCAGTTTGCAAACTTTGATAATCCCTTAGCTCATTATGAAACGACGGGACCAGAAATTTGGCGTGATACTGAAGGGGAAATAACCCACTTTGTCAGTGCTATGGGTACAACAGGTACCATTATGGGAACTTCACATTACCTGAAGGAACAAAACCCTAATATACAAATAGTAGGCGTACAGCCAGTTGAGGGTGCAAGTATCCCTGGAATACGCCGTTGGCCAAAAGAATATTTGCCAACAATATATGAGCCCGAACGAGTTGACACTATTATTAACATGGAACAAGAAGTTGCTGAAAATACTATGCGTAGTCTAGCAACTCAAGAAGGTATTTTCTGTGGCGTGTCCTCAGGTGGTTCGGTAGCCGCTGCCTTACGAGTATCAGCACAAGTCACTAATTCGGTGATTGTTTGTATTATTTGTGACCGTGGTGACCGTTATCTTTCAACAGGTGTCTTTCCTGCTCAATAATGAAAATATCTTCAACATGGCTGGCTGGCTGTGCGGCACTGTTGCTAGGTTGGCAGTGTGTTATTTTTGCCAGTGACAGTCTTAAACTCACCATTGCTTATTGGTACTTTGAGGATATCAAAACGCAAAATCTAGTAGTTGATTTAAAATTAACAGGACAAGGTTTGCTGCTTAATGCTTCCGCTGATCTTGTCGAACTCGCTCATCCGATAGGGGCGCTTAAAAAAGTAACATTGCAATGCAATAAATTAGTACTTCTGCCAGCACAGACATACTGCAGTGCAGGAAAACTTACATTTACGCATCAAACACTAGGTGTTCAAAAGGTAGATTTTTCAGTTAAAGCACTGCCTGGAAATAATCACTATAAACTCTCGGTCGAAAACTTAAACTTGGTAGATGGCAAGTTCTCAATAATGGTCGACTATGAGCAATTAAATTGGCAAGCTTCAATCAACACTTTACAGGCTTCACAGGCTTCACAGGCTTCACTAGCCAAACTAGTCGCGCTTATTTTACCTTATCTTGATGCTGATAAAAAAGCACTGTTTACTGGATGGCAACTAGATTCAGATTTCATGCTGAAAGCAAATTTGAACGGGCACGCTCAGCAACTGGAGCACCTTAAGCTTGATTTGCAGACATCAGCACTAAATATGAGTAATAAACAGGGTAAATATGTAGCTGAAAATGTAGTAATGGATCTATTAGTCGATTTGAAAGTAAAAAAACAAACATGGCTGTGGCATACCGATATAAAACTAAACTCCGGTCAAGCCTATGCTGAACCAGTATTTGTTGACTTTGATGATTCAACGATGTCACTACAAGCTAAAGGAAAATGGCAAACTAACGAACATTATCTTGTTATCAGTGACGCACTAATAAAACACGCTGATATAGTACAAATAAAAGGGCGTTATTCAGGAAGCTTGCAGCTAAGCGAGACATTAGAACTGACCATTGAACAAACTGATTTAGCTAAGCTATACCCCGTTTGGTTGCAGCCCTTTGCTTTAGGCACTGCCGCCGTTAATTTAAAAATGGCAGGTAAAGCCGCGTTGTCGTTTGAAAAAAAAGCAGGTGATTATCAATTATCAGTTAGTTTAGATAATATTTTTATCGATGACCAACTAAGTCGTTTTGGACTTTATGACTTAAACGGTAAGATCGATTGGACTAGTGAGGATAGAGCAAGGCAAGCTCAATTAGACTGGCAGGGTGGGTATTTATATACCATTCCATTTGGCCAATCAAATTTACAATTGGAAACACATTTATCGTCACTTCAACTTAGTCAACCTTGGACTTTACCAATTTTGGATGGGGCTTTAAAGATTAATGAATTTAATTTAAAACATTCAATGGAAAATAAAACACAGTGGTCGTTTGATGGATTATTAACTCCTATTTCTATGGAATCATTAAGTACAGCACTCAATTGGCCTTTATTACATGGCAAGTTATCTGGCATTATTCCCAAAGTAAGTTATACCTCTCAAGAGGTCAAGATTGATGGTGCATTAATGGTTAAGCTATTTGAAGGTACAACCATTATTCGTGATTTGCGTTTAACTAAACCACTCGGTCCTTTGCCTCAGCTTTATGCCAATATCGATCTAAGGGGCCTGGACCTAGAAATACTCACACAAACTTTCGACTTCGGTAAAATAAGCGGTAAGTTAGACGGATCCTTGACTGATTTACGCTTGTCGAACTGGCAGCCGGTAGAATTCGATGCGCACTTTGCTACTCCAGAAGATGATAATAGTCGGCGGAGAATCAGCCAGAAAGCGATTGATAATCTTTCACAGATTGGCGGAGGTGTAGGTGGCATATTATCTCGCAGCTTCTTACGGTTTTTTGAGGACTTTTCGTACCAAAAATTAGGTCTAAATTGCAAACTACATAATGAAACCTGTGAAATGTCGGGTGTAGCTGAAGCTAAACAAGGATATTACATTGTTAAAGGGGGTGGTTTACCTCCACGTATTAATGTCGTCGGTTATAATAGACAAGTTGATTGGCCTGATTTGATTGAACGTTTAAAAGCGGTTAGCCAAAGTTCAGGTCCTGTAATTCAGTAAAGGAAAATAAAATGATGTTATCTAAATGGATGAGTAGCAGTGTAATGGCCATGATGTTGGTATCTTGTGTCACGATTAATATTTATTTCCCCGCTGCTGCAGCAGAAGAAGCGGCTGATAGAATTATTAATGATGTCTGGGGCGAGCAAATTAAACTTGAGAAAGAAGTTGATCCTTCTGAACAGTCTGAAAGTTCTTCATCGTATAATATGCCAATAAGCATTAGTGTTTTGAATTGGTTAATCTCACCAGCTGCGGCAGAAGCAAATTTAAATATCAGCAGCTCTGTGATTGTTGGTATTCAAAATAGAATGAAAGCGCGTCATGATAATAGCTTGAAAGTTTATTATTATAATGGTGCAGTAGGTTTGACTCAAAATGGTTTAATTACAATACATAATGCAAAGGCTATTTCCTTAAAAGATCGTAATAGGGTGAATGGATTAGTTGCTGAAGAAAATAAAGACCGTAATGCCTTATATGCAGAAATCGCCCGTGCTAATGGTCATCCTGAATGGCAATCAGATATCCAAAATACCTTTTCTCGTCGCTGGATCAGTAATGCCTCAGCAGGCTGGTGGTATCAAACAGCTGGTGACTGGCAACAAAAGTAAACACTCAAATCATTTTAAAAAAATCCAATGATGTAACACCATTATTGGGTTTTTTATTTCAGAATGAAATCTTTACAGTTAACTGTAATTATTTCTCAGAGTAGAGAATAGAGATTAAAAATGGCAAGACGTAATAACCGTAAACAACGATTACCTCAAGATCCTGTTGAAACTCAAATTGAATCACTCTCGCACGATGGACGTGGCGTAGCGAGAATTGATGGTAAAACCATATTTATTGATGGTGCTTTAGCAGGTGAAACTGTTAAATTTACCTACAGTAAAATGCACAGCAAATATGACGAAGGTCGTACCGTTGAAGTGTTAACCGCCGCTCAAGATCGGGTCGTACCTAAATGTCAGCACTTCGGTATTTGTGGTGGCTGTAGTTTGATGCATATGGCACCTGAAGCACAGTTAGCCCTAAAACAAAAAACCTTAAGCGAACATCTAGACCATTTTGGACATGTGACACCGCAGGAATGGTTGGCCCCTTTAACCGGTCCCCTTTGGGGATATCGTCGTAAAGCACGCTTGGGTGTTAAACATGTTATTAAAAAAGATCGAGTATTAGTTGGTTTTAGGGAAAAGGGCACTCCTTTCCTTGCCTTATTAGATCGCTGTGAAGTGTTAGATCCTCGTGTAGGTCTTCGTTTGGCCGAGTTAGGTGAAATGATTGCCAAATTAGAAGGATATAATAGAATTGCTCAAATCGAAGTTGCGATGGATGATCAACATACCGCTTTAGTGTTTAGAAATCTTGACCCATTATCAGTGCAAGACCAACAAGCTTTGATCGACTATGGTCAATCTAATGATTTGTGGATTTATTTACAATTCGGCGGCCCAAGTACGGTGACCCCATTGTGGCCTGAAAATCCACAATTAAGTTATGCACCAGAAGAAGGCTTAAACCTTGAATTTGAACCTAGTGATTTTACCCAAGTTAATGCTGGTATTAACAAAAAAATGATTGAGCTGACGATGTCGTTATTAGATATTTCAGCTGAAGATCGTATTCTTGATTTATTTTGTGGTTTAGGTAACTTTACTTTACCACTAGCGAAACGGGTGACTGAAGTGGTTGGTGTCGAAGGTGATGAATCCTTAGTCAGGCATGCGCGTGACAACGCAGCAAAAAATGGGCTTGGCAATGCAATATTTGAGCTGGCCGATCTGACTAAAACTGAATTGAAGGATTACTCTTGGGCGAAAGCGGGGTTTAATAAGATTTTATTGGATCCACCACGCAGTGGCGCATTTGAAGTATTACATCAGTTGGCCGCATTGGGGGCTGAACGGTTAGTTTATGTTTCTTGTAACCCTGCTACTTTAGCTCGTGATGCGGGGGAGCTTGTTAATACTCACGGTTACACCTTAGTTTCAACAGGCGTAATGGATATGTTTCCTCATACAACTCATGTTGAGTCAATCGCCTTATTTGTTAAAAAGTAAGGCGATATGAAGGGATGAGTGAACAAAAGCTGATGAAAGATCAGCTGGCTGACCAGGCGATAACTCAAATCAGCCAGGCATTAGCAGCCTGCTTGACTGATTTTCCTCAACAAGCATTTATCAGGCAAGCCCTTGATGGACTAGAGGAGTTAGAGCTCAAACAACGTGTTAACCATATCATTGTAGTATTAGCTGCATATTTACCTGTAGATTTTATTCAAGCTGCTGAGGTATTGATTGCTGTAAAACAGTATTGGCTTGGCCTTCCATCTGTTGATAAGTGGGGAGACTTTACCGCGTGGCCGTTCATTGATTATGTGGCAGTCTATGGTATAAATGAGCCTAGGTTAGCGTTAGATGTATTAAAAATACTTACCCCAGTATTTTCGGCTGAATTTGCGGTTCGTGCTTTTATTGAGTTGCACTTTGACATAAGTCATCAGCAACTTATGTTATGGACTACAGATGCTGACCCTCATATAAGACGTTTAGCATCAGAAGGCAGTCGATCTCGTCTACCTTGGGGTAAACGGTTAAGCCAGGTTTGTAATAATCCGGATCCAATATTTCCAATATTAGAAAAATTGAAAGATGATACTAGTCTATATGTGCGTCGTTCTGTGGCTAATAGTCTTAATGATATAGCCAAAGATCATCCTGAAAAGGTGATTAATTTGTGTCAATCTTGGTCAGTTAATGCCTCAATTGAACGACAATGGCTTATACGCCATGCTTTGCGAACATTAGTGAAATCTGGCCACCAAGATGTTTTTGTATTATTAGGCTATAGTAAAAACCCACAAATAATAGTCTCTCAGTTCAGTTTAACTGATACCCGTATAGTGTTGGGTGATTTTATTGGAATAGAAGTATTAGTAAAATCTGCATCTTTAGACACCCAAAAAATAGTCATAGATTACAAAATTCATCATATTAAAGCGAATGGTTTAACAACGACCAAGGTCTTTAAATGGAAAAATATTAGCTTACTCAGTCAGCAGGCCATGACATTAAACAAAAGGCATTTGTTTAAATTAATAACAACACGTCGCTATTATCCAGGCCGACATACTGTTGAGATATTAATTAACGGTGTGAGTTATGGCTCGGCTGACTTTGAATTACAGATAGTGTGATTGTGTTTGTCCTATCTCAATGACTTTTTAGGCTATAAGCTACTAAAACAAGTGACGAATGAGGGTGTTCTAATTTAGCCAGGGTAAATCTCATTAATACAATAAAAATACGATGACTAAATTATCATTGTTATTAAGCGGCTAAGCATTGATTTAGATTAAGGTTTACGTAGATAGAATTATAATCTTCAGCCAAAAAAAAACCAGTCGAGAACACTGGCTTTTAACAAGAAATCTAAAGTTATTTATTGATTGAGTAGGCCGTATGCAATAAGGCTAAACCAAAAAATAGCAAATGCAAAAACTACCCCACCAAAATTTTTGACGATATTCTCTTCTAATTTTGCAAACATAATACAATCTCTTGTGATGTGAATTGATCAAATAATAACATTTAATGACGGTTTTTTCTATATTTCTTCAATACTATTTAGGGTGATAAGTGGTGAGGTGTCGCTGTCTTTTTGCAGCAACTGACCATCTATAGCAAAGGCTTTATGATATTATGCCGGCAAAATTGAATTTTAAGTGGAGATAATTATGATTTCTGTAAAAGAATCATTGGCAATAATACAACGAGGTGCACAAGAAATCTTGGTCGAAAGCGAATTAATCGAAAAGCTTGAGACTGGACGACCTCTGAGGATCAAAGCTGGTTTTGATCCAACTGCACCCGATCTTCATTTAGGTCATACCGTTTTATTAAATAAACTAAAACAATTTCAGGACTTAGGTCATGAAATATTGTTTTTAATTGGCGATTTTACAGGCATGATCGGTGACCCAACCGGTAAAAATGTCACACGTAAACCATTAACAACTGAACAAGTTCAATTAAATGCTGAATCATATCAACATCAAGTTTTTAAGATTTTAGACCCAGAAAAGACAACGGTTGTTTTCAACTCAAAATGGATGAATAAACTTTCATCTGCCGACATGATTCATTTAGCTTCAAACCATACTGTTGCTAGAATGTTAGAACGTGATGATTTTGATAAGCGTTATAAGAGTGGTCAAGCTATCGCAATTCATGAGTTTTTATACCCATTAATTCAAGGATATGATTCTGTTGAATTGAATGCAGATGTTGAATTAGGTGGAACAGACCAAAAGTTCAATTTATTAATGGGACGTGAATTACAAAAAGCTTATGGCAAACCCCAGCAGTCAATTTTGACTATGCCTATTCTGGAAGGATTAGATGGCGTGCAGAAAATGTCAAAATCATTAGGTAACTACATTGGCATTAATGACAGTCCGAAAGATATCTTTGGTAAACTTATGTCTATATCAGATGACTTAATGTGGCGTTATATAGAATTATTGAGTTTCAGAAGTATTGAAGATATCCAGCAGTGGCGTGATGATGTTGCTGCCGGTAGAAACCCGATTGAAATTAAAAAAGACTTTGCACAGGAAATTGTCAGTCGTTTCAATGATGAACAACAAGGCCTAGCAGCACGACAAGGTTTTGAAAATCAATTTAAGAAAGGCGAACTACCTGAAGATATAGAAGAAATCAGCTTAAATGTTAGTAGTGAAGGCATGCCTATTGCAAATGTACTTAAAGAAGCAGGTTTGACAGTAAGTACATCTGAAGCACTTCGTATGATTAAACAGGGCGCGGTTAAGGTTGATGGAGAAAAAGTAGCAGATAAATCGTTATTGATCTCTAAAGGACTTGTTGCTGTTTTCCAAGTGGGTAAAAGAAAATTCGCTCGTATCAGTACCCAATAATCGATAAACCTATTTAAACGATATTGGAATCTTGTCAATTGGACCAGTGAAAGCTATAACTAGCATTTTGATAAGCAACAAGGATCAATTTTGTTGTAGCTTTAATTAAAGTGTTATCTTTTGCTGTTATGTAAGCGGACTCCTATATGTAGTAAAGATTAGATAAAAGCGAAGACAAGGGTAAATAGTTTATATATTCAGGATAAAATTCAGCTAGTAATTTAATATTCAATAAAAAGAACCACTACTAATTAGCCATAATAAAAACTTAATGGAACAACACTAGCTAGTTTTTTAATATATAAGTAGTAGGTAGTTACATGGTAGGACCAGCATAGTGAATAATAGAATCTAGCTACGACAATGATTTTCAAATAACGACATAGTTATTAGCAACATTAGTAGGACGACATAACACGATAGTATTATGGAGAATAACTAATTATGACAAAATGATGACAATGTTAATTTAAATTTATCAATGGCATCATTTGCTTAGCTTCGATCAGCATTTATTGGGAACAAGTTCCTGTTGACGTATCAAATATAGGCTGTAGAATGCACCTCTTCTTAAGGCATCACGCCAACAACACGGCAAAATAATTTAAGAATAAAGTTTGACAGTCTGGCGAGACACTGTATAATTCTCGCTTCTTTGTTGCAGACAATACGTTGCTTCAAACGCTCTTTAAAAAAATAGTATCAAGTAATTTGTGTG
>JAWUYH010000033.1:0-42494 GCA_034110895.1 Gammaproteobacteria bacterium | reverse complement strand
CGGCAAAATCAGAAGCTGCGCCATCACCTTTTACAGGGGCTGCGACACCAATAGTTAAAATATCTTTGCTACCGACGTAATTACCTGTGCCTTAATAGCCAGGCTCTTTATCCCAAAAGGCATACTGCAAACGACCGGCATACATCAACTCATCATCTTGTTGATTATTAACGATTGTTCCACCGTTGCCGTCTCCTTTTCCTACTTCATTACCTAAGCCAGAAAGTTTAAAAATATTGCTACCTTCAAAAACACCAAATGAGTAAGCAAGGCGTTCATCAGCTGCTGTACCTACGATAGCGACACCTTCGTCACGGCCAATTTCACCACCGTTCCAACCATATCTTGCTACGATGTTCTGCCAGTAACCATCACCTGAGCTGTAAAAAGGGCCTGCCATATTGGCTCTACTACTTGGTGATAAGAAACGACCAGCATAGATTGCAAGCCCCGGGTTTATTTGAAAGATAGCGGCGGCATCAATAACCGAAAACTTATCGCCGGTACCACCACTGTTTTCAATGTTGACCATACCTTTGATGTATTTGTTGATGCCACCAGACAAGTAAACCCGTGTAACATTCAGATCAAAATCGCTTGAATCATCACCATTAGGAGCAGCATCTTCGACGCTGCTGTAACCGGCTAATACGCCAAATCCGACGCTGACATATTTATCTTCACCAAAAGTGATGGTTCCGGCAGCGTGTGAGGCGACCGATGTAATGGTGGTTGTTGCTGCTAATGCAATTGCAATTGCAAGGCTTTTATTTCTAATTTTCATGTGTTACCCCTGAGAGAATTAATCAATATATGAGTAGTTCACTGGATTAGCCTCGTTGCTTATCAAGATCGAACTTCAGTGCCTATACTAAAGAGATGTCCCACACTGTTAAATACGTCAAATTGCGTAGAAACGATCAAGCTAAACTGAGGTAGGATTAACGAAAAATTTTAAACGGGGATACATATAATGAAGGAGACTAAGCAAAAATTAATAGGGATAGTCATAACCAGTGTGATAGTGTTAAGTCTAAGCGCTTGTGGCGAGTTAAGTTATAAACGTGGTGCCAGCGCAAATGACTTTCAACAACAAAAAAACAATTGTTCTACAAATAATAAAACTGATAGTGAGGTTGAGTTATGCCTTGAGAACAGTGGTTGGTTGGTCGTCAATGCTGACAAACCCCTTTTTGCTGAAGCAACGGCTGATGAGAGGATGGCAGATGCCGCGACTGAGCAAGTCGACCCTGATACAAGCGAACCTGTACAAAAAGCGATTGATCCTCTAGAACTGATTGCTATTGGATCTTGGTGGAAAACGGGAGCAGCACCGAGTGCACTGATGGCTGATAGTGAACAATGTGCGACCGAATTAGGTAAGGGCCACAAGACTCAAAGTAATATGAGTTTGGTTACACGAGGATTAATAGATTGTATGCGAGAAAATGGCTGGTTTGCATTAAAAAAATAATGCTGTTGGCAATTTCAGCACCGATAACAGCTCTCTAGCCTCTGATAGAATGTAATTTATTTGAGGCTAGTGAGGCGGCGGCGGTTCTGGTTTCAACCCCCAGTTTAACGAAGATATGTTCGGTATGTTTATTGATGGTTCTTGGGCTATTGCCGAGAATCTCACCAATACTTTTATCCGTTTTACCCAATATTATCCAATGCAATACTTCAGATTCACGGTTGGTTAAGCTAAAGATTGCTTTCAATGCTTCGATCTGGGCGGCCTCAGATTCTTCACGTAATATGATCAGCCATTGTTCATCATTATGAATGTCAGCGGGATTAAAAATAAGCCGGCCAGTAGGATTTTGTACAATAAGGGGGCGAAGCCTTTTCTCTCCGCCAAGATGCAACTGAGCAATCCAGTCATAAAAGGCATCAGACATGCCTGAATTAGGCTGACTAGCACTGTTCATATATTTAGCAATATGCGCCCTTGCTAGCGGTGTTTGCCAGATCACTTTACCGCTAGAAGGAAGAACGGCAATAGCGGCTTGACCAAAGGCATCAAGTGCACCTTGTGTTTGATTCAACATGCGTGAGTTTTTAAGATGGGTTTCTAATCGGGCAATGACTTCAATTGAGCTAAGTGGTTTAGTGACATAATCAATACCACCGGATGAAAACCCTGCAACAACATGTTCTGACTCGGTCAGACCGGTCATGAAAATAACTGGAATATGGCGTGTATTCAAATCACTTTTTAAATGTCGGCAAACTTCAAACCCATCCATTTCAGGCATTAAAGCATCTAGCAGAATAATGTCTGGTGTGACCTTTCTACTGATTTCCAATGCTCTTTTACCATTGTTTGCAATCAACACGGTGTAGCCGGACTCTACTAATGAATCATGTAACAGGGCTAGCGTATCCGGTATGTCGTCAACGATTAACACTACAGCATCTAATGGATTCTCAGGCATCGGCTAACTTACTTTCAATAAATATTTTCATTCTTTCCAGTTCAAAGTTGTCTGACATTCTAGTTATATCACTTATAAAGTGCTGATAGTGAGGATCATGTTTATCTAAATCAGTAATGAGTTTACGTACCCCGACTAGATAACCCATATCAATCATTTCTAACAACTGATTAAGTGCCTTTTTAGGGGGTAATAGGTATTGTTCATCATTCGACGAAAGAATGACCTCTGCTGCCGGCGAGGGTTCATGTGCAATCCACTCAAGATTTAAACGTTCACCAATCCAGTTAATAAGCTCTAATAAATTAAGGGGTTTTAGAATGAAATCCTTATCTGATATACCAGATGAGTTTTCAAGATTTTTATCAAAGGCATTGGCAGATATAATGCCTATCATCACTTCTGAACGATGAATGTTTCTAATCAAATGAATTGTTTCCCAGCCGTTCATCTCAGGCATTGCTAGATCCATAAAAATAATTTCTGGCTTGAACTGAGGATAAACTTGTAAACATTCTGCTCCAGAAGCGGCTTCTTTGACATCAAAACCTAAGGGTTCAAGAATGTTAATAAGAAGCTCTCTATCGACGGGTTCATTATCAACCACTAGTATTTTTCGTCTTAACCCTTTATAGCCGATCGGCATTTCCATGGTCAGGGCTGATAAGCCTTCTTCAATAATGACCATCGGCAAGAATAGTCTTACCTTAAATAGGGTGCCAACACCGACTTGGCTTTCTACATTAAGCTCGCCGCCCATCAATTCGGTGAGTAGTTTACTAATGGTTAAACCTAAACCCGTTCCACCAACACCTTTAGTTTCAGTGCCACGAACAAATGATTCAAAAATGGTTTCCAGTTCAGCTGGTTTGATGCCTGGGCCTGTATCTTCAACTTCCATAGATAAAAATTCACGTGCATAATGAAAACGTAAATTAATCGCCCCTGTTTGAGTGTATTTAACGGCATTACCAATAATATTGAGCAAGATTTGACTTAGACGCTTCTGATCCGTTCGAACTACGCGTGGAATATCTGGACTGATTTCACAGTTAAAGATTAAACCTTTATTAATCGCTTGCAGTTCAAACATGCTAATAATGTGTTGGATATATTCAGGCAATCTTAGTGATTTAATCTCGAACTTCAATTTACCATTTTCTATTCGGGCAATATCTAAGGTGCCTTCAATCAATGATAATAAATGGTCACCACTTCTGAGAATAATTTTAACGGCATGTCGGCTTTTAGCTTCATCAGAAGTATCATTGTCGAGCAATTGAGCATAACCCAAGATGCTATTAAGCGGCGTCCGTAATTCATGGCTGATACCGGTGATGTAGCGACTTTTGGCCTGATTCGCTTGTTCGGCGACTAAACGCGCTTGTTGTAATTCTTTGGTAGTACGATCATGTAATACAATTTCTCTTTGTAATAAACTGGTCTGATAATTGGACTCTTGCTGGGCACTTTTACGGCTTTTTGAGGTCAAGATCACCCACCAGACAATAATGCCACTGACTAAAACGAGTGCTGAAAATGCCTTTATAAATCCTGCTCTAAGCACTGACAAAACATAAGCTACATTATCAGTTACCGTCAACTCAATATGTAAATAAATTAAGCCAAAAATAGATGCCAATAGCAAAAAGGTAAGCATCATTAGAAATAAATAGTGTCCGATACCACTATGAATATAAGATCCTAATGATTTAGGCAATAGCTTCATCATGACTGACTGCCACTGTTCGCTTAATTTAGCGTGGGGTTTACAGGCATCGTCACAGCGGGCATCAAGACAGCAGCACAAGGAACAAATTGGGCCCTGATAGGCAGGACAATGAGCGATATCATCAATTTCATATTCGTGCTCACAAATACTGCATATTTCTGTTGTTTTACTAGGGTCAAATTTGAATGGCTGCCTTGCTAGGTAATATTTACCTTTTGTCAGCCAAGCGATCACGGGCGAACAAATAAATGCAGTAACGATGGCAATAAATGACGAAAAAGCTTGAGCCTCTAAACCAAATACACCTACAAATGCCAGCACCGAAAGCAAAGATGCAATCGCCATTGCGCCAACACCCACCGGATTAATATCGTATAAATAAGCGCGTCTAAATTCAATGCCCTTAGGACTTAAACCCAGGGGTTTATTAATCACTAAATCAGCCACTACTGCCGTTATCCATGCGATAGCAATATTGGAATATAAGCCTAATACTTGCTCAAGTGCCTGAAATACATTTAACAGCATCAGCATGGTCGCTATCAATACATTAAACAGTAACCAGACAACCCGCCCAGGATGACTGTGGGTGAGCCTAGCAAAGAAATTTGACCACGCTAATGAACCTGCATAAGCATTAGTGATGTTAATCTTGATTTGAGATAGCACTACAAAAAACACAGTGACCGCTAGTATTATTTCGGGATTTGAGAACACATAGCTAAACCCTATCTGGTACATATGAGTAGGGTTGACCGCCTCTTCTAAGGACTTATTTGCAGCCAACGCCAGATAAGCTAGCAATACACCAGCAAACATTTTAAGCATGCCTACAAATATCCAGCCAGGGCCCCCTAAAAACACACCTAAATACCAACGCAATCTATTTTTAGCTGTTTTTTCTGGCATGAAACGAAGGAAATCAACTTGCTCGCCAACTTGTGGTATCAATGCCATTCCAATTCCTATTGCTGTTGCAAACATATAGATATTGAAGCTACTGTCATAGCCCGATTCACCAGCAAAGCTCATAAGACCTTGAATAGTTTGGGGCTCTTTAATAAAAATAAAAATAAATGGCAATGCCATTAGAATCAGCCATAAGGGCTGAGTAATCATCTGAATTTTACTGATCAATGTTACACCGTGTGTAACCAATGGAATGATGACAATGGCCGATATTAGATACCAAATATACAAGGGCATATCAAAATACATGCCTAAGGCATAAGCCATGATCACCGCTTCTAAAGCGAATAAAATAAAGGTGAAGATGGCGTATACAAAGGAGGACACTGTTGAACCTATGTAACCAAAACCGGCACCGCGTGTCAGCAAGTCCATATCCAAGCCATATTTTGCGGCATAATAACTGATTGGTAGACTGGTTAAAAAAATGATCAAACTAACAGCAAGTATGGCCCAGAAGGCATTCACAAAACCATAATTTACAGCGAGTGTGCCTCCAATAGCTTCCAGCACCAAAAAGGAGATAGCACCTAATGCCGTGTTTGAAACGCGAAAAATCGACCATTTTCTAAAGGACTTGGGCGTAAAACGTAAGGCATAGTCTTCTAACGTTTCATTGGCTACCCACGTGTTGTATTCACGACGACTTTTAATGATACGCATTGGCGCATTCTGGTCGGTGGGTTTTAGCAATGCATCATCTTTTTTCAACTTATTCCCTTGAGGTATTTGGATGGTAATTATCCAAGGTCTATCTTCTATCAATAAAACTAAAGAAAACTATATACATATATCATGCCTTAACGGTAAATTATTGATTAAAAATGATTTTTACGTTATTGGCTTGTTGGCTATCATTCTTTTATGCACCAAAACAGGTCAAGTGAAAATTGACGTTGTATATCGGTGCATTGCAGTCAGTTACAATTTTTAATCAGCGTTGTTTGCAAACTATTTTAATACGGTTAATTTAAGGTGTTTATAGATTATAAATCAGTGAGAATTGAGCTTGCTTATATTTTGTAAATGAGAATCATTTGCATTTAATGGTGATTCAATTATAATCTCTCCTAGGTCTAGAACATAACAAATAATATGTGTTTACATGGGGAGTTTATAACTATGACTAAGTTAAATCGTATGCAACCGTTACTAGGAACGCTGGTAGAAATTGGCATCACAACTGAATCTAACCAGGGGCTCAATGTGATTAATACCGCCTTTAAACGCATTGAAATGATTCAGAGTTTACTCAGTTTTGATGATGTTAATAGTGAGATATCCCAGCTTAATAAATTGGGACGCAAAGGAATGGAATTACATCCGATCAGTGCTGATGTACTGCGACTAGCTTTGCATATGACAGGGGTTACCCAGGGTGATTTCAACTGCACTATTGGCGGAGCACTGATTGATAGAGGTCTTTTAGTTGACCACGGTGGCAGTCGTCCAATTAGTGTGGGCACAGCAGATGACGTGGTTTTAAATGGTTGCCACGCCAGATTATTACGGCCAGTGCGGATTACTTTGCAAGGTATCATTAAAGGTTATGCGGTAGATCAGGCGGTAAACATCTTACAACAACAAGGGATCCATTCTGGATGGATCAATGCTGGTGGCGATGTGCGTGTTTTTGGCGATCTAGCTATACCGATATATCGTCGTGAAATGAATGACTCACGTACCTTGCTTGGTGAGTTCTCCAATAGTGCAATTTCAACATCAAGTGTGGTTAATCAAGATAACAAAGCAGATATTTGGACGGTTAAAGCTGGACTATCATGGTTGGCAGATGTATTAACTAAAGTGGCTGTTGATAATACCGCTAATAAAAAAATTGTAGCACTGGGTGGGGAGTTACTCACCGGCTTGCCATCATAAAACTTAGATTAACCGAGTCTACTAAACCTAATACGAAGGCTATAAAGCTAGTTGAAGTGAAGCTTAACTCTAAACCTATAAAATAAGCGCTTAGGGTCATCCTCAAGCTTTTCTACTGATTGAAATATTTATCTAAATTGTTCAGGTCAGCGTCGTAAATTCTTGAGATAGTATTTACGGCTTCTTCATCAGTTGTTCCACTGGCATCAAAGCTAGAAGTCCAGCTTATTGTCGATTTACCATCTGCTGTTGCTGCAACTTAAATAGTTGAGACATAATCTGCCCTGGGAAGTGGGGACTCTGTGCTGGCAGAAGTGTAACTTCGTTGTTTGTCATTACGTGATATTTGTTTTTCAGTAATGGTTGCGTCGTTACTCAAGGCTAATAAAAGTTCAGTATTACTTTTACCGTGGGTTAATTCACTGCTAATAACTACTGGGAGTAAGACATCAAGGTGATTTAAGTCACCAATCATTTTCCAAACAGCATCTGGACTTACGTTGACAGTAACTTCTTTTTCTACGTGTAAAGTGCTTGCAGCGATGATGCCATTGTTTTGAATAAACTATTGCGCGAGAGTATTTACTATCGTTACTTTTTTATATATTAAATATTGTTCAGATAAAGCAGTCCGTGTTTATCAGCAAGCTGCATACATTAGAGTGTGCTGGATATCGCGGCTTTTTTTCTGTGTTGATTTCGGCCAATCAGTACTAATGTTAAGCCCCCTAACATCATCGCCGCTGCCAGTAAAAAATGCAAAGTGATCGCTTCATCAATTAACCAACTTGCCCCAAATGCTGCAAATAGGGGTACTAACAACTGGCAAGCTGAAGCTAAACTAGAAGAGAGTCGTGGTAAGGCCTTATACCAAATAATATAGCCTAATCCCGAGGTAACTCCGCCTGATAATATAGCCATAGCAACGCCAATCACTGTTAGGTTGATCACATTAGTAAAAGCTAAAGTGAAGGCGATTAATAAGAACACCATTGGTAGGGTACGATAAAAATTATAGGCGGTATCTGCCATCGGGTTTAATGAATGTCGCCCATTTAAGCTATACATCGCCCAGGAATAGGCTGATATCATTACCATTATTAAACCCCACCAAGAGGGCGAGGTTAATTTAGGATACATTAAATAAATTAAGCCAATCAGGGCTAAAATTAGGCCCAGCCATTCTGCACCATGCAATCTATCACCACTACGTAATGCATAACCGATCATGGTCAGTTGCACCACGCCAGCCAATACTAATGCACCTGTTGCCGTACTGATGGCAACATAACCATAGGAAAATGTCACGGCATAGCTGAATAGATATAGACTCGCTTTCCAATCGCCCTTTTGGCTGGGCATTGTAGTCGTTTTTATTTTGTTGTTGGTTTGTTGTGGGCCTGACAATGCCATAACGATAAAAAGCATGACAGCCCCAGCGCCTAGTCGAAACGAGCTGAAACTCACCGGATCAATTAAACCATTATCGAGTGTCCAGCGACAAATAATCGCATTAGTCGAAAAGGCTAACATGGCTATTAAGGTATAAAAAGTAGTTTGTAATAAATAGTGACGCAATGATTTTCAGCCTTGACGATGGGAAATAATAAGTGTGTAGGCGGTCTTAAACTTCGCCCTTATGCACATCATCAATCCATTCTTCTAGGGTGATAACGCCACCTTCATCTTTTGACACTCTCGCTTCACCATGAAAACGTATACGGTGGTGCGTTTCAAAGTCTAGAAATAAAATACCGACTTTAGCGGTTTGTTCAGTATTACCTACAAAATATAACATGTCATTACCGTCATATGAAGGGAAGGCGATGGTTGTTTTATCGATGACTTTGACAAATCCTGGCGCACGGCCTTTATACGAAACAGTAGGCTGACCATTTTGATCAAGAGTTGAAAGAAAGAATAGGGGCCGATTTTCAATAAAGCCTTGTTCTTCTTTACCAATTTCAGCTTTAACAAAGCTCTCTTGCAAACGATCGGCTAATTTTCGAGTTTCAAAATGATCCTGTAATGCGCGATGTGACTCACCGTATAGTTCAGCCATCTTATCAGTCCCAGATGTTAAAGTAGGCTATTGAATTTAACATGATTTATTTGGAACTGCAGAATAAATAAAACAAAGGTATAAAACTCGTTAGCGCACTGCTGTTATAGCCATTTTCATTTTATTGATAAGTTGATCATGCATCATCGGTTTTGCCTGTTATAACTATAGGAATAACTTGTTTTACCTTCTAGTTGGTTTTGTGGATAATGTTTTCCAATCAGGCAATTCATGGGGAGTTGTTTTAGATGAATTACTTTTAGACAAAAGGAAATGAAAATGAATAATACAGTACCTGACGTTACATTTAAAACACGTGTACGTGATACAAGCCTTGGTGGTGACAATCCATTCCGCTGGCAAGATGTGACGACCAATGATGTATTCAAAGGCAAAAATATCGTTATTGTTGCATTGCCCGGTGCATTTACACCAACCTGTTCGGGCACTCACCTTCCCGGTTTCGAAGCCAAATACGACCAGCTTAAGGCAAAAGGAATTGATGAAGTTTATTGCTTGAGTGTTAATGATGCATTCACTATGTTCCAGTGGTCTAACCGTTTAGAGTTAAAAAATGTCAAAATGTTACCTGACGGTAATGCTGACTTCACTCGTCTAATGGGTATGTTAGTGAAAAAAGAAAATTTAGGTTTTGGTGACCGTTCATGGCGTTATTCAATGCATGTGGTTGATGGTGAAATTCAACAAATATTTGCAGAAGATGGTTTAATGGATAATTGTCCTGATGATCCATTCGAAGTCAGTGATGTTGATACAATGTTGAACTATTTAGCTTAACAATACTTAAGTAAACAGAACACGACACCAGATCCTTTGATCTGGTGTTTTTTTACAGTGATAGCAAAAAGGTAAAAAAACAATGAAATACGACTATGATCTTTTTGTGATTGGTGCCGGTTCTGGTGGTGTACGCGCTAGCCGAATGGCATCGTCATATGGTGCCAAAGTAGCTGTGTGTGAAGATCTCTATATGGGGGGAACCTGTGTGAATGTTGGTTGTGTTCCTAAAAAACTTTATGTGTATGCCTCAGAATATTCAGCTCACTTTAATCAAAGCAAAGGATTTGGTTGGCATTCAGGCGAAATAGGCTTTGATTGGGCTACCTTACGTGATAGCAAAACCGAAGAAATTAGTCGTTTAAATGGTCTTTATGACGGTATTTTAAGTGATGCAAAGGTTGAAGTTATAAAAGGTCGAGGCAGAATTATAGATCCACATACCGTTGAAGTTGACGGCAAAAAATATACCTCGGAAAGGATCTTATTAGCGGTGGGTGGGTGGCCATTTATTCCCGACTTTAAGGGCCGGGAACACGTTGTTAGCTCAAATGAAATCTTTGACTTAGAACATTTTCCGCAGCGCTTAGTGGTAGTGGGTGGTGGTTATATTGCAGTTGAATTTGCCGGCATCTTTAATGGCCTAGGTGCTGAGGTATCACAATTATACCGTGGCGACCTATTCTTACGAGGTTTTGACAATGAAATACGAGACTTTGCGGCACAAGAAATTGCTAAAAAAGGGGTGAATTTACGCTTTAAGACTGATGTAGCTTCGATTGAAAAACAAGCTGATGGATCATTAAAAGTTAACTTGAGTGATGGTTCATCGATCATTGCTGATGCTGTACTTTATGCTACTGGTCGGAAACCACAGTTAGCTGATCTGGGTCTTGATAAGGTGAATATCAGTTTGTCTGAAAAGGGTTATATTGAGGTTAATGACCATTTTCAAACCAGCGAGCCCAGTATTTATGCGCTAGGTGATGCAACAGGAGGCATGGAATTAACGCCAGTTGCACTTGAAGAAGGTATGACACTGGCACGTGCACTTTATAATAATAAGTCCTACAAAATTGACTATAGCAATATTGCAACAACGGTGTTTTGCCAACCCAATATCGGCACTGTGGGAATGACGGAAGAGCAAGCGCGAGCTGACTATTCTAATGTGGTCAAATATCGGTCTAGCTTTCGAGGAATGAAACACAGTATGAGTGGCTCAGATGAGCGAAGTTTAATGAAATTGTTGGTGGATGGAGACACTGATAAAATATTAGGTGTTCATATGGTCGGTGCTGATGCTGGTGAAATTATGCAAGGTATCGCTGTAGCGATTAAAGCAGGTGCAACTAAGGCCGATTTTGATGCGACGGTTGGTATTCACCCTACGGCTGCGGAAGAATTTGTCACCATGAGAGAGCCTGCAAAAGAGTGATCCTTATTAAGAAAATTCCTGAGTAAGCTCAGGGCTTTTCCTGTAACACTCTATGTACAATACCCGTATAATATATTCATGGTTATTAAAAATGCTTTGGTAATCTAAATTAATATTAACTTAATAAGGTAATTATCATGTGGACTAAACCAGAATATTCAGACATGCGTTTCGGCTTTGAAGTAACAATGTACGTTTGCAACCGTTAAACAAAACGCGCGTTAAAAAAAGCCCCATCACCGACAGGTGTTGGGGCTTTTTTATGAGCTGAAGAACACTAAAATTTAGTGTGTGTTGGGTCTTAGCGCTGCTGCAAAACAAATTTGAATAAACTGATCTACATCTAATGAAGCGCCACCAATTAAGCCGCCATCGACATCTGGTTTTGAAAAAATAGCAGCAGCATTAGCAGCACTGACGCTACCCCCATAAATGATGCGTAATGATTCTGCGGTAGCGGCATCATGTTTAGCGATGCGTTTGCGCATAAATGAATGTACCTCTTGAGCCCATTCCGGCGTTGCTGATTTTCCAGTCCCAATAGCCCAAACGGGTTCGTAAGCAAACACGGTCTGACTGAGTGCTTTAGGCCCCTTATATTGGATAAGTACATCCAGTAAGCGAGCAATCACTTCTTCTGTTTTTCCTTTTGTATAGTCTTCTTCTGTTTCACCTATACACATGATGGGTGTCAGGCCATGGCGAGTGGCCATTTGATACTTTTCAGCTACAATCTTATCTAATACAAATTGATCTAGCTCTAACTTTTCGTATAGACAACGCCGTTCTGAATGACCGATCAATACATAATCACAACCAAAGCCTTGCAACATAGAGGCAGAAATTTCACCAGTGTAAGCACCTTCATCATAGGCCGATACATTCTGTGTTCCCCAGTGAACAGATGAGCCAGTTAGGGTTTCCTGTGTTTCTTTTAAATATACCGAAGGTGGAAATATAGCAATATCAACCGCTGAAGTCTTACCAGCTTTAGCTAGCATGCTATCGAGGAGTTGTGACTGATGCAAAATATTTTCTAGTAGTGTTTTTGAGCTTTCAATTGGGTTGTTCATCTTCCAATTACCAGCAACCAGTGGTTTACGCATAATAGTAACCTTTTGAGTATAAGTCTCTTAAAATAACGGTCTGAAATTTATTCCGTTATTACTCAAGATGGTAAGAGACAACTCTTGCTACTTCATTTTTGGACCCCAAAATGACAGGAACACGTTGATGAATACTTTCGGGAACAATATCAAGAATGCGTTCACGACCTGTTGAGCACTGGCCGCCGGCCTGTTCAACAATATAGCTCATTGGGTTAGCCTCATACATTAGGCGAAGTTTTCCTGACTTTGTCCCATCTCGGGTATCTTTAGAATAGATGAATATGCCACCGCGGGTTAGAATACGATAGACTTCTGCTACCATTGAGGCGACCCAACGCATATTAAAATTGACACCACGCGGTCCTTGTTCACCCTGCATACATTCATCTATATAACGCTGTACGGGTGATTCCCAAAACCGTTGATTCGACATATTAATTGAAAACTCTTGGGTATCTTGTGGAATAGTCATATTGGCATGAGTCAGTACAAACTCACCAAGCTCTTGATCCAGTGTAAATCCATTGACACCTAGGCCTGTGGTTAAGATCAACATGGTTGATGGTCCATATAAGAAAAAGCCAGCACACACTTGCTTAGCCCCTGTTTGAAGGAAATCTTCTAGGGAGGCATCTTCTCCATCTCGACCTTTAAGAATTGAGAAAATAGTACCGACAGTCAGGTTAACATCGATATTGGATGAGCCGTCTAGTGGATCAAACAATGCTAAATATCTTCCCTTGGGATATTGTTCTGGAATCGCAATAAAATCATCTACTTCTTCAGAGACCATACCTGATAAATGGCCTGTCCACTGCAGTGCATCAATCATAATATCGTTGGTCATTATATCGAGCTTTTTCTGGGTTTCACCCTGAACATTTTCTGTTTCAGCACTGCCTAAAACGCCTGTTATCGCACCCCGACTAACCGTATGTGAAATTCGTTTACAGGCATTGGCAATATCGATTAGTAACAAGGTCAGATCGTCCGTTTCACTAGGCAGGGACCTTTGCTGTTCAATCATGAATTGGCTAAATGTTGTTGGTATACTCATTATCATTTTCCCCTGATTTGGCTTTATTCTTCCGCCGTACTGGATCTCAGATTAAGTCAAATAGTTACTTATAAATAGCGGATTTTAATTCACCGCTAGCATAACGTTCCACCATATCGTTAAGTGAAATGGCCTTGATTTTATTGGCATGACCTGCGCTGCCAAAAGCCTCGTAACGCGCTTGGCAAATGGATTGCATCGCTTGCGTAGCCGCTTTATAAAACTTACGAGGGTCAAAGTTTGAGGCATTTTCTTTTGTGGCTAAATAACGTCGAATTGCTCCTGTTGAGGCCATGCGTAGATCCGTATCTATATTAACCTTACGTACACCAAATTTAATGCCTGCAACAATTTCTTCGACGGGGACACCATAGGTTTGATCTATCTCACCACCATAGCTGTTGATGATTTCCAACCAGTCTTTTGGCACTGAGCTAGAACCATGCATAACAAAATGAGTATTGGGAAGGCGTTGTTGTAGGGTTTTCAAATGGCTGATAGCTAATACATCACCGGTAGGTGGTTTAGTAAATTTATAAGCGCCATGGCTTGTTCCAATCGCTACTGCTAAAGCATCAACCTCCGTTTGTTTGATAAAGGTAACCGCCTCATCGGGATCGGTTAATAATTGGCTGTGGTCTAGTTTTTCATCTGCCCCATGGCCATCCTCTTCTCCCATCATGCCCGTTTCTAATGAGCCTAAACAACCAAGCTCACCTTCAACTGACACACCGCAGGCATGTGCCATATCTGAAACTTTGTGTGTCACTTCGATGTTATAAGCGAGTGAGGAGGGAGTTTTCATATCTGCCATTAACGAGCCATCCATCATTACTGAACTAAAACCTGATTGAATTGAGCGTGCACAGATAGCGGGTGTCGAACCATGGTCTTGATGCATCGCCACTGGAATATGAGGATATTCTTCGATAGCAGCTAAAATTAAGTGACGTAAAAAAGGTTCGCCTGCATATTGGCGAGCCCCGGCTGAGCCTTGTAATATAACAGGGCTATCAACTGCATTAGCCGCTTGCATGATTGCTTGTACTTGTTCCATATTGCTGACATTAAATGCAGGAATGGCAAACTCATGCTCTGCTGCATAATCCAATAATTGTCGCATCGATATTAAAGCCATATAATCCACCTTTAATTGATAAATATTGTTTAAAATTAAGACCATAATTTAATAGCGGGTAGTGTCGGGTACACGTTTTCAACAATGCATGGTTCTCCACTAGTCTAATTCAGTTTATTCATAATTAATATCTAGAGTTTATTATGCATACTATAAATATCCCTTATGGCTAGTATTGTAAGTCTCTCTAATTTCTAAATTTGAATAGCTGTCTTTAAGCCATGAGGTATTGATTTTTTAATCAATACCTCGATAAGATAGGCTTGCACATATTCCTGGTAACAGCACAAGAATAACCATGACTTAACAATATGACGATAGGCTTGCCAAAATGATTATAGTCAAATAAAATTTACTTAGATGATGGCGGACAAGATCAACATTACGGAAAAATCATAATAAAATAAAGGGATATATTAGCATTAAAGTGAGGTTTTGCTGGCAGTAGCTTAACTTGTAAAGCCAGCTTATCTCGGTTTAGGGTGTTGTGAGATCAGGATATATAAATTTAATTATAGCTAGTACTCTATTGACACAAACATATTAGGAATAAGATTAGTCATTTTTTTGTGGCTTAATATTACTAGGGAATACTGCCAGTATTTCTGAGATAGTCTGTTGCAATGTGGTCTGTAAATTATCTAACTTGGTTTCAGTGAGCCGTCTTACTGCCTTACCTTGCCATATCATTTTATTTAGTTGCTCATCAACAATATCAATGGTCAATGTACTTTGCTCATACTCTCTAAAAAATGTTCTATCATTCATCCATGGGCCATTATAAAAGCCACCTTGATAGCCATAAAAACCACCACCGTAGCCTAATGTAGGCAGCTGATGCATGGTTTGTTTAGTTTCTATGTGATTATGAAAATTAATTAATAGATCAGGTTGGTCTCTGCTTAATACATAACCACGACTAGTCATTTCAACTATTGTGGCTTGCTTTAAATATTGACTAATCAGAGATTCATATCGGGCATCTGTATCTAAATTTTCAAAAAAATTAAATGTTTTGTATTGATTAAAATCTGTAGTCTGATGGTAGCTTGAGCGAACAGTTGGACTAACAGTACATGACGTGTTAATAAAAAGGAGGCAGAATACAATTAATATAGTTTGATGCTTCATTAGAGCTTCTCCGTTAATCCAAAGGTATATCTATTATTATGCCATATTAGGCCGCTTTAAATAGACAGCAATAATGACTAAAAGTTACCTTAGATGTTGCTTTATTTTACAAAAGATAATGAAAGATACTTGGCCAATAAAAGGGCATACAGTCAATAGGAATGATTAAGCAATAGAATTCTTTATTGATTCTTTAATGAATATGCTTATAAGACTATCTTGATTTGTCGGGTGTTGTACTATTGCTAAACAATAAACATCGCTAACAATCAAGCCCTATAACTTGATGGAGACAACATTCAATTAACTTAGGCAATTAAACACATCATGGTGTTTAAGATTGAGCAGAATAAGCTATATTTTACTTAACTGTGTAAGGTTACAACGGTATCATTAAACATACTAGGCGAGGACTTCTCAGTAGATTTTAAGTTAATTAGTCCTTTTCTCAAATCATTAGCTAAGTCCTCAAAATGAACTTCCGACAGTTGTAGTATGATTGGCCCCATTGCCAAGTGAATTATTTTACAATCAGGGCAATACTGAAGGTCACAACTTGTGCCTGCTAATAATGTTTGTGTCTTACAAGTTTTAGTGTGTTGCATTGGTTTATTCCTATTAGGTAGTGCAAAATTAACGAACCGTCGAGTGACGGGTACCTAACTCAGGTTAAAAGCAGCTAATGATCGAATTATCGTCCAAACACTGGTCTTTGATTGTTGATCTAGGCAGTGAAAGTCAGTGGGATTAAGCTTTCCTTCTCGAATGAGAGATTCAAGCTTATACGGCGCTATTGCCAAATGAACTTCGTTATCTATAGCTGTAAATTTCATTGTGTTTCCTCGTCAACATTACGAAGTGTAAGTATAACGGTTTTAACACCTTAAACGCAAATAACAATCATTCGCATTAAAAATCTTGCTTAAATTTGATCTATCTTGCTCAACGGTTAATGTTTGAGCTGCTCACTATCGGGTTCACAATGATAATGGAGCTTAAAATCTCCCTTAAGGATCTCAACTGCTGGCTGTGTTGAGGGGGGGCATATATAATAAACAGACAATAAATTTGCACTGATATTGATTGATTTCTGAACACAGTCACAGGATTGTAGGAGCTATAATAGCCAAAACAACGGTAGTAGATTATGCGCTGCCAGAATTGAATTAAGAAAAGGTAAACAATCTTACTTTTACGCTTTCGATCCGTCAGCAAGCAAGTGACTCATCTATGAGAAGTCTATATAAACTATAGTCGAGTTAGCAGCTTAAATAGACTGTTATAATCATCCCAGCCTAAGGCTTGAAAAGGCTTAGCTTTCATACAGGTGATAACTAAATATGGATGAACTTTTAACTCGGTCTAAAGCTCTTGCTCAGTTGAACATCCAACAATGTGGCGATAGAACAATTAAGAGGGTTTTACTTTATTGCAATGCGGTGAATGTTGATACCACTCTTTTTCTTGCAAATGACTCCAGTGAGCGACTATGCATCTCCACTACTCGTCTTCCATAGGATGAACTTCGATCATGAGGACTGAAAGTCAGGCTGTTTGCATCCGATTTTCTTTGACAACCCAATGCCGGCGATCGTCATAACGCTTAAAATATTACAGGAAAAATAGCTACTATTAGGGCTAAATATTAAATTGCTGTTAAAACCGATATAGGTGATTGCTTTTTTACCTGAGTAGCTACATTAAGCGCCCCCACGGTTTCAAAACGGTGTCTCTCAAGCAACATAACTAGCACCTATTGCTATCATTAAGCCACTTTGGCTACCATCATCTCGTATATTAGCGTTTGTTCAGGGTTCTACTAATCAAGTGATCATAATATTTTTAATCGCCTTTATAATAATTTAAATTCAGCTGTTTGCCCTCTTTTCTGGTAGCTTTAGGCAAGATAGTTTGATTTGCTTAGTGAGTACCATCTATCTCTAATTCTGGATGTGAATTTTGCACATGATGTTTACTATTTACCTTTTTTATCATTAGGTTAGCGATAAATGCAATGAGTAATAAAGTAGCCATGACATACATTGTTGAGTTGTAGAGGGTAGGTGTTGGATCTATTGTTCCAACAGGTGAAATTTCCATTAGTTGGTAAATAGAAACTGTTTTTGCTTGTATGAGCTCGTTAAGATGGCTAATATTAGCGCCAAATTTTGCTTGGAATGCAGTAGGACCTATTTTTTGAACGAGTGAATTAATCGCATTTTCAACTGAATTTTGGCGAAGATGAGTGATCACAAACGGTCCCAATATTCCAGCAGTACTCCATGCTGTCAGTAAACGACCATGAATACCTCCGACATGCATGGTGCCAAAAATATCAGCTAAATAAGCAGGTATGGTTGCAAACCCGCCACCATACATAGTGAACACTACCATCGTTACGCCATAGAACATAACCAGCCACGTTACTGCAGGACTGATACTCGCTTGAGTGGCTATATAGGGGATAGATATATACAACAATATGCCAATTACAAAGAAAATATGATACGTATTCTTGCGGCCAATATAATCAGACAGTGAGGCCCAGATAAAGCGTCCGCTCATATTAAATACACTGATCATCAATACATAGGTAGCCGCAAAACTGGCATCTACAATATTGGGTAAACTGGGGCTGAAAATGTCAGTAATCATCGTTTTAGCAACACCGATCACCCCAATGCCCGCCGTCACATTAAAACAAAGCACTATCCAGAGTTGATAAAACTGGGGTGTTTTTAATGCCTGATCAATATGTACGTGATCATCTGTGACCAAGTTATTGTTGGATCCTTCTGCTTTTAGAGACTGCCAACTTTCAGGTTTCCAATCTGTAGCCGGAACCCGGAAAGAAAATGAAGCGATGGTCATCACAATGAAATAGACCACACCTAATGTGATAAAAACGCTGGCGATACCGGTGTCGCCAGTACCCACTACATATACACCTTCTGGTCCAGGTATAGGCATTCTGGCCATATCACTAATGGAAGCAATCACTACTTCTACTCTCGTGCCGGCAATTTCAGCAAAGCGTCGTCCCCCTTCCGTGATCAAATTAATATCAACCACTTTTCCTAAATACTCTGGTGCTTGATAATAAACACTTAACAAATAGGTTTTTAAAGGGGCAGCGATCATTGCACCGCCACCAAAACCCATAATGGCTATTCCAGTGGCCATACCTCGACGATCTGGGAACCAGCGAATCAATGTGCTCACCGGGGTCACATAAGCCAGACCAAGGCCACAGCCCCCAATCACACCGTAACCTAAATAAATCAGCCAAAGTTGATGAGTGGATATACCAATGCTTCCTATTAGAAATCCCCCTCCCCAAAGGCAGGCTGCTAACAATCCGGTTGCTCTAGGGCCCACTTTTTCCAACCATTTACCTGCAAAGGCGGCGGCAAGGCCCAGAAATACAATTGCCGTTGAAAATATCCAAACTACAGAGGTAAAATTCCAATCATCGGCTGCACTAGTAACCACACCAAATTGTTTTATCAAAGGGGGGTTAAAAATACTCCAGGCATAGACTGAACCAATACACAGATGAATTCCTACTGCAGCAGGGGCAATAAGCCAACGATTAAATCCTTGTTTAGCGACTATATGGTCTTTCGTTAGCTTGGCCATTAGTCCTGAGAATATAGACATTTAAGTTTTCTCCATAAAATCGGGTTAATAAATTCACTACTTCATCATTGTATTACTTTGTTATATAACGGTTATCTTTAAACTATAATTTAACCACTTTGTTTATTATGTCATTAACGATTTTAGATGTTCGGTGGTAGCACTAGCGTTACCTTGAATGTTATAGCCACCTTCTAAAACAGAAATAATTTTGCCAGCACAATTTTGCTCGGCTATTACCTTGATCATTTCTGTCAGGCTTACAAAACCTTGATCAGTGACATGATGACAGCCAAGTAGATCATCTTGTCGACTATCAAAGCCCGCTGAAATAAGAATAAGTTCTGGCGAAAAATGATCAAGGAGGGGTAATAACTGGTGTTGGAATGCTTCAATAATGTCACTGTCAGTCGCGCCACAAGCTAAATGCACGTTAACATTAAAACCCTTGCCAGCGCCCTCGCCTGTTCTAGAAGGTGAGCCTGTTCCAGGATAAGCAAACATATCGTGTGTGGAAAAGTACAATACATCAGGATCAGAGTAAAAAGCCCATTCGGTACCATTGCCATGGTGATAGTCCCAATCAACGATTAAGACTTTTTTAATACCATAATTATTTTGGGCATATCGAGCTGCAATAGCAACATGATTGTAATAACAAAAACCTTCTTCACTACCTGCGTTACTAGCATGGTGACCGGGTGGTCGCGATGCACAAAAAGCATTGTCTATTTGATTTGAAAAAAGGGCATCTACAGCCGCTAAAACCCCTGCTGTTGCCAATAATGCATGCTGATGTGTTTCGGGTTGCTTGGTTTTAATTGAATCAATATGCTGCTGTTGATGGACAAATATCAGCCATTTTTCACTGTTTTTTTTGGGGGGAATTATTGAGATGGAACCGATGATATTATTGGCTAATAGTGAGTCTCTAATCGCCTGATAACGGGCTGGGGATTCTGGATGAGCTGGTCTGATGTGGTGCTCAGTAAAGCGTTCATCCAACACTAATCCGGTACGACGTGTTGTCGTCAGCGCTGCTACTTTATTGCTTAAAGCGGCCACAGCAGATAAAGCAATAAACTGTCTTCTTTTCACACTATAACCTCACTTGTGAACCGATTCATTCAACTGCAGGGTAGCATAATATAGGACATACACTGTTGAATTATTGGCTACTGCTGCTTGAGCAGACAAGAGCATTGTTGCAAAAGTGACTTAGCTCTCTTGCCAGACTAGTTAACTACTGATGATTAAATAGTAACATTACCTAGATCTGCCAGCTCACATCTGGCTGCCAGCTATCCACCCACGCAGGAATTTCAGCCGCAGGCATTGGTCGTGCTATACCGAATCCTTGCGCCAATTCACAACCCATTTGCAATAGTGCTTTGCCATGTTCAACTGTTTCCACACCTTCTGCGATAACCTCACGATTGAACGACTTAGCTAAGGCGATAACACCTTCAATTATGGCTAAATCATCAGGATTTATCAGCATATCATGGACAAAGCTTTGGTCAACTTTAATTATGTTGGCGGGTAAACGCCTGAGGTAAGTCAGTGATGAATAACCCGTACCAAAATCATCTAGAGCAAAATTTACACCAAGCTCAATACAGGTTTGCATGGTAGCAGAAACTAAGTTTATATCTCGTAAGGCACTGGTTTCAAGCACTTCTAAGTCTAAATTACGCGGATTTACTTCAGGGTGGGCAGCTAATAATTCTGCTAAGCGTATTGCGAAGTCGTCTTGTTGTAATTGATAGGCTGCAATGTTGACACTGATAGGGATACTTACGCCGATGTTCTGCCATTGCTTGATCTGTGTCAGTGCGCTATCGATAACCCACTCGCCTAGCTCTAGACTAATGGTATGGTTTTCTATTATAGGTAAGAAGTTGACAGGAGAGAGCAGACCGAGATTGGGGTTTTGCCAACGAATTAAAGCTTCTACACCAATGACTTTGCCAGTGCGCATATTCACTTTGGGTTGATAGTAAAGTACAAACTCACACCTGCCTAACGCTGAACGAATATTGCCTATACTTTCGCGGTGGATCTTGACGGTATTATCACGAATGATATCAAATAAATGATACTGATTCTTACCTGCTTGTTTAGCCAAAGACATAGCCTGAGCAGCATAGCCTATGAGCTGTTCTGCATTACCATCATCTTGCGGATAGAGCGAAGCTCCTATGCTGGCACTCACTTGCAGCTCATACTCCATTAAAGTCACTTGTAGAGTATTTTCCCTTACCGTGACAAGTGAAGAACAGGCTTCTAACAGTCGTTCTAGTACTGGTAAGCAATCTTCTGCGTGTGCTAAATCGGCTAAGATGGCGATAAACTCATCACCGCCAACACGTGCTAATGTATCGCCTTCACGTAAGGCCAATTTCATCCGTTCTGACAAGGTAATCAGCAGTTCATCGCCTACTTTATGACCATGGCTATCATTTACTGCTTTAAAGCCATCTAAATTGATAAAGGCAACGGCTAATGACTGTTGGTGGCGTTGGCAATTCAGCATGGTTTGACTTAAACGATCAGCAATTAATGCACGATTAGGCAACTTGGTTAATGTATCGTAATGTGCAATCCGTTCTAGCTCAGCTTGATGTTGTTTTATTTTGGTAATATCAGTAAATAATGCAACGTAGTGCTACACTCGACCAGCTTCATTCATTACAGTACTGATAGTCAGTAGTTCAGTATAGACTTCACCATTTTTACGCCGATTTAAAACTTCACCTTTCCAGTGGCCTACCGTATTAATTTCTTGCCACATGTCGACATAAAAGTCGGGTGATTCGCGACCAGATCGAAGCATGCGTTGGTTCTTACCAATGGCCTCTTCACGGCTATAACCAGTAGTGATGGTAAATGTCTCATTGACATCAATGATGGTCGATTTAGCATCGGTGATCATAATGCTTTCGCGAGCAAAACTGAATACATTGGCGGCTAATTTTAATTTATCTTCAGCTAGTTTACCGTCGGTGATGTCTATCATCGCAATCAGACAATTAGTATCGAGGTCATCGATATTGGCTTCGACACTGAGCCAGACAATACGTTTGCCAACCTGTGCTTCTATCTCGCAGGTTTGTATGCCACCATGCTTAAACATAGATGCTAGACAATGACTGAAAACAGCCTTGTATTCTGGCCTTATGTAATTTACAAACGTCTTCCCTTCCACGTTCGCTCTATCGATATTTAATAGGGAAGCTGCTCGTAAATTGAGTTGATTAATGATGCCGGCTAGATCCATAAAAAAATAGGCAACTGGAGCAAACTCAAATAACTCGGTATAACGCTGAGAGATCTTTCTTTCAGCTATTTGAGTTTGTTGAAGTTGTTCATTTTGCATCTCCAGCTCAATTTGATGGACTTGTAATTCCTGAAAGGCCCTTTTGGGATCCTGTTCACTGGTAGTTGATTTTTGGTCATCCTTAGCCTGTATTTTCAGCTGTGCTTCGGCGCGTTGGCGAAGGGCGGTTGAGGATGGTTTGTTTGACCCTAGAGGTGAGATCTTATACCAGGCCTTATTTTACGCAATTCAGCCTCTAGTTTTTTGGCTTCGCTAATATCAATAAAGGTAATAACCACCCCATCAATCATATCTTCTTGTGTACGGTAAGGCATGATGCGAACTTTGAACCAGCGTTGTTCGCTTGCTGCGATCTCTTTTTCGATAAAGATGAGGCTTTTTAATACTTTCTGTGCATTATCATCTAGATCCTTATAATCCAGAGTAGTTGATATATCAGATAAGGGACGGCCAATATCACTTGGGATCAGTTTGAATAGATGTGAAATATGGGTAGTAAACCGCCTTATCTCCAGTTGGTTATCCAGAAATATTGTGGCGATTTGTGTGCTATCGAGCAGGTTTTTCATGTCGTTGTTAACCCACGACAAGTCATCGACTTTGGATTGCAGTTCAATATTAACCGTTTGCAGCTCTTCATTCATTGACTGCATCTCTTCTTTAGACGTGGTCAGTTCTTCATTGGTGGACTGCAATTCTTCGTTGGTGGATTGCATTTCTTCATTGGTTGATTTAAGTTCTTCTTGTGAGGACTGCATTTTCTCGCGTAGTATCTGAATTTCCTCGTTGGCCTGCTCTAGTGCAATCTGAACGGTATTTGTAGCTGCTCCTTGCTTTTTGCGTAGCGGCTTGAGGGGTGTGGCAACATCAGTAAATACCACCATCAATAAACCCAGCAATGATTTTGGTTTAATAATGGCGTGTACCGTCAAATTAAAAGTGTAATTATCTAACATCAGGTTTGGAATGTTGACGGGCTCTACTTGCTGTTTTGCTTTATTTATAGCATGGTCAACCTGAAGTTGTAATCCTTCACGCATCATCACATGAATATTCCAGTTAGCTTTGCCGGCGGCGGGTTCTAAGTATTTGCCAGTGCGACCATTAATGTAAATAATGTCACCATCAGCATTAATCAATACCGCGGCTGGGGCGTATTGCTGAAGTAGAATTTTCTCCGCTTCTGACTGAATATTGACTAGGTTTACATTCATTTTTTGGTTACTCTCATGTTCAGGTTTAAGCAAGCTTACAATGGGAAATACTTGTGTGGGGAAGTCAATATTCTCTGTGGATAAACTAGTTTCGATGCGGGTGAACAAACGCGAAGCTTCGTTAACTACTTTGAATAAGGGACTGGAAGTACCAATAGTTTCAGCATTACCCAGCAGCAAAATGCCGTGAGGATTTAAGGTGTAGTGAAACAAGGGTATTAGCTTTCTTTGTAGTGCTGATTCGAGGTAAATAAGCAGATTACGACAAGTCAGTATATCCAGCTTAGTGAACGGCGGGTCCATAATGATGTTTTGTGTGGCAAAAATCACCATGTCACGCACTTTTTTATTGATCCGATAACCACGTTCATCTTTAATAAAATAACGCTTTAATTGCTTTGGAGATATACGGTCATTAATATCGGTGGGATAGTAGCCTTGTCGTGCAATACTAATCGCATCGACATCAAGATCAGTAGCAAATATTTGTAACTGGAAATTTCCCTTAGGTTCAATGTCATCTAATACGTCGAGGAATGTCATCGCTAGTGAGTAGGCTTCCTCTCCCGTTGAGCAAGCCGTTACCCACGCCCGCAGCTCTTTACCTTGTGGATAATGGGCTAATAGTGTTTGCAGTCCTCCAGACCTAAGCTGCTCCCATACTTCTGAATCACGAAAGAAACTGGTTACCCCAATTAACAGTTCCTTGAACAGCAGATCTTGTTCTTGTGAGTTTTCACGCAGATAGCGCGCATAAAGTGCGATGGTTTTAACCTGATGCATGCTCATACGCCGTTCTATACGACGATACAGAGTGTTTTTTTTGTAGAGTGAAAAATCGTTGCCAGTCCGTGTACGCAGGATGATGACTATCTGTTCTAATGAACCTTTTGCTTTGGGAGGTTGACTTCGTATAACTGCTGGTAAACTGGCACTAAAGGTATGTTCGAGTAGTGCGACAAGCCGTTTAGGCAAATCTTGAACAGGGGCGACGATATCAGCCAGACCTGCATGAATGGCACTTTGAGGCATCGAATCAAATTTAGCAGACTCAGGTGACTGCACCAGTGATAAACCGGCATTTTGTTTGATGGCTTCTAAACCTAGAGTGCCATCAGAACCCATGCCAGAAAGAATGATACCCACGGCATATTCTTGTTGGTCATCGGCTAGTGTTTTAAAAAAGAAATTAATGGGTAGCCGTAAACCACGAGCAGCTAGAGGCTCTAGCAAAAATAGTGTTGCATGAAGCACGGACAAATCTTTGTTAGGCGGGATCACATAAACACAGTTCGGCTCTATTTTCATCATATTGTCAGCCTGCACCACGTTCATTTTGGTGGTGCGCTGCAACAGTTCGGGCATGATGCATTTTTGATTAGGATCAAGGTGTTGGATAACAACAAATGCCATATTAGTGGGTGTTAGCACATTAGTAAAAAATTTCTCCAGTGCTTCCAAACCACCAGCAGAAGCACCAATGCCGATAATGACAGGCGCCTTAACCACTGCCAAGCCAGTAGAATCAGAACTTATCCTTGGCTTAGTTGATTTAGTTGGCTTTTTCATCAGTATGAAACCATTTATGATACATATCCATATTAATACTGGGTTTTATAGTATAGACACAATCTCGTCATATTGTTTGAATAGTTAAACTCGACTTGTTCAAGCAGTTGAGACCAGATGCTAGTCTTATTAACAATCATCTAATTGTCCCTCAAAGACCCTTGTTAAATACATTAAATAATATGGATTGTTTATCATCCGCCTTTGTCAAAGTTATAGAAGACATTAGCTTAGCTAAACGAATGTTTGCTCAAGGGTAAACTCCGTATACGTTTGCCTGTTAAGGTAAACAAGGCGTTACATACTGCCGGTGCAATGGGAGGGGTTCCGGGTTCGCCGATACCGCCCAATGCTTCACCACTATTGATGATCTGAACGTCGATGTCAGGCATTTTATCTGGTGAGATAATCGGGTAATTATAAAAGTTAGCTTGCATAACTTTACCTTGTTCAATGGTTATTTCTTCGGCATTTGCTGCTGATAAACCAAAGGCAATGCCACTTTCCATTTGCATTTTGACAATGGCAGGATTAACGGCAAGACCACAATCTACGGCACACCAAACCTTGTGAACTTGAATGTTTCCATCCGAAAAGGAGACCTCGGCAATTTCGGCAACAATGGTCCCAAAAGAAAGTTGCAAAGCCACCCCCATGGCATGCTGCGTATTGTCTTCTGCCAGCCAAGGTTTACCACGCCAGCCTGCCATATTGACCACGGTATCGAGTACTTTTTTAAAGCGTGGTTCAGTGGCCAACAATTGACGTCGAAAATCAACCGGATCGGTATTGGTGGCATGAGCCATTTCATCCATAAAAGATTCTTTGAAAAAACTATTCTGTGAATTGCCAACTGAACGCCAGAAGCCTATGGGTATAGGGGCAACGGGAACACTCACCAAATCCATGCGTTTATTTGGAATCGCATAGGGTTGTTCATAAGCACCTTCAATGATCGAGTTGTCGATATCTGGATTAGCCAAAAAGCCGGGCAGGTGTCGCTTTAATGGACCTTCACCCGCCGTAGTGATATGTAATGCAGTGATCTTGCCATTGTCATCAAAACCCGCACGATATTTTGCTGCAGTCATAGGACGATAATGATCGTGCTGAGTATCTTCTTCTCTTGTCCAAATAACTTTAATCGCTTTACCCTGATGTTTATTGGCAAGGGTAATGGCCTGAGCAGCATAATCAGGAATAAAACGTCTGCCAAAACCACCGCCAAGAAACGGTGTTTTAACCTCAATCGCATCAAGCGACAAACCAGTAATTTGAGCTGCTAGCTGAGCAATAGTATCGGCACCTTGGTTGGGTGCCCATACAATGCAATGATCCTGTTCAACTAAGGCCATACAATTCTGAGGTTCCATGGTGGCATGGGCCAAAAAGGGTACATGGTATTCGGCATTTAGGGTCTTGCTAGCATTAGCTAAGGCTTGATCTACATCGCCAATATCTTCTGCGCTTATCCCTTGGTCGTCCAATTTCTCTTGCAATGTTTTTAAGTAGCCAGCACTAGAAAATTCGGCATTGCTACCATCGTTAAATTCAATGGGCAGTTTTTCTAATGCCGTTTTAGCATGCCAAAAATAATCGGCGATCACCGCCACACCATTGGCGATTTCTTCAACCGCAAATACACCGGGCATGTTCATCACTGCCGCTTTATCGAACGATTTAACCGAACCACCAAACACCGGGGATTGTTTTACGGCGGCAATCAACATACCTTCAGTTTTTACATCGATACCAAACTCGGCCTGACCGGTTGCCTTTGCATAACTATCGGTACGTTTAACAGGCTTGCCAATTAAGCGAAATTGCGCTGGATCTTTTAAGGTGACTTCTGCTGGCGCTTGAAGTGTGGCTGCTATAGCAGCAAGTTCACCATAACTTAACTTTTTACCTGACTTATCATGGACAACATAACCCGGAACGGTACTGCATGCAGAGGCAGCAACATGCCATTGGTTTGCTGCTGCTTGGATCAACATGGCACGAGCAGTCGCGCCTGCTTTACGCATTGTATCGTAAGACATGCGAACACTCATGCTGCCACCAGTAAAACGGGTGGTGTTGTTGAACATGATCTTATAGTCAGATCCATGTGGCGCGTGCACCACCGAGATAACAGACATCTCAATATCAAGTTCTTCTGCAACAATAGCGGGGATAGAAGTATAGGTGCCCTGACCCATTTCTATAAATGGGTTCTGAAAAATAACGGAACCGTCTTGTTTAATAGCGATAAAGGCATTAAGCACATCATTTTTGTTTGTTGCAGCATTAGCATATTTACCTAATGGCAGCGACATGCCAATAATAAATATGCCCGCACTGGCGGCACTCACCCCCAGAAATTTACGGCGGGTCAGAGAGATGTTGGTAATGTTACTCATGCTACATTTCCTTGTAACTCAGCCGCTTTTTTAACCGCAGCAAAAATTTGCAGGTAGGTGCCACAACGGCAATAGTTGATCATCTTATCCTTAATCTCTTGTTCTGTTGGGTTTGGATTTTGTGCTAACAATGCAACCGCCGCCATGATTTGTCCAGACTGACAATAGCCGCATTGCGGAACATCTGATTCAACCCAGGCTTGTTGCACTGGGTGTAACTTATCACCATTGGCCAGCCCTTCTATTGTCGTTATACTTTTGCCATTGGCTGCACTGATGGGTGTCACGCAAGAACGGGTCACTTCACCGTCAATATGTATTGAGCAAGAGCCACACAGCCCAATCCCACATCCAAATTTGGTACCGGTATAACCAATTACGTCACGGATCGCCCACAATAAAGGCATCGATTCTTCGACATCGATGTTGTGTTGTTTATCGTTGATTAATAACTCTGCCATAACTGATTCCTTAAATTATAGGGATTGCATTTTTAAATGATTAAAGTCGTGTTGAGTGTCGATGTCTATACTTGCTTCAGGAACATGAATAGTAAGCACTTGTTGTTGCATAGACATCAATAGTTTTTTAGCCCCTTGATCACCTTGCAATGATTTAAGCTGTGAAAAAAAGGCTGCTGGAAAGATAGCAGGTACACCAGATGATTGCTGATACTCACTGGCAACAATAGTGCTAGGGTGCTGCTGCCATAACTTGATCAGTTTTTTTAAAGATGATGGCTTGATTAAGGGCTGGTCACATAACAGTATCATGACTGCTTCAGTATTTGCAGGTAAGGTATTTATACCTGCTCGAATTGAAGATGACAGCCCTAATTGCCAATCATTATTTATGGCAATGCTAATATCACTTTGATCTAGTTTGGCTTGAATACGTTCAGAATGTGCCCCTAAGATAACAATAATGTTTTTATCGAAAAGTGGCTGTGTCATATTAATGGTGTGTTGAAGCAGGCTATTGTCTTGCCAATCCGCCAGCTGTTTTGGTGAGCCAAAACGTGATGACTGACCTGCTGCTAAGATGATCGCGTATATTTTTTTTGTTCGACTATACATGGCGCTTTAATTCAACTAGCTTAGGCTCATCTATGGACTGATCTTTTTGAGATAAATGACGGCCATCTTTGTTAGCAAGTACTGCTTGTATTTCCGCCATGATCGATAGCCCAATTTCTTGTGGTGTACAGGCTCCGATGTCGAGTCCTGTTGGACCATAGACACGATCATTAATTTTTTCAGCTTGCTGACCAATACTCTCTAATAAACGATCACGTCGATTTGCCGGACCGAGTAAACCAATATAAGGGATCCTGCTTTCAGCGATAACCTTCAGATACCGCTGATCATAATCAATGCTGTGCGTCATGATAACCAGTGCATCAAAATGATCGAGTTCTAAGCTCGCGTTCAATTCAACAGGCATAATGTTGAGTAGTTGATCGACACTAGGAAATCGCTCCGGTTTAATATAGGCAGGACGATGATCGACGAGGGTCACATGCCAGCCTAATGACTTGGCAAATTGTATTACAGGCAGAGCATCAGGTCCTGCCCCCAGCACTAATAATCTCTGAGCCGGTTTAAGCAGATCATAGAATACGGTCACCTGTTTTTGATTGATCTTATATTCAGCCAGCTCAGCTTCGTCTTTTAACAATACACGTCGTGCAAGCGCTGAATGAATGCCATGCTGGTCATTGATGAAATGTTGTTTTGTGTCAGGAAAGAACAGACTTTGGTCAACAGGGTAATCTTTATGGTTTGATTTACAAATGGTAGCAAGCACGCCCGTTTGAAAGTATTGATTGGCTTTTGCTATATGATTCATCGGCGAAAAATCATTTTCTGTTGATAAATATTGTAGCAAAATACGGACAGCACCATTGCAGCCGAGACCTAATCCCCATATTTCATCGTCTGGTGAACGCATATCATAAAAGACAATTTTTGATTGTTTATCTTCAAAAATGGATTCAGCCAGTTTGCTCAGATCAGCTTCAAAACAGCCGCCACCAAGTAAACCGGTTAATTCACCCTCTCTGGTCATTAACATGCGAGCACCGGCTTTTTGATAGGTCGAACCCATAGTTTCGATGATTGTTGCTAGTACAAAGTCAGGCTGAGTCGCTTGGAAAAGCTGATAGGTGTCTAATAGTTGATTAAACTGGTTAGCCATAAATTACAAAGTTTCTCTGTTTTTAAAGATAATATTGTGCAAGAGTCTTCATTTTATGGCCTCTTCTCAGTTATCCAATAGGTGTACAACCACCACAGTTGGCTGTTACTCAGCCCCCTGTGGTGGTTGATTAAAATGAGCATTTTCGAATAATATTAACTAATTTTGCAAGTGCTGCATATAACTTTTTACTTATAAAGATAGAGCAGGATCCACCTTGAGCTCTTTTAAATGTTGGGCTATATCTTCGGCAGCTGTTTTAGGATTGATATTGTCATCTATCTTTAATATTTTGCCTTGTTTAGATATATAAAAAGTAACACGACTGGCGAAGGGCATCATGCCCAACACATCATATGCTTTAGCGGTTTCTTTAGAAGGATCACTTAGCATTGGAAAGTCTGCCCCTGTTTTTTTGGCAAAGTCTATATTATCTTCTAAAGGGTCGACACTGGCCATAAAATAGCTCGTATTGTAGGCTCTAATTAAATGGCCCTTTTCTGTTAATGATTTACACTCAATGGTGCAGCCTCGAGTATTAGCCATTGGGTACCAAGCTAAAACTACGGCTTGTTTACCTTGGTAGTCACTCAGCTGATAATAATCACCATTGGTTGATTGTAATTTAAAGTTAGGTGCTTTTTCACCTACTTTCAAGTCAGTGGCCATTACACTAAAGCTAGTCAAGACAGCTAATAGAGTACACATTATGTTTGACGTTTTTTTCATCAGAGTTACCTTTTAAAGAACATTATATTTTTAATTTAAGCTATCTTGGCTAACAAGCCTGCTGAACTATGACCATATCTTCAGGAAAACGTTCTGACTTTTTAAGTCATTAAATCTGATTATGCTGCCGATAAACATTTTTATCGCTCTTTTTAGCAGCCTAGATAACTCTATCTGCTTTGCTGATTAAGCTATCTATATTGTGTTGTCATCACATGGATAAATAACACGGGCAACAATAGAAAATTCTAGTCAGGCTTAAGCGACCATTCGTATGTTACTTAGGATGAAATACTCTAATTTTTATTGCGGTTATTTTTAGGCGTTAATATGGTAAGGCAACCACCCTATCTCTGCTTCTCTTTTTAGCCTTATAGAGCGCATCATCGGCACGCTTAACAACATCATTTGTATTATCTCCTCGTTTACAAGTTGCAATAGCAAAGCTGACAGTTTGGTAGTCTACCGTGTTGCTATTTCAGGACAGATCAAAATCACCGCATCGGCCAAGGGTATCCGTTGCCCGGACTCGGGTATTAAGGATTACCACTATCTGTATGAGCATGTGCTTACCTAAATGACCATAACTGTCATTCACATTCTTAAAGTTGTCGATATCGATCATAATCACTGAGAATGAATGATTATAGCGAAGAAGCCTCTCAATCCCACTCTCCAATACTTTATCAAGACGTTTGCAATTGTAGAGGCCGGTCAGTTGGTCGGTTTCAGCAAGAAATTCTAGTTTGCGGTTAAATTTGGTGTAATTGGCGGTTGCGATAGATTAAAAAGACCATCAGCAGAAGCACTGCTGACAGATACTTGAGCAATCCTATCTGATTAGCTTTAATAAGATCCATAAAGCCATTATTTATGATTATAAATAAAGCCCTCGAGTATATTGTTATTTTCGATCTGGCTTAATTCGTAGCCAGTGATCACTCTGCGCCAGCGTTCAGGATTCATATGGCTGATTTCAATCAGATCGTTGAACAATAAGTTACTCATCGCTTGTGCCTCAAACGGTAATTTTTTCCGTTGCAAATCCTGACCATACTTTTTCAATATAAGATCAATCAGTTCTTCCCTATGGGTCATCGCATAAAGCCAACCTTTCATACTCGCTGTGCGAAAGGTTTCTACTTGTTTAGGTAGGGTGACGATTAATTTCATCTTCAGTTGTGAACACCTTATCCCCATAAAAATCGATACCGGCTTCACGTGGGGTGAATTCTTTGAAAGAGAAACCCATTGGATTCAGAATATAGGGTTCATTGCTAGAATAAGCTGAAAGGGCATCTACGTCGCCCTAGCTAGATCAATGCATTTACATTATAGGTATGATCAATAAGTTGAATTTGTTCGCGAGAAACGCCTGCTTTTTTTAAATAAGTAAACAATTCTGATGAATTTTCTTCAATCATTACTCGTTTGCCTACAAAGTCACTGACAGAAGTGCTTTCTCCATTTCCTCTGGTAATGAGAATTGAAGGTGAATATTGAAAAACAACATTCAAAACAACAACTGGTTTACCTTGTTGCCTATCGAGTAAATAGCCGAATTGCCAAGTCCGTATTGAGCCCTTCCACTAAGAAGATCTTCAACCGTATTGATTCCTGGAGCGGCTGCACGGAGTTCTATATTTAAGCCAACATCGCTATAATAGCTCTGCTATTTTCTGCATAATAACCGGCAAGCTATGCTTCCATTTATGTTACAAAACAAGGTTGTCTTAGGCAATACTCATTTTTGGAAAAAGTAACAATGAACAGGTAACCAGTAACCATCAAGCAAAACAAGGCTGAACTTTTTAAGTTAAAGCATAAAGATGCTCTTCATTATCTATGAAAAAGCACTGCACTCTGCACTCTGAATTATATATTGTGCCTATAGAAACTCGGGCGCGAATCAAAGGCAGTGTGAGATAGAGACTTAAGCTTTAACCTTCGCCTCGCTCAACTTTTTCTTCATAGGTCTCTAAGTCAACGAGACCTTGTGACTCGGCAATGGTCTTTTCTTCAGGTTTAATAGCATCCTGAACAATATCTAAGCGCTTCCATGTTGGAATTGGCGTTACTTTACATGGCTCAGGGACATACTTAGATTGGTCGAGCTTTTTGTATTTATGAACATAACGGGGACAATTTGCCCATATTTTGACTATCGTCACGAAAATCAAATATTGAGCTTCAGTGTATTCTTCCATTAAGGGATGTTCTCGAACCAGTTTGGCAGTACCTTGCACACGAACACGATGTGGATTTTCAAAATCCGTGAACAACATACCCACTTTACCCTGTCCTTCTATATTACCGACCGAGTAAAACATACCGTTGCCATCGTATCCTGGAAAAACAAGCGTCTTGTCATCAAGGACTCTTACAAAACCCTCAGGACCGCCCTTGTAGGAAACGGTAGGCATGCCCGTTGAATCGACTGTCGATAAAAAGAACATATCACGTGCTGATATAAAGGTTTTTTCTTTATCAGTAATGGTTTCATGTATCCATCCATTATCTAATAACTCAGCGAGTTTGGTGGTTTCGAACTCTTCTTGCAAGGCACGATGTTCAGGCGAATATACTGATTCCATTAGCTGTCTCCTAAAAATGTAAACTTGATTTGTTTTATTTTTAACAACTGACATTCTGCATGGCAGACTACAAAGAGTCAAGCATAATAGGGTGGATTGAAAAAGTCAGTCGCAGCTTTTTTTAGCTTGTTTTTCTGGCTAACAGTTTAAGTAAACTAATAGTCAAACTAGGCAAGTAAAATAAGGTGATGATGGTTGAAAACAGTATGCCGCTCATGACGATAATTCCTACGCCACGATATAATTCTGTGCCCGCTCCAGGAATGAAAATCAGGGGTGCTAGACCAAAAATCGTTGTGGCCGTCGACATTAAAATGGGCCGCAATCGTGTTTTTACAGCTTGATTTACAGCTTCTTCAATAGAAAGCAGTTTGTCTTTTAGGTTTTTTCGTGTCTGTTCAATAATCAATATGGGATTGTTGACTACTGTTCCCAGTAAAATAATGAAACCAAGCATGGTAATCATATCGAAGGGTTGTATGATGGGTTTTATACCGAGCATAGTAAATAGTGGGGCTGATTCATTAACAGCAACTAAACCTAAGGTTCCTCCGGCAATACCTAGCGGCACCGTTGCCAAAATTAAAAATGGATAAAACCAATGTTTGAAAATAGCCACCAACAATAGATAAATTAAAACGACAGCAATGCTGAAGTTACTGCTCAGTGATTTTTGGGTTGCATCAAGCTGATCAGCGGCCCCTGAAATAGAGATAGACACCCCTTGGCCTATTTCACCCGAAGACTTCATAGAGGGAATTATTTGAGAACGCACCATAGCCACAGCAGTCTCGAGCGCAATCTCACGTGGAGGGATGATAGATAAGGTGACAGTTCTTCGGCCGTCTATGCGACGAAGTGAGTCACTATCAACTGTTTCAATAATATCCGCTAATGCATTAAGGGGCAGTACATCACCAGAAGGTGTTGTTATAGGTTGCTCTGTTAGTTGTGAGAGGCTTTGGTTTTGTCCTTCATTACTGAACAAGAACATATCTACTTTGTCATCATTTAAGAAAAATTCATCAACGTAAGCACCATCACTCAAGGCGGCAACAGTATAACCAAATTCATTAGCGTTGATACCTAGCTCTGCTAAGCGGTCCCAACGCGGTTTGACTACAATCAGTGGTTGGTCTAATGACAAGGATCTTGGTTCAGAGTCTATCTGTGCGTCAGGAAATAGTCGTTCTGCTTGTTTTAAAGCATATTGAGTTGTTTGGTACAATTCAACCTGATTGGCACCTGAAATATCTAAATTTACCGCTCGGGAACCGCCATCATTGCTGGAGATGATCGAGCCTCTGGATGAAAAAGCGCGCATGCCGGGATAACTTCTAAACAAGGTGGTTAGTTTATCCATCATTACTTGGAGATCTTGACTACGAATCGGTTCAGCCATAACCCATACATACCCAGGGCCAACACGTTGGAAATAGTATTTTAAAGCGGGTAGTTCAAGTTGCTGCTGATCATATAAGTTAGGATCAGCATTGAGCGATTGGCTTAGATGAAGGCGAATTTCATCGCCGATTATTTTCATTTCATCAATGTTGTAGCCAGGAGGTGATGTCATTGTAGTAAAGGCTTTGGGTTCTTCACCTTCAGGCAAGTATTCTGCTGCTGGCATAAAATGCCAAGCAATGCCAAGTGTCAATATAGGCACCACTAAAATGATAATCAGACGGGAAGCCATATTACCATCCAAGAATTGGATCATAGGCATCAAAAGCCCTGATTTATGATTATCTTTTTTATTAGGGCTGTTTAAGCCAAAATTTGCCGATGCCGCTGGCACAACCGCCATGGCAAATAGCATCGAGGCAATAATTGCTGTTGAAACTGCAATGGCGATATCTGAATATAATTGCCCTGCCTCTTCTTGCACAAATAATACCGGTGCAAACACTAATACCGTGGTTAAACTTGATGCTAATACTGCCGTCCACACATCTTTGATGCCGGCAATTGCCGCTTGTAATCTTGCCAAGCCTCGTCGGCGAGCTTGTTCAATACTTTCCAGAACCACAATAGTGTTATCTACTGTCATACCTATCGCGAATGCGATACCCGCCATAGAGATGACATTGATCGAGCGATCAAATGCAAGTAAGCCAATAAACGCTGCCAAGGTACATATTGGCATGCCCAATAGACCGATTAATGTTGCCCGAGCAGAGCGTAAAAATAGAAACAGGATCATCGTCGCCAGTAAACCACCTAAGATCAGATTACGACTGACGTTGCCAATAGAAGCTTGAACGTAGCGAACATCATCGCCAATCAGGTAAATATTGAGGCCGTTTGGCTGAAGTTGATTGATTCTCAAATCTTCAACTACTTTAACCATATTTTGTTTAATATCGATAACATTAGAGCCCGACTCGCGGCGAACAGCGAGCGTAAGTGCGGGCTCATCATTTACGATAGAAATGCCTTTGCTTTCATAATGGCCAAGAGTGACTGTTGCAACATCTTCTAAACGGATATCAGTATTATTTTGGTGAGAAAGAATAATCGTTCTTAAGTCATCTAAGTCTTGGAAACGACCAACTGTTCTTATTAAATAACGACGTTTTCCCTCATTCAAATCCCCCGCTGATGTATCGTGGTTGCGGTCACGAATTGCCGAGCGCACATCGTATAATGATAGACCTCGATACGCCAGTTTTTGTGGATCCACGTTTATCTGGATTTGTCTTTCAGAACCACCTCGCAAATCGACACTAGACACCCCCGGCACACGTTCCATTATCGGCCTGACTTCGTTGTCGACATAATCAGTCACCATTTGCATATCTATACCACGCTGATTTCCCGGCATCGGCATAACGGCAAAATACATAAAGGCATTTTCTGAAAAAGAGCTACTGTAAATACGAGGTTGATTGACATTTTCTGGATAACTTGTCACCTGACTTAATGCATTAGTGACTTCAATTAAGGTTTGATTAATCCCAACACCAAAGGGAAACTCTAACTCGATTGATGCTCTTGATGTATTTGCCTCAGCTTTCATTCTAACTAAATTGGGAACACTACTTAGGTAACGTTCTTGTTCTAAAATTATTTCTTTCTCAATATCTTGAGGTGTGGCACCAGGCCAGCCTGTTATTACACTGATAGTGCGAACATCTAAGTCAGGAATCATCTGTATTGGAATGCGTGATGTTGCCGCTATACCAAGCACAATAACGATTAAGACGATAACGGTAAGTAGTTTTCCATGTCGAATAGGCGCGGCTAACATCATTTTATTCTGCAGTTTGATTGATGATGACGAGTTGTTGATCTGTTAACACCTCATTACCTCTAATCACCACTAAGTCATTAGCCACAATACCTTTTGATATGTGTGCACCTTTTGAAGTGATCTTGTCGATGGTGACTTTACGTCTAAATGCTTTGCCAGTATCAACTACAAAAACAGTGTGACTACCATCAGGATTAATGAGTAAGGCATCACGGGGGATTAAAACTGTATTTTGATCGGGTGTCTTTATTGAAAACTGGGCAATAGCAGAGGTGCCTGGTAACAAAGATAATGAATAATTATCAAGTGTCACTCTGACTAAAAAGGCCCTTACTTGTGAATTACTCACCGGAACGATGGCCTGAATTTTGGCCGATAGTTTTTGCTTGGGATTTGCTTCAGCAATCACTTTTACAGGCGTATTAATTGAAATCTCATTGAATCGTTCTTGTGGTAAATTGACGTCCAGTCTTATTCTCTCTAAATTTACTAACTCCAGTACCGCATCACCACGACGTGCCCATTCACCCGCTTCCGAATTTTTGGCACTGATTACGCCAGCATAGGGGGCAATTAAACGGTGGCGTTTAATTTGCTCTTGCATACTCGCTTGCATCGCTTTTGTGGCGAGTAACTCAGCCTGCTTGATTTGCTGACTTGCCTGACGGTTTGCTAATTCACTTTCAGGAATGTATTTATTTAGCCTCAACCGTTCAGCTTCTGCTACTAAACGTTTTGCTTCATTTAAGTCTACCTCGGCCTTGATAACATTAGCTTTTACCTGCTGTAACTCTAGCTGTGAAATAACAGCGTCCATCGTTAATAAAGTATCACCTTTTTTGACCTGACTTCCGGCATCCACGTTGACCTGTTTTATCAAACCATCGATACGAGGAGATAATAGACTTCTTCTTTCTGCCGTTAACGTTCCAGAGATATTGAGGTTGGGTCCTGTTGTCGATTTTTTAGCCTTATAAACATCAACAATCATGTTTTGTTTAGCATTTACAGGCGTAAAAAAGGTAGCTAGCAAAAGTAAACTTAGCCCTAATAGAATGTGCTGAGGATAGAAACGTAAACTCATAGTGGTCGGAGAGCCTTAGTAGTCAGTGCAAAAGTTAACTCATGTTATATGCAAATAAGAATAATTTCTAATACATTTTGTTGATCATCTTAGCTTGTAATCAGCTATTAATTTCTGGCTTAGCATTTTAGGCTGGTTTTCATTGTTCAGACTCAGACAGATGAATAGAAGCTATTTATCCATTCAAAACGGCAACAAAATTTAAATGAAAATTAATAAACAGATGATGATCTTTCTATATTTCCAAAGGCTGTAGCCCAATGATACGTTTTTAACTAAAAAGCTTTATGCAGGAAATAAACATAAAAAATGTTCAAAACAAGTGTCATTAGAATAAGAATCTGACATCTGTTGTGTTCAATTTGTTCATTTATAATAAGAGCTCAATTGGAACTTTTACTTTTAACAAGAAATCAGAGTAGAAAGCAATCCTTTTAACGTTCACCAAAGAGAGCATCGATTATGAAAATTCTAAGCCAATGTGCTGCTATATTTGCATTGATATTTGCTGTTACCCCAACCATTGCAAGCGAGATAGATGAGTGCGAGATATGGAAAGCTAAAGCCGATCATTATATGAATTTAAGACAACAGAGTATGCCTATTACTTCAGCTGTTAAAGAAGTTAGTGGAAATAAATCTAGAGGATTATTACTTCAAGCTTACGCAGAACCGGTAGCCGAAGAAGCTGAAATGAAAGCAGAAGCCGTTTTAGCTTTTAGCAAGGAGGTATATCATGAGTGTAACACTAGTGATAATTAATACTGCTGCCTCATTGCTAAGTTAGACAGGCGTCGATAAATTAAGCCTTAGAGTGGTTTTCTCTTGTTTTGTGATTACTATCAGTAGGCCAAATTAACCTAGTTGTAATTTTGTTGTTGTTATAGCGTTACACTTCAGCAACACTAGAAAAACTCAAGCGATAGAAACCGCAGAGCTAGATGGTCGCCCACTGACTAAAATGCTAGCTAAGGCCACCTTGGAAAAATAAAAGTGATTTGACGAAGAGATAAAGCTGATTAATAAGAGCCGCTTAGGTTTTAGTTTTTTAGTTTTATGGACATAACAATGGCGGTCATTTAAAGCTAATTATTAAAGCCTGTGAGTTAATCTAGCAAGCTAATAAAAATATGTGGCTTTATCTGACTCAAACAAGCTAGATAGTGATAATCTTACGTGTTAAGTAAAATGAATTTTAGGAAACAATAATATGTACATGATAGTGAAACACACCCACCTGACCATAATTGCACTTACGTTTATCTTTTTCATCATTAACTTTACGCTGATGATGAAAGGGTCTGACAAGGTCAATAATAAACTGTTGAAAATAGGTCCACATATTTTATATACCTTCTTTATTGTCACCTTTATGTACCTGATTGCTGTTAACCCTCTTAACTTATACCCCTTTGTTAATGGCTGGGCTTCTTCTAAACTAGCGGGTTTTGTATTCTATGTACTGTCGGTTACTTTTGCACTTAAATGGGCAAAATCAACGATGTTGCGTTTTGTAGGTTTTATTAGTGCAGTATTTTGGTTAGCCATGACTGCACGACTTGCTTTTGCAGATCATCTTAAGGTGAAGGATATAAGCGAAAGTGCTAATGCTTATATGGATCTAGGGCAGTCTCTGTTGGGTGCCATTTGCTAGGCTGCCCAAATAATGCCTCAATAAGAGGCCCTCATTAATCTTGTGTACGTCACTCAGTCTACAGCTATGGTACAACTTGATAATTAAATAACATGTTATTTAGTGCGCCATTCTGCTTTAAAGATTAAATTAAGGTTTGATGCTGCTTATTTCAAACACCTAACATTCAAAACACCTTCGATGGCTTTAATTTCATCAACTACAGATTCAGGTAAGGCCACCTCGGTATCAATCAATGTATAAGCAGCATCATTAAGAGATTTATTGAGCATATCTATAATATTGATTTCTGCATTAGCAATAGCATTAGTGATTGGGCCGATGATCTTTGGGATATTTTCATGAGCAATGGTCAGGCGATATTGATCTGGGATTTTTGCCATTTTAATGGTGGGAAAGTTGACCGAGTTACTGATATTGCCGCTTTCAAGATAGTCTTTAATTTGGTCAGCAACCATGATGGCGCAATTATCTTCTGCTTCCATAGTAGAGGCGCCTAGGTGAGGGAAAGTGACCACCTTGGGGTGGTTTTTGAGTAAGTTACTCGGGAAGTCGCAAACATAAGCATTGACCTTACCGCTGTCTAAGGCATCCATAACCGCTTCATCATTGACGATACCAGTACGTGAGAAGTTCAAAATGGTGACATTGTCACGCATATTGACCAAGCGCTCAGCATTGATCATGTTCTTAGTGCCATCAACAAGAGGCACATGAAATGTGACAAAGTCAGAATGACAGAGTAGATGATCAACACTACTGGCCTGTTCAACTTCGTGTGATAATTTCCAAGCACCTTGTACCGTTATTTTGGGATCATAACCAATCACTCGCATACCTAAGGCAATGGCGGTATTGGCAATTTTGATCCCAATAGCGCCTAAGCCAACAACGCCGATTGTTTTACCCGGTAATTCAAAACCTACAAAGTTTTTTTTGCCCGCTTCAACTTGCTTGCTGATGCTGGCATCATCGCCTTCTAATTGACGAGCAAAGTCCCAAGCAGCGCAGATATTACGAGCACTTAATAACATACCCGTTAACACTAATTCTTGAACGGCATTAGAATTGGCACCTGGTGCATTAAACACTGGGATCCCTTTTGCAGTCATCAGAACGACAGGAATATTATTCACACCGCTACCCGCACGGCCAATCGCTTGCAGTGACGCAGGCACGGGCCAATCATGCATCTTAAAAGATCGTACAAGGATAGCATCAGGATGAGTAATCTCTGATGCAACTTCATATTGCTCACGTGACAGCCGGTCTAAACCAGTAACTGAAATATTATTAAGCGTTAGAATCTTGTACATATATATCACCTTAATTAATTAGATTGGTAATACCTTATCAATGACAAAAGAGCATACTTTTTATATTTTTAGCGATGAGATTGAGCAAACTCCTGCATAAAGCTAATTAAGGCATCAACCCCTTCTTCTGGCATCGCGTTATATATACTTGCACGCATGCCGCCGACACTACGATGGCCTTTCAATGTGATTAATCCAGCGTGTTTTGCCGCAGCTAAAAAGTCAGCATCTAATGATGAATCATTCAATGTGAATGGCACATTCATCCACGAACGGTATTTTGGGGTGACTGGGTTTTGATAAAAACCAGAGTTATCAATTGCAGCATATAACTTATCTGCTTTACGTTTGTTAACTTCTGCCATTGCAAGCAAACCACCTAAGTCTTTCAACCACTGGAAAACTAAACCGGCAAGGTATAAAGCGTAGGTCGGAGGGGTGTTGTACATAGATTCATTCTCCGCTTGGACTTTATAATCAAACATGGTTGGCGTGCCAGGAAGCACGTCACCAATTAAGTCATCACGCACGATCACGATGGTTAAACCTGCTGGGCCTATATTCTTTTGGGCGCCAGCATAGATCAGTGCAAATTTAGACACATCAATGGGACGAGATAATATCGTTGATGAAATATCAACAACAAGAGGCACATCTCCCACGTCAGGGATAGCATCAAATTCAACGCCACCTATGGTTTCATTGGTGGTGTAATGTACATAGGCGGCGTCTGGATCTAAGTTCCATGTGTCTTTTTCAGGTACGGTTGAAAAGTGTTGGTCTTCAGAGCTGGCTACAACATTCACATCGCAGAATTTTTTAGCCTCTGAAATCGCTTTTTTAGACCATTGGCCTGTGTTGAAATAATCAGCTGATTTTTTACCACGTAATAAGTTCATAGGAATAGCAGCAAATTGAGTGGATGCGCCACCTTGTAAAAAAAGTACTTTGTAATTATCAGGGATTTGCAGTAGCTCACGTAGGTCGGTCTCGGCTTTGGCCGCAATAGACATGAACTCTTTACCACGATGGCTCATCTCCATGACATTCATGTCTGAACCATTCCAGTCCAAAAATTCTTGTTGTGCCTGCTTTAAAACTGCTTGCGGCAACATGGCTGGTCCTGCACTAAAATTGAATACGGCTGACATGAATCGGTCCTAGTTGAAAATAATTACCAATAATCGATTGTAGCAAATAGACACACAAAAATCTGGCTTAATTATTATTGATGGTGTGCTTGCTGAGAGCCATATTTTGTTAATGAGAGACTTAATGGGCTGTGCTTAGATCCGGTCATTTTATGGGCAAATAAGTTAATGGGTGTGAGGAACAGAAGTACTAGCATTAAGATATATGGTTGATAAGTAAGCAAGCAAGCTGTCAGCATGGCGCTAATGACTTAAATTCGCCTATTGATAACCCCGTTTGGGATGATAGCTGCAAGCAGTTCAAAAATTAAGTGCTGAGCAATAGAAAACATTGCTAAATAAAACATAAAATCTAGCAGGAATGAACAGGTGGGAAATAGTTTTATGAAGCAATATTAATCCACTATTGGCGTAATACCTTGCATCTTAAACCAGTTATCATTTTCTGAAACTGGCTGCCCATTTGAGGCATTATAATTTACCGTCAACTCCTCATCTTTCATAATATCCTGAGCGGCAAAGTAGTACATTATGTCTTCTTGGCCATTTGCTTCAAAACGCATATTTGCAGGGTTATTATGATTATATAAACTACCATAG
>JAWUYH010000032.1:0-213974 GCA_034110895.1 Gammaproteobacteria bacterium | reverse complement strand
AGAACGTTTCTCAGCATGGTCTGGTGCATTAGCAACAGCATCTGATGTTGTTTTCTACGGTACATTAGAAGGTTACATCAAAGCTGTAGACGCTCAATCAGGTCGTGAGCTTTGGAGATTCAAAACTGCGTCAGGTATCATAGGCAACGTAAACACCTACAAGCATGAAGGCAAGCAGTTCATCTCAATCTTGTCTGGTGTTGGTGGTTGGGCTGGTATCGGTATGGCTATCCCTAGCTTAGAAAACGACTCTGATGGTCTTGGTGCGGTAGGTGCTTACAAAGCGCTATCTAGCTGGACTAACTTAGGGGGTATTTTAAGCGTATTTAGCTTGTAAGTTCACATGTAATGCTAGACTAAAAGCCCTTGTTTCTTTTAAAAGTTCAGGGGCTTTTTTTTGCATGATGAAAATTTGAAAGCAAATTTTAACTGCCTGAGCTTCCCCTCTATAAAGTGCAGTATAATGACAAAAATATTTTTTTCATCATTTAATTTGTAGCGTATTAGAATCACTTTTTAGTGCCTGATTGATTGGATTAACTTTCCAGGTAGCAGATAAATACTTTAGCGGAAATGGTAGATAGGACATTCAGCTAAAGATAATCTTAATTGTCAGGTTTCGACTAAATGAGCATACCTTTGCAAAAAAGTAACATCATCTAATGACCCTGATGGTTGTGATACGGTATTATTTGTCATATTGATGGTTCTTTTGAACATTATTACAAGGTCTTGGTCATTTATGTCGTTTCGAATAAAAGTAACACTAATGAGTATTGCAGTCAGCAGCGCTATTACTTCAGTAACATTTGCTGAAATGAAACCGTTACAACAATCGAGTAGTGTTACATTATCTTCGCTGACGCAGCAAGTATACGAGCGTCATCCAGCACGGCATAATGAACTAGCACAACAGCAACAAATTAATGCAAATAATGATTTAGCCGATGCCACCTTTGCAGGTGTAAAAAGGATTAGTTTGAATCATCAGAATGATGTTCTAGGCAGTAGTGATGGATTACAAGAATGGGAAAGCACTGTCAAAATGCCACTATGGTTACCAGGCCAGCAAAAACAACAGCGGTCATTATCGGTCAGCCTTTCTGCTCAGTTACCTGCTTATAAACAACAGATCAGATTAGCAGCATCAGCTAAAGTACGTGAGTTAGTTTGGGATGTTATATTAACAAATACAGCTACAAAGCAAGCTTATCAAGTATGGCAATCCGCACTAAGGCTGGAACAAGATGTAGCTGCACGAGTGAAAGCGGGTGAATTAGCAGGCACTGAACGTTTGTTAGCCAAAACTAATGTGCTTGAAATGAAAAATCAATATTTGCTTAAGAAATCTGAACTTGACTTTAGCCTGAGCACCTACCGTGCTATCACCCAACAACAGCTGTTGCCAGAAATGTATCAGGAAATATTATCTGACAACTATATGATTGATCAACAACATCCTTTATTAATGATGATGGAACAACACATCAATACCTTACGAGCTAAGCAAAATCTGGCCCATTTTGATGGTGCTGTTAATACAAGTTTATCTGTAGGGGTTCGACGTGAACGACAACTCTATGGAGAAAGTTTTAATAATAGCTTGGGTTTGGGTATTAGTTTCGCTTTGGATAATCAGGTCTATCGTCAACCTGCTATTGCTGATGCTGCAAAAGAGTTGGCCGATGCAGAAATTACTCGTCAACAGTTGGAACGAACATTAAATGTAACCTTATTTTCTCGCCTTCACGATTTAGAAACAAAACGCTTGCAAATGGGCTTGCTCAATCAACAAAACGACACAACTCAACAGTATTTAATTCTACAGCAGCGTGCCTTTGCACTGGGTGAGCTTAATTTAGTGAGCTTGTTACGCAGTCAAGCATTAGCCAATGAAACCATTAATCATAAATTAGCTTTAGAGGTTGATATTAAGCATACCATTGCATTAATTAATCAAGCATTAGGTATTATTTTATAAGCTTAATAGTTTGTTAAGGTTACTAATTTAACGTAGCTTCCATACTGTCTAATTCGAGGGTAAAGCAGATGGAAACATTTAATGTTCAACAAAACTTACGTGGGAACACAACGCCAGTAGCACCATCTGCTCGCATATTATTACCACATATGCCAATACAGTTTGATCAAGATAGTTCAGTGAGCAAGCACGTTGTTGAGGCTTTTGTAGCTGACCTTGAGCCTCCTTAATTTAGTGTTATAGACACTAGTATTCAATGGTGTTTATGATATTTAGCAACAATACTTAACTGATTTTAGCTACTCGTTGTAAAATATGGATTAAAACAAGTCATAAAATATGATTACAATAGAGTCTGATATGAAATATCTTATTAGCTATTATCAATAGGAGGTAGAAAAGAGGCCATTATTAAATCGTCATTTGCTTGTTTTATGTTCATTAGTATTTGATAATAAAAGAGACCTAAATATAAAAGAAAATGTTCAGCCCACGAACTTTAAAATATAGACTCTAAAGATGAATATAGTAGTTGTTTGAATCGAGTAAATCATGACGTTATCATACTCTATGGTCAAGCTATTAAATTAGATACATATTTGCCTTGCTTAAACGGTAAGCTACATTAATTTCTTTACACCATGTTATTCGAGTAAAATGGTGGCACTAAAATTAAAATTGTAAGGTAAAAAGATGATTAAGTTTGGAGAGAAAGGCACATATGATGACAAAGATGATGACTTTATTAGTAAATCTCAAATTAAACGCGAATTGCAACAACTTAAAGATTTAGGTAAAGAATTAATTGAATTACCGCTTAAAGATCTTGAAAAACTCAATTTATCTGAGCGTCTTAATGACCAAGTGTTAAAAGCACATGGTATGAAATTAGCTGCTTTAAAACGGCAAATTGGATTTATCGGTGGTTTAATGGTCGATGAAGAATATGAAGAGATTAAAAAACAGCTTGATAAAATTCGTCAATCACATAATGGTGAAATAAAACAATTTCACCAAATTGAACAATGGCGGGAAGACTTACTTGCTGGCGATAGTGAAATAATGTCTGTGTTACGCAATCAATTTGAAGATTTTGATATACAGCATGTGCGGCAGTTAGTTAGAAATGCAAATAAAGAAATAGTTCAAAATAAACCGGCAAAATCAGCACGGCTATTATTTAAATATTTACAACAATGTGAGCAGGGCTAAGGTTAATCGTAAGCTTACTGTTTAGGTAGGGTAACAATAAAGCTTGCACCACCCAAATGACTCTTTTCTAATTTGATTTCACCTAAATAGGCGGTGACGATATCACTGACTATGGCTAAGCCAAGCCCTTGACCTTCAACTTGAGTATCAATACGTTTGCCCCGTTTAATAATATCTTTATGTGCGTGTTTTGGAATGCCTGTACCATCGTCTTCTATATGAATATCTACATTATCTAGTCTTGAAATGACTAAGATATTAATCCGCTTATTGCCATACTTATAAGCGTTTTCGAGTAAATTACCAAGTAACTCATACATATCGCCTTCATCGGCATGTATAAATACATCACGTTCCATTTCAAACTGACGACGAATTGACTTCGATTGATAGACTTTATCAAGTGATATTAGTATTTTATTAATAATATCTCCTAACGAGACTCGTGCTTGTAAGCTGCTATGACCTTCAGTAGCCGCTCTTTGTAGCTGATAATCGACTAGGCTGCTAATGCGATCGAGCTGCTCATGGCCAATGTCTTTAACTTCAGTAATATTTGAACTGTTGTCCAACTCGCCACGAAACACTGCTAATGGTGTCTTTAGACTGTGAGCCAAATCTGCCAAGGAGTTTTTATAGCGTTTTCGGCGAGATTCTTCATGGTCAAGTAGGGTGTTTATATTTTGAGTCAGTTGGTTTAATTCTTGAGGGTAATTTTTTAGCAAACGTTGGCGATCCCCTCTTTCAATAGCATGCAGATCAGCGGCTACATCATGTAATGGACGTAGGCCCCATCTTAGAATTAAGGCTTGAGCAATTAACAGCATAAGTCCGGTGCCGCCTAACCAATACCATAAGTTTAGCTGAAATTTAGCTTTTTGTAGGTTAATGGCGTTAAGATCTTCCGAGACATTAATGGTGTAATTAAAATGGTGACCTTGTTCATTTTCCCAGACAATACCATAGGCTAAATTTAATAGTTTATCCTTGGTATGCAGCTCTATAGTGGAAAGGTGTTCATTTGAAGGCCCTGGGTGATTCGGTAAAGCAATAAACAATCCTAATGAGGATTTAGATTGCCAGATGATTTCTTGGCCCGTGGTTATTTGTGCATATAAACCTGAGTTTGGTATAGTAAAGTTGGGTTCTGCTAGAGTGTCGGACATAGTCACTTCGCCTTGTTCGGAAAACTCTGCTGAAGCTAACATGGTATAAATGTGGTTTTTTAAACGTTGATGTTGAGCACTATCAGTACTCGCTTGAAAAGCATTATTTAAGCTAAAGGCAGACAGCCCTAAAAATGCAGTCAATACAAAACTGACGGCAATAAGTAGGCGATTGCTAAGCGAAAATTGTTTAATGGGCACGTGCAAGTGTTAACCGATAACCACGACCACGTAGTGTCTCTATAGGATTCAATGACTTATCTGGATCTAACTTTCTGCGTAAGCGTTTAATGAATACTTCAATAACGTTGCTATCTCGATCATAGCCTTGTTCGTAAATATGGTCTACGAGCTCTGTTTTTGAAATGATTTCACCAGCATGTAACATCATATAATGTAATAGACGATATTCATAAGCAGTAAAATCGAGCACAGTTTGGTCACGTGTAACTTGTTGGCTTGATGGGTTAAGAGTAATAGGTCCACAGCGTAAGATAGAGTTCGCCCAGCCAGAAGCTCGCCTTGCCAGGGCATGAATACGAGCTGATAATTCTTCGAAATGAAAAGGTTTTGCTAAGTAATCGTCAGCACCTGATTCTAAGCCTTCGACTTTATCTTGCCAGCGCCCCCGAGCTGTAAGAATAAGAATAGGAAAATCTTTGCCAGAACTGCGAAGTTTTTGTATTACATCGATACCTGATAACTTGGGTAGACCTAAATCAATAATAGCGACATCGTAAGAATACTCCAAGCCAAGATAAAGGCCCTGTTCACCATCAGCTGCTGCGTCTACTGTTAAATTTTGTTTTTGTAACTGTTGTGTTAGCTGGTCACGTAAATGAATTTCATCTTCAATAACTAAAATTCGCATGGTAACTCAGTATGGCTTATGAGCAGTGTGGGCATCAAGGCGATATATTTTTATTGTGCCATCATCATGAATCACTTTTATTTTATAGATGAATTTATCTATAAAAGGCGCTCTTTCGACGGACAATATCTTGCCTTTTGACTCCATTCTAATGAGCTCTGCGGCTGACTCTTTAGTGAGTGGTAGCTGGATTTCATGTACACCATCACCAGGTTCTATACCTTCCTCTAGTTGAGTAGCAAACAAGGCTACAGACAAGCTTAGAAATGTAATGGTGAATAAATACCGTAATAATTGCATGAATGAACCTTTTGATTTACGTGTATTTTTAACGTTATTAACTAAGAGTGCAAGTCCCACTCATCATAATCTGTTTGTAAGGACTGCCACCAAAATATGTTTTTTTGTATTGATGGTCATATTTTTTTTGACATATACTAACTATAATTGTAGCTAAAAAAGTGACTTTTGATATTACTTTCTTGAGATCTATTATGTCTTTTTTGTTCTCGAATTAAAAGTTAAGTAACTGCTTATTAAATGTTGAATACATAATAACAATTGAAAGCTGAACTGAAACTGAATAAAAAACCTTTAAACTAAGGCTGTTAGCAGATAAAGATAAGCATGAGTGTTTCAATCACTATTTATCTAGTAAGCGCTTATAATAAAGTGAAAAATAATTTACTCTGAGCATCAACATTACTAGATAATAATGGTCTATTTTCTATTGGTCGTCTCTTTATGCTAATTGTTTTAGCTCAAATGTCGTTACTTATTGCCTGCGGTACTTTATGGAAAGTAGCGGCGCCAGCACATATTTCTGCCTTAGCACATCGTCGTGCCTTGACCGATTTAGTCTTTTACATTCTGTTTCCCGCATTAGTATTAGATGTCATATGGTGTGCCCCATTAGATAGTTCCTCATTACACATTTCTTTCCTGGCAACATGTGGGATTTTGATAGGTTTAAGCACAATGTGGTTATTTATGCGCTTTGTCAAAGCCAATAAAAAACAAACCGGGACCCTATTATTAGCAGCAGCGTTTCCTAATGCGACTTATCTTGGTTTGCCCATATTGGATCAGGTAATAGGTCCGGATAGTCGTGTGATCGTACTGCAATATGATCTGTTTGCTTGCACCCCAATATTGCTTTCACTAGGGATGTTACTAGCGCAACATTATGGTGATAATGAGAGAACTTCTCACCCACTGAGTCAACTTATAAGAATACCACCATTATGGGCAGTGGCCATTGGTATTACTTTGAATTTTAGTGGTATTGAACAACCTGAAATTTTAGATTCGGTCCTTTCATTATTAGCCGCTGGCGTTGTCCCATTAATGCTAATTGTGTTGGGCATGAGTATTCGTTGGCAGAGTTTACGTTTGCAATTTATGAACTTATTATTACCAGTTGTTATAATCTCACTGATTTTAGTACCTTTTAGCCTATTTGGCCTCAGTCATTTGATTGGTATAAATTCCTACTTAATTACTCCAGTGGTGTTAATTTCTGCCATGCCATCCATGGTCTTTGGTATTGTTATTTGTGAGCGTTATGGTATGGATGGGGAGCTGTATGCTGCAGCAGTAACCCTAACAACTATCTGTAGTTTAGTGACATTGCCTTTATGGTTTCAGTGGTTATCTGTTAATTGATTTGACCAGCTAAATCCTGCCTCGGCGATGGCTGTTTTTAGAATAGCCATCGCGAGTATTATCTGGTCAGTATCACCCCGCAAACTCAGTTCTATATGCGGTTGTTTACTAAAGTGGGGTAAACTAGATAAGCGTAATTTAGGATAAAGCTGACTCACTTCTTGCATCGCGTCTAGAATTTCTGATTCACGACCGTTGATCACATAAATGATTTGTTCATCTTCTGGCACCGTATTTTTTAAATCGGGATAATGTGTATCCAAAATCCACTCTATCATTGGCCATGACATTTCAGGAAAACCAGGCATAAAATGATGATCCTTAAATGAAAATCCTGGTACACGATTAATGCTGTTGGGAATAATACGACTACCACTGGGAATTTCGGCCATCAAAATACGATTAGGATAAGCAGATTCACCAAATTGTTGTTCAATGGCTGAAACGGCTTCAGGATGGCGTACTAAACTGACATTAGCCACATGAGCAACAGATTGACGAGTACGGTCATCAGGCGTGGCTCCGATGCCACCAAAACTAAATACTAAGTCATTGCTGGCTAAACTAAAGTCTAAAAAGCGCTGTAACTGCTGGGGATCATCCCCCACAATAATGGTCCAACTTAGCTCCAGCCCACGTTTAGCTAGAGCTGATTGTAAATGCTTAAAGTGACGATCTTGTCGTTTACCTGACAGTATTTCATCACCAATAATTAATGCACCAATATTCATTTTAGTCATCTCTTTTTGATTTATGGTTACTCGGGTTGATTTCTCATAAAGTCGGCAGTTTGAAAAAAAGAACTCATCAACTGTTGAGCAAATAATTCTTCTAATCCTATCATTTTTAGAGCCTGTGCCATGCAATATAACCATTGATCACGCTCTTCAATACCAATAGAGAAGGGCATATGTCTTGATCTTAATCGAGGATGGCCATAAATATCGACATACAATGGCGGTCCACCCAGCCAACCGGTAAGAAACAGATATAACTTTTCTTCGCTTGCCTGAATATTTTGTGGATGCATTGCGCGGATCCGTTGGGTTTCCGGTGTATCAGACATGATCTGATAAAAAGTTTGGCATAGCTTGCGAACAGCAGTTTCGCCACCGATACGCTCATAATGGGTTTTAAGTTCGGACATTATCTGACTCTTACAAAAATATTACAGCTAGTTTAGCCTTGTTTGATTGACCGATAAAGAGGCTTAAGCTTGCGACATACTCCGCAGACAAGGATAATTGGAGAATCTTAATATAAATAACAACAGGAAAATCTTATGAGCGAAAGAATTATTATGCGTACTGGTGAATGTTTAGTTGCCGGTGGACCACCATTCACAGCTGCAGAGCCAGAAGTTATCATTGGTGAATTTGACGGCCCATTTGGTACTGCATTTGCTAATTTATTAGGTGACCAAGTGCAAGGTCATTCACGCGTATTAGCATTAATGAACACCGATATGATGGTGAGACCTGCGACCTTAATGGTCAGTAAAGTCACAGTTAAGAAAACAGCCTATACGTCAATCCTAATGGGTACTGTTCAAGGCGCTATTGCAAATGGCGTATTAGATGCCGTTCGTAATGGCACTATACCTAAAGAAAAAGCGAATGATTTAGGTATTATCGTTTCTGTATGGTTGAGCCCAGGTGTTGAGAACGTTGAAGATTTAGATCATGAAGCTTTATTTAATATTCACCGTGAAGCAACACGCCGTGCCATTGAAAAAGCGATGAACAATGAGCCAAGCATTGATTTCTTATTAGAAAATCAAGACAAATTAGTTCATAAGTATTATCAAAAAGGTTTAGATTCTAAAAAGAAATAATTAGACTTTTAATCAAGAAATCAATGGTCTATCCGATATATTGGATAGACCGTTTTTTTTAGCAATAACACTATAATAAAATGAACAAACCAGCAGAAGCGAATATGGACTTTTATTCCATCGATAAATTAATGCATGAAACACGTCAATTAGCGGCTAAGTACCGCAAAGCGACCGGAAGTACTTTGCCTGTTACCGGCGAAATATCACGCTTTGATGTAGCAAAAGCATTAGATTTACAACTTATTGAAGATATGACGCTAGGTTACGATGCCATTGGTCGTGGCGAGCGTAAGGATCTACGGATCCTAATTAAGGGACGAGTTATTTTCGAAGACAGCCGCTCAAGCCCTCGTATTGGTCAAATCAAATCAGATGGTCGCTGGGACAGAGTTGTCATGGTGTTATTTGATGATGATTATTTACCTGTTGAAATGCATGAAGCTAGCAGCGATGATATCGAAGCAGCCTTAAACACCAAAGCAGACAGCGCAAATAAAAGAAGAGGCGCAATGTCAGTGGTTCAGTTCAAAATAATCGGTCGACTCGTTTGGTCACGCGAAGAGGGCCTGTCATCAGAAGTGTGGGATAATCAACTCAGCTGAGGCCAATATAGTTCAATTGCTGAAACAAGCTCATGATGAACTTGAAAAACAGATCGAAACAGGTAAAAACCAGTTGAAATTTAACAAGAAAGCCCTTGAAAAGCTTATAAAAGAACAAAGTTAAATTATCTCAGCAATGCCGCAATCTAATATCCCTGAATAAGATCAAGCCAAAAAGGGCATTAGCTAGTTTATTTGTTGCCAAGGCTTATCCTGAGTTAAAAACCAATCAATTATTTCAACATCTACAAACCTGTATCACTGGGCTTAAAAAGTGCGACCAAAGAACGTCGCGAATTTTATAATAAAAGTGTTAGTGTTAATAATGTAGCCAGTGAAAAAGTAGCGAGTGTTTTTATCGCAACAATGTTTAATTTTCATACGCAGCCTCTATTAGAATTGACTGGCAAACAGAAAACAGACGTTAATTTGGTCAATTGTTCAATTAAGGTCGCTTGATTAAAAAATACAGCTACCACAGTAATCTGCGTTATAGGTATATGTTGAACTTAAAGACTAAATACTATTAATGGCAGGGCTTATCATCGTACCACTTGGAACGGGTTAAAACAGTTGGCTGGTATTGTTATAATGTGGAAAAATACTACAAGCCAATCAGACTAATAGCAAATAAATCAGCCGTTGTCGGCTCGTTAAATAATAAACTAACGATGAATTTTTTAATTAGATGATGAAACAGGACAACGTCATCGTCACCAATAAACGACAATTTTCTGCTATAGCAACATGGCATAGTGAATAATTGATTTAAGTGGCGAACCATGCAAGATTTACTAGGATTTTTTATGTTAGGTAACCTTTTGGTATGGGCAATAAATATTAGGATGGACATATAAATGTCACAAAAAATGCAACATGTATTTGATGATGGCGGTTTATTATCACAGCAAATTGAAGACTATGCACCGCGCCAACAGCAACTCGAAATGGCAGAGAAAATTGAAGCGACCTTAAATGAAACGACGATATTGGTTGCTGAAGCAGGTACTGGAACAGGTAAAACCTATGCCTATTTAGCACCAGCGATTTTATCAGGCCAAAAAGTATTTATATCTACTGGTACTAAAAATCTTCAAGATCAGTTGTATAGTAGAGATTTGCCTACACTTAGAAAAGCTCTAGCCGTGCCTTTTCAAGCCGCATTATTAAAAGGCCGAAGTAATTATCTTTGTCACTATCGATTAGAAATGGCACAAGGTGATCCCTTACAAAAACGACATTATGCCCTGCTGCATGACTTAACCGTTTGGGCAGGGAAAACAAAAAGTGGTGATTTAAGTGAAAGTAACTTGTTGGAAGATAATTCGACCTTATGGCCAAAAGTAACCTCTACTATAGATAATTGTTTAGGCCAAGAATGCCCTAGTTACTCTGATTGTTTTATCGCTGAGGCACGCCGAAAGGCACAAGAAGCTGATATTGTGGTGATTAATCATCATTTATTGATGTCAGATATGGCATTAAAGGCATCGGGCCAAGGTGAGATCTTACCAAGTGCAGATGCTTATATAATTGATGAAGCTCACCAGCTACCAGAAATTGCAACACAGTTCCTTGGTAATCGTATTAGTAGTCATCAAATTCAAGAGATATGTCGAGATAGTATAAGAGAAATGGAGCAAGATGCTAAAGACATGGCCGGGATCCGAGATTATGCAGATAAGCTTGATGCCTCCTTGCATGGTTTTAAAATAAGTATTGGTGATACTGAAAACCGCGCTCCTTGGCTTACAGTGTTAGAAAAATTTGGTGTTAAAAATAAATTAACGGCACTCGTTGAAAGCTTAGAGGATCTAGCTCAGCAGCTTGAATTAGCTGCGGAGCGGGGTAAGGGATTAGAACAATGTCATAGTCGTTGTATCGAACTAATGACCACTTTGAGCTTGTTTGAACAACAACATCAAGATGATAATATGATTTTATGGGCTGATGTTCGCACCTCTGGGATTGTATTACATGCAACACCACGAGATGTCAGCCAATACTTTCAAAAATGGATTGATGATAAACCGACGGCATGGGTATTCACATCTGCAACATTAACGGTCGCAGGTAAGTTTAATAACTTTAGTCAACAATTAGGTATTGACGATGCCGAAACAATTATTTGGCCCAGTCCATTTGATTATGCACGTCAAAGTTTATTGTATATGCCTCATATCCCTGTTGAACCTAGTCATGATGATTACACCAGGCATATTATTGATTTATCAAAACAGTTGATAACACTTAGTGAAGGTCGCACGTTTATTCTGTTTACTAGTTACCGTGCTATGAATATCGTTGCAGAAGCTTTAAAAACAATCGAATATCCACTGATGGTGCAGGGTAGTGCCGCTAAATCGGTCCTATTAGATGAGTTTCGCAGCCACGGTAATGCGGTGTTATTAGGTACTAACAGTTTTTGGGAAGGGGTGGATGTTCGTGGTGAAGCCTTATCGTGCGTTATCATCGACAAAATTCCCTTTGCCTCACCTGGTGACCCAATTTTGCAAGCACGGATCGATGCTTTGCGAGAACGAGGAGGTAACCCTTTTTCTGCTATTCAAATACCTGCTGCTGTTATCCAACTCAAACAAGGCATCGGTCGACTGATAAGAGATCCCAAAGACTTTGGAGTGTTAGTTTTATGTGATCCACGCTTTTTGACTAAGCCCTATGGCAAACTGTTTTTACGTAGCCTGCCAGCGATGCCCATTACTCAAAAAATGGAAGATGTTGCCGCCTTTTTTAAAGATAAGGTCTAATAATTTAAAGACTATCAAGATAAGCAAAGGCAACATTAAAGGCGGGTTCTTGAAACTGTTTTAAGCCAGTATCACTAAAATTCATTACAACACGACTATTTTTTACGATATCTTTTATTTTTGAGGGTGACAGTAGCGAGATCTCGATGCCATCAGCGAGTTGAAGTGCTGCTTCAAGCTTAAAACCGACTGATCCGCCGACAAATTTACCTCGAGTCATACGCTCACGAACAACCACGTGGTCTACCTGATAGTCCTCCATTAATTTCGCAAAATCAAACTGGAATTTGCGCAGCTGTTGATTATCAGTATCATCAGAGATTGTTAGTCTGTTAACACGAAATTCGTGTATGGCATATAAGCCATCTTTTAATGACACTAGACAAATAATGGCATCGCTGCCTTTTAATTCAACTCCACAGACTTTCATTTTTTAGCGTCTCACAAAATTTTAATAAGTAATATATATTACTCGATCTAGGCTTTATTTACCGAGCCCTTTCAAGATATTGATTAATATTAATGACTATGAGGTCTTATCTAAAAGTACTCACCTAACAATGAGTCCCTTGTGAATAGCTAACGACAATATTGTATAAAATAAGTATTTCAGCAACAAATTAATGCTGCCAATTAGATAAGACATCGATTTATTGCTTAATTAAGCGTGTGTTTGAATTATAATCATTACTTATTTCAGCCAAACGACAAATGACTACCTTATGAATATTCTTGCTTTAGATACCTGTACAGAGTCTTGCTCTGCTGCCTTGTTATACCAAGGTGTGTTATATGAGTGTGTTGAAATGACACAACGCGGTCACTCAGATCTTATTTTAGGCATGCTGGATAATGTGCTTTCTCAAGCAGGGATAAGGATCTCAAGTGTTGATACACTTGCCTTTGGTCGAGGTCCAGGTTCATTCACTGGTGTTCGAGTAGGTGTGGGTGTTGTCCAAGGAATTGCCTTTGCCAGAGATATTCCAGTGATCCCTATTTCATCACTTGCGGCTGTTGCTCAAGGGGCGGCAGATGAATTAAATATTGATCACATAGCAGTCGCAATGGACGCACGAATGGGCGAAATTTATTGCGCTAGTTATCAACGTGAAAATGGTTTAGTTAGGCTTTTAGATCAAGAACGTGTTTGTCCACCAGAAGATTTTGCAGCTAATTCATCAGTTCAATGGGTTGGTATTGGCACTGGCTGGGCTGAATATGATGCGATATTACGAAACGGTTTTGTTGACCATCTTGATCAAGTCAGTGTTAGCCATTATCCGCACGCGGCCAATATTATCAAATTGGCACAAGTAGAAGCTGAGGCTGGTCGTGTATTTCCGGCAGATAAAGCCATGCCAGTCTATTTAAGAAATAATGTCGCTAAGAAAAAGGCCCAGCAATAATGGTGAAAAAACAAGATGTCATTTATGCCTCCGCTCTAGATGAAATTATTGATTTTCGGTTTGATGAGCGGGTGGTAGATGTATTTCCTGATATGATTCAGCGTTCAGTACCGGGTTATGCCACCATGATTTCAACCATAGGGATCTTAGCTGCCAGATATGCTCAAGCAGATAGTCATTGTTATGATTTAGGCTGTTCATTAGGGGCTGTATCGCTTTCCATGCGACAACGAATTACCCAGCCAAATTGTGACATTATTGCGATTGATAATTCGATAGCCATGATTGAACGTGGCCAACAACTATTAGCTAGTGATCAATCGTCTACTATACCGGTTACTATGATCTGTGCTGATCTGCATAATGTAAGCATTGAAAATGCCTCGGTAGTGGTCCTTAATTTCACCTTACAATTTATAGCTGTTGATCAACGATTAGACTTAATAAAACGGATCTATCAAGGTCTAAAACCCGGTGGTATTTTGATACTATCCGAAAAACTTGCTTTTGATGATTCGGCTAAACAAACGTTTCATATTGAGGCACATCAACATTTTAAAGCTGCCAATGGCTATAGTGCCTTAGAAATCAGCCAAAAAAGATCGGCGCTGGAAAAAGTATTGCTACCAGAAACGTTATCTAATCATCAGCAGCGGTTAGTATTAGCCGGTTTTGACTTCAGTGAACCATGGTTTCAATGTTTCAATTTTATTTCATTGGTAGCGATTAAATGAGTGTTTATCAATCTCTCTATCAAAAATTGGACGACATGGGCTTACAAAACTGGTCTGCAGCATTACGTCAGACTATACCTGCAAAGTTGTCTGAGAATGGTCATGGCAAGATGACAAGCTGGCAAGCCGCTTTGTCAGCATTAACAAATGTCACCGCTTCATCAATCAATATCAAAGATAAGGTTCAGATTGGCATAGCTGAAGATCTTCCTGACCAAGATCGTGCTGCTTTTATGGAAAATTTGAAAGTTTTTCATCCATGGCGAAAAGGTCCGTATAAGCTACTGGGCATTGACATCAATACCGAATGGCACTCTGATTGGAAATGGGAGCGTTTACTACCACATATTCAACCTTTGATCGGTAGAAAAGTACTCGATATTGGCGGCGGTAATGGTTATCACGGTTGGCGAATGTTAGGCGAAGGAGCTGAGCTAGTATTAGGTATCGATCCAACATTAGTATTTGTGATGCAATATCATGTAATGCAACGCTATGTAGGAGAAAGTAATCATTATGTATTGCCAATTGGTATTGAAGACTTACCAAAAGAATTAGCTTGTTTTGATACCGTATTTTCTATGGGCGTTTTATATCACCGCCGTTCGCCTCTCGACCATTTATATGAACTGCGTGCTTGTTTACGACCGGGAGGGGAGCTAGTGTTAGAAACACTTATCATCGAGGGTGAAGAGGGAATGTCACTGATGCCGGAAGGTCGTTATGCAAAAATGCGAAATGTATGGTTTTTCCCAAGCATTTCGACTATGGAACTTTGGTTACGTCGATGTGGCTTTAAAGACGTACGCTGTGTGGATATTAATACCACTACGATAGCAGAACAACGACCAACAGAATGGATGACGTTTGAATCTTTAGCTGACTTTCTAGACCCCCTGGACCATAGTAAAACGATTGAGGGCCATCCTGGGCCAGTCAGAGCCATATTTACTGCCATAGCACCCTAACAAAAATGCCACAGTATCAAAATTACACTGTGGCATTTATTTAAACGATTTTTAATAAATACTAGATATTGGTTTTACATTGAAAGCGTAGAGTCCAGGGCAATCCACTGGCCTTCATAATTCTTACAGGCATTTAAATTTTGATTTTCTGTTTTTGAATCATGTTTAGTTGTCACCTCATAGGCGATACACGGGCGTAGATTTAAGCTGTAATGTTCACCAATTTTGACATCAAAATGGGTTGTTGAATCTATGTTGTACCAAGAGTCTACAGCCCCTTTCATCAGTGATGATAAGATTTTTTGTGTTTTTGATAGATCCGTCGTTGTCATCGAAGTACCAGCATTACTCCCTGCTTCAACGCCGGCAAGTAATTCTAGTTTTGACTCTGCCGCTACCGCTACATTAATACTCAGTGATAACAAAGAACTTAATAATACTAAACCTAGTGATTTTTTCATTTTATCGCTCCGTTATGTGGTTAGTTGATGGAGGATATAATACAGGGTGCTATATTAAACAGCTAAGTCAAAGGTCCCATTTTCTCAGGAGTTTATTCCTGATATTTATGACAAACTGTCTCATTTAAAGTAAAAATATAATAAGTATGATTATTCTGTTTTCATTCGCTGTGCTAGATCTTCCCATAAGGAGAGGCGAGAAGCATTACCAACTCTTTTGCCTTCACCACGTGATTTAGCTAACCATAGCCCATTACCATTAAAGCTATAAACAGGTACTAAATCTGTTCGTAAGTTGGCTGGTTTAATTTCGCTATCAATATTATCTAATACTAAAGGCACCGATCGTTTATCTTTAAAATAAGTCACCACCATGTGAGCTTGACCAATTTCGATTGCTTTAACATAAGTAATACGAAGTTTATCCTCATTAACACCGAGCTGTTTTAGGGTAAAGTATTTAGCAATCGAATAATCTTCACAATCGCCTGCACCCACAGATAATGCCTCTAAGGGAGTAGCCCAATAATCTTCTTTACCCCATAAGGCTTGGTCATTAATAAACATAACATTTGTGTTAAAAAAATTATTAACGATATTTAACTTTTCATCATCTGATAAATTTTGAGATGCTGCAATAAGCGTTTGCCATGCTTCAACACGTTGACGAGCAAATTTATTATGTTTTTTTTCAATTTTTATAAGTAAGGCTTCGCTTATTTCACCTTTTGCAAGCAGCGAGCATGACAATAGTAAGCATAGTGTGGTCACAAAACACAATATAGTCTGATTCGATAGTCGCAGTCGATTTAATCGAAAAGTCATGTGAAACTACTTACCTACCTATTCCATAAACACCTGACTTTTTGACGTACTCAAAATCTTCATCTTTAATCACATTTTCTGCAATAACTTTAATATCTAATAAACTTGATACTTCTTGCATGATGTCTAATAGATCAGATTTATTCGTATTAGCGCCAATATCACAGGTTAAATCTCGAGCTAGACGAATATAATCAATATGTAGGTCTTTCAACAAATCAATGGCAATAATGTCAGATGAGTAACGCTTCAATATTGTGGCAGCGCCTAAGGATTTAATAAACAAATTAAAGTTAGCAAAAGCAGTGATGTTTTTTACAGCTGAATAAGCCGTCACACTGAAGACTAAGATCTGAGGACTGAGATCTGATTGCTCTATTCTCAGTTTTAACCACGCACCAAATGAAGCGGATGATATTGAACTCATCGATAAGTTGATGGTAACTGGAACGGACTGGTGAGTTGTCTCTAGTAAAGTAATAATTTTGTTAACAATACATTTGTCTAATTCTTCTTCTAAACCAAACTCTTGTGCCATCGAAAAGAAAGTACCAATAGATAATGTGTTGCCGACCGTATCTTTCACCAAAGTAAAGGCTTCTTCCATGACCTTAAGCGGTGAGTTAGCCTCATAATTATAAGCTTCTGAGATCAACTTTATTTCAGGCATATTATTCTCTATCACATTGGTAATCGTTGATTTCCAATCTAATTCACTCATCGAACTGATACTTTCTTGTTGAATGAAATAAGCGTTATGACCAATTTTTCTTGATTGTTCATAAGCCTCAATCATCGCCGGTGATAGTTTATTAAAATCACTACTACGTTCGAATCGAATGATGCCCATATGTACTAAATCATCAATATGATATTGCTGTCCTAGATCTGCAATAGCTAACTTAAGCGATTCAGCTAATTTGATTATTTGCTCTTTGTCCATTGTGGGGCAGAGCAGTGCAAACTCTGAGCCGTAAATACGATAAGCACTTGAACTTGGTGTTGACTGTTGTACATTTTCTAATAACTGAGCAAATTTAATTAATAACTGGTTAACAATATCATTACCATTATTTTTAGCAATACTGGCAAGATCATCAAATTTGATAAGGGCCGCATACCCCGATTGCCTCATCGACATTATTTCTTTTAAATTTACATAAAAGGTTGCTTGGTTGAGTAATTTAGTCAAAGGATCACGCTTTAAATTTTCACTTAATGAGGCGAGCTTGCTGTTAAGTCTTGCGATAATCTCACCTATTTTTAATGACATACTATTCATTGATTGGGCTACACTTTTCACTTCAAGTGTCCATGGCAAATTCTCAATGATGGTGAAATTACCTGCTGAGATATCATTAGCTTGTTTTTCTATGGCGCGAAGAGGTCGTAGGGTGAAACGGAGCGTTATTATCAAAAAACCAATAGCAATTAAGAAAATAATCAATGAATATTTAAGTGTTTCTTTACCTTGTTGATAAAGCTTTAAATAGGCATAACCAGGATTACTAGTGATAGTTAGCGTGCCACTAATATTCCAGCCAGAGCTAATCTCAGAGATGACACTGCTTGCTTTCATGGGTACCAGTGAGATCAGCCATGAAGGGACACCCTCAATTTTATCTGACCCGTTAAGAATGACTAAGGTATTATCATCAACGTCAACTAAGGTCATCTTTTTGTAATAGCCCATGTCAAAAATGGCATTCATCATCGTGCGTATGATCGGATCTTTATCATTGGACATATATGGGCTTAACGACAACCCTAAAGAAGTGGCTGTATCTTGCACATGTATCTCTGATTGCACTTCCAAATAACTTTTTATATTGCTCATACTCAATACAAAAGTGGTTGAAAATAAAATGAAAAATATAAGGCTAATTAAAATTAATAATTGTTTAGACAGTGACATAGTCGTTACCTAAGTTGAATTGAATGCACATGATTTTGAGATTGTGGATTAAAAATAATGTGTTTTGTACAGTAAAAATATTACTTAATTTGCTTTGAGAGTTATTTGGGCATTTTCTAATAATTGAACCAGACTTGTTTCCCCCCCCATAAAAGCCATCATAAAATCTTGGCCCGTAAGTGGTTGTTTTGGATCTATATCTAGTTTTAGTTGTTTTGGAATGTGGGAAAATTTAATCATTTCATCGATTAATGGTGTAAATACCGGGCCCCAATTACTGGCTGATAACATTTTTAATTGCTGCAATTGAGCAATACTTTCTTCAACCAACTGCTTATTTGTCTTACCTGATTTATCACTTACTAGACTGCGTATTTTTTCAATGATGCCATCGTTTTTGTAAACTAGCGATAGTTTATTTAAGCTTGATTTTATGGCTTGATTGAGAAGGGCATCGGGTAGCTTAGTTTGTTTTGTTGTAAGCTCTTTCAGCCAGGCAACATTACCAATGTTCAGCTCTCCGTCAAAAACAAAATTGTCTTCAACTGTTTGAATAAATGACAGATTGAGTAAGTTTTTATTAACATCATGTTGATAAGAGAATTGTGTTGAAAAGGAGATTGTCTGTCCAAACACAGCCACTAAAGCTTCTAAGTCGCTATTATTGGGGACACTACTTTTGTTAAAATCAATGGCACCATTTTCAATATCAACATTAATCTCTGTCGGTAAAGCCTGGTTTTTATTGTTTAAGTCTTGCCAACTGAAGCCTTTTATTTGTACTTTACCAAGGCGAATATCTGGTTCTTGATCCTGACCTAAAATTACAAAATCATTAATTTCTACAGATTGTGAAATAGGAGAAGCGTCTACAGAGGAATAACTGAGCTCCGCACCTTGTTCTTTTGTATCATCCATTAGAGTTTTCATTATTGCGTTTGCTTTTGAATCAGCCTTAGTATCAACATATAAATACGTGCCACCTAATACCACTACGAGTATTGCTGCAAGAGCGAATAGAGTACTGCTTCCTTTCATTTTAGTATGATTGTGATTCAACGATTAAACTCCCTATAAAAAATCTATTTCGAATAATACTATTATTTAGCATGCAAATGCTATAGCTGTGATGAGATACAAGGCAAAACTAGATAGGGTTTTACTGTATAATCACTTAATTATTTGCTGCACTATAATATTAGCTATCTGTCGCTAGTTTCAACAGCGCTGATCGGCATGAGTATTTTCATTACTATTCAAGCACTTTTAATCATTAAGCATCAACTAAACATCACTATATAAATTCAAACTATAACAAGGAACATAAAATGCTGTTATCAGCGAAACAAGATTGGCTGGGTAATATTCGGGGTGATATTCTCGCCGGAATTGTTGTTGCCATTGCACTTGTACCAGAAGCCATTGCATTTTCTATCATTGCTGGTGTTGATCCAAAAGTAGGTCTTTATGCATCATTTGCTATAGCCGTTATTATTGCGATAGTGGGTGGACGAGCAGGCATGATTTCAGCTGCTACTGCTGCTACGGCATTATTAATGGTCACATTGGTTAAGGATTTTGGCCTGCAATATTTATTAGTGGCCACCATACTCGCTGGTATTTTACAAATTGTGGCGGGTTACCTTAATCTTCATAAATTTATGAGTTTTGTTTCTAAATCAGTAATGACCGGCTTCCTGAATGCATTAGCCATTCTTATTTTTATGGCTCAGTTACCTGAGTTGCTTAATGTGACATGGCATGTTTATGCTCTGACTGTTGGGGGTTTAGGTATTATCTACCTTTTTCCATACGTGCCAGTAGTGGGGAAGATATTACCGTCACCGCTTATTAATATTGTTGCATTGACGTTGTTTGTTTATTTTATGGGAATAGATGTGCGTACCATTGGTGATATGGGAGATTTACCAGATACTTTACCCATTTTTTTATGGCCAGACGTCCCCTTGAACTTAGAAACTTTAAAAATCGTTTTACCTTACTCGTTATCCATTGCTGTTGTAGGATTGTTAGAGTCATTGATGACAGCCAATGTCATTGATGAACTAACGGATACTCAAAGTGATAAAAAACGTGAATGTAAGGGCCAAGGTATCGCCAATATTGGTTCTGGTTTGATTGGCGGTATGGCTGGCTGTGCAATGATTGGTCAATCGATTATTAATGTGAAATCAGGAGGCCGCGGTCGTCTTTCAGCGATGACTGCAGGCATCGTCTTGTTGATCATGGTGGTATTTTTAAGTGATATTTTGAAAATAGTGCCTATGGCCGCATTGGTGGCAGTCATGATTATGGTCTCTATTGGTACCTTTAATTGGGCTTCACTAAAAGAATTAAAAACCAATCCTAAAAGTGCCTCGGCAGTAATGTTATCGACGGTGATAGTGGTGGTGTGGACACATAATTTAGCTTTTGGAGTCTTTACCGGTATTTTAATCGGATCGTTATTTTTGGCACAGCGTTTAAGCCAATTTTTGTATATTGAATCTAATTATGATGAGGCGACAGATCTACGCAGCTATGATGTAGTTGGACAAATATTTTTTAATTCATCTGATAAGTTTATTAGCCTATTCGATTACAAAGAAGCTATAGATAAAGTAGTGATTGATGTGCATCGTGCTCATTTTTGGGATATAACCGCAGTGGCTGCTTTAGATAAAGTTGTTATAAAATTACGTCGTGAAGGTACTGATGTCAGTATCATCGGCCTGAATGAAGCGAGCGAAACTTTATTAGATAAGTTTGCTGTTCATGACAAGCCAGAAGAAATTGAAAAAATTATGGGAGGACATTAACAATGACTGTACTAGATAAAACCTTCATTCTGGCCTGTATTGATGATTCAGAGATGAGTGATTCAGTAATTGAATATGCTATTTGGCTAGCCAAAAACAGCCAACTTCCAATAAAATTTCTTCATACCATTGAACACACGCATCATAGCGAACATATACATCATGAAGGTACTATTACACCTAATATGACCGAAAAATTGCTGAATGAACTATCTGATGAAGAGAGAATAGAAAGTAAACGTTTGATTGCTGATGGCAAAACTATTTTAAATAAGGCCACTGAAAAAGCAAAACAAGCTGGGTTGACTGATACTATTGCTAAACAGCGCCACGGTACATTGTCAGAAGCCTTACAAGATCTTGAGGTAGAAATAGAGATTATGGTGTTAGGGCTTAAAGGTGAAGAACGTCAAAGTGATACAAAAGGGTTAAGTTCTCAGCTAGAACAAGCCATTAGAGTAATTAATAAACCAGTGTTGGTTGTTAAAAAATCTTTCGCAATACCACGTAATTTATTACTGGCTTATAACGGCAGCCCAACCTCTAAAAAAGCGATAGAAATAATTAATAAGGATATGTTTTCTACCCAACTACTTAATATACATATTATGAATGTTGACAAGAATCTTGATACTGCTAAACGTCTGGCTAATGAGGTTGAAACAGCTTTATTACCACTCAAATGTGCATTAAAGACAGAGGCAATGACGGGAGATCCCGTACAAGTATTTACTGAATATCAACAACAACATAATATTGATTTGACCCTGATGGGCTCATTCAGTCATGGCAAAATACATGGCTTTATGTTCGGTAGTTTTACCACTCAAATGTTACGAAATGGTTCAAGTAACTTTTTATTATTACGGTAATTATCATTGGTAATTGTTTATAAAAAACAGCTGATTGTTTTGTAATCAGCCGTTTTTTTATCGAAAGATACTGGCTTTAAACTTTCAGCATAATGACCATTGTTTTTCGAGTCTTTTAGCTGAAATTGGATAGGCTGTTTTGATTCCTTGAGCAAATAAGGAAATACGATATTCTTCTAACATCCAACGGTAGAGCACAAACTCTGCAGTGGTTCGTTGATTTACATTATTGAGATAATGTTGCCAATGAGGGGCAATATCACTCATCCATTGTTTATCACGCATAGGATCACTCAACAGTTTATCTAAGCGCTGACCTATCGCTTGAAAATAGGCAGGTAGACGTTTTAAGGCATCATCATTAGTGTTATGCACAAAACCTTGATAAAGCAGATGGTTAAGTTGTTCACGTATATCGTTGACTGCTTTAATCGCTGTTAATGGCATCTTTGCTGACAAACGTTTGGCAATAACATGGTATTCAGCTAGAGGTTTGGCAACCTGTTGAGCAAGTTCTGTTGCAATATTAATCAGATCACTTGTTTTATCTTTAAGACGCTGTTCAAATACTTGTTGGCTCTCAATATCAGATTGTTTCATTAAAAAACATCGATCAAAAGCGATGTGAATCAAATCTGTTTTCAGCTGTTCAGATGGGCTTTTGTTAATGTCACTCTCTATGTTGGCAAAAGGTGCAGCGGGAACATTGACATAATGCAGACCCATTTGTTTGATGTTTGGCAGATGTTTACGAAGGTATTTAATCGCATCAGCTTGTGCCAACATAAATAATCGGCGTAAGCCTTTTTTAGTTTGCATCTGTGCTTGAGCAAGTGTGTCCATCAGCGTTAAATCAACACTGTCACCTTTATCTACTAAAGCAGGGTAGGCCGTCATTTCTAAACCATTTTGCTGCAAGGTGATTTGTTGCGGTAAATCACCAAATGACCAACTTTTTAAGTTTTGTTGCTCATAGTCACTATCCGGTATTTGGCGGAAACTGGCGGCGGCTTGTTTTGCCCATGTTTGTTTAAGTGCTTCTAGGTCACGGCTTTCAGCGAGTAACTTGCCTTGTTCATCTATTAAGCGGAAATTCATTTGTAAATAAAGTGGCAAGTCAGCGCTATTCCAGTCTGACAGGGCAATGTTTATACCTGTTAGTTTGCGTAGTTGTTCGCTTAATGCGGGCAATAAAGCACCTGATTCTGGTGTCATATTGCGTATACAATCATCAACATATTTTGGTACTGGGATAAAATGACGTCTTTGTGTTTTAGGCAGACTTTTAAGCAAAAACATAAGCTTGTCTCGCAATAAGCCTGGCACAAGCCATTCATAACGATTAGGATTAGTTTGATTAAGTAATGACAGTGGAATTTTTTGGGTTATGCCATCATGAGTTTTACCCGGCTCAAAATGATACTCAAGTGCTAGAGGCACCCGGTTAACCAGTATTTGGTCAGGAAAACTATCCGTTGTGATGTGTTCTGCTTGATGCTGCATTAAGTCATCACGGCTCAGAAATAATAATTTGGGATTATCTTGTTCGGCTTTTTTACGCCATTTTTCAAAGCCAGCGCCATTAGTAATATGAGTCGGAATACGTGTTTTATAAAATTCAAACAATACCTCATCATCCACTAACACATCACGTCGACGAGACTTTTGTTCGAGCAACTCAATATTTTCAATCAAATCTAGATTATGTTGAAAAAAAGCGCCACGGCAAAACCAATCACCTTGAACTAAGGCATCGCGGATAAATATCTCATACGACATCTGGGGATCAATCGGACCAAAGTGAATGCGACGACGCGGTACAATTGGCAAGCCATACAAAGAGACTTGTTCAAAGGCGACCACCTGTGCCGGTTTTTTTTCCCAATGGGGATCAGAATATTGTTTACGGACTAAGTCACCTGCCACTGGCTCGATCCATTCAGGTTCGATTTTGGCGGCTATGCGAGCATATAATCGCCCTGTTTCCACCAATTCTGCAGCCATTATCCATTTTGGGCCTTTTTTGTGTAAGGCCGAGCCAGGAAAAATATGCAGTTTTAAGTTACGGGTACCGGTATATTCCTTGTTATCACTTTTAACAGCGATATTACTCAATAAACCAGATAATAATGCTTGGTGTATTTCTCGATAATCAGCGGGTAGCTGATTGGCTTTTAAACCCATTTGAGTGACTTGAACATGCAACTGTTGGTGAATATCATGCCATTCACGTAAACGTAAAAAGGATAAAAAATGTTCTTTACAATACTGCCTTAGTTTGTTTTGGCTGAGATGTTTTTTCTTGTCATGATATAGTTCCCACAACTTGATAAAAGCTAAAAAATCTGAGCGTTCATCTTTATACTTGGTGTGTGCTTCATCGGCAGCTTGTTGTTTATCCATGGGTCTTTCACGTGGATCTTGAATACTGAGCGCACTGGCGATGATTAATACTTCGGTGATGCAATTTAGATTTTGAGCGGCTAACAACATTCTGGCAATGCGTGGATCGATCGGTAATTGAGCCAGTTGTTTACCGGTAGCAGTCAGTTGCCGATGTTTATCAACGGCATCTAATTCTTCTAATAAACGAAAGCCATCATTGATCATCTTGTCTGGTGGCGGGTTTATAAATGGAAACTTGGCAGGCTCGCCTAACCTTAAAGAGGCCATTTGCAAAATAACAGAAGCCAAATTGGTTCTTAAAACTTCGGGATCGGTAAAAGCAGGGCGGTTTTTAAAATCATCTTCATCATAGAGACGAATCGCTACACCGGCAGCAACACGTCCACAACGACCAGAGCGTTGATTAGCACTTGACTGTGATACTTTCTCAATAGGAAGCCGCTGCACCTTATTTCGAACGCTGTATCGACTAATACGAGCATAACCGGGATCAACCACATAACGAATACCAGGTACTGTTAAAGAAGTCTCAGCAACATTGGTTGCAAGGACAATCCGTCTATGGCCTCCCGTTTTAAATACCCGATTCTGCTCAGTCGCTGATTGGCGAGCCAGTAAAGGTAATATTTCTGTTTGGGGAGGGTGATGTTTACGTAAGGCTTCAGATACATCACGAATATCACGCTCGCCCGATAAAAACACCAAAATATCACCTTGGCCTTCTCGGCATAACTCATCTACCGCTTCAACAATGCCATGCACCATATCATAGCCACGTTGTTCATCGTCGTCACCCATCGGTGGTCTGTAGCGTACTTCTACCGGAAATGTTCGGCCACTGACTTCAATTACTTTTGCATTGTTAAAGTGTTTAGAAAAACGGTCAGTATCAATCGTCGCTGAGGTAATAATAACTTTCAGATCAGGACGTTTAGGTAGTAATTGTTTGAGATAACCCAATAAAAAATCAATATTAAGACTCCGCTCATGGGCTTCATCAATAATAATGGTGTCGTATTGATTGAGAAACTTATCATTTTGGGTTTCAGCCAGCAAAATACCATCGGTCATCAATTTAACGTAGCTACGATCTGCTCTAACTTGATCGTGAAAACGAACTTTATAACCGACTACTTCACCAAGTTCACTTTTTAATTCTTCAGCAATGCGAGTAGCCACGGTTCGAGCAGCAATACGACGTGGTTGAGTATGACCGATCATACCTGCCACACCACGGCCTAATGCTAGGCAAATTTTAGGTAATTGTGTGGTTTTTCCTGATCCCGTTTCACCACTTAGAATGATGACTTGATTTTCTGTTATCGCTTTAGCTATTTCATGACGCCGCTCTATAACCGGTAAATCATTTGCAAACTCGGGGATCGGAATATTTTGTTGGCGCAAAACTCGACGTTTTATAGAGACTGTAATTTGAGCAGATAATCTATTGACTTGTTCTTGTTTTATCTCAGCTTGTTTACGCAGATTTTGTAGGCGTCGACGCAAGGGAAACTGATCAGAAAGCATAGCAGTTTCGAGCGTTTTTTCAAGCTGGTATAGAGTATTTTTCAAAGTAGTATTTAAGGATTAACAACAAAATAACGACTTATTGTAACGTAAGCCGCTGATAAAAGTGTGTGCACAAAAAATGTGCACTTCTATTTTTTAGGGACAGGGCAGTCATCATTGTTAATTTGGCCGTCTGGCATCGTGGTATTACAAAATATAACGCCACGTAGAACCGTATCTAACATTGATGCATCGGTTAGATCTACATCGGTCAAATCGGAGAAGTTTAACTTGGCATTAGTTAGGTTTACACCCTTTAAATTACTACCGGTAAAGTTAGCATTGTCCATTAAAGCGTTAGTAAAATCGGCTTTTTCAAAATTAGAATTTTGTACTCTTGAGCGTGTAAACCATGCTCCAACTAATTTAGCCTGACTGAGATTGATCCCCTTTAATAGGGCTTCACTCATATCTGCACCACTAAAGTCTTGCCCTTGTAGATCAGCATCACTTAAGTTGCAATGGTGGCATATCAGTGTATTGACTAGCCTATCTAGATATATCTTTTCTGCGGAATATGCCGATGAAGCAACAAGTAAGCCAAAAAGTAGTAGTGCAGAATTCATTGTTATTCTCCTGATTTAACGCCAACACCCCAGTTGTTCGTATAAAAGTGTGTAGATAAAGGACTACGCTCGCGCACTTTAAATTCGCGTTCAAGCTGGACTTCATTAAGTGAATCGAGACCTGCGGGATGACCGATCGCAATTATTGCCCACATGTCAATATCTGCAGGAAGTGACAATGTATTTTTAAGTTTATTAGCATCAAAACCACCCATTTGATGGCTTAATAAACCCATTGTTGTTGCTTGTAGACATAAACTGATGCTCGCTGCACCTGAATCATAACCCGCCCAACGGTTTATACTGTCATTGTGACTGAATGTTTGAACTGAAGCGGCCAGTATTAATAAAGGAGCATTTTTTGCCCAATCCTGATTGCCTGGTGAGAGACAGTTGATCACTTTTTTCCAGCTATCTTCATCCTCATAGCGGTTCCAAATAACAAACCGCCAAGGCTGAGCACCATAACAAGAGGGAGCCCAACGTGCAGCTTCACACAGGGCAATAATTTGTTCATTATTTACTGGCAAGTTTGCATCATAGGCACGACCACTCCACCGTTCGGCGAGTACTTTAGCTATTTTCTGGTCGGTTTCTGCTGGTTTTTCAATCATTACAACATCCTATTAAAATTGAGTGCTATTTTTTAGGTAATTGAATTTTTGGTTCTTTCGCTGCGCGATAGAAAACCCCAATATGGCCAATAATCATCACGACGTTTGAGCTTGTTTTAAGCGCAATAGAGTGAATCATTTCTGCCTGGTCTGCTTTTTCTTGTCCGCTAACACGCACTTTAATTAATTCGTGGTGGGCTAATGCAATTTCAATTTCTGCGAGCACTGTCTCAGTTAACCCCTTGTTACCAATCATAACAACTGGCTTTATTGGGTGTGCTAAGGTCTTTAGATAGCGCTTTTGCTTGTCATTAATAGCCATGAATATTCTTACCTGTATTAAAATAGACGGGAATTATATCAGGATACATTATGACACATAAGTTTACCGTCACTGCCGCGCGTGGCATGTTGCCTTTATTGGCTAAAGAATTAGTCGAAATGGGCATAAAAGAGACTAAACAAGAACAAGGCAATATTCGTTTTATAGGCAGTTTAGAGGATGCCTATCGTGTTTGTTTGTGGTCTCGCGTTGCTATTCGAGTATTAATGCCCATTGCCCACTTCTCAGCAAAAACAACCGATGAGTTGTATCAAGGTATTCACGATCTCGCTTGGGAAGATCATATTGATGCTGAAGGCAGTACCATTGCTGTTGAATTTAATAGTTTTCGATCTAAAATCCACCACACACAATATGGTGCTCAACGTGTAAAAGATGGGATTGTTGATCGTTTTCGTGAACAAACCGGTGAACGACCATCTGTTGAGCTTTATCAACCCGATCTGCGGATCAATGTTTATCTTAAAAATAATCAAGCGATCGTCAGTATTGATTTGTCGGGTGAAAGCCTTCATAAACGTGGTTACCGTGTACAAAATACACCCGCGCCATTAAAAGAACATTTAGCTGCTGCGATTTTATTGTCTGCTGAATGGCCACGCTTAGCTAAACAAGGCTGGGGACTGGTTGATCCAATGTGTGGCTCAGGTACTTTTTTAATTGAAGCTGCAATGATGGCAGCCGATATCGCACCCGGTAATTTGCGTGATTATTTTGGTTTCACCTACTGGAAGCAACACGATAAAGAAGCATGGACACGTTTAAAAGCAGAGGCTGAACGTCGTCGTCATAGTGGTCTCGCAAGATTACCACTTATTACAGGCGGGGATGCTGATGCTAAAGCAGTTGAAGCTTCGCGAGCAAATATTGCTGAAATAGGTCTGTCAGATCGAATTACAGTAGAACATCGTGAGTTGTTAGACTGGCCTTCGCAATCTAAGTCCTTACCGGTCAGTGGAATGGTTGTATGCAATCCGCCATATGGCGAGCGAATGGGTAATGTGTCTGAACTACACCATATTTATGAAAGTTTAGGTAATATCGTCAGTGAATCCTTTCCTGCATGGCGCACAACGCTGATCACCGATAATGAAGAATTAGGTAAATTTAGTGGCTTAAGCCTATTTGAACAATTCCCGTTTGATAATGGTCCTATTGCTTGCCAAGTTTTGTGTTTCAGGGCACCAAGACCCGTATCCATAAGATCACAGCGTGAAGAGCAAGCAATACAGCCGCTTGAAAATAATGATGTAGCAGCGGTTCAGTTAATCTATGAACCCTCTGAACATGCAGCTATGTTTGCAAATCGTCTTAAAAAGAATGTAAAACATCTTAGTAAATGGGCCAGAAAGAATAATACAGAATGTTATCGTTTATATGATGCTGATTTACCAGAGTATGCAGTGGCAGTCGATTTGTATGGTGATTATGTTCATGTTCAAGAGTATGCTCCCCCTAAATCTATCGATCCTGAAAAAGCGGTTCAACGCTTAAATGATGTAATGGAAGCGATTCCACATGTATTATCGGTGCCTGCTTCACACGTTGTGCTTAAACTAAGGCAAAAACAGCGTGGTACTCAACAATATGAATCTCATGGCTCACAAAAACAGCGGATCAAAGTAACGGAATCTGGCCTGAATTTTTGGATAAACTTAACAGACTATCTCGATACCGGCTTGTTTTTAGATCACCGAATTACTCGCCAAATGATAGCAACACAAGCAATGGGAAAAGATTTCTTAAACCTATTTGCCTATACAGGTTCCGCATCGGTATATGGGGCTGCTGGTAATGCCAAGTCAACCACTACTGTAGACATGTCTAATACCTATCTAGAATGGGCACAAGACAATATGGCTCTTAATGGCTTTATGGGTAATCAGCACCATTTTATCCGCGCTAACTGTTTAGAATGGTTGCAAACTGCACAACAAGAATCACAAAGATACGGCCTGATCTTTCTCGATCCACCTACTTTTTCCAATTCAACCCGTATGGATGGTGTATTTGATATTCAACGTGATCATGTGTCACTTATCAATATCACGGCTAATTTACTGACCGATGGCGGTGTTATGTTATTTTCCACTAACCGCCGTGATTTTAAAATGGATAATGTTGCCTTAGCCAATCTGACTATTAAAGAAATTAGTCATGCCACTTTACCGCAAGATTTTGAACGTAACCCTAAGATCCATTATTGCTGGTCGATTACAAAGTCATAGGATTTGCAATGTTTACTCTGAAGTAATAAACATTACATTTACGCCTTAAATGACTGAAATATAAAGTGATTTCAGGGCTGTTTCTGACTAAATTCACTCAATGTGGTCTTAATTTCTTGCCACAGTTGTTGATAGGCATGGCTCACAACGGAAGTCTTATCAAATGCTGGAAGTGGTGCTCGGTTATCACCCATTCTTTCGACAATGGCAGCATAAGGAATAGCGGTTGATAAACCATTTTTCAACATCGCCGGCGGGTGAGCCAACATAATTCTGTGAAGGCTTCGTCGTCTATCTACCATGGTAAAAAAAGCATGCAATCGTTTAGGTTTTAATTTATGTTGTTTGAAAAAATCGCGTGTTTGTTCAAAAGTACGTAGCGATAAATGAGTTGGAATGATTGGCACAAATAACGAATCTGCCGTATCGAATATTTGCTCAGTTAACTCAGAAAAACTAGGCGGACAATCAAGAATGATCAATGCATATTTTTCGCTAAAAGGTGCGATAAGTTTACCAATGAGATTATGTCTGCCCTGATCATTTTGCAAAGCTAATTGTTGATCGATATGACGATATGAAAAATCAGCGGGGATAATATCTAGATTGCTAAAATCTGTGGCTTTAACAAACTCACCTATGGGTGTTTTTCCTGATAAAAAGCGTTTTGGCTCTGATTTAGCTTTGGCTTTACTTTTTAATAACCAACTTGACGCACCTTGAGGATCAAGATCCCAAAGGAGGGTAGGGATCCCCTCATTTGCAGCATGCCAAGCAATATTGACGGCAGATGTGGTTTTGCCAACCCCACCTTTAAGATTAAAAAAAGCAATGGTTTCCATTAATAATTTGTTGCCATCTGTTCTAAAAGTGTTGTCTGCGCACAAACCACGTCAGTATCATTTTCACGCTCAACACGATTATAACGACCTTCAGATGATAAGATCCAGGCTTGGCTATTATCAGCTAAATAGATGTTAAGATCTTCTATCACCCTGTCTCGTAAGCGCTTGGATTCAATAGGAAAACAAGTTTCTACTCGACGCAATAAATTACGTTTCATTAGATCGGCACTACCTGCCCATACGGTAGGTTCCACATCATTAGCAAAATAAAATACACGGGTGTGTTCAAGGAAACGACCTATAATACTGCGTACATGGATATTTTCTGAAAGGCCTTTAATACCTGGTTTAAGACAACATACCCCGCGAATAATAAGATCTACTTTTACGCCAGCAATCGACGCACGATAAAACGCTTGAATTATCTCCGGCTCAACCAATGAATTCACTTTGGCAATAATATGAGCATTTTTTCCGGCTTGTTTATTGTCAATTTCGTTATTGATACGACTTAATAATCCTGCATGCAAAGTGAAAGGAGCATGAAGCATTTTGTGCATTTTTGGCACTTTACCTAAACTGGTTAGCTGAACAAATAAGTGACCAATATCCTCACCTATTTGTTTATCAGAGGTCATCAATCCATAATCCGTATAAATACGTGAGGTACTGCGATGATAATTGCCAGTCCCAAGATGAACATAATGGCGTAACTTATTGTTTTCACGTCGTAAAATAAGTAACATTTTAGCATGTGTTTTATAACCTACAATGCCATAAACAACGTGAGCAGCAGCTTGTTGTAAGCGTGATGCTAGGGCAACATTTTCAGCTTCATCAAAGCGAGCACGGAGTTCTATGACCACCGTTACTTCCTTACCTGCATGAGCAGCGGCTACTAAAGCATCTACAATAGGCGATTTTGCACCAGTTCGATAAAGTGTTTGTTTAATAACTAATACATTAGGATCAGCGGCGGCTTGTTTTACAAGATCAATGACAGGTGTAAATGATTGATAGGGATGATGTAATAAAATATCTTGTTTACGCATCGCTGACAATACATCAGCTTTATTAGTCAAAACAGAAGGTCGGCCTTGAACAAAGGGCTTAAATTTTAATTCGGGCCTATCAACTAATGCACATACCGCTTGCAAACGGCTTAAATTAACAGGGCCGTTAACAAGATAAACATTATCTTGATGCATGCCACACTCAACACGCAGAAATTCAACCATATCCTGAGGGCAGTTATGGGCTATTTCTAAGCGAACTTCATCACCATAGTTTCGATGAGTAAGCTCATCTGAAATTGCTCGTAATAAATCACTGGTTTCTTCAGTATCAATTGCCAAGTCACTATTGCGTGTTACTCGAAATTGGTAACAACCTTTGATTTTCATGCCGTAGAATAAGTCTTCTGCAAAGGCATGAATAATCGATGATAGAAAAACAAAGCGGCGTTCATCCGGTGTTTTTGGCTCGGGTGGTAATTCAAGTATGCGAGGCAATGCACGCGGTGCTTGTAAAATGGCATAACCACGATTTCGGCCAAACGCATCCCGACCAATTAAAGAAATAATGAAGTTTAAACTTTTGTTCAATAATCGTGGAAATGGATGCGCTGAATCAAGCCCCATTGGACTTAAAACAGGTGCAACTTCCTCTGAAAAATAAGTTCTTAGCCACTTCGTTTGTTGCTCCGTCCAGTCGGCTCTAGGTAAAACCTGTATAGATTCTTGTTCTAATTCTGGTAATAAGACATCATTTAATATTTGGTATTGTTCGTCAACTAATTCATGTGCCCTGACGTTAATAAGCTTGAGTACTTCTTGAGCATTAACTTGGTCAGCTTCGAGATAGGTATCACCAATCTCTATTTGCTGGATTAAGCCTGCAACCCTGACTTCAAAAAACTCATCTAAATTAGTGCTAGAGATACACAAATAATTCAACCGTTCAAGTAACGGTACATTGACATCAAGGGCTTGCTGTAAAACACGCCAATTAAATTCAAGTAAGCTCAACTCACGATTAAGGTAGTATTCTGGGTTATTAATTTCGATAGTATCCATTCTTTATCTTATGATTCTATAGGTTATATGGCAAATAAGTATAGACTGCTTATATGACAGGTAAATGACAAAGTATTACTTCTGTCATGTTTCATTTAGCAGACTTCAATTTACATTATTCTGGTTTTACTAATGACAGGTGAATAATGCTAATTAACCAAGCTAATAATAACATTACCCAAGCAATATTGACGATATAGCTACTAGAGCCTGCAGTTTGTTGTTGTAGGAGCAAGCCTGTAATCATCTCGATATCTAGTGGTATCTCACCTAGTTGGATCTTTTCTGCTATCAACAGCGAACGTTCTACCATCGCCATCAAAATGATACTAAATGAGATCAAAGCTAGCCCTGCAAATATACCACCAAGTACAGGTCTTTTTATTAAAAACTGGCCTGATCCGGGAAAGACTAAGGCTGACAATATTATGGCTTTGAGCTTCTGATTCATATCAACAGTTTCTACAATGAGTGGTAATGCAAAAAAAGCACTAATTAGCAGGGATCCTAAGGCTTTGCCCGACAAATATTTTGTTTGGATTTGTTAACATCGGTCTGTTTGCTTCAAAAATAACTGGATATTTTGACGCATTGCCATAAAATTCTTTAGCAATTTTTGATAAATCATCATCCGACTTCACTATGTAAAACGTTGCTTCTGGTTCAGGGTTAGCTACCTCTAGCTGGCAGTCTACTGAACCAATACCAAACTGGTTTCCTGAAATTAAGGTGAGTTTTTCTGAGCATGCTTGCGTCGATACTCTGCCTTTAAGGCTCACTTTATCACTATCCACCGTGACTGCTAAGTCAGCTACTTCAACACCAGATTCGTTGATATTTGCAATAATACTATTAGCTCTGGCATCGTTGATTTGTCCAGGAGTGATTTGAGCTGTAGCATCCATATCATTATGAGTAACATCATGGATCTTGCCACCCAATTTGCTTCCTGCCTCCGTTAAAAAACTAAATAAGCCCATCTTTGTACTCCCTAGTCATTGCTTGTATTTTATTTCGCCTTAATTAGCTGCTAAGCAACTAATTAAAGACGCCATTGAGATGATTTAATGCCCTGTGATTTGTGTTCTGTTTAACTATTTATTTTAGAATAAAACAATCACTTCATTCCCTGTTCAGGCAAAGATAGCCGTAGCGTTAAAACTCTCTACTAGATAATACTTCGTCGCTAAGTGTTCGGCAATACTATAATAGACTTCATTACTCGATTTATTAGGAAATCCACTTTGTTAAGTTACCGCCATTCATACCATGCAGGCAATTATGCTGATGTAATTAAACATATCGTGCTTATTGAAATTCTTGAGCATTTGATTAAAAAAGAAAATGCATTTGACTATATCGATACCCACGCAGGGGCTGGCCTATACAATCTACACAGTGCTCACGCCACTAAGTTGCAGGAATACACACAGGGGATTGCTAAGTTAATAAAAAGAGATTGGCCGGAGCTAGCCAGTTATTTTGATGTGGTTGAAAGCTATAATAAGCCTGATAGTTTAGATGTCTATCCAGGATCACCCGCAATAGCATCGAATTTTTTACGACGCCAAGACCGAAGTTGGTTATATGAGTTACACCCAAGAGATGCAGCGTTATTATTAGAAAATAGCGCAAAACAAAAGGGTGTACGTGTTATGCATGAAAATGGTTTTAAAGGAATGGAAGCCATACTTCCACCTGTTTCACGGCGGGGCTTAATACTTATAGATCCTTCATACGAAATCAAAACAGACTATAAGCAAGTGTTTGATTCAATTGCCAATGCTTATCACAAATTTCCTACCGGCACTTATGCATTGTGGTATCCAGTAGTTGATCGTAAAAATATTGATATTTTAGAGCGTAAACTGATTCGTAGTGGCATCAAAAAAATACAGCAATTTGAATTAGCTATCGCGCAAGATCAATTTGGTAGCGGCATGTCTGCTAGTGGAATGATAGTGATTAATCCACCTTGGATGTTAAAAGATAAAATGGCAAAAGTACTACCGAAATTGGTCTCTGTTTTAGGGGGTGAGGGTGCATTTTATAAATGCGATGATTTAGTCGGCGAATAACCACATCATGACAAGATTGCCAAGCCAATTAGAAACCACTGGCTCGGCGTTATTTGTTCGCCTAAATTTTACGTTATATCACTCAGTCAAAGCACTCGTTTTCTTTTTGGAAAACAAGATTTCAACTTTACGAAATAATACGTAGAACACTGGCGTGAAGATTAAACCAAAAAATGTCACCCCTAACATCCCTGAAAATACCGCTATACCGATAGCTTGGCGCATTTCAGACCCTGCGCCATGACTGATAACCAGTGGTAATACACCCATAATAAAAGCAAAAGAGGTCATCAGGATTGGACGTAACCTTAGTCGTGAAGCTTCAATAGCAGCTTCAATGGTTGTCCGTCCCTGATGTTCTAGATTATGAGCAAACTCCACAATAAGAATGGCATTTTTAGAGGCTAAACCTGCCAGTAGAAATAAACTTATCTGAGTGAAAATATTATTGTCGCCCCCTGAAATATAGACACCAATCATGGCTGATAACATACTCATAGGCACAATAAGAATAATCGCTAAGGGTAGTGCAAGACTTTCATATTGGGCTGCTAGCACGAGGAAAACAAGAAATAGACAAAGTGGGAATACAAAGATGGCCGTATTTCCAGCTAAGATTTTTTGGTAGGTAAGCTCTGTCCATTCAAAACCCATACCTGCTGGTAATGTTTCTTCAAGTATTTTTGTAATGGCTGCTTGTGCTTGTCCTGATGAATAACCAGGACCTGCATTACCATTTATATCTGCTGAACGGTAAGCGTTGTAATGCATCGCCACTTCTGGTCCAAATGCTTCCTCAACTTTAATTATAGATGCTAGAGGCACCATATTTCCCTGACTATTTTTCACTTGCAAGCGAGAAATATCTTGTGGGGTTGACCGGAACTCTTTGTCTGCTTGTGCAATGACTTGATAGGTACGCCCAAATTGGTTGAAGTCATTGACATACATTGACCCTAAATAAATCTGCATAGTTCGAAAGACCTGCTCAACAGGTATGCCTAGCTGTACTGCTTTGGTACGGTCAAGATTTGCAAATAACTGTGGTACATTAACATTATAATTTGAATAAACACCTACTAATGCAGGATCTTGGTAAGCTTTTTGTTTAACTTGACTAACGACATCATCAAGTACTTTATAACCTTGATCAGCACGATCTTGTATTTGTAATTTAAAGCCACCCGTGGTGCCAAGCCCACGCACTGGCGGAGGAGGGAATATAGCAATAAAAGCTTCCTGAATAGTGTTATATTTTGCCTGCAATCGTCCTGCTATTGCATTGGCGCTGAGATTAGGATTATTCCGATTTTCAAAATCATCCAAGGTGACAAATACAATACCTGCACTGGCTGAATTAACAAAGCCATTAACCGATAAACCTGGAAACTGAACCGCACTAACAACACCTTCTTCAGCGAGGGCTGCATCGGCTATTTCACGCATTACCTGTTCTGTACGATCGAGTGTTGAGCCGGTAGGAAGTTGGGCAAAACTAATTAAATATTGTTTGTCTTGGGCGGGAATATAGCCCGGTGGTACTAATTTGAAACTGTAAGCTGTCAATCCAATCAGCATTGAAAATAAGAGCATCATAATCAGTTTACGCGAAGTAAATACGCTGACGCTTTTGGTATAACCACGCTGACTTTTGTTAAACACTTTATTGAATAAATTAAATAGCCAGCCAAACAAGAAGTCCATTATTTTAGCCAGTCTATCTTTGGGTGCATCTGGAGAGCGGAGTAATAATGCACATAAGGCAGGACTCAAGGTTAATGAATTCAAGGTTGAGATAAAGGTTGCAATGACAATGGTCAAGGCAAACTGTTTATAAAACATGCCGGTCAGACCACTTATAAAAGCAATAGGAATAAATACGCTAGCAAGAACCAATGAGGTGGCAATAATGGGGCCAGTGACTTCTTTCATAGCAGTAATGGTGGCGTCTCGAGGTGATTTACCTTCATGGATATTTCGTTCTACATTTTCCACTACGACGATGGCATCATCTACGACGATCCCCACGGCAAGGATCAAACCAAACAAGGACAACACATTAATCGAAAACCCTAGGAAATACATGAAAGCAAAGGTACCCACAATTGATACCGGCACTGCCAATAAAGGAATAATTGATGCTCGCCAAGTTTGTAAAAACAAAATAACAACAAAAACAACCAGAGCAATGGCTTCAAATAAGGTGATGATTACTGAATGGATTGAGCTGCGAACAAATACCGTAGGATCGTAAACAATACTGTAATCCAAATCCTCAGGAAAATTCTGCTTTAATTGTTCCATTGTAGAACGTACATTGTCAGATATATCGAGTGCATTGGCTCCTGGTGCAGCAAAAATAGGAATAGCTACGGCGGATTGATTATTCAATAAAGAACGTAAACCATAACTTTGTGCACCTAATTCAACTCTAGCTATATCAACCAGTCGTGTGATAACACCATTTACATCACGTTTAACTAATATTTGCTCAAACTCTTCTACTGTTGTCAATCGTCCTTGAACATTAATGGGCAGCTGTAGTTCAACATTATCTGTATAGGGGGGACCGCCGATGACACCGGCAGCTACTTGAATATTTTGGCCACGGATCGCAGTAATGACCTCATCAGGCGTCATGTTTTGTTCAGCAATCTTGTCAGGATTTAACCAAACCCGCATCGCATAATCACCAGAACCAAACAGTTTAACTTGACCAATGCCAGAAATCTTAGCCAAATCATCACGGACATGCATGGTGCCATAATTGCGTAAATAGAGCATGTCATAACGTTCATTAGGTGAAAGCAAATGAACTACCATGGTTAAATCAGGTGAACTTTTAGTAACTGTAACACCTAACTGGCGTGTAATATCCGGTAATCTGGGTAAGGCTTGGCTAACACGATTTTGAACTAACTGTTGCGAGAGATCGACATCAGAGCCTATAGCAAAAGTTATTGTTAAGGTCAGATTCCCATCGGTTGATGCCAACGAATTCATATAGAGCATATTCTCGACACCATTAATTTGCTCTTCTAATGGGGTGGCGACAGTCTTTGAAATAACGGAAGGACTGGCTCCTGGAAAAGAGGCATTAATGATGATCGAAGGCGGCGCTACCTCAGGATATTCAGATATAGGTAATTGAAACATGGCAGCTAAGCCAAATACAAAGATTAGCAGTGAAATGACACTCGCAAAAATAGGCCGATCAATAAAGTGGCTTGAAAAACTCATTAAAAATTTACCCTCAGAACATAATGTTCTGGATGATTTAAATAATAATTATTGATTTAGCTGACTAAAAAATCAGTTCGTTTCAGAGGGGCTTATAACGTTTGGTTCGACTAGCATATCCGGTCTTATCCGCATTAAACCTCTAATAACAACCTTGTCTCCCACCACGAGTCCTGACGTAACCATTCGATTGCCTTCGATACTTTTACCGATGACAACCTCACGATACCTTGTTTTATTTTCAGTATCGACAATATAAACAAATTTTCGATTTTGGTCGGTTAATATAGCTCGCTCACTGATTAAAATTGATTTTTGCTCAGCCTTACTGCCTAATTTTAGTCGCGCATACATGCCAGCAAGTAATTTTCCTTCTGGGTTATCAAATATTGCTCTGGCGCGAATAGTGCCGGTGCCAGGGTCTATTCTATTGTCAAAGGCATGAATTTGGCCTTTAAAAATATCATTAGACTGTCCTATACGCATTTCTACAGGATTCTTAATGTTGGTGTTCGCTACAGAAGAGGCATCTTGAAACTGTAAATAGGTTTGTTCATCCACTTCAAAATCAGCATAAACGCGATCATTAGCAACAATTGTAGTTAATAATGGGGCAAGAGGACCTGTTGCAACAAAGTTACCCAGTGTTAATTCAGTACGACTAATTCGCCCTGAAATGGGCGCTTTAATGTAGGAAAAACTTAAATTTATTTCAGCTGAAGATAACTCAGCAGCGGCAAGTTTTACATTAGCGTCAGCAACCAGCTTATTATTCATACGACTATCAAGCGCTTGTTCTGATATCATTTTTTTAACAACTAAGTCCGCAGTTCGTTTATATTCTTTTATTGCAAAATCGTAACTATCTCTGGCTGAAATCAAGTTAGCTCTTCTTTGTGCAACTATCGCTTTTAAGGGGCGCGGATCAATAATGTATAACACATCACCTTTAGACACTAACTGACCATCCACAAACTTTACTTCCGTGATAAGTCCGCTTGCTTGTGGTCGTATTTCTACATAATCTACCGCTGTAAGTCGTCCTGAAAAGTCTTTCCATAGACGCATTGAGTGTTGTTCAACTATAGTCACATCCACAGTCATCGCCGGTGGAGCTTTAGCAACGGTTGCTTGTGCTTCTTTTGCTGATGCGATGTTAATAAAAGCAGTGCAGCCAAAGAGAATGCAGATAAGGATGGCATTGAGTAGAGTCATTGTGCTTATTTTGTTTTCCATTTTATTGTTCCTGATCCTGATGACTTCTTTCTGAAGTTTTTATTTGTAAACCAAGCGTTTGAAATAAACTGCGCCTTAGATCATTTTTCAAGTTAACTAGATTATTTTGAATACGGGCCACCATAACTTGCCCTAGAATAGTGGTGATAATTTGAGCGCCCATATTCTGCATATCGGTGTCGACAGGTAGCTGGGCACAATCAATCATTTCTTGTAGCGTTGTATTAAAGATAGTGCTTTGACGATGAATTATTTCATCCGCTTTTTTTTGTATTAGCGCTTCATTTCCAGCCATCTCAGAGCCTAGTGAGGCAAAAGGACATCCACACACTCTCCCATATTTATCGTATGCTTGTTTTTGTTTTTGATAGATAAAATCCGCTAAATTTTCAAAACGTTCACAAGGTGAAGTAGGCTTGGAAAATATATCTATTATTTCAATCTCATAACTCAGGAAAGAGGCCTCCATTGTCGCAACAGCTAATTCAGCTTTTGATTCAAAATAATAATAAAAACTACCTTTTTTTATATCAGCAGCTTTACAAATATCATCAACACTGACAGAACCATAGCTACTTTGCCAGATCAGATCATTAGCTGTTTCTAGCAATTTTGATTTTGTATTAGTCGGGGAGCGTCCCATAACAGATAACCAGATATAATTTAATAGTAACGCTTATTTTAAAGTATTTGACTGGTCAGTCAAATACATATTGTGATGACTTGTCTTTTATTCAATTCAGATGACTGTTCAAGCTAAAAATAAGCCGTCAAAAAATTCAAATTATTCCTTGCTAATTAAGGGTTATCATAGACACAGATTATTAGTTACTTCATTTATAACATCATTGGAAAAAACAACAATGAATATCAGTATTCTAGGAAGCGGTTGGCTCGGTTTAGCATTAGCCAAGAATTTGTTAAAACTCGGTCATACGATTAAGCTTTCAACACGGACGCCAGAAAAATTAAACACCTTAACTAATCAGTCAGTCACACCTTATCTTATCGATACAGATGACTTATCTGATGAGGTTCACGACTTTTTAGTAACAGAACTATTAATCATTAATATCACATCGAAAAATAAACAGAGCTTTGCCCATCTTATCGATGAAATAGTCAAATCTTCGATTAAAAAGGTCTTGTTTATTAGTTCATCTTCGGTTTATCAGACTGTAAATGGTCTTGTCACGGAAGACCAAGGCTTAGAGTCTGCAGATAATTTGCTTTATCAGATAGAACAAATGTTTCAGATAAATACACACTTTAAGACCACTATCTTACGACTAAGTGGTTTGATTGGTTATACACGTCATCCTGGCAATTTTTTTAAAAATAATAAGATTGTGCATCAGCCTGATGCACCTGTAAATCTTATTCATCGGGATGATTGTATTGGCATTATTAATAGTATTATTAAGCAAGGTTTATGGGGGGAGATCTTTAATGGCTGTGCCACTACACACCCTACTAAACGAGAGTTTTATAGTTATACTAGTGGGTTACTGAATAAATCTAATCCAAATTATAGCAAAGAATTAAACGCTGATTGTTATAAGATAGTCAGTAATGAAAAAGTAATAAAGCAACTCGGTTATCAATTTATTTACCCTGATGTAATGACGATATCTTATACAATAGAGACTGGCCTTATAACAGCATTTTGAGTTATTAAGGATCAGCCCATGAGCAATAGAGCATCAGGATATTTAGTCCATCCGTAATGATGTCACTAATCTCTGTCACACTGAAGTGGATGATATTATTCAGTGCCAAAACAGGATAGATTTGCTAAAATGGTACACTATGGCTGGGTGGCAGAATGTATATGCCATGGCCTGCAACGTCATGTATGTTGGTTTAAATCCAACCCCAGCCTCCACTAAACTTTATAGCGATCTGATCTATAAACTTAGCTTTTGAGCTAGCTTAAGTCATGATTTTTCAGAGAAAAAGTGTAATTTAAACTTATTTACAGGCACATTGTTTTAGCCCAATACATAATTCGAATGTACCTGTTTGATATCACTGACAAAGTTTGATCTAGATTTAATACTACGCTTTGTATCGTCATGCTAAGACTCCCAATCACCGCCTAACGCCAAGTTTAAATCAATGTATTGAATCAATCCCGCACGATTTATCGAGGCATAATTACGTTGGGCTGAAAAAACACGTTGTTGAATTAGCAATACATCTAATAAGCCAATCTCACCTTCTTTGTATTGTAAATCTGCAATGCTAAGCCCTCGTTTTGATTCTTCTAATCCTACACTAAGCGCTTCTTTGCGCTGCTGGAGTATCACACTTTCGTCTAAAGATGTTTCAACGTCATTAAATGCAATTAAAGCCGCCTGTGCATAATTTTCTACTGCAGCTTGCTGTTCGGCTGTTTGTAGGTCAACTTGAGCATCTAACTGGCCGCCATCAATCAACGGTGCCATTAAACTCGAGGCAGCTTGCCAAACTAAATTAACGGGGTTGAGAATGTTAGATAAGGCATTAGACGCACCCCCAATGCTTCCACTCAATGAGAGTGATGGCAATTTAGCTGCTTTTGCTGCGTCTATCCGATTAAATGCAGCAGCAATACGTCTTTCAGCTGCCACTAAATCCGGACGTCTTTCTAACAGTTCTGACGGCAATCCTGCTGGTGGTAACGCCGGTACTATGGGGAGAGAGGAATCAACGGTCAATTCAGCGCTTGGGTAGCGGCCTAATAGTAATTCTAAGGAGCGAGAGGCAGAGCGTTGAGCTGCTTTACTCGATACCAACCGGTCTTGTGCATTGGCTCGATCAGTTTTTACCAAGGACAAGTCACCTTGATCGCCAATACCATTATCTACCTGCACTGACACGATACGATGGGTTTCATTGAGCACATCGATAGTCGATTGTGCAATGAGCTCTAGTCCATTGGCCTCTATGGCTAAAAAATAGGCTCTGGCAACGTTAGCTGCAAGTGAATATTGAGCGAAGGTATAATCAGCTTTTACAGCGGCTAAGTTCTCATCTGACGCTAATTTACCAGAGCGAATACGGCCCCATAAATCAGGTTCCCAGCTTGCTTGTAAGCCTACATTAATATTACTCACGGCACTGTCACTGATGGCGCCGCCCATCCCCGTAGTAATACCAGCGCCTAAGCTAGGAGTAAGAGATGAAGCCGCTTGATCTGACAAGGCTTTTGCTGATTCTATACTGGCTGCCAATACTTGCAAATCTCGATTATTCTTTTGTGCTTCAATCACTAATTTTGTCAGCACAGGATCGTGTATTTTCTCAAGCCAGCTAAGACTGACATCTGCCAAATCATGCTGATCCATAGCATAAGCGAGTGGTAGTTCAGGTAAACTAGCTCTTGAAACTTCTTTTGCCTGCTCAGTTCTTTCTAAGGCAACAGTACCACAGCCTGCCAAGTTTAAGGCTATAATAATCGCACAACTGAGACGACTCAAGCCTAGTTTATTAAGCTCTCTAGCATTGTGTTTCATGACACCACCTTTGTTTCTGAGTTATCGACTTTAAAAATAACGGCATATAGGGCAGGCACCACAAGTAGGGTTAAAATAGTTGCAAAGGTCAAGCCGAACACCAGTACTACTGCCATTGATTTGAAAAAGGCATCGCCAAACAGAGGTAATACACCTAATATTGTGGTGATAGCGCCCATCATAACGGGCCTGACTCTGCTAGCTGCAGAATCGACTATGGCATCAAACCTGGGTTTGCCTTCACTGATCTCAATATCCATCTGATCGACCAATACAATGGCATTTTTAATTAATAAGCCTGATAGTGACAACAGTCCTAAAATGGCCATGAACTCAAACGGCGTGCCTGTCACCACTAAACCAAACACGACACCAATCAGTGCCAGTGGAACCGTTAACCAAATCACCAAGGGCTGACGCACGGCGTTAAACAACAGCACAACAACTAATACCATAGATAAAAAGCCCATTGGTAAAACGCTGGCAAGGTTACTATTAGCTTCTTTACTGCTGCCATACTCTCCACCCCAATCTAATTTATAGCCAGGAGGTAATGTCATTGCGTCAATTTGTGTACGTACTCGATTAAATAAATCACCGGTGACAACTCCAGCAGCAGGATCTGACTGGGCTTTTATGCGTAGCACTCGATTTTGTTTAAGTACAAGGGCATCACGCCAGACAACTCGTATTTCGTCTACCACTTGCTCAACGGGTACCGCACTTCCATTGACTGGACTAATAATTTGCACTTGACCTATAGAGCCGGCATCGGCACGTTCATTAGCAGGAGCTCGAGCAATGATAGGAAGTAAGTCAACTCCTTCTCGGTAAACACCCACAGAACGGCCCGAAAAATTGGTTAATAAGGACGTTGAAAAATCTTGTTTAGATATACCAACACGTCGGCCACGGTTAGATGAATAAACAGGTTCAATAATACTCACCGGCTGACGCCAGTCATCTTTTATAGCTATTGCTGAACCATCAGCTCGCATAATAGTTTTGGCTTGTTCGGCTAACTTCCGAAGGACAATAGGATCAGAACCAGTGAACTCAGCTTCAATTTTTGAACCGCCACCAGGACCTAGTTGAAACTGCCAAACTTTGGCCTGTGCGTCTGGGTAGTTATTATCGATATGATTTTGAATAATGGGCATGATCGTGGTGATGCTTTGATAACTTTCAGTTTTAATTAAAAACTGGCCGTAAGCGGAATTATTTGGCTCACCGGTATATACAAGCATGTAGCGCATAGCGCCTTTTCCGATAAGTGTTTGCACATCTACAATGCCATCAATGTCCTGCAAAAAGTATTCTAACTCCAGCATATCTTGTTTGGTTTGCGAAATGTCCGTGCCTTGAGGCAGCCAATAATCCACTACAATTTGTTCCGTAGTAGAAGCAGGGAAAAAGCCTGACTTAACAAACTGAAATCCCCAAAGTGATATCATGAATAAAGTAGCAGCACCTATAATAGGGATCCATCGCACCTTTAACATCTTACGCATCATGGACTTATACGCCACCATTAATTTGGCTTCTTTTACTTCTTCAGTTGAAGGAATGCCTTGTTTGAACATTAAATCGCCTAAAAATGGCACGATCGTTAGCGCAAATAACCAGCTAAATAACAGCGATATCATCACCACCCAAAACAAATGGCCGGTATATTCGGCAGTATCACCTGGTGAAAAACCAACGGGGGCAAAAGCTAAAATCCCAACCAAGGTTCCGCCCAATAATGGCCAAATAGATCGATCGATAATGTCTTTTACTACCTTGAGTTTGTCTTCACCTTTTTGGGTGCCGACCAAGATCCCATCAGTCACTACTATCGCATTATCTACTAACATGCCCAAGGCGATGATTAGTGCACCCAGAGAAATACGGTGCATAGGAATACCAACTAAATCCATGGTGGCCAGTGTTGCTGCAATGGTGAAGAGCAAAACAGCACCAATAATCACCGATGACTTAAAGCCCATGAAAAATACTAAGGTGACAAGCACAATAACCAAGGCTGCAAGTACATTCAAGGCAAAATTATCTACTGCAGTTTGAGTGATTTTCCCCTGATGATAATACTCGTGGATCTTAATACCGATAGGGCGCTGGTTTTCTACTTCAATTAACTTGTTAGCAATAGCATTGCCCATTTCAACCACATTAGAGCCAGATACGTTGGAAATACCAAAGCCAATTGCGTCTTGTCCATTAAACCTTAATTCCTCTTTAATAGGAGATTGATAGTCTCGGCTAATAGTCGCGATATCTTGCAGGTAGACCAAAGTGCCTTGATCATCTGTTGAAACGATAATATTTTTAAGCTCTTCGACTGAATCTACGCTGCCGGTAGGCTGGACCACTAATCGACGATTACCTACCTGTAAATCACCGGCAGGCACCACCGTGTTTTGCTCTGCTAAATCTTGATAGATTTGATTAACCGACAAGCCTAATGCGGTTGCTCGGTCCCTTGATATTTCTATATAAATGGCTTCTTTTTGTACGCCTGCAAGTACCACTTTTGCAACGCCATCAACCGACAGTACTTCAGTTCGCAAGCCATCAACGTAATTAAATAATTCTTTATGGCTATAGCCATCACCTGTGAATAAATAATAGACACCATACACATCGCCAAAGTCATCATTGACCATCGAAATTGTCGCACCAGGAGGTAGACTGGCCTGAGCATCATTCACCTTGTTACGTAGTTTTGACCAGATTGTGGTTAAAGACTCTTTTGACTTTGAAAAATCATATTTAATTTCAACTTCTATGCGTGAATAACCTGCTTGAGAAGTTGATAAAATTTCTTTTACTTCTTGCAGCTGTTGAATGGCAGACTCAAGAGGTTCCGTCACCTCATTGGCAACTTCAAGTGGTGTTGCACCTGGATAGGGTGTAACAACAACGGCTTTACGGATAGTAAACTCAGGATCTTCAAAACGCGGCATATTTTGGTATGCGTTCCAGCCAGCAAATAAAGATGCAATGATCACAATCATGGTGATCAAGCGATTCTTGATTGCAAAAATACCTATATTCATTTTTTTCCCTATTCTATTTTTGCAATGATGTTTAGCTTTCTAGAGGGCGAACCTTCATACCCTCTTGTAAATAGGCACCACCGGCACCAATAATCGTATCACCCACTTTTAAACCGTCACTGATGTCAATATTTTCCCCTTCAATATCACCGACCGTAACATTTTGACGAGATACCACATAGTTACTGACATCAACTAGCCACACAAAGGGCCCATTAGCATCTGAAACAATAGCCCCCATTGGGATAAATATTTTCCCGTTAGGGTTTGCTTGTTTATTAAAGGCTATCTTAGAAATAACCACGCCCGTCATTCCCGGTAGTACTGTCATAGTAGCAAGCGGGGTAAAACTAAAGTTTACTTCAAAGGTTTGAGAACGTTCGTCTGCCAAGGCAATTGCTCCCACCATTTTAGCGGGCATCGGCTGATCAATTCCAGAGTCAAGAACAACGGCCGTTTCTATCGCTCCAAACTGTTTGAATTGCGATACTAGGCTTGCTGGGATTTTCACTTTTGCTTCAGCGGGACCATCAGTTTGAATTGTAACAATGGGTGTTGCAAGATTAACTGCATCAAGTTCATCTACAAAAGTGTTAGCAATTATGCCTGAAAATGGCGCCACTAAACGGGTATCTTCCAATGCTTTTTTTGCATTATCTAAACCGGTAATAGCTACATTGTAAGTATTTTCTCGTTGATCAAAAATACTTTTAGCGATAGCGTCAGCGTTGATTAAACGCTGGGCACGCTTAAATTCAATTTTTGCTGTGTCAAATTGTGTTTGAGCCGCAGCAAGCTGGTTATTAAATACGCGTTTATCGAGCTGTGCAATAACTTGGCCTTGTTCGATAGGATCGCCTTCGCGTACGTTTAAGCTTATTATTTGACCTGATACCTGAAACACTAAATTTTTTGAATTTAAGGCCTCAACGACTGCAGGAAATCGATATTCTTTAATATTATCGGACAAAGTAACTTCGATAAGTTTAGCTGGACGAATCACTTCAGCCTGTAAAACTTGCTCTGGTTCAGTGCAGCCAGTTGCTAGAGATAGGGTGAGTAATGCAGCGCATAAGCGCCAACTAACATTAAAGTCCATCGTTATTTCCTTGCTTGTATATAAATTATAAATAAAGTCAGTATCTTAACAGTTCTTTTTTAGACTTATTCTATATTTATTGACTCAGTTTTACTAACTCAAATATTGGCAGATGTATAGCCTAAGTACGCCGTGCTAAGTTCAACTAAAATAAAGTCGTTGAATACGTTATCCCAATGAGCATTCGCCAATTGGCATCAAGGACAATATCACCCTATCCTAACGCTGCAAAGGTAACAACTTAAATATACAACGCCTCTTTAATCATATTAAACACATCAACTAAAACGAAGATGTAACCATAAATCCAATGACCAGCCTGAGTATATTATATGTATGTTAATTTATTAATCTATTTTGATAAAATGATTTTTAACACAGACCTAAATCGACATGCAATTTAGCGGTAGAGTTAGGCCGTTGATGAAAGCCAACTGAATAGGCACCGTACTGCAAAAGACCAAAGAACTAATTAAAGCCAGTTCCAGCATCGTATTTCAGCAGTCAGTCTTTTCGCATGAGCTTAGTGACTATGTTCTAAATATTTATTAAGTATACTTGAGAAAAAATGTATATAAAAACAGCTTGTTTCATGAAGTTTGAATTATTAGTCGCTCTATATAAGGAAATATAAAGACGAATATTAATCGTCCCCGACATTCTTTTAATGAATATGCAACTACTTATAAAGTTTCTAGGTAATGAAAATGGGAAGTTCGAGAAGTGGTCATTAATAGCTCTTCTGCTACTTGATTATTTAGAGCTTAGCCATTCAATATTTTTATGCCACTACATCTGAGGGGTAATGTGTCGTGTTTTATGTTCTGAAACTTGGTGGGAGAAAGAGCCTTAAAGTCATGTTAATTTGGCTTTTGATTAATAAATCAATATAAACATTGTTTTCTCAATGCAGGTGTCACATCTAGACGGATTAAAGTAACTAAATATAGATATATTATTATTCTTAATATCTAGGCGAATCGGCTTAAACAATTTATTATGGTGTAGCTCTAATCATTTTGGTTGTGAGTATAAATCTAAATCTGAGGAATAACATGAAACAAATTACAGTTGATAGCAACCCAAGTGAAGCACTTTTAAAACAACTGGGTGTTGTTTGCTGGCCAACATGGGACAAAGAAGTATCAGTATTTCCATGGGAGTTCGTGACCACAGAAACAGCGTTTATCGTAGAAGGTGAGTGTGAAATGACACCGGCAGATGGCGGCCCTTCAACCTCGTTCAAAGCAGGTGACTTAGTCGTGTTTCCTTTAGGCTTTAAAGGAACATGGGAAGTTAAAAAAGCACTTAAAAAACGCTATAAACATAATGGTGGAAACTTTGTAAAATGCATGTTTAACCGATTGAAAATAATGTCAAACTTCACCAAATCATTTGGCAAATAAAGATTGTCATTTAGCTACAACATAATTAATAGTGCATAACAAACATCATTCACCCAAAGGTCATTTGCTGTTAAATTTTAAGTTTAGACTTTATTTTTAATAGTTGGTGATCCATGGTGACTAAATAAAACCTAGCGGATCTTCAGTATTTGTTAAATACCTAGCTAGACTAATCAAACAATCATAAGGCTTTAAATATAACTTTGTCTACCATTGTTGAATCAACATAATTTACAGAAGTTACCATTGTTTTAGAGCTAAGACTTTTAAAACACTGTGCCGAGTTTTGCGCAACACGGTTGTTACTCCATGACTAAACACCACAATTTTAACTGTTTTGTATGTTTTATGGTGCCAGCCAATCCATACAATATAGCTAACCTTTAATTATTGTATGTTTTGTTTGCATACAAAGTATTAGAGGATTAGCCTTTACTGCAATATTGTATGTTTATTTGGAGCTGGCAAATGGTGTGGGTCCCTAGAATTCAAAATAATGCAAGGCTAAAATACTTAGGTATTGTCGAGGCTATTAAAACTGATATCAAAAATAGGTTAGTTCGACCTGGAGATAAATTACCAGCTCAACGGGCCATTGCTGAACATTTACAGGTAGATTTAACAACAGTGACACGGGCGCTTAATGAGGCAAGCAAACAAGGTCTAGTTGAAACACAGCGAGGCAGTGGTAGTTTTATTGCTCAAACAGCTTTTTCACTTTATGACCTCAGCAGTTTGACTCAAGGAAAAAGCATTGATCTGAGTATGAACAATCCACCTCAGCCAACCAGCCTTAATTTACATCAAGAAATAGTAACAGGCCTTGCTCAGATCCAAAGTGATGCTAGTGCTTTTGATCATTTGAATTATCAAGAAACAGCTGGTAATCCCTCTGATAGAGAAGCGGGAACGCAATGGTTAGCAAAACGCATTCCTATTATTACCAGTGACAAACTATTGATTTCAAGTGGTGCTCATAGTGGCTTATTTTCAATTCTTAATTATTTAAAACAAACTCATCATAATATTGCTGCACCAGTATTGAGTTATCCTGGCTTACGCGCCATCGCCGATCATCTTGGTTTTGAGCTAATGGGACTTGCGATGGATGAAGAGGGTATTATTCCACAAAATTTTGAACAATGCTGCCAAACCAAAAAACCAGATATTTTATATATTATACCCAACATCGATAACCCAACCACGGCCACACTGCCTACGATACGTCGCCAACAACTGGCCAAAATAGCTCAAAAGTATCAGGTTATTATTATCGAGGATGATCCGTATGCCCCTTTTCAAGATGAGTTATTACCAACACTCTATAGTTTTGCACCTGAATTAACCTGGCATATAGCCACCTTATCCAAATGTGTATCACCGGCATTGCGTATTGCCTATGTTGTGGCACCTGATATAGATCAAGCTTTGTCATTAGCTGAAAACATGCGTTTCAGTCATTTAATGGCCTCACCATTGATGGCTGAACTAGCATCACATTGGATCCATAATGGAATATTACAAAAAATCACACAGGCAATAAAGCTAGAAAATAGAGCTAGGCATGATATTGCATCGAGTATTTTTAGCCCTGAAAACCTAAACTCAAGTAAAGCAGGCCCTCATATTTGGTTGACATTACCGCCTAACTGGCGGGCATTAGAATTTGCAGATCATGCACAGCGTTATGGAATATCGATTGTTCCATCATCAGCCTTTGTAACCGGCTCTAATAATATTCAGGCAGTGAGGATCTCGCTGGGCGGCACAATCAACAGTCAATCATTAAGTGATGCCTTTAATATTTTAGCAGGCTTAATTCAGCAAAAGATGATGCAAACAAAAGCCATTGTTTGACAGATTGTTCTGCCAATAGATTGTATCAATTACTGAAGTAGTATAAATAATTGGATTAATGATGAAATACAAAAGCTTAGATGTTCCTATTAAAGTTGAAATTTATAAGGAACTTGCTGAATGGGAAGTAAACTTGGGGACACAAGACAATACAATTACAGCAAAACGTATGTCTGGCCGTTTTCGAACTCTTAAGTACTTGGGCATGTCCGTATGGTCGTTTTATTTTTTAATGCCCTATGTCAGGTGGAATGGTTCACAAGCAATATTGTTTGATCTTCCTCGTCAGCAATTTAATTTTTTTAACGTCAGTCTTTATCCACAAGATATTTGGATGTTATCACTGAGCTTATTATTTTTAGCGATACTTCTGGCTGCGGTGACCAGTATTGCAGGCCGTGTTTTTTGTGGTTACTTTTGCTTTCAAACCGTTTGGACTGATGTATTTACTCTTATTGAAGCTAAGTTAGAAGGCAATACACCACAAAAAGCACATCAGTTTAGAACCTCACCATGGACCTTATCAAAACTAAGCAAGAAACTAACTAAACATGCTACCTGGCTAACCATTTCTATTGTTACGGGCATTAGCTTTTCAGCTTGGTTTATGGATGCATTTGAATTGTGGAAGCAAATAATCCACCTATCAGCACCAAAACCTGTGTGGCTAGCGCTAGCTATTTTTGGCCTTTTCACCTATTGGTTTGCTGGTTTTATGCGAGAACAAGTTTGTTTTTGGTTATGCCCTTATGCTCGATTACAAGGTGTTATGTACGATCAAGATACTGTTTTACCTGCTTATGATGCTCAACGTGGTGAACCTAGAGGCAAGTTAAATAAGGGCGAACAAGATGAAGATGCACAAGGTAGTTGTATTGATTGTAAAGTCTGCGTGGCAGTATGTCCTACCGGTATTGATATTCGTAAAGGCCAGCAAGAGGGCTGTATTACTTGTGGTTTATGTATTGATGCCTGTGACAGTATTATGGACCAAATTGACCAACCTCGTGGCTTGATTCGTTATGCCTCATACAAAGAATTGCATCAAGGTGCTGAGACAAGTACTTGGTACCTTCGTTCACGATTTATAGTGTATAGCAGTATCATGTTGGCAGCTCTAGCGGGTATAGCTTATGGTTTTAGTCATCTGCCTCCTACTGAATTTAATGTTATTCATTCTCGACAACCACTTTATATTTTATTAAGTGATGGTTCGATTCAAAATAAATACACCTTGAAATTATTAAACAAAACCAAAAAACCGATGGTGGTGAATTATCAGATTGCAGGTTTATCATTTGCCGAGTTAACCGGCTCACCTGAAACGGTGGTTATAGAACCAGGGAAAATAGTGGCGGTGACAGCGTATGTGAAAATGGCAGAAAAAAAATTAATAAGTGGGCTGCAAGATATTAAGTTCATTGCTAATATCGTTAGCGATAATACGACAAAAACACACTATGACAGCGTCTTTATCTCACCTTAACTAATAATAGTTTTCACATTAGAATATAAATATAACCCATTATTTATATTCGGTTAATATTTTATTTTAAAGTCAAGACTTAACTACCTTATGTGATGATAGAACATGTGTGTTCAGGGCTGCTATTTCAATTAATATCAGCTTTTAATAACTACAAATGATGTGGGCAGTATTACTCGTTTATAGTCGCTTATTATGAATACGTCTTTGCATATAAGCCGTCTTTCACAATAGTCATAAGGTGATTTAAGACACGCGAAGAATAACAATGTTTCGCGACAGTGAACTATGATATTGTCTACTCATCAACAGCTATCTAAAAGGAAATGTACATGCTGGTCACGTTTACAACAAAAGCATATGCAGACATTACCATGTTTGGGGATATCGCTCTGTCTTTCTTAAAAATGATGGGCCATAGTGGAACTGTACCCAGTGCTATTTTAGCTGCTGATGTGGCGACTGCTTTAGCACAGCTAAAAAGTGCCGTTGAAGCTAAAACAGATAATATGCCAATACACAATATCAATGATGATGAACCAAAAGTGAGTGTACATAACCGTGCTATACCGTTGATTGCATTACTTACTGCAGCAGAAAAAGAACAATCTGACGTGATGTGGAAATAATATTTTTTAAAAGCTAGGAGCTTCAATTTTGAACAAATGGATCGTAATAGCATTTATCAGCTATGGTGCCTTTAATTGGTACCAAAATAATAATGATACGGCTAATGTCTTTAGTTATGGCGAGCCACATAATGAGCTCATTATGTATTCATTAACAACCTGTGGTTATTGCAAGAAAAAAGTAAAACAACTCAACAATAAAAAAATTGCCTTCACCGAATATTTCATTGATGTAGATGTGCAACGCAAAGAGGAGTTGTATGCTAAGTTAGAAAAATCAGGTTATCCATCACGGAGTATCGGCATGCCAACCTTTGATGTTCACGGCAGTATGTTGCCAAATAACCCTAATATGAAGATGATTAAGGCGGCGTTATTAAACACTGAATTAAACCAAGACTTATAAGCTCATAAATCAAAGGTATTTAATACGTTCGTCAATTTCTAGCAATCAATTAATTATGCATTAAAGAGACATTATTCACTGACGACTCTCTTTCTTTAAATAATTCTGCTACGATCAACTAATGAAAAAATTACAAAGACGAATCATTCGCTCACTTCTATTGATAATGCTAACATTCATCTTTATTAGCCTTGTTATCGTTGTGCCGTTTCGCTGGATTAATCCTCCACTAACAATGGTAATGATGGATCGCTGGTTATATTCAAGCAATGAGGATTTTAAATTAAAACAAACATGGTTAAATTGGCAGAAAATCCCTAAACAAGCGGCACTGGCTGTTATTAGCTCAGAAGATCAACTTTTTCCACTTCATTCTGGCTTTGATATTGACTCGATTATAGAATCATTACGTGCTTCACGTGAGGGAGGCCAGTTGCGAGGTGCCAGCACAATAAGTCAGCAAGTCGCACGAAATGTATATTTATGGACAGGCCGAAGCTGGATCCGTAAAGGACTTGAAGCATGGTTTACCTTGTTAATTGAAATAAGCTGGGGAAAACAACGAATTTTAGAGGTGTATTTAAATATTGTTGAATGGGGTGAAGGAGTATTTGGTTTAGAAGCCGCTAGTCTCTATCATTTTGGTAAGTCAGCGAACCAATTAAGCCCAACCGAATCTGCCTTATTAGCATCCTGTCTTCCTAGTCCCTTAAAATATAATCCAACAAAACCATCCGTATACATTCAAGCAAGAGCAGCATGGAATCTAAAACAACAAGAACGCCTAGGCGGTGTGTTATGGCTAAAAGAAATGGATTGAAGGGCGATTATTTAGTACCAGTCCTTCTTTTTTTCTCTATAAAAGTATAAAAAGGACGATAAAATGCAATCTGTCTTTATTGTAGGAAGTACAGGAAAAGTAGGACTTAGATTAGTTAAACAACTGAGTGCTGATGGGCACACGGTTCAGGGATTATACCGCCATGATAATCAATTTAAATTATTAAAGCATTGTGGTGCTATCCCTGTTAAAGGCTGTTTAACTGAACTTTCAGTAGAACAATTGGCGGCTAAAATGGATGCTAATGATGTAATTGTATTTACTGCAGGTGCAGGTGGGATAGGGATGAAAGTCACTAATGCCGTTGATGGCGCGGACTAGAATTAACCGTCAATGCCGCTATTATTGCTGGGATAAAACGATTTATACTAGTCTCAGTATTTCCTGAAGCAGCACGAAATAAAAATATGTCTGAAGGTTTTGAAAACTATATTTCAGTTAAAAAGAAAGCAGATATTTATTTAGTAAACAGCGATCTTGATTGGCTGATCCTCAGACCGGGCACCTTAAGTGATGAAAAAGGATCAGGAAAGATCAGTGCTGATCTCGCCATAAGCTATGATTCAATTAGTCGCGATGATGTGGCAGCAACACTGGCTGAATTAATTTATCAGCCCAACATTAATCATAAGATTATTGAACTCACCCAAGGTGAAACGCCAATCATACAAGCCTTATCAAAACTGATCAGTTTTTAATCGTTAGTGAAGGATATATAGTGAAGTTACTTTTAGTTGGCCCGACAGGTCTATTAGGAAGTAATGTGCTGACCTTAGCTCTAAATGATGCAAACATTAGTAAGGTAATAGTCTTGACTCGCAATGAAATTCAAGATCACCCAAAACTTGAAGTGATCAATACAGATTTTAAGATTTAGATAAACTTGTTTGTAACTACAGTGTAGATTCAGTCATTTTTACATTAGGAACGATAATGCGGATCGCTAAAACCAAAATACAGTTCAGGCGTGTGAATTATAACTATCCGTTAGCCGTTGCAAGTATTGCCCGTTAACAGGGTGCCTCGTCATTTGTATTAAATTCCTCGATGGGGGCAGGTTCAACATCACGCTTTTTTTATATGCAAGTCAAAGGCGAAATTGGAGCGGCTATTACTAAGCTAAATTAGCACTCGCTCACCATCATAAGACCAGGTTTTATTAAAGTGATAGAAATCAGCCACGATTGGCAGAACAGATGATGATGAGTCATTAACGTTATTTGGTGGTTTGTTACCACAACGAGTACAACTAAATCCTGCTCAAAATATAGCAGCCAAAATGTTAGAAGCTGCGTTGCAACAAAACAAGGCATTGAAGTTGTTTGTTCTAAGCAACTTATGAAACCAGAACATCACCATACAAAAACTGGCCAAGCAACATAAAAGCACATCTATAAAATATATTATTAAAATTAAATTTATTGGCATAAAATCTTCGATCAATATTGATCTGGGCCACCTCCTTAAGAGTGAATGTGATGATTAACAATGTTAAAATAAAGACTTGTTATTAATGGATAATTAATCTATTTTATTTCAGTAGGAAATGACTAAGCTGAGTTTCAATGGCAGCTAGATATCAAACGATTTAAACTAGGGATAATTGACCCATTGCAGCAAAATAAGAAGGGTTAGTTTTTACATTTGCAACTAAAGGTGATGAGAGTAGGCAGGCTGTTAATAATGCGCTAGCAGCTAATGCAAGTGTTGCATTCTTTGCTGTAAATTTGGCATGGGGAATTCCTATAATTTAAAAATACTCCATTAGTTAATGTTCACTAGACTTATAGGGTGTAGATAGGTGGAAATTTTATTTGTTACGGCTGTGTTCAACAAACACTCACTTACTTTTTTTGTTCGCATGAGTGTAACTGCTAAAGATGACATTTATTTAATGGTAAGTTGTAAAAAGCAGAACTTTAAATTTAAGTGGTAAATTAACGATAATTTTAAAAGGTGTAATCATTTTCAGCATTCAAAATTTGCTGGCAAAAGTAGCTTTGTAGTACGGTAAAATTAAGATTTGTTTTAGCTAGTTCTGTCCTGACTAGAAAATAATTATTTAACGTTAAACACACTTAAATATAAATATACTTTTCAGGCTTAAATAAATTAATTGTGTTCAACTTTTTTCATCGTAATGACAGCTTGATACTTTTGCTCGCTGCTAAGTTGATTTAAGGCAGCAATGAATTTGGTATCATCTTCAATTTGCTGCCAAATGGTTTCTATTATTTCAAACTCACTAAGATGTTGAACATGTTTTGAGACCCTTCGAATAAAGTCAACCCTATCGAGTTTTTCACTTTCATTACCACAACATATTCTTTGCATGGATACATTTAATATATCGCTTAACAGTGCAACTTGACTAGCTTTGGGCTCGGTTATGCCATTTTCCCATTTACTGTATGTTTGTACGGTTACACCGATCAAAAGAGCCGCATCTTCTTGCTTGATATCTTTCCTAATCCTAGCTTGTTTAATCACATCACATAGTGCCATTATTATTCCCACTTAACTATTTATTTAATTAGGATACAACTTTAATAGTTTACATGCTATTAGTTTATTTATATCTAAGCTAGATTACATATAAATGTATATTCAAAGCCTTGTGATTATTAAATATTTAAGTCTATTAAGGCAGCACTATCGGTGCTGACTTTCAAATGTACAATAAACCTTCCCTTGTAAGGTGTTATTTAAATTTACGCTCTATAAACTCAATTGGTTTGTCGTTAATACTTGCGATACGCTTTTTCATCAGTCCGTCGTTAGTAAACTCCCACAACTCATTACCATAAGAACGAAACCATTGACCTGATTCATTGTGCCATTCATATTCAAAAGTCACAGCAATTCTATTATTATCAAAACACCACAGCTCTTTTTTGAGTGTGTAATTTAATTCTTTTTGCCATTTTCTTGTTAAAAACTCAATTATATTATCGCGACCAGAAAATATTTCCGAGCGATTACGCCATTCAGAATCAATGGTGTATGCCAGTGCCACTTTTTCAGGCTTGCATGAGTTCCAGCCATTTTCAGCTAATTGTACTTTTTCTTTAGCACTTTCTTTAGTAAAAGGCGGCAGTGGAGGTCGAGTATTCATAATGATTCCTTAAATTAATGTTATGTTGCAAAAATTACACAGCAGACACTATTAAAAACATGTTAATAGGTTGAACCTTATGATGTATATACGATAATATCACCTTTACATTAATGTTGATGCGATTGTGGCTCATATCAAACATTTTTTAAAGAAACAGCTTAATTAGGACTAACAATCATTAATCAAAGAGTAGGGGGACTATTTAGCCTCAGACTTTTCTTGGCCACAATGGAAGCTGATGCGAAACAGGCTGACTCAATAGGATTAAATATGGATAAGATCGCTTTCTATCGTGCCTTAATCAAAAGTGAATCAGCTGTACGCGAACTGGGCGATGATAATTGAGGTGAACTTGCTAAACAGCTGACAGCACAACTAAGAAAATCAACCATAGACGATTGACAAGTTAGAGATAGCCTTCGAGCTAAATTGAGAGATATGGTTAGGCGTGCACTTCGTAAATGGAATATCCACCTGATAAGGACAACGATGCGATTGACTTGTGTATAAAGCAAGCTGAAACTTTGTCTGAAAGTTAGTCAGCAACTTCAGTATGAATAACCACTATATAATTAAGTTACTTTTAAAGTCACCATACGTCAGAGTGAACCGATCATCAAATCATTGTTTTATCTAACTTCGTTAGTTCAACATCAAATTTCAAATATTCAGTTTTTAAATCTTGTCTATCAGGATAGGTAAATTACTTTATATTTTAAATTCTGAACACCTATTACAAAATCTCATTTTATATGGCCAAAATTCTTACATTCGTTATGAAACTAGAGTCTCATTTTAGGTGTCACGTGACGTTAACTCCTTTAATTAGTGCTTAGTTTTTGAATGCCACGGAGGTTCGTATAATGTATATTATGTTAAATAGAGTAATTAAGTGTAAATACACACACTCACTTTGTACCTTGCTAAGTCTAGATTTGAATTTGAAGTCTGTTATTCACCTTGAACAGTGATAATGACACGTCGCTGAAATTGATGCATGCGATGTTCCCACAAATAAATTCCCTGCCAAGTTCCTAAACTACATTGACCAGCCGTAACAGGTACCGTTAAATCAGGATTGGTAAGTACGGTTCTGATATGTGCACTCATATCATCAGGCCCTTCATCTTGATGTAGAAACATTGTATCTCCATCTGGCACTATATGTTGCATATAGGTTTCGAGATCGCGTCTAACATCAGGATCTGCATTTTCACATAACATAATTGATGCACTGGTATGTTGAACAAAAATATGACAAGTGCCTACCTTGATTGATGATTGAGCCACCAGATTTTGAATTTGGGCTGTTAAATCGATTGTAATCCGCGCCGTTGTAGCAATGACAAATTCTTTCTGGAAAACCATTATTTCAATCCTCGTTCAAAACAAGCTTTTGCCTGGCCTGATGTAATTATTTCTCGTACATGTGTGGCGGCTTGTTTGGGTGATTCTTGCAAACTCGTATGCCACAATGTCATGGCAGCGCCATACACTAAACTATCAAATGCTGGCCCAGCTTTACCTGCTAATGCATCAAAACCAAGTTCAACGGTATGTTTTGCCGTCACTGTATGTTCTAATTCTGGTAAAACACCACGTGTTGTTTGTTTTATGCCATATTCGCTTGGATCCATAATGCAGGTTTCTACCTTATCTTGCCATGCTCGGAAACAATTTGCTGGTTCACGTAAGGTGGGTAACACCCCTCCTTCTAACCCCCTAATAACTAAAGCGGAGTGGTAGCCAACTTGCTGTGCTAACCAGGCTAATACATTCGGATAAGCTTTATGAACAAAGCCTATTTGTAAATGTGTGCGGCCTGCCGCTTTAACAGGCATTACTAACTTTTCTAGTGCCGCTAAACTAGGTCGTTTGATCATACGTGTTCGTAAATCTTGTAATGCATATAAGGCAGGTGTAGCGTGTTGTTGGTCAATATAAGCCCAGCCTAAATTTGGATTGTTGATACGCTTTGTGGCCTCAACTACAGAAAGATCAACGTTAACCCCTGCTTCTGCTAAAACTTGAGAATGTGTTACCCCAAATTTTGGGCCCATTTCTTTGACACCTTGTGATATTGTCGGCAAACCTGAAGCGGCTAAAACGGCTGGTAAAAATGCTGTGACCGGACAGTGACGGTTATAGCCATTATAAGGTTCGGATAAAATCAACAGATCATCAACGACTGCTTGGTGTTGTGATGTCGCTGTTTGCAGCGCTTGTAAAATACCTAAATTTTCATCATTTGTTTCAGTTTTCATGCGTAAAGCTATGAAAAAAATCGCAGCTTGCACCTGATCGGCATTGCCTGTTAATACTTCCAACATTGCTAAATTGGCTTCTTCAAGCGATAAATCTTTGCTTAAATGAGGGCCGGTAGCGACTTTTTTTATCGCCTCTGCCAATGCAGTTTTTGTAACAGGTGCTGTCATTTTATATATCCTAATTTAACCAATTTATTAAGCTTGTCTCATTAACAACCTCAATGCCTAAACTTTCAGCTTTTTTCAATTTTGTGCCAGCATCACGACCCGCCACCACATAATCTGTATTTTTAGAAACACTGCCCGCTACTTTTGCACCTAAAGCGAGTAGTTTTTCTTTGGCTTCACTGCGTGATAACTGCTCTAATGTGCCGGTTAATACGATTATTTTGCCATTTAATTTAGAATCTGAAACATGTCTTTTTTCTTCAGGCCAGACTATACCTGCAGCTAATAGACGGTCGATGACTTCACTATTATGTGTTTGTTCAAAGAAAGTGACTACATGACGAGCAACAATCGGTCCTACATCTTCGATTTCTATTAATGTTAGTTCATCTGTTGTTATTAATGCCTCCAAAGTCAAAAAATGACTAGCAAGTGATCGCGCTGTTGCCTCACCCACTTCACGGATTCCTAAGGCATATAAAAATCGGCCAAATTTTGTTTGTTTGGCAGCTGCTAGCGATTCAATCAGATTTATGGCTGACTTTTCACCCATTCGTTCCAACACAGAGAGTTGTTGTACCGTTAACTGAAATAGATCAGCCGCATCAGCAATTAAGCCTTGATCGACAAGTAGATCAACCAATTTATCACCTAAACCATCAATATCTAATGCTTTACGCGAGGAAAAATGTTTAATTGCTTGCTTGCGTTGAGCTGGACAATAAAGACCACCACTACAACGAGCTGTTGCTTCCCCTTCAACACGCACAACTTCTGATTGGCAAATTGGACATTTGCTTGGAATCGTAAACTTAACCGTATTATTAGGCCGTTTAGATAAAACAACCTGCACGACTTCTGGAATAACATCGCCAGCTCGTCGAACGATAACGGTGTCCCCTACCCTGACATCTTTGCGATCAATTTCATCTTGATTATGTAGGGTTGCATTACTAACAGTGACACCACCGACAAATACTGGCTGTAAACGAGCAACCGGCGTTAAAGCTCCAGTACGTCCAACCTGAATTTCAATATCATCGATCAGCGTCATTTCCTCTTGAGCAGGAAATTTATAAGCAATCGCCCACCGTGGCGCACGCGAAACAAAGCCTAAACGTTGTTGCAAATTAATATGATCAATTTTTAACACAACACCATCAATGTCGTAAGACAAGTCATCACGTTGCTCGCCTAATGTCTTAATATAAGCTAGACAGCCATCAACACCAGCTACTTGCTGAAGTTCTGTTGAGATCTGACAACCCCAGCGTGCCAGCTGTTGCATTGTTTCATAATGTGTTTTAGGTAATTCCATACCTTGGATTTCACCGACACCATAACAATACATCGCTAGCGGGCGACGTGCTGTAACTTTAGAATCTAACTGACGTAAAGAACCGGCTGCGGCATTACGAGGGTTTACAAAAGGCTTTTTATTCTCAGCAAGTTGTTGCTTATTTAAGGCGTTAAACCCTGCTTTAGGCATGACAATTTCACCGCGGATCTCGACAATATCTGGTACATTATCACCGATTAATTTCAAAGGAACGGATTGAATTGTACGCACATTTTCAGTGACGTCTTCACCTACCGTACCATCACCACGAGTTGCCGCTTGCACCAAAAGTCCTTGTTGATAACGAATGCTGATAGCTAAACCATCTAATTTAGGCTCAGAAGAATAGATTTGAAGATCCGTGGTATTAAGTCGGTCACACACCCGCTGGTCAAAGCTACGTAGATCGTCCGCATCAAATACATTATCTAACGATAACATAGGTAAAACATGGCTGATTTGACTGAACTTATCAAGCGCTAGCCCACCCACACGTTGTGTTGGTGAGTCGGCGCTTAATAATGTGGGGTAAACAGCTTCTAATTGTTGAAGCTGTTTGAATAAGCGATCATACTCACTATCTGTAACTTCAGGGTTATCATTGATATAGTAGAGAGTGTTATATCTATTTATTAAGTCACGCAAGTCACTTGCTTGCTGTTTTATCTCAGTTGATATAGTCATTATTTTCGTTATGAAGTGCAAAATTTAAATTAAAAATACGACTACGCATACTTTCCAAGCGCGAATCACTTATTGGCTGACGTGCATCATCACACAATGTGCCGCCCAATTTCTCAGTTAAAGATTGTGCCGTTTCAAGTAGATCATCAAATACAATTAAACCATTAACAGGGCCTGGCAAACGAGCAAAGATGAGTAAGCCTGGCGTCGTCAACGATATCAATTCATCAGGTAATAAAGTGCCTGGGTCAAGGATATTGGCTACACTGAATATGCTTTGTCTATTACGTAAACCAGTAGTAAAACGGTGATAAACTTGTAAGTCACCAAACTGTAAGTTCGAGCTATCTAAGCCTGCTTTAACCGCTTTACCAGAAAACCGTGTCGTATCCCCCGCCATAATAGTCAATGCAATCACCATATCGTCGCCATCTTTACTCGGTGACTTTGTTTGGCTTTGAACAGATACAGGCACCACTTCTTCGCCAAGATCTAACTCTTCGACTTGTTGTAAAGGCGCGCTAGATGAATCAGGTTCACTCCTTGCTTGTCTTTGATATGGAATGGCTTGATCTATTGAATCCATATCATCGCCATCAATAACAATATTCAGACTAGATTTTGCAGGCTGTTTCACCGCCGGTTCATCAGACTGCTTTATGTTATCTGCTTCGAGTTTTATAACAGGCTCAAGTTCAGATAAGATTGTTTCAGCGGCACTAGATAAGCTTACTGCCGGCTCACTATCAATATCTCCAATTGATTGTTGTTTCAGCTCTTGCTCAAAATAATCATTAAAATCATTATCCATATTTATTTCAGGCTCAAGGTGATCAAGATCTAAGTCTTGTGCTCGTTTTTGGCTTGCAGCCTTTGCATACCAGGCTACGGCAATAAAAACCGCCAACAGTACAAATATTAAAATTACGATTTCAGACACTTATGGTGGAACCTCTGTTTCAACTAAGGGATAATGGTTGTTTTTTAATTATGATGAGCATTTTTCATGACTACACAAGCAAGCAATAAATTGGACACTTTCGACAACGCTGTGCCAGAGCGTGATTATACCATTCACATTGAGACACCAGAATTTACTTGTTTATGTCCTAAAACAGGTCAGCCAGATTTTGCTACCATTCAGATCGATTACGTTCCTGATTTAAAGTGCGTAGAATTAAAAGCTTACAAGCTTTATCTATGGTCTTATCGTGATTTAGGTGCCTTTCACGAAAAAGTAACTAATCAAATTTTAGATGACTTAGTAGCGATTTGTGATCCACGTTTTATGCGTGTTACCGGAATATTTAATGTTCGTGGCGGGGTTTATACGTCAGTTGTCGTTGAACATCGTAAGCCAGGTTGGGTCGCACCAACCCCAGTTCAACTTCCATAAGCCGCACAAGCATTATCAGTAATAATATTTATATTGGCAATGCTCGACACTACTGGGTGTCGAGCATTGACTACAAGCAACTATTGTTAGCCATCCGACACGTTTACGTTTAAAACATGTCAATAAAACAGTCACTCCTTATGAACTAGAGCCTATTTGTCACTGACGATAGTGGTGTTAGCTTCTATTTCACCATCATGATTCTATAATTAAAACGTTAACTGTCGATCCAACTTTAGCTTTGTAAGTAAGCAATGGTAGGCTAGATTGTTGATCCTCAATATTTTTCTTAATGTATAACGATGTTGATAATTTTCTATAATAAACGCGATAATGGCTAATATTGAATCGACAGTCTATAAACTTAAAGTTCACTCATTGATTTAGTTACAATATTGTCCCTAATCAATCTAATTCATTAATTTAAGAGTTTGTATGCAAGATCTACTTAAAGGCGCGCAATACCTATTTAAGGGTTTCAGCCTAATTCACCAGAAAGGAATACGTCGCTTTGCCTATATTCCTATGGCAATCAACGCTATTTTATTCAGTTTTGCTATTTGGTTAGGGATCAGTAAGTTTGATCAGTGGATCAATAACATGATACCTAGTTGGATCTCAGAATGGTTATTAGCTTGGATTATGTGGTTAATTTGGCTTTTATTTGCTGCTTTGTTGAGTTTGTTCGTATTTTTTACTTTTTCTATTATCGCAAATTTTTTGGCTGCACCATTTAACGGTGTTTTAGCAGAGGCGGTGGAAAGAAAACTATCTGGCGAACGCCCCCTTGATATGTCTTGGCAGCAAATAATGAAAGATACACCTTCATTATTATGGAATGAAGTAAGAAAGCTAGCCTATGTTTTATTGTGGATCTTACCTTTATTTATTTTATCTTGGGTTCCTATACTCAATATTATCACGCCAATTCTTTGGATCCTGTTTTCCAGCTGGATGTTGGCCTTGGATTACCACGATTATCCGATGGGAAATCATCAAATTAAGTTTTCACAACAACGCGCAATATTAAAACAAAATCGTCCCTTAGCTATTGGTTTTGGTTTGGCTACCTTAGGTGCAACCTTGATTCCTTTCATTAACTTTTTGGTCATTCCAGCCGCTGTTGCCGGAGCAACAGCGTTATACATGGAACGATTAAGTGACAATACAATTAAGCATTAACCATACTGTTTAAGGTAGCACTAGGTCTCATGGCTCGTGAGACTAATTCTTGATCAGCAAAATAATAGCCATTAAGCTCTACCGAATGACCTTGTATCGCATTTAACTCCGTAATGATCTGTGTTTCGTTGTCAGCTAATGTTTGAGCAAGGTTTGCAAACTCGGCTTTTAGTTCGGTGTTGTCATTTTGTGCTGCTAGTGCTTGAGACCAGTAGAGCATCAAATAGAAATGACTGCCTCGAACATCTAATTCACCTACCTTACGTGAAGGTGATTTATTATTGTCTAGAAAGGTACCAGTGGCTTTATCTAAGGTGTCAGCAAGCACATGCGCCTTTGCATTACCGGTGGTATTACTCAAATGTTCCAATGATGCCGCTAACGCTAAAAATTCGCCCAGTGAATCCCAACGTAAGTGATTTTTTGTTTCGAATTGTTGCACATGTTTGGGCGCTGAGCCACCTGCTCCTGTTTCAAATAAACCGCCACCATTCATCAAAGGTACAATAGAAAGCATCTTTGCACTTGTTCCTAGTTCTAGAATAGGAAATAAGTCAGTTAAATAATCTCGCAATACATTACCTGTTACCGAGATGGTATCTTCACCTTTTTTGATACGTTCAAGAGAGAATTCAAGCGCCTTTTCTGGTGTTAAGATTTTGATATCCAACCCCTTAATATTGTGTTGAGGCAGATACTGTTCAACTTTAGCAATGATTTGTGCATCATGCGCTCTATTTGGGTCTAACCAAAATAGTGCCGGCGTAGCTGACAATCGTGCTCGATTAACGGCCAATTTAACCCAGTCTTGTATTGGTGCATCTTTGGTTTGACACATGCGCCAGATATCGCCTTTAGCTACATCATGTTCAAGTAATACTTGGCGATTTTCATCAATTACTCGCACTTTTCCTGCGACAGGGATTTCAAAGGTTTTGTCATGTGAACCGTATTCCTCAGCCTTTTGTGCCATTAGGCCAACGTTGGGAACACTGCCCATTGTTGTAGGATCAAAAGCACCCTGTTTTTTACAAAAATCGATTGTTTTTTGATATATACCTGCATAACATCGATCTGGAATAACCGCTTTAACATCTTGTAACTGTCCGTTTTTATTCCACATCATCCCGGATGCGCGAATCATTGCTGGCATTGAGGCATCAACAATGACATCTGAAGGCACATGTAAATTAGTGATGCCCTTATCCGAGTCAACCATGGCGATATCTGGACGAGTAGCATAAACAGCTTGGATATCAGCCTCAATTTCGGCCTGCTTGTCAGCAGGTAAACTTTTTATTTTAGTGTAAACATCGCCTAAACCATTGGTAACTTCAACCCCGATTTTTGCAAACAGGGCCGCATGTTTAGTAAATACGTCTTTATAAAATACAGAAACCACATGACCAAAGATAATAGGATCTGACACCTTCATCATCGTGGCTTTTAAATGTAGTGAAAACAACAGCCCCTCATTTTTAGCTTGATCAATTTCGGCTTCAATAAAATGACGAAGTGCATTTCTACTCAAAACCGATGAATCAATAATTTCGCCAGCAAGTAGCGGAAAAGTATTTTTTAATACAGTTATGTTAGTCGCGCTATCTTCTAGCTCAATAGTGACCTTCTTGGGCTGTTCAAGGGTCATTGAACATTCGTTTCCATAAAAATCATGTTCAGACATACTGGCCACATGAGATCTTGATTCTGCACGCCAAACACCCATAGAGTGTGGATGTTTACGTACATAGTTTTTAACCGCTAAAGGCGCTCTTCGATCTGAATTACCCTCGCGTAAAATAGGATTAACTGCACTACCTTTTACTTTATCGTAATTGGTTTTTATTAGCTTTTGAGCTTCATTTTGTGGTGACTCAGGATAATCAGGTAACTTGAAACCCTTGTTTTGAAGCTCTTCAATTGCTGACTTTAACTGTGGGATAGACGCGCTGATGTTAGGCAGTTTAATAATATTAGCTTCAGGCTTCAATGTTAATGCGCCAAGTTCAGCTAGGGCATCACTAACTTGCTGTTCGGGTGTTAAATAACTAGGGAATTGAGCAAGGATGCGACTCGCTAGCGATATATCACTAATCTCAACATCAATATCAGCAGAAGCAGTAAACACTTTAATAATAGGCAATAAAGAATACGTCGCTAATGCAGGTGCTTCATCTGTCTTGGTGTAAATAATCGTGGAGTGAGTCATGGTGATTCCTTAAAAATACTTAAATTATGTGTTTTATTCGTTGTATCGCTTGTAACAATCGTTGTTCATTAGCGGTGTATGCAAATCTAATATGATATTCAGCTAAAGAATAGCCAAAATCATTACCTGGTGTTACTGCAACCCCTGCCTGTTCTAAGAAGTATTTAGATAATGCCATACTATCAGGATATTGATCGCTAATAATATGACGACAATCTGCATAAATATAAAAAGCGCCTTGTGGGGGTGCATCGATCTTTAAACCAATAGACTCTAGTGCGGGTAACAAACTATTCCGTCTTTGTTCAAATATATCTCGACGCTGATTTAATACAATGATGGTTTCACTATTAAAAGCTGCCAAAGCAGCATATTGAGACAGGGTGGGCGCTGCTAAAAATAAATTTTGAGCCAGTCGGTCCATCACCTTTTCATAACCATCAGGTACAACCAACCAACCTAGACGCCAACCCGTCATGCCGAAGTATTTGGAGAAACTGTTAATCACAAAAGCTTGTTGATTAACAGCCAGTACCGTAGGAGCCTCATAACCATCATAGGTCAGGCCATGATAAATCTCATCAACAACTAAATGGCCTTTTTTAAGGGTAACCGCATTAGATAATAAGGTTAATTGTTCTTTATTTAGTATGGTTCCTGTTGGATTTGATGGTGAGGCAACCAGAGCCAGTGCCGTATTTTCATCCCAGTGCTGTTCTATGTGTTCCGCCGTTAATTGATAATTAGAACTGGCATCAACATTAATAGCCTTTGCTCGACCTTCAACAAAGCGAGCAAAATTTCGATTGCAAGGATAACCTGGATCAGCCAACAAAACATTTTTACCTTGCTCTAATAAAGCCCCCATCATTAATAATAGTGCGCCGGATGCCCCAGGTGTAACGACAATTCGATTTGCTGCCACCTTGACCTGATAACGCGTTAGATACCAAGCTGCTATCGCTTCTCGTAGCTCAGGTAATCCTAAGGCTGGTGTGTAGTGGGTCCTTCTCGCATTTAATGCGGCAATACCGGCATCAATGATAGGTTGAGCAGTATCAAAATCAGGTTCCCCCACTTCCATATGAATAATATCTTTGCCCTGTGCTTCGAGACATTTAGCTTGGGCGAGTATGTCCATCACATGAAATGGTGATATAGCTTGTGCACGTTGAGTAATGCCTTTATTAGCCATGTGTATTTAGCTCTTTTAAAACGTCGATAGTGATGCAATCTATACAGATTGTTTTGTGTTGCCAATAGACTGCAGAATAGTTCAGGCTCTAACACTAATAGCACCATTTAGTTATCCTGTTGAGCGTAACTATTTAAACCCCGGTGATAGAAAATGAGTCATTAATACTGAAGTAACAATGTTAGCTGGCTCTTCCATAAACATACAGCGTTTAGCCGCTACGCCAAGTTGTTGCAAATTATCACTAGCATATATTTGGCGCAGCATATTAGTGGGCATTATATCGCCAGCAACAATACAAACAAGTCATTCTACTGGGTTTTTATCTACGGTGTTTTAGAACAAGTTAACTTAATAATAATTATAGCTTGGCTCACCTTGATAGCTAAACCTTTACGCTGGTTCCTTTAAGAAAGATTGAATACATTATTTACCCAGTGTAACCGCTAATAATTGGCCGTATAAAGCTTCATTCAATACCCAATCTAAACCCACTTCACTGAATGCGCAATTGAAGGCAAGTCTATGACCATCACCTTCTGTTTCTGCCAAACAAACTTCAACATCGGAGATAACCATTTTTAATTACCTCATAGCTCTTTTTTTCATATAAAAATAAGATACAATGAAGGCAAGTTTTTGCATAGACAGGTTTCATCTGGTATAGATGCGCCCTTAAATTTTAATGTTAAGAGGTTTTTCACATGGAGTCATCGTCGTTAGACAGACAAGCTAGCCCTTATAAAGATAGGGCTGGGGAAGAGTATATGAATGGAGATCAAGTTACTCATTTTCGGACTATCTTGTCGGCCTGGAAAAAAGAGTTAATGGAAGAAGTTGATAACACCGTTTCGCATATGAAAGACGATGCGGCCAATTTTCCAGATCCAAATGATCGTGCTACACAAGAAGAAGAATTTACCTTAGAATTGCGAACTCGCGATCGTGAACGTAGATTAATCAAAAAAATTAATCAATCACTCGAAGATATGGATAAAGGTGACTACGGTTACTGCGAATCTTGTGGAACTGATATTGGTTTACGCCGCCTAGAAGCGCGTCCAACAGCTAATTTATGTATCGATTGTAAAACACTCGCTGAAATCAGAGAAAAAAATCGCGTTTAATTATAATGCGCTGAGCTCATTTAACTAACTGCAGGCAAAAAAAAGCCCCGATAATTCGGGGCTTTTTTATCATCAGATCATACTATTTGTTATAGCTTGTCTGCATTTTTTGCTAGATAGTCTGCAACACCAGCAGCATCAGGTTTCATTCCTTCGTCGCCCTTGTTCCATCCAGCTGGACAAACTTCGCCATGCTCTTCAGTAAATTGTAATGCATCGACTAAACGTAGCATTTCATCTACTTCACGACCTAGTGGTAAATCATTTACTACTTGATGACGAACAACACCTTCTTTATCAATTAAGAAAGAACCACGTAAAGCAATACCTGCTGGGTGTTGAACACCGTATGCTTTAACGATTTCGTGCTGAATATCAGCGACTAAAGGGAAGTCAATTTGGCCGATACCGCCATTTTTAACTTCAGTATTACGCCATGCTAGATGAGTGAATTGTGAATCAATAGAAACACCAATCACTTGAACACCACGTTTTTCAAATTCAGCAACACGGTGGTGATGAGCGATGATTTCAGATGGACAAACAAAGGTGAAATCTAGTGGGTAAAAGAACAAAACAATATATTTACCTTTGTAATCAGACAATGAAAAGTTTTCATTGATGCTGTTGTCAGGCATTACTGCTGCTGCTGTAAAATCTGGGGCTGGGCTAGTCACTAAAACGCTCATAAAGGCTCCTAAAATTTATTAATTTAATGGGGAAAAGTCATCGTTGACAATGACCACATGAATTACCTAGTAAAACACTCGGCTATGCTATCAATATCGTTTGCTAATGTCTAATAAGGATTTATCGTTCGTGAGTGTATAAAAAGTCAACACTGGTTTCTATCCCAGATTCTGCTCTTAAGCTCCATATTTTAGTCAGTTTATAACGCATAATAATAGTGGTTATGGGTTCAAAAATACCAATGCCGTAACCTAGATATAATTTAGGTGATAAATATTTACCAATTTGTAAGGCCGTATCTTCACCCCCATCACCTGCTATCTCGATACTATCTAGACCAAATGTACTTGCAATACGGTCACCCATCTGACCTCCTCCCTTTATTCCTAGTCCGGTTGATGCTGCTGCCAATAACGCAGCGTCAGCGACACTTGCATCCCCTATGGCCCGCCCTAGGATTATATGAGCAAGAATATTATCTTCACTCATTGGTGGTGTGGAAAATAATGTAACCTGTGGATTATCAGCAGATTCTCGTAGCTGAAGACCCGCCGTAAATGTCTCTGTTTTTCTAAGGGCTTCGATATTAAGTTGCGGATTATCCAATGCGCCACCAGAGAATAGTATTTCGCCATCATCAACAGTGAGTTTTTGTCCATAAGCCACATATTGACCCTCTTTAATAAAAAGGGTGCCTGAGCCCAGTAACAATTTATTGGCATCACCGTTTACCAATAAGTTGCCGGTCAAACGTCCATTAAAACCAACTGCAGCAACTTTCACTTTTTCACCTAAAGTAATATTGATATCTAGCAGGGCTTGAAAAGGTTTTTCCGTCAGTGCGGGTTCATTAGTTAATATAACTACGTCTTTACTTGGCGAAATGGGCATATTAAATTGTAAGGGAGCAAGTTCAGCTTCTGGAACGATGACTGAGCCTGTAATATGAACCTCATGGTCATTAAGCGATAGGTTTAAGTCATGAGACGCAATAACGTATGCTGCTGGCAAATTCACTAACTCAACATCGTCGCCCTTGAGATTAGCATCTAATTGCCAATGTTGATCTTTATTGATGAATTTGCCGTCGGCCACAAAATGACCATTGCCAGATTCAGCCCGATAAGAAAACAGAATACCTTTATCAATACTTCCATTTACAGTGGCATGCATCTCCGATAAGGTCAGCCCCAGACTAGGTATTTCAACAGACGCATTGTCCATTATTATCTGCCCACTGGCAGCAGGGGTTTTTAGCGAACCAGCTAATAACAAGTTAACATTCAAATAGCCTTGCAAATTTTCATATTGAGCATTCAAGCCATCAAATACTGACAAGTCTTCAATTTCAGTTTTAAAAGAACCTTTTAATGTTGCTTTATCAGGATCATCAATCACCGTTTTAATAACAGGTAAACATACCTCACCTGTAAGGGCTGATACACCTTTAAAATCAGCAATGACTTGCACTTTTGCCGTCGTATTTTCATCTGTTAACTGGAAGTTCAATTTAGCGGTCTGTAAGGGTATTAATTGTTGTTGATCAAAGGTCGTCAGTAGCAGCTTAGCCTTATCCAGCTTAATTTCTCCTTGGCCACTGAGCGGGTATTGATCTTTACCCTTTATTTCAAAATATCCATTTAGCTGCCCCTCTACAGGTTTAAGTGCTATTGAGAAAGCATGTAATACACTCATAGGAACGTTATTAAACTGACCTGTACTATGCCAGTTCCCTTCAGGTGAATATTTTGCTTGAAGGCATACTTCACCGTTTACGGACTGCAGACAGTGTTCCTCAAGCTGGCCTTCATCGCTGCCAATAATAATAGAACCTTGTTTGCTTAAACCCCATAAACCAGCTTGTGCCTGTTCAAGTTTCAAATTAGCCAGTTGTCCCTGCCACTCATTATCTGTAAACATAGCAGATAGCTCGCCAGAAAAATCCATATTTTTATTATGCATCTTAAACAAAAGCTGGTGATGTTCGCTTGTACCAACAATAGTCAGTTTGCTATCAATACCCTTTAAATCATCAATATTGATATCATTCAGAATCATTTGCGCCGTCACCTTACCTTTTGGCCGCATATCTATACTAAAATCACTGGTCACTTTATTTATAAAAAGCAAATCAGAATAGACAATTTTTTGCCCTGATAGTGATCCAATAAGTACTGGAGCAGCAACTGTTCCGCTTAGGCTTCCTTCAGCGTTGATTTGTCCAGTAAGATCGGGATAAATATCGGCTAAATCAGGCGAGTTCAGGGTCCAATTTAAAGAAAAACTGTCCTTTAAATCAGTATCGCCGTTGACTGAAATTTCTGATTTACCTGTCAGCAGTTGTAATTTTGGAATATTTAAATGTTGTTGTAGATAGCTTAAATCACCCTTCAAATGTACAGGCCTTTGTCTTAAGATACCTGTCACATCAAGCCCATCTAGTCGAATATCAGCGGTGTCGCCATTTAGGTTATCTACTGTCAAAATCCACTCACCCGATAAGTTGCCTGGCCACTGAGGGGCAAATATCACTGGATTTATATTGGCTAGATTAAGCCTGCCGTTAAGTTTGAATTTATCAAGCCATAATATTTGTCCATTAAAATCAATATCCCCACTGTTTGTTGTTGTCTTGATGGTTAACTGATCAAACCCCTTGTCAGTTGCTATACCGCTAAGGTTGATAGTGGCAAGCGTATCATCAACAGTGAGTTTAACGGCTGATGTTACGGTGAATGATGTTCTATTACCAGAAAGGTTTAGCTCACCACTTTTTGTGGAAAGATTTAGAGGACCCCACGCTTTTGGAATAATGATATCTTGCCAATTAAGCCTTAGCGTATATTTAGACTCTGCCTGCCAATCAAACCAACCAGACAGTATCGATTCACCTTGTAAGCCATTGACTTTAAGATGTGTCAAGTCAATCTGGCTTGAAGTACCTTGAACATCTGCTTGCCAGCTAAACTCTTGTTTTTCTGCCTCTAAATTACCTGCTATCGATATAGTATAGTGTTCCGCATTGCCATTAATGCTGAAATCACCTTGCTCACTATGGACTATTTTTGTTGTTTTAATTAATGGCCATGCTAACTGTCGCCATTGGCCCTCAATTGCTAAAGCTGGTGATGTTAAGACCTGATTTATATCACCATTGATAAATAGTTTCATACCGTCAGCAGTCGTGACAGAGGTATCAGTTATCCAGTTTTCAAAACCACGAGTTGAACTTTGGCTGTGTAAACTTAATTCTGGAGTATCAATTTGTTTAAATTGACTATCTATCACCAAATCAGCAGCGCTTAAGTCACCACTAGCCTTGACAATAAAATTGTTGATTATGCCTGGTTGATCATCCACAAACTCAGCAATAACAAGCTGTGGTACTTGTATCTCCGCTTCCCAGTTAAATTGGCCCAACACATCAAATACCTTAAGAATCTGGCTTGATTTCACTGGTTTAAGTAATTGTTGTTCGATCTTTAATTCTGCAAGATTACCGGTGATATTTCCTTCAGCAGTGATTGATTCTACTCTTGGATCGATGACTGTCCACTGATAGACTAAATCTGTGTTGTATTGACTACTTAGCGTAATGTTGCCACTTAATTCAAGCCGAGTATTATCTTCATATTCTATTGATAAAGACGGAATATTAAGTTTATCACCCGACAGCTTTATTTGAAGTTCTAAGCCACTGACTAACTGGTTTTTATTCTGTGTTTGGTCAAGCAACGTAAAGCTATCAATACTCAGTTGTTTTAAAAGTATAACAACAGGCATATTGATATTAGGTAAAACAACAGCTGTTCCATTACTGGTTGCTAAGCTTTGTGTCATAACAACATCACCAAGCAGCAGTTTATCTATTACCAGTCGTCCAGACAATAAGTGCATTGCTTGCCAGCTCAGAGTCAAATGACTTATCGATAAATGGCTACTGTCATCAATTTGATAGTTTATCTGTTTAAAGACTGCGCCATCATAGAATCTGCCCACTGTTTTTTGTACACTTAATTCAGGAACTAATCGTTTAAGTTGAGCGAGTGTGAAAGATAAGCCAGATTCAGTAAAGCCTAACCACGCTAGCAAGCTAACGATTAAGATGAAAACACTGATTAATATAACAACTATGCGGCGCATTATAAATCTGGCCCAATGACAACATGCAAGCCAATGGGATTGTTAGCAGCTGATAAGCCTGCTGCCACATCAATGCGTATTAAGCCAATTGGAGAACGCCAGCGTGCACCAATACCGACACTATATTCTAGTGGATCTTCCCAACTATTTAAGGCATTACCAAAGTCACTAAATATTGCGGCACCCCAATCGCCTACTATCATTTGTTCATATTCAACACTGCCTATAACTAAATAGCGCCCTCCCTCTACATTACCATCAGGACCCAAAGGCCCTAATGATTCAAAATCAAAGCCACGAATAGTAGTATCACCGCCGGCAAAAAATCGTAAAGAACTAGGTAGTTTTGAAAAATCACTTACTTGGGTAATCCCTAGTGTGCCGCGAGTAATAAAACGACCATTTTCACTAAATGAATGAATATATTTACCACGTATAACGGCCTGCGCAAAACTGGTATTAGATAAGACAGATTTGCTTGCGCCCGCTAATGATAATGACACCCTAACACCCTGTTTGGTGAAAATAGTGTCATCCGCCCAAATTTTTGACCACGAAATACCTGGAATCAATAACAGTGAGGTATTTATATCGTCAGATACCTGATAGCTTTCATTTAATAATTTCAGTGTGCCAGTTTCATCCCAGCCCCAGCGTTTAGTTTTATAATAACTACCAATAGCAAATGAGGTGCTGTCAGTTGTCTCCGTATTAAGTTGTTTATACTCTGTATTAAAGCCGATATCAGAGATTGTTTCACTCCAAAAAGGCATTCTATAATCCATCGCCAGACTATTAGATACTTCAGAAAATAAAGCGTTTGCAGATAAACGATGGCCCCGTTGATTAACATACCTATTTTCCCAGCCAGTCCCCAATCGCAGGCCACTATCCGTTCCAAAACCTAGGCTAGCCGTATAGTGATGTTTTGCATCAGCTAATAAAGTAATGCTTAAGGGTACTTCACCATTAAGTCGTTCATCGGTCAATGTTGTTACTGAAACCGCATCAAAATAGCCACTGTTCGTTAAATTATTACGTAATCGTAGTACTTTGGAGGCTAAAAAGGGCTCGCCTTGTTTAATGGGTGTTAACCTCATTAATAGCGATTCCGTTAAGATAGTGACAGGATATTGAATTGCTGAAAAAGCATATCTCTCACCAGAACTATAATTTAAATAAATACTTGCCGTAGATTCCTCGCTATCAACTTCAACTTTGTGAGTAGTCAATTCACCATCAAAATACCCTCGCTGCGCCGCAATACGGAGCAGTGTTTTTTTAGCAGCCTTATAATCTTGGTGATTAAAACCATCGCCGTGTTTGAGTGGAAAATTATGCTTGAATTTTTGGAATACAACATCATCAGTTGCTTCGCCAAGCAATGTCAGTACTACCTTATCAAGCTTAACTTGTTGACCCAATTCTAATTGGTAATCAGCTTGCCATTTATCAACGCCAGTTTTCTCTAGATGTAGGCGGATGTTTACTGTGTAATAACCATACACTTGCAACATCTGTTTGAGTTCAGTTTCAGCTTGCTTGTGAAGCTTATTTAATAAGCGGTCAGTCATTCGTTCGCTTTGTTTTTGTCTGACAATACTTAAACCGCTCACTAAAGTTTCAGTTTCTCCTTCGGGCGCGCCTAATATATTCACCACAACCTCCACTTCATTAGCCAAAGCTACTGTTGAAATTATTAGCAACAATAAAATAGTGAGTGATTTAAGCGATAAAAAAAATTGTTTAAACAAGAATATCCTTTTCAGAGTGTCTAGCCGTAAAACAAAAAAGCTACGTTTGCTTTCAAAAAATACACCATTAAGTATATCGTTAAGCTGTTAGTGAAATAAGTGTGATTGTAATAATGATCAGCTTAAAGTTGGGCAATATAAGACCGTCTTACATTCTATAACCTCTGTATATTATGAATATCTTTATGCAATGACCAAGTAGCCGCAAGATCATAACTTTAAAGGTTTGTAGCCATAGATATAGAGGGCTCATAAAGCCAAATCAATTGTATTTTTCTAAGACAGGTTGAATAGTGTAGTGAGCGTTTTTACTAGTGTGAGTAATAGCCTCTTGAGAACGTTAAGCATTTTATACCTTGCATGGCTAACAGCGACAAAAAATGCTTGTGTTAACAAACATAAGCATTCGCTGGTATGAGGCCAGAGAGTATGACTGTGTTTTAAATAAGCTCCCTAAATAATAAAGCAGTTTGACTGGCAGTATTAACTATCCTTTTGTAAACGATAAGCACTAGGTGAACAGCCATAAAATAGAGTGAATCGTCGACTAAAATGACTTAAATCACTAAAACCAGCATCGAAACAAGCCTCGGTAACCGTTTTACCTGTTCTGATAGCTTGCGCAGATGATTTTAAACGTAGCTGTTGTTGAAACTCGCCTGGTGAGCAACCTAATTGTTTTTTAAATTCAATGTAAAGTTTGCTTCTGCTCATACACGCATGACGACTTAATTTTTCAATATCTAGTGGTAATAGCAGATTTTTCTCGAGAAAATGAATGACTGCGATGATGCCACTCGCATCAGGTGATTGCTGACTATAACTAAGCAATATTTCCCTACCCTGCTGTCTCAATAACCTGATGACCAGTTCAGACACGCCTAAGTCGACCATCATTTCTTTATCTGGATGGTTTTGAGTGAATAAACACACTAGTTTCTCTAATAATTGCTGGGTATCCGTCGTGTGATGGGTATGAAGAATATGAGGCTGGTATTCCCAATCATGTTCAACTGACTGTAATGTAGTGAGATCGCGCATTCGTTCAGAGATCCGCTCGATACGTTCTTTAGAAAACTCAATGGTCAGGCAGGTTGTCGGATGTTGTTCATTGGCGACAGGAAAGTCTATTTCAACAAACTCGCCAGGCGGCATCACAAATGACTCATGCGGTAAAAATATTTGGCCTTGCTCGCTATCGCCACCATGCATAATTTTTTTACCGGTCACCATACCGCAGTATAATAACTGTTGTGAAACTAAGCCAACCCGTGACGCAGTACGATAAGTATCATAAATACTTAATTCTGACTCAGGCCCTGTAAAGGTTAGTTTATTTTCAACTAATGTCCGTCGTTTATCAACACGTTTTGCCAGCGAGTGCTTTTCTAAGGTATTGTAGTGAGTAACTGATTTTTCCATGGTTATCATTTTGAGACGGATATGGACTGTAAGTCAAGTGATTGAGATTCTAAGGCAAGTCAATTAACGATGACAGATTTAAGCTGGCAACATAGCAACTATAAAACCAAAGAGAGAGTAACTAGATGATCTATGCAAATCCAAATACAGAAGGTGCGATAACAACCTACAAGGAACGCTATGGTAATTACATTAATGGTGAATGGGTTGCTCCTGTTAAAGGGCAATATTTCACAAATTCTAGCCCTGTTACCGGTGAAGACTTTTGCGAAATTCCTCGCTCAACCGAAGAAGATATAAATCTAGCATTAGATGCTGCTCATGCTGCTAAAGATGCATGGGGTAAAACATCAATTACCGAGCGTTCAAATATTCTATTAAAAATAGCGGATCGTATAGAAGATAATTTAGAAATGCTTGCGGTCGCGGAAACTTGGGATAACGGTAAAGCTGTACGTGAAACATTGAATGCAGATGTACCCTTATGTGTTGATCACTTTCGTTATTATGCTGGTTGTATCCGTGCTCAAGAAGGCACAATGGGCGAGATAGATGAATCAACGGTATCTTACCAATTCCATGAACCACTAGGCGTGGTTGGCCAAATTATTCCTTGGAATTTCCCGATATTAATGGCCGCTTGGAAAATAGCACCAGCCTTGGTGACGGGTAACTGCATTGTTATGAAACCGGCTGAACAAACACCTTATTCGCTGTTAAAACTGATGGAAGTTATTGGTGATTTATTACCGCCAGGCGTGCTAAATATTGTCAATGGTTATGGCCCTGAAGCTGGTGAAGCTTTAGCTACAAGCACTCGTATTGCTAAAATTGCCTTTACTGGTTCAACACCTGTCGGTTCACACATCATGAAATGTGCTGCTGAAAACATTATTCCTTCAACGGTAGAATTAGGCGGTAAATCACCTAACATCTTCTTTGAAGACATTATGCAGCAAGAAGATGACTACATCAGCAAATGTGCTGAAGGTGCAGTATTAGCCTTTTTCAATCAAGGTGAAGTGTGTACCTGTCCTTCTCGTGCTTTGATCCAAGAAAGTATTTATGATGATTTCATTGCAATTGTACTTGAGCGTGCTCAAAAAATTATCCGCGGAAACCCACTCGATACCAATGTTCAAGTCGGTGCTCAAGCTTCGCAGCAACAATTCGATAAAATTCTTGAATATATTGAAATTGGTAAAAAAGAAGGTGCTGAATTATTAACTGGCGGTAATATTGCCCAAGTCGGTGCCGAATTTGATAAAGGCTACTATATTGAACCCACTTTATTAAAAGGCACTAATGACATGCGAATTTTCCAAGAAGAGATTTTTGGTCCCGTGCTGGCGGTCACCACTTTTAAAGATGAAGCAGAAGCCCTTGCTATTGCAAATGATTCTGAATTTGGATTAGGTGCTGGTTTGTGGACGCGTGATATGAATCGTGCTTATCGTATGGGTCGTGCTATTCAATCTGGACGAGTCTGGACAAACTGTTATCACCTTTATCCTGCTCATGCTGCTTTTGGTGGTTATAAAAAATCAGGTGTGGGTCGTGAAACCCATAAAATGATGCTTGATCATTATCAACAAACTAAAAACCTTTTAGTGAGCTACAGCACAAGTCCACTCGGCTTCTTTTAAGTAAAATTTCACACAAAACTATATGCCTCCATAAGGAAACTTATGGAGGTTTTTGTTATTTATTGTTGTTGATTTTAAGGTTATTATTCCTGATAGAAAAACCCTGTAAAACTAAGCTTAGTTTATGTAGTAGTACTAGTTAAAAACCCCGCTAATTTATGATTGCTGGGTAATGGTGTTAGCCAACACAATATCCTTACTGAATAAATGAATTAAAAGGTTAAACATGTCTGAAGACAATATCCAATCAACATTGCATGAAGAACGCAAATTCCCACCTAGTGCTGATTTTATAAAAGCGACGACACTAACAACGGACAAGTTAGAGGCCTTATACCAAAGTGCAGCCAACGATAATCAAGCTTTTTGGGCCGATCAAGCTCGGACAGAAATTGATTGGCAAACACCTTTTAAAACCACCTTAGACTCATCAAATGCACCGTTCTATCAGTGGTTTCCAGACGGTAAGTTAAATGCCTCATACAATTGCCTTGACCGCCAACTAGCCAAAAATGCAGATAAAACCGCCATTATTTTTGAAGGTGATAAGGGCGATGTTGAGCATATTAACTATCGTGAATTACATGCTCGAGTGTGTCGTTTTGCTAATGCCTTAAAAACACAAGGTATTGAACAAGGTGACCGGGTCATGATTTATATGCCGATGATTGCAGAGGCAGTGATCGCTATGCAAGCCTGTGCCCGTATTGGTGCCATTCATTCTGTTGTTTTTGGTGGCTTTTCCGCATCATCACTAAAAGATAGGATTGAAGATACTGCAGCAAAAATGGTTATCACTGCTGATGGGGGTCATCGTGGTGGCAAAATAATCGAACTTAAATCAACCACAGATAAAGCTTTAGAAAAAGGCTGTGACAGTGTTAAATCAGTCATTGTATGCAAACGTACTGGTCACGATATTAACATGCAAGCTTCTCGTGATATTTGGTGGTCAGACGCCGAAAAAGACCAAAGTGCTGATTGTGTTCCTGTTTGGGTCGATGCGACACATCCGCTGTTCATCCTCTACACCTCTGGATCGACTGGTAAACCTAAGGGTATTCAACATTCAACAGGGGGGTATTTGCTGAATGCTATTACAACCATGCGTTGGGTTTTTGATATTCAAGCAACAGACGTTTTTTGGTGCACCGCAGATGTAGGCTGGATCACTGGACATACCTATGTTGCTTATGGTCCTTTAGCCACTGGTGCTACTATGGTCATCTTTGAAGGTGTCCCCACCTATCCAGATGCCGGACGTTTTTGGGCTATGTGTCAACGTCATCAAGTAAGTATTTTTTACACGGCTCCTACTGCTATTCGTGCCTTAATGAAAGCGGGTAGTGATATACCTAATGGTTACGACTTATCAACACTACGCTTATTAGGCACAGTAGGTGAACCAATAAACCCAGAAGCATGGATGTGGTATCACAGCGTTATTGGTAAGGAAAAATGTCCGATTGTAGATACATGGTGGCAAACAGAAACAGGCGCTCATATGATCGCCCCTGTTCCCGGAGTTACGGTAACAAAACCTGGCTCATGTACTCGTGCTCTTCCAGGCATTGATGCTGCCTTAGTTAATCAACAAGGTGAAAAAATCAACCAAGTAAATCAAGGGGGATATTTAGTTATTCGCCAACCTTGGCCTTCGATGGTTCAAACTGTTTGGGGTGATGATCAACGTTATAAAGATTCTTACTGGCCTTATTTTGACGGTAAGTATTACTTAGCCGGAGATAGTGCTCGCCTAGATGAAGATGGTTATTTTTGGATCATGGGCCGGATTGATGATGTTTTAAATGTGTCAGGACATCGCTTAGGTACAATGGAAATCGAATCAGCAATAACCGCACATGCAGGTGTTGCAGAAGCGGCTGTTGTTGGCAAACCGCATGATATAAAAGGTGAGGCCATTGTGGCTTATGTTGTACTGAATGGCCAACGACCTGCTGATGGTATTGATGAGCAATTAACTCAAGAATTACGTGCCTGGGTGGGTGAACAAATTGGTGCTATTGCTAAACCAGATGAAGTTCGATATGCCGATAATTTACCTAAAACACGCTCAGGAAAAATAATGCGTCGTTTATTAAGAACCATTGCCAAAGGTGAAGAAATCACTTCAGATACATCAACCTTAGAAAATGAGTCTATCTTGCCTCAATTACAAGGTAAAACGTAATGAGTGTAACTGAGTACTCAATTTAGGCCAGTTTTGTTCAGGTAGATAAGGATTGATACTAGTGTGACATCCCTTATTTGTTTAAACACATGACATGATAGGAAGATTTAATGGCAAAACAGCCTGAAGCTGAAGAGAAAGGCCAAAGACTCGACAAATGGTTATGGGCGGCACGCTTTTACAAAACCCGTGGTCTTGCCGTTGAGGCTATTAATGGCGGTAAGGTTCATTTGAATAATCATCGTGCAAAACCAAGTCGCACTGTTAAAGAAGATGATGTATTAACCATTTCAAAACCACCTTTCGAACACGTGCTCACTATCTTAGGTATATCTAAACAACGACGGCCAGCACCCGAGGCTCAGCTACTCTATTCAGAAAGCGAAGCCAGTGTGACCAAACGTGAAAAACTCAAACTAGAACTTAAAGATCAGCCGCTAGGTTTCAGGCATGACAAAGGCCGACCCAATAAGCGCGATCGCCGCCATATTATAAAATTTACTCGCAAGGAATAATATGTCGACTTTTTTATCTAGCTTCATCTAAGATAGTCGCCACCTAAAATCTTATATAACTCAGTATATACAGGATGTTAAAGTATCAGAAAGGCATAAATAAACAAAATAATGACTAGGGAAATAACGCAAATACAATGCTTGTTACTATAATTTAGTAAAAATTAGATAACTGTCCTAAACCATAAATTTATATTTAAATATAAAGCCTTAAGAAATATACCTAAGGTAAGATAAATTTGGCAAAAAATAATAACAAGCAACGTTGAGAATAAGTAATGGTGACGTGTATTAAATAAACTGGATAGTTAAGTAATCGGTGAAACACTAATAACATAATTATTATACCTTTCTTCATCTGAATCCAAACTAAACAGTAACTTATTTAAACTCAAAGCAGCTTAATTAGACTTAATATTTTATGATCAGATTTCTCATTCTATTTACCGTTGCTACAAGTTCATGCAGTCTTGGCAGGGCAAGCGAACCCTCTATATAGGGTGTTAAACAATCTAGTCCTAATTGTTCTACATCTATCAGTGTCTGTTTTAAACCGCTGACGATGTCTAAGTCGTGCGGATCTTGGCTTGAACTTTGTTGGTAATAACGACAAATGAGATAACCAATAGCTTTAAGCTGTGCACTATCTACTAATTGTTCTAATTGAGATACATCAATTTCACTATGGCCATAACGTAAAACTTGTGTCGTAATAGCTTGTATTTTATTTTGATACTGATCATATTTAGGGTTTAATGATGCTATCTGAGGTACTCGTTTATTTGCAGATTTTATTGCTGGAAATTCAATGCCTTTAGGTAATACATCATGTGCCAAACTCTTTGCCTCGACAGTCACATCTTTGACTAAATAATTGTCCATCATGATCACCGTATCAGCGACACCAAAAAAGTCACCTGAGCCTCCCATAACCAAAATAAGCGAGACGGCTTCATCATGATATAAATCCCGAATGCGATGTACTAGTGGCGTAATAGGTTCTTTGTCTTTGGATACTAATGCTTGCATCCGCTCATCTCGGATCATAAAATTAGTAGCCGAAGTATCTTCATCAATCAATAACAAGGCTGTTTCTACTGCTAATGCTTCCATAATATTGGCGGCTTGTGAAGTACTACCGCTCGCATCTTGAGTATAAAAATGATGCGTATTTTTACCCTGAGGTAGCCTATCGATAAAAGGACTGATATCAACATCAGTGATGACTCGACGGTCTTCAGCGCGAATTTTAACGGCACTGGTGACAGTGACTACTTTTTCTCTGCCATCATTAGGAATATGATCGTAAACGCCTCTCTCAATGGCATGAAGTAAAGTAGATTTACCATGAAATCCACCGCCGACAATTAAGGTCACGCCTTGGTGGATCCCCATTCCTCGAATAACCCCACCATGAATTTGTTCAAGTTCTACAGCTACAGATTTGGGGGCTTCAAATAAAATAGTGCCTGAAAGTGGTCGATCATCAATGCCAGAGCAACGTGGCAGTTGTGAGCCATCGGCAATAAATGCAACTAAATTATGCTCAGTTAATTGAGCACGTAATGATTGCTGATCTTCAACTGAATCAATATGTTGCTCCACTTTTCTAATATTAGTTTTAAGGGGTGACAGCGCTTGCAATACCAATGCAGGCAACTCTTCAAACAACATAATAATTGCCTGCTGGGCGTCCACTGTTCTTTTTACTGCAGGTAATCCAATGCAAAAACGAAGTTCAATATCACCATTTTCAATAAGTACGGCATTTCTCTCTAAAACCGCCTGCCCATAGAATGCAATCGACATTTTACCACTGACTCCATCACCCCGGTCACCTTTGACGACTTCTTTGATCGCTAGAGAAAAACTTCGGCCAACAAAATCTTCTAGAGCAATGGTGCGAGATCGAGTATTAAAAAAAGAAAGTGGGATCTCTGCTTGTGCCGCCTTAATAAATAGTCGGCATCGGCTAGGATCAGCAAAGGGATCGCCCTGCACATGATCAATACGCAATAAAAATTCTGGAAACTGAAAATCACCAACAAGTTGTTTGTAAGCTTTGTAGCCATGATAATTTATTTCAGTTAACCGTTGTCTTAATTTATTCATACCATTTCAGACCTTAACTACTTAGCATCAGTATAAAACACATCTATCATTTTTATTAATAACTTAAAGATATAATTATAAATATAACACACTGTTTTCAATATGAAAAATTAGAGCCTATCGGCTAAAAATAAACAGCAGAGGTTACTTCTAGTAAAAGCGTTATACTAAATTAAATTTATAAAAAGGAAAGGTTTGTGAGCATACATTTACTGACACTACTTTTATGTCTAGTCTCTTTTCAAGTTTCAGCTCAAAGTGATCGAGGTCTAGCCAAAGTGATAGCTAAAGACTTAAACATGGAGCAAGAGCAAGTATTTCAAGTGATTAAAGCATTTAAAAAAGAAGTGATTATCGCGCTTCGTGATAATGATGTTGTTAGATTGCAAGGACTTGGAAAATTCCATATTGAACGTCAAATGGCCTTACCTGGAAACCCCAGAACAGGCGAAACCAGATCCACACCTGCAAAAAAGTACTTACGTTTTAAAGCATCTTCAGTAGGGAATAAACGTTTAAATGGTGCTGAATAACAACATCTGATACACCCTTTAAGCTTTAACAGGGATAAAGTTATCCTTGTTAAAGCTTAAGATCAAATAGGCACTGTTTTGTCTATCTTTGATGTTCAATGATTATCTGCAAGGTATTATTGTTAACCAGTATTACGAAGCCCAGTTGAAAGCGCACTTATAGTTCGTATTAGAGGAGCACGCCAGCGTTCACGTTCAGTCTCATCTAGCTCGGCATCACGGTAACGTTTTAATAGTACAATTTGGATATGATTGAGTGGTTCTAAATAAGGTCTACGTCGACTTAATGACAAAGCCAAAGGAGAATTGTCTTCAATTAAGTCTGAGCGATTAATTACTGTAGAAATCCAAGCTGAAGTACGTAAAAATTCTTCTGAAATAGTATCAAATACTTGCTGGCCAGACTCTGCGTCAAGACATAGCTTAGAGTATTCTTTTGCAATGCCCATATCAGCTTTTGACAGCGCCATCTCTGTATTACTTAATAAGGCACGGAAAAAAGGCCAACGTTGATACATCTGTTGCAGCTCTTCTAATCGATCAGGTCGGTCCGCACACCACCCTTCTATTGCACTACCAATACCATACCAACCTGGCATGGTGTGTCTTGATTGTGCCCAAGAAAATACCCAACCAATAGCTCTAACTGAATTTTTAGAACGATCACCCTTTTTACGATGTGATGGCCGTGAACCGATATTCATCATACCAATTTCAGAGACAGGACAAGCCTCATAAAAGTAATCAAGGAAGCCTGGTGATTGCTCTGTCAATTGTCGATATCGCTGTTCACCCTCTGTCACAAAATTTTCCATAATATTATGGCAATCAACTTCACTTTTTTGTTTGAGGCTATCATCTTCACTTATAAAAGCACGGCTGGCTTGCATTAAACCGGTCACGCCCATGCCTAATTCATAAGCTGCTGTTTCGATATTGCCGTATTTGTGAGACAGCACTTCACCCTGCTCGGTGAATTTTATCTGACCATGAACCGTTCCTGCCGGTTGTGACAAGATAGCTTCATGTGTTGGACCACCCCCTCGACCAACAGTACCACCACGCCCATGAAACATGCGACATTTGATATTACGTTCGGTCGTCAATTGGGAAACAATGCGCTGTGCCTTATACAAATTCCAAACAGACGCTAATATACCCCCATCTTTACACGAGTCAGAATATCCCAACATAACTTCTTGTAAGTTACCCGAAGCACTTAATAGACCGCGATAGATACTACTATCTAATAAAGTAGTCATGACCTGCTCTATACGTGACAAATCATCAATCGTTTCAAATAAGGGTGCAACCTTAAGGTGACAGAACCACTGCTTATTTTCATCATATCCACAAAGTCCAACAAAACGGGCTAATACTAAAACCTCTAATATATGACTGGCATGGTGAGTCATTGAGATAACATAACTGCCAAATACTTTGTTACTGACTTCACGACGTAAACGTTTCATCAATATAAAGACAGATATAGTTTCTGCCGTATTTTTAGTTAGACTCTGTGTGCTATTAACGACAGGCAACATTGGTTGAGTCAATAATTGGCTTAATAAGGAGAATCTTTCAGATTCATCTTTATCGATGTAATCAGCCGCTAGACCGAGTTGTTGTAATAATTCAGCCATAGTTTCAGAATGACGGCTAGACTCTTGACGCAAGTCAAGTTGTAGTAAGTAAAAGCCAAAGGTGCCCACCAAACGAATAAGATCTAATAACTCTCCATTGGCAATGTTTACATCACCATTGCTACTCAATGAATCCTTAATTAATTGCAAATCCTGCATAAACTCATCTTCTGATAAATAAGCGACGCCAAACGGTGAAGCACTATTTTCAGGGGAGAAGTATTTTTGGCTGACTCGCAAATTATCTTCTAGTCGATAACGCATTATGTAAAGTTTACGACGATAAGGTTCAGTGATAAAACGCTGCGGCTTTGCACTGAAAGCATCACTATATGTTTTCTCATCAGCGACAATATTCTCTGCTAGTGCATTACTGATTTTACTGACGGGTGTTGAGTGGGTGATGATGTGGCTAAGCTTAGTGATATCTTCCAAATAACGACGTAACACTGTGCGTTGCTGTAATTTCACTGCCATTTCAGTGGTATCGGCAGTCACAAATGGATTGCCATCTCTATCACCACCGATCCAAGAACCAAATGTCAGGAAATTAGGTACATTAATCGTCTGGCCACGCTCTATTTCATCGGCGTAAAGTCGTTGAATAGATAATTCCATATTACGATAGGTCTTTGGTACTGCGTCAAACAGGCTGACATTAAAATAAAATAAACCATTTTTGACTTCATCGCGTACCGTCGGTTTGATTGCTCGAACTTCATCTGTTGCCCACAAAACTTGAATTTGAGTTTTCAGTTTGGCTCTTAACTGCTTTTTATCATAGGGTGTTAATGACATATTCACTGCTTGTTCATCAAGTAGGAATATTCGTCTTAAACCTTCCATTACCGCACGTCGTTTAGATTCAGTAGGATGAGCGGTGAATACCGGAATATAATTCAAGTTATCCAACAATTCTTGCAATTGAGTCAAACTAACATCTTCATTTTTACATTGCTCAATCGTGTCATTAAATGACCCTCGCCACAACTTGTCATTGTTGCGTAATTGGATAACTCGATTGTGGTGCTGATGAGCTTGTTCAGCCGTATTTACCAAGCTGAAATACAAGTTAAATGCACGGATCACATCGGACAATAATGCCTCATCTAACTGAGCGATATCGGTCATAAGTTGGTCACGTAACTCAGGATCATCATCGTTGCGTAAGCTAATGAACCCTGTACGTAAGCGCTCAACATTATCATAAACCTGCGATGGACAATGGGCTTTTATTACTTCGCCCAGTAAAACACCTAATAATCTGACACGCTGCCGTAAATCAGCATCAGTGCGTAAAATCAGATGAGGTACGGAATTATCTTGAGACATCATATATCCTAAAGTCGAACACAAAAATCGCCTACATACTACCCTGTTCTATGTTGCCACATTGAAAAAACTCACTATAAGTACTATCGATCAGAACAATAGAGCGGCACTAATTTATCTATTAATAGACAAGACAAAATCACCTATTTATAGCAGTGAAATAACCATTATCCTGAGCCCTGCATGGTTACCTTCATCAAAATATCATCGTAAGAATCTCACTATTACAAGCAAAATATTGCCTATTTGAATCTGTAGCGTTTGATTTTATGGGACAACAGATTTTTAAGGGCTGAGTAAAATTGGAATTCATAAAGTCACTAATGGCGCAACGGTGCATAACTAGATTGTGGCTAGCTGACTTAAGCTGTTTATTTAGCTATAGAATGTGTGGGTAAATTTACAGCACTAATTAGCTGCTTGTTCTTTACGCATCATCCACAGACCTATCATAAATAATATCAAAGCAGCCCAGATAATGCCAAAGGTGACCATTCTCTGAGGTGGGTAAGCTTCGTTAAGAATTAAAATTGCAATTAAGAATTGAATCGTAGGATTGATATACATAATAAAACCGACAGTAGACAGGTCAACACGACGTGCAGCCATGGCAAATAAAACTAGCGGTAATGCAGTAAGAAAACCCGAGCTAATTAATAGCAAGGTCATTGTTTCGTTGTTGCCAAAGACAAGTTCATTATGTTGACCAAAAACTTGCCATGCAATCCAGAGCAGTCCCAAAGGTAATAACCACAACATTTCCACTGTTAAACCGCTGATACCATCAATATTGCAATATTTTCTGACCACGCCGTAAAAAGCAAAAGCAACCGCCAACACAAGACTGATCCACGGTATAGTTCCTAGACTGATAAACTCCCAAATAACAGCAACTGTGGCTAGTACACCAGCCCATGCTTGCAGTGGATGAAGACGTTCTTTAAAAAAAAGTCTGGCCAGCATTAAACTAACAACAGGTGTCATGAAATAGCCCAAACTGGATTCTAATACCCGATGGTTTGTGACTGCCCAGATATAAGTCATCCAATTGATAGCAATAAGTAGCGCAGATAATCCCATCCATGCAATGAGTTTTTTATCTTTAAATGCAGTAAATAATTTACTCCAGCGTCTTAACAATACACCAAGCAATAAGGTGGCAACTAGGGACCAGATAATGCGATGTGTAACCACTTCTATAGGAGAAACATGACTCAGATAACTGAAAAAAAGAGGGAAAATACCCCAGATGCTATAGGCAGCAACAGCCAATAAAATTCCTTGCATTATTCCTCACGATAATTCGATTCAGTATTTTTATATAGTGCCATTAAGCTTTAAGAAATACTTGCAGGCAGGCTGGACGTTTGTACATTCGTTGAGCATAACTTTTTAAATTATTAGGCACTATAAATTGAGTGCTTTGAGCCCAGTGTAATGTTTATGCAAGGACAAAAAAATCATCATAATGTGGTCTCAAGTAGACACTATCTAGTGGCAAAAAGTTTTTGTTGGACACTATTGTCGCAATGTAATTCAATATTGCAGCACTTTCACTAATAATTAAGTCCATCATTCTCTAATGTTGGCACTTTTCCTTGGTAGTTGATACGTTTGTAAGCAACCGTTCTGCTGCCATTATTTTGTTAACTACCTAGTATGATTTTAACATATTTAAAAGAGAGTCCTCCTTCTTCTAAAGTCCTTAAAGCACGAAAGGACCTCGACTGAGCACCAGCATAAAGTGTTATCATTTGTGCATCTAATCTACTCGACTAAAACCTAAGTAAGCTTAAAAATTCTATGACTGATCTATCTGAAGAAATCATCTGCGACTGTACTGGCACCACGAGAGGTAAAATTAATCAGTTAATAGCCAATGGCAAAAATAACTTTGATAAAATCTCATCTGCAACGGGTGCAGGCACAGGCTGCGGTTCATGCGATGTACTAATAGAAGAAATATTAGCAGAACAAAATACTGAGACAGCTATAAACGATTAAAAACCTGCAAGTTCATGCTTAATTTATAGTGAAGTTAATGCTCTACATTATTGTTATTGCTTACGTTTAGATCTATGTTCGCGTAGTTTAAGTAATGTCAAAACTGGACCAGACAAGGCATATAATGCAAAGCTTGCAAACAATATAACGGGCGGGTCAATCGCGACTAAAGCAAAGATCAATACCAATACAAGCATAACGACAAATGGCACTTTTCCATGTAAATCAAGCTCTTTAAAACTTGAATACCTGACAGTACTAACCATTAAAAGACCAACTATAAAGGTAAGAGGTAATGCGATTGCACTCATCAGTGCAGGATCGATATCATTACTAGTTCCAGCCCAGACTAGTCCCGCTAAACAGGCCGCAGCAGCAGGACTTGGAAGACCTTGAAAATAGCGTTTATCTTCAATGCCCAGTTGCGTATTAAAGCGAGCTAATCGTAAAGCACCACAGGCCGCATAAATAAAAGCGACCATCCAACCAAACTTACCCATATCAAGTAGTGACCATTGAAAGATAACTAAAGCTGGGGCTAGGCCAAATGAAACCATATCTGCAAGGCTGTCATACTCGGCCCCAAAATCACTTTGTGTATTGGTCATCCTTGCGATACGACCATCCAAACCATCCATTATCATCGCAATAAATATAGCAATGGCGGCGGATTCAAAATCACCACGAATGGCTGCAATAATCGCATAAAATCCAGCAAATAAACCGGCTGTGGTAAATAGGTTCGGTAGTAAATAAATGCCGCGACGTTGTTGTTTTTCTATATCCATTACTTAAATTAACCTTTTAAATACGCTTAATTAGTCATCAATAATAGCAGAAACTAAATATTTCATATCAGTTACATGTTGATGTCTAGCTTAGAAATATTGCTGTTGCTAGAATAGTATTAAGTTATTGCTAGCAAATAATGATGTTTGATTTAGACATTAACTGAATCCGTGTAACTTTTCAGTTCAATTTTTGTCTGTAATGTATGGGCGCCTATTCTGCCCTTTCCATAACAAGGGAAAATAAAATGAAAACAGTATTTATAAGCTTAGTGTCCACCTTATTAATATCAAACATTGCTTGGGGGCAACCAGCCAGTGAAACCACAAGTAACACAGCCTCAAAATCTGAAGCAATAGCGACTCAGGCCAAGCATACTGCAAAGGCTTACAAACCTTATACCAATGAGAGTCAAAAAAATAACTCACTGTTCCGTGGCGCACTTGCAATACATCAAATGAATGTGAAACGTGCAATGAAAGATCAACCTAAACAGATTATAACTACGGCTAAACCTTATACCAACGCAAGTGAAAAACATAATTCATTAGCGCGTGCAGCGCTTGCAATACATGAAATGAATGTGAAGATTTTTTCCACCAGACTGATTGACTACACACCAAACAGCTCAACAGATAATCAAAACAGTTCATTTATCAGTTCGATATTAGAAAAAAAACGTTAGTCCATTTAAGTAAGCTATGTAAAAAAAGGGGCTAATGTTTTCACATCAGCCCCTTTTAAAAATCATACTATTGATGATTAGTTTTTATCTTGATCAACAATCTTTTGGATCCAAGGCATCATTCCACGCAATTTAGCACCTGTTACTTCAATTGGATGTTGTGCGTTGATGTGACGCATTGATGTCATTTCTGGATAGCCAGTTTGACCTTCAAGGATAAATTGTTTTGCATATTTACCTTCTTGAATGTTTTTCAATGCTTCACGCATTGCCCAACGGCTTTCTTCATTGATGATTTTAGGACCAGTAACATATTCGCCATATTCAGCATTGTTAGAAATTGAGTAGTTCATGTTAGCGATACCGCCTTCATACATAAGATCTACGATCAATTTTAATTCATGCAAACATTCAAAATAAGCCATTTCAGGTGCATAGCCTGCTTCAGTCAACGTTTCAAAACCTGCTTTAACGAGTTCAACTGCACCACCACATAAAACAGCTTGTTCGCCGAATAAGTCAGTTTCAGTTTCATCACGGAATGTTGTTTCGATGATACCTGTACGACCACCACCTACACCAGCTGCGTAAGATAAAGCGATTGCTTTAGCATTACCCGATGCATCTTGTTCAACAGCGATTAAATCCGGAATACCACCACCACGGACAAACTCACTACGTACAGTATGACCAGGCGCTTTAGGCGCAATCATAATAACGTCTAAATCAGCACGAGGAAGTACTTGTTTGTAGATAATAGCAAAACCATGAGCAAAGGCTAAAACAGCACCTTTTTTCAAGTTAGGTTCAACTTCATCACGATATAGTTGAGATTGGAATTCATCCGGTGTCAAAATCATCACTAAGTCAGCATCTGACACAGCAGTCGGTGTATCCGTTACTTTTAAGCCATGAGCTTCCGCTTTAGCGATAGAAGATGAACCAGGACGAAGTGCAACCGTGACATCTACACCTGAATCATTCAAGTTACATGCGTGTGCATGGCCTTGTGAACCATACCCTACAATTGCAACTTTCATACCTTTGATGATGGATAAGTCACAATCTTTATCGTAATACATATTCAAACTCATTACTTAATTCCTTTAATACTTTAAAATTTAATTTGAGTGTGCAGATTATACCTGCAAACATTTCTCGCCGCGTGCAATACCTGAGACACCAGACCGCACGGTTTCAATAATCTTATGTTCAGCCAAAGCTTCAATAAAAGAATCTGTTTTTTTACCTGAGCCCGTTAGCTCAATGGTGAATGTTGTTGGCGTAACATCAATTATATTGCCACGGAAAATATCTGATAGACGTTTAACATCTTCGCGTTGGGCCATGGTTGATGCTTTGACTTTAATGAGCATCATTTCACGTTCAATATGGGGACCTTCAGACAAATCTAATAACTTAACAACATCGATTAACTTGTTGAGTTGTTTTGTTATTTGTTCAACTACCCGATCAGTACCATCTGTCACAATCGTCATCCGAGATAAGGTTGGGTCTTCTGTCGGTGCCACCGTTAATGACTCAATATTATAAGCACGTGCTGAAAATAAACCGGCAACACGAGACAACGCCCCCGCTTCGTTTTCAATTAGAATTGAAATAATATGACGCATTATGACAACTCCTCTTCTGGATCTTGTGGCAAATCATCACCATGAGGCGATAAGTGCATTTGATTATGTCCTTTTCCAGCTTGAATCATAGGGTAAACATTTTCAGTTTGATCGGTCATGATATCAAAAAATACTAATCGATCTTTCATAGCAAAACCTCTTTCAAGTTCTGCCTTCAAATCTTTAGGATCTTCAATGCGTATGCCAACATGACCGTAACTTTCTGCTAATTTCACAAAATCAGGCAATGATTCCATATACGAAGATGAATATCGGTTTTCATAGAAGAATTCTTGCCATTGACGAACCATGCCTAAATAACGGTTATTTAAGGAAATAATTTTAATGGGCAAACCATATTGTAAACAGGTAGATAACTCCTGAATACACATTTGAATACTACCCTCACCAGTAACACAAGCAACAATGGCATCTGGATAAGCAAGTTGAACACCCATTGCAGCCGGTAAACCAAAGCCCATAGTGCCAAGGCCACCAGAGTTAATCCAACGCTTAGGCTTTTCAAAACCATAATACTGGGCCGCCCACATTTGATGCTGGCCGACATCAGATGTGATATAGGCGTCACCCTCTGTAATCTCGTGCAATAATTCAATGGCATGTTGCGGTTTAATTTGATCGCTTTCACGATCAAAATTCATGCAGTTAGTTGCTTGCCAGCTATGGATAGTTTTCCACCATGCAGCTAGCGCTTTTTTCTGGGGCTCTTTTTTACCCGTTTTCAAAAGATGATTCATTTCTTGTAACACGCCAGAAACATCACCTACAATCGGAACATCAACTGTAATTGTTTTTGAGATTGAAGAAGGGTCGATATCAATATGGATAATTTTTGCATCAGGGCAAAATTCTGCGATTTTACCTGTTACCCGATCATCAAAACGCGCACCGACAGCAATCAATACATCACAGCCATGCATCGCCATATTAGCTTCATATGTGCCGTGCATGCCAAGCATGCCGATATTCAATTTATCGCTAGCAGGAAAAGCACCTAGCCCCATTAAAGTACTGGTAAATGGATAGCCGAGGTGACGAACAAAAGTTCGTAATTCTTCAGAGGCATTACCTAGTACAGCACCACCACCACAATATATCATCGGCTTTTTAGCCGTTAATAATAAATCAACGGCACGTTTAATCTGACCTGAGTGGCCCTTAACAATAGGCTGATATGAGCGCATCGTTATTTTATCAGGGTAGTGATAAGGTATTTTAATGGCAGGATCAGTCATGTCTTTTGGCACATCAACAACAACAGGTCCAGGTCGGCCTGTTGTTGCCACATAAAAGGCTTTCTTGATAGTTTCTGCTAATTTAGTAACGTCTTTAACCAAAAAATTATGCTTTACACAGGGACGTGTAATGCCGACAGAATCAACTTCTTGAAAGGCATCAGTACCAATAACAGCAGAAGGAACTTGGCCGGTGATAACAACCATAGGAATTGAATCCATATAGGCCGTTGCAATACCCGTGACAGCATTAGTTGCACCGGGTCCTGATGTCACTAAAACAACCCCAGGCTTGCCTGTTGCGCGCGCATAACCGTCGGCTGCATGAGTCGCTGCTTGTTCGTGGCGTACTAGAATATGGTTTACGTCATCTTGACGATAAAGCGCATCATAAATATGAAGCACTGAACCACCAGGATAACCAAACAAAAATTCAACACCTTCGTCTTTTAAACAACGAACCAGAATTTCGGCACCGCTTAATTCCACGTGTTCCCCTTTGAATCGCCTTAACGATAAATAAGCATAAAAATATAAAACGTCTAAATGTACTTGTAATGCCGCTTTAGGTCAAGAAAAACAAGCGGAAAATTCATTAAGGTAACATAAATTTTAAGTATAAATATCTGTTCATTGTATAGCTATGGCATAATTCAAGGCTATGACAATATTAAACAGCACACAACTAACTATAAGCCAGCCAGATGACTGGCATCTGCACTTGCGCGATGATGCGGCACTTGAACGTACTGTTGCTGATAGCGCACGCTATTTTAGCCGCGCTATCATCATGCCTAATTTACGTCCTCCAGTGACCTCGACGTCATTAGCCATTGAGTATCGCGATCGTATTTTAGAAGCGCGCCCTGCTGCAAATAACTTCATGCCATTAATGACGTTATACCTCACTGATAATACGACTGCAGATGAAATTCAACAGGCACATAAGAGTGGCATTGTGCACGGTGTTAAACTTTACCCTGCTGGTGCGACCACTAACTCCGATGCTGGCGTCACTGATTTAAGACTCTGTGCTGATGCCTTACGTCAAATGCAGCATGTTGGCATGCCTCTACTGATACATGGTGAAGTTACTAGCCCTGAAATTGATGTATTTGATCGTGAAAAAGTATTTATTAAGCAAGTTTTACAACCACTTTTAGCCAACTACCCCACACTAAAAGTAGTTTTTGAACACATTACAACGGCTGAAGCAGTCAACTTTGTAATGAATGGTGATCCTCGGATTGCAGCCACAATAACTCCCCACCATTTATTATTAAATCGTAATGACTTACTTGTGGGTGGTATTCATCCCCATAACTATTGCTTACCCGTTTTAAAACGCAATACACATCAACAAGCGCTGATTTCAGCTGCAACAAGTGGCAACCCTAAATTCTTTTTAGGAACAGATAGTGCACCCCATGCCATCGATGCAAAAGAAACATCTTGTGGTTGCGCGGGTATTTATAGTAGCCATGCTGCCATTGAATTATATGCCGAGGTCTTTGAAGCGGCTGACGCTTTAGATAAACTAGAGGGCTTTGCAAGCCACTATGGTGCTGACTTCTATGGTCTTGCTCGAAACACCAGCAAAATAACCTTAGTCAAACAATCTTGGCGTGTGCCTGAGTCTTTGAGTTATGCTGGAAAACCTTTAATCCCGATGCGAGCGGGTCAAGAAATTAGTTGGAAGGTTAAAGTTTAACAGCCTAGCTTTTCCAAATAATTAATTACCAATTAAAATTAGCTTTCCTGTTTTAGGATCACGAAATACCTGACCCACCGCTTCAAAACCATCGCTACCTCCGTTGCGACCTAAGGGTGACTCAGGTATTTCCTTTCCTGTTTCAATAATTTTTTCTGAATGCGTCGGCGGCTTTACAGTTTGTTGAAAATGCTCTTGTAAATGTTTTTCAGCATTAGGTGAGTAAAGCCATCATTATTGACTATAGTCATATCGGCGTTTACTTGCTCAAGTATTCCTGAAATACTACCCGAACAATGACCCAAAGACGGTTTTAAGGCTAGATGAATTGCTGTATCACCCTTGCTGTCTTGAGATCGACAAACACAGACTACTGTCTTTTCGGCTTAGCAACCGCGATAACTTTATCGGCTATGACAGCCTGATGTAAAGTCGTTTTTTTTGGGTCTGAATCTACGGGTATATTGCTTGCTGGCTAGGCGGCATAACACGTCAGCGTGAACACGACGCACAATATAGCAATTAAACCTTTCATTTATATCCTTAAATGTATAAAGATCAAGTTGACGCAAAGTGTGCAATCAGGATTGAACAATAAATCAAGGATCAGGTACAAGCCAACTTAATTTTAAGCATCACCTGTACATGCAAGTGCTTTAAATCACTACACCAATTCGCTTAGCTACTTCTTCATAGGCTTCAATAACACCACCAAGTCCTTGGCGGAAGCGATCTTTATCTAGCTTTTTACGTGTTTTTGCATCCCATAAACGACAACCATCTGGGCTGAATTCATCACCTAAAACAACCTCATCTTTAAACAAGCCAAATTCAAGTTTGTAATCCACTAATATCATGCCTTGGTCAGCAAATAACTTCTTCAATTCAACATTAACTTTAAAAGTTAACTCTTTCATTCTAATGACAGAGTCAGTTGAAGCCCAGCCAAATGTTTCAATATGAAATTCATTGATCATTGGATCATGTAGCGCATCGTTTTTAAGGAAAAACTCGAATATCGGCGGGTTTAATTCTAAGCCATCTTCAACACCTAAGCGTCGAACTAAACTGCCAGAAGCCACATTTCGGACAACACACTCAACGGGCATCATTTCCATATTTTTCACCACTGATTCTGTGTTATTAAGCAGTTTTTCAAAATGAGTGGGAATACCCGCTTTCTCAAGGTGTTCCATAATAAAGGCATTAAATTTATTATTAACTTCTCCCTTGCGGCTGAGTTGTTCCATTTTTTCGCCATCAAACGCCGAAGTATCATCACGAAAACTCATAATGACAAAGTCATCATGATCAGTTGCGTAGATACTTTTAGCTTTACCTGCAAATAGTTCTTGTTTTTTTTCCATCATTTACTCTCTAGCTAGTAGTTATCTCACGCCAATCAAAGCCTCTTTCTTGTTCGGCAAGTCCGATCCAGCTTTGCTCACAGTTTAGTGCCTCAGCAAATAGAGGCGCCACAATATTCGGTGAATTATTTTTTTCACTTAAGTGCATTGCCACAATATGTTGCAAACGTGTGGTATCAATCTTTTCTAGAATTTGAGCTGACTGCACATTATTTAAATGACCTAACCTACCTGAGACACGGTTTTTTAAATGATCTGGATACTCACTGCTATCTAACATTGTCATATCATGATTAGCTTCTAATAATAAGGCATCACAGGCTGATAGGGCTTGTTCAATAATTGGAGTTGTCATGCCCACGTCAGTAAGTAAACCCAAACGATGCTGTCCATTAGAAAATACAAATTGACTGGGTTCACGTGCATCATGCGGCACCGGAAAAGGCTCAACATCAATATCATTAATTTGAAAGTGTTGATGGCAACTAAATTCAGTCACTAGATGGACTAGGTCAGCAGCCATACAACCTGCTGTACCAGCTGTTGCATAGACAGGAATATTGTATTTTCTAGCTAAAACACGTACACCATTAATATGGTCAGCATGTTCATGTGTAATGACCATAGCCGTTAACTGTTCAGCGCTAAAAGATAAACGCTGTAAACGTTTTTCAGTTTCACGAGCAGAAAAACCACAATCGACCAGTAAGGTAGTCTTTCCCTGTGAAATTAATGTTCCATTACCTTTACTTCCACTGCCTAGAGAAGAAAAACGCATTATTGTGACAATTGTTCCTGCATTAAGGTTAACAAACGTTTAGCAGTATCAGAGGACGTTCTTATTTCTTGTGCATCTAACACAACAATTTTAGTTTTGTCGGCATCAGAGATAAGTTTAATGTAATAAAATTCTTCAGGTGATTTGTCAACTTCATCTTTCCAGAAAGCCAAACTGCTCAAAATACCTGACTCGTCCTCTTCAACATCATTTAATGGATCTAAATAGTGAACAAAATAAATACCTCGTGTGCGATCCCGATCTTCAACAGCAAAGCCTTTGCTATCTAAAATACGCCCTACTCGTCTCCATACGCTAGAAAAATCTTGCTCAACCATTAATGCTTGCTGATCGTTTGCCTCATCAATAAGTTGAGTGTTAACAACCGCTATTTGAGGCTGACTTTGTTTTACTGCTTGAATTTCAGCTTTTTCTTGTTGATACAAGGCGCCTAAAAATTCAGCTAATTGACGAAGCATCGCTTCATTTTTTTGTGCGTTATTTTCACCAGACGCAGCACTGATATAAAGAGAGGACGCTTTTGATCTATCCCCCCGTTGTAGCCTTAATCGATAAGCATAATCATCTGCTGTTATCGCTGTATCCATCAAACCAATACGGAAGTCTTTATGGACAATGTCAATATCTTTTTCTCTCCAGAAATCTAAACTCCGCTCCCATAATGCTTCTAGTTCTCCTGGCACAACTAAATGACGTTTTTTACCTTGGCCAGTTAAAGCGGGTTTAGTCTCAGGAGCAACATTGTATTTAGAAGCTAGTGGGTTATTTTCTGCTTCTTCAAATTCAGAATACGTCGCCGAGCTAGTTTGACTTCCTGCAATAGAGTCAATGATCCGGACGGTACTCAGATCAGGAGGAACATCGAGAGGAGGCATAGTTTCTGCTTTACGATATTTTTTGCTATTGTCAGGGACAACCTCATCTAACGATGAAAAAAGACTACAACCACCCAGCGTTGTAGCCAACAATACAGCTAAAGATATATATTTAAAACGGATAACTTTCATGTAGTTGAGTTCACTTAAAAATTTAGTTTAACAAACTGGCAGCCGTTAATGCTTCACGCACCGACTGATGATGTTGTTCTGATAGTAGGGTCATAGGCAATCGAATACCTGTGGGGATTAAGCCCATCTCTGCTAAAGCCCATTTAACTGGAATTGGATTGGATTCTAAAAACAATGTTTTATGCAATAAAGCCAATTCGCTATTTATTGCTTGTGCAGCCGTTTGATCGCCAGCAAGTGCTTTTGCACAAACTGCCTGCACTAACGCGGGTGCTACGTTGGCAGTAACAGAAATAACACCATGGCCTCCAGCCATTATGAAATCAACAATATTGCCATCTTCACCTGTATATAGCTCAATTTTATTGCCACATAAGGCTTTTATCTGAGTGACCCGAGATAAATCACCGCTTGCTTCTTTTATTCCAATAATATTTCTAATATCAGCAAGGCGAGCTACCGTCTCAGGTAATAAGTCACAGGCTGTTCGACTAGGTACATTATAAAGAATTTGAGGTATATCAACTGCTTCAGCAATTGCCCTATAATGCAGATATAGGCCTTGTTGGGTAGGCCTATTATAGTAAGGTGTTACCAATAACACGGCATCAACACCTAAGTCTTTCGCATATTGGGTTAATTCAATGGCTTCTCTTGTTGAATTTGCCCCAGTACCCGCGATAACAGGGATCCGCCCATCGACTTGGCTGACAACTTGCCGAATAACTGCGCAATGTTCCTCAACTGTCAATGTTGCTGACTCACCCGTAGTTCCAACGGCTACGATTGCCTCGCTACCATTGGTTATGTGGAACTCAATCAACTTCTTCAGGCAGTCGCTATCCAAAGAACCATCTGTTCGCATAGGTGTCACCAGTGCTACCATACTGCCGCTAAACATGTTCGCCAGACTCCATAAAATAAACCGACATATTACTTTGCCCGTTACAAGATAACAAGAAGCGAATATCCATATTCATCCTTTGATGGTTAACTATACCACTAACTAAAGTCTATATTAAGCTATTGACCCAATACTGAGAGCAAACATCCTATGAGCAGCTTACAAATTGACCAAGCTATGCCAGACTTTGAACTACCTAGTACCGGCGAGAATATTTTTCGATTATCTGTCCATCTAGGTAAAAATATCGTTATTTATTTTTATCCAAAAGACAATACACCTAGCTGCACACTGGAAGGACTGCTATTTCGCGACCATATTGCCGAGTTTACGGCGCATAACACCGTTATTTTTGGCATCTCACGTGACAGTGTTCGTGTGCATGAAAATTTCAAAAATAAACACGCATTTCTTTTTGAATTATTATCTGATGCCAAAGAAGACGCATGTGCACTTTTTGATGTTTTACATTTGAAAAAGAACTACGGTCGCGAATATATGGGAATTGTGCGCAGTACCTTCCTAATCGATAAACAAGGTATTTTGCGTCAAGAATGGCGTAAGGTTAAAGTAAAAGAACACCTTGCAGAAGTTTTAGAGGCTGTAAAAGCACTTTAGGCCAAAAATGGCCTGACAATTTTTTTATTGCTAGGCTAATTTTTTTGATAAATCATCAAGTCCCGTCCCTATTAAGTTCACAGGATAGTCCCTTAAAGTTATCCACAGGAAACCACCTACTTATCCACTGCCTACTATTCCAAACCACATCATCTTGTGGTTCAATACTAAAAAAACCACTACAGCTTGTGGTTTAGGGATTTCCGTCTTCTTCAGATAAACGCAGGGTTTTGCACTATGGCAAATGAATCAGCAGCAACTTCTTCAATCTCAAGTCAGTATCGAGTTATCCGCCGTAATGGCCAGGTAACTGACTTTGATATAAGTAAAATTGCCACCGCAATTACTAAAGCTTTTCTTGCCGTAGAGGGTAATTCAGCTAGCGATAGTCGTCGTATTCACGATATCGTTGCCAATATTGCCAAACAAATTTCTCAAAACCTAACACGCCACTTGGATGATGGTGGCACGGTTCATATCGAAGATATTCAAGATCAAGTTGAATTGGCATTGATGCGCGCTGACGAATACAAAGTGGCCCGTGCTTATGTACTTTACCGTGATCAACAAGCGCAAAAACGTGCTGAAGAAGAAAAACAGCATCCATCACCTGTATCTGTCAACGTTATTAATGTAACCGCATTAGACGGCAGCAAAGCGCCGCTGGATATTAATCGCTTGCAAAGTTTGATTGTTGAAGCCTGTGAAGGTTTAAAAGAAGTCGATAGTGCAGCTATCTTACGTGATACACAACGTAATATATTTGATGGTGTTAATGAAGCTGATGTTGAAAAATCATTAGTTATGTCAGCACGGACTTTTATCGAAAAAGATCCTGACTACAGTACTGTAGCAGCTCGTTTATTGATGGATAGCATTCGTCGTGAAGCATTGACCTTTGTTTACAAGCAACCTCGTCAAGCATCACAGCATGAAATGATGGATGTCTATCCCGATTATTTTAAACGCTATATTCACCATGCGATTGAACATGAATTAGTGGCTCCTGAGTTAGCTCAGTATGATCTAGAACGTATGGGTAAAGCACTAAAACCAGAGCACGATTTCAACTTTACCTATCTGGGTCTACAGACCTTGTATGACCGTTACTTCATCCATAAAAACAATGTTCGATTTGAACTACCACAAGCGTTCTATATGCGAGTCTCAATGGGCTTAGCAATCAACGAGCAAGACCGTGAAGAGCGCGCTATTGAATTCTACAATTTATTGTCTTCATTCGACTTTATGAGTAGCACACCTACCCTATTTAACGCCGGTACATTACGCCCACAATTATCGTCATGCTACTTAACAACCGTCCCTGATGATTTGGGCGGTATTTATAGTGCAATGCGTGATAATGCACTGCTATCAAAATTTGCCGGTGGTCTAGGAAATGATTGGACTCGGGTGCGAGGTTTAGGCGCTCATATCAAAGGCACTAATGGTAACTCACAAGGTGTTGTGCCTTTCTTAAAAGTGGCTAATGACACTGCCGTTGCTGTCAATCAAGGTGGTAAGCGTAAAGGTGCAGTGTGTGCTTATTTAGAAACATGGCATATCGATGTTGAAGAGTTTTTAGATTTACGTAAAAATACAGGGGATGACCGTCGTCGTACTCATGATATGAATACCGCTAACTGGATCCCTGATTTATTCATGAAACGCGTGGCTGAAAATGGTGATTGGACATTATTCTCACCAGAAGAAACACCTGATTTACATGATTTAGTTGGTTTGAAATTTGAAGCGGCCTACAAAGCTTACGAAGTAAAAGCGGCCGGTGGTGAAATGCGAAATACCAAAACAATGCCTGCTAATGACTTATGGCGCAAAATGTTAGGTATGTTATTTGAAACAGGGCACCCTTGGATTACATTTAAAGATCCGTGTAACTTACGTAGCCCACAACAACACGTTGGTGTCGTTCATAGCTCAAACTTATGTACAGAAATCACCCTAAATACATCCGATGATGAAATCGCTGTATGTAACTTAGGTTCAGTAAACTTACCGCAGCATGTGGGTGAAAATGGTCTCGATTTAGAAAAACTAAAACGTACCATCACCACCGCCATGCGTATGTTAGATAACGTGATTGAATACAACTATTACAGTGTGCCGCAAGCCCGTCATTCTAACCTACTACATCGTCCCGTGGGCCTCGGCATAATGGGCTTCCAAGATGCACTTTATAAACTACGTCTACCATATAGCTCTGATAGTGCAGTAACATTTGCTGATACATCAATGGAAGCCGTCAGCTACTATACTATTGAAGCATCATCCGATCTTGCTGCAGAACGTGGACGTTACAAAACCTACGAAGGTAGTTTGTGGAGCAAAGGCATATTGCCCATCGATTCGATCAAACTACTTAAAGAAGCACGAGGTGAATATCTTCAACAAGATGAGAGCCAAACTCTAGATTGGGACACTTTACGTGACAAAATAAAGCAACAAGGTATGCGTAACTCAAACACCATGGCAATCGCTCCTACTGCCACAATCTCTAATATATGTGGTGTTAGTCAATCGGTTGAACCCACTTACCAAAACTTATTCGTTAAATCGAATTTGTCAGGTGAATTTACAGTTATTAACCCCTACATGGTGGATGACTTAAAAGAGCGTGGTTTGTGGGATGACGTTATGATCAATGATCTCAAATACTTCGATGGTAGTGTGCAATCAATTGATCGTGTACCTGCAGAATTAAAAGCATTGTACGTCACTGCTTTTGAAATGGATGCACGTTGGTTAATTGAGGCCGCTTCTCGTCGTCAAAAATGGATTGACCAAGGACAAAGCTTAAACTTGTACATGGCTGAACCATCAGGTAAAAAAATGGACAACTTATACAAACTAGCATGGGTACGTGGTTTAAAAACAACCTACTACCTACGTTCAATGGGTGCAACAGCAGCAGAAAAAACCAGCAGTTCACAAAGTTCAGAACCTGTCGCCTTAGCCCCCGTATCAAATATAAATGACGAACTCGTATTAGGAGAAGGCATGGAAGCCCCTCAAGCGTGTTCAATTCTAGAACCAGATTGTGAGGCATGTCAATAATGTTAAATTGGGAAGATCCATTTTCTGCACAAGATGAGGCAGTTGAAGTAGTTGAGAGTGATGATGTATTAATGGTTGCTAAAGCGCCACCTACCGAGGCCAATACGCCAATTATGTCATTGCCATTAGCTAATATTGCGCCTGTTAATCCGGACGATAAACGCGTGGTTAATGGCATGACTGATATCAACCAATTAGCTCCCTTTAAATATCCTTGGGCATGGCAGTATTTTCTTAATGCCAACAAGAATCACTGGACACCGCTTGATATTAATATGGCACAAGACGTTCATGACTACCGTCATAAGCTGACCTTAGAAGAACGCCATGTTTATGAAAATGTCTTGTCATACCTAACCACATCCGACATTCTCGCCATGCGTAATATCGGTTTAGCGGTGATGGAAAAAATGAGTGCGCCTGAGTTACAAATCTATCAAGCACGCCAAGTGTATGAAGAGGCATTGCATACATGGACATACCAACATTGCATCGAAACTATCGGTCTTGATCAAAGTGAAATTTATAACCGCTACCGTGTTGTGCCAGAAATAAATCAAAAAATCCAACTGGCTAATAGTCGCCTTAACTCGATTATGCGTAGTGACATTAACTTGCATGATCGTGACGAGCTAGAAAATTTTGTTATGGCTTATGCCTTCTTTGCTGCTATTTTTGAAGGTTGCTGGTTCTACAATGGTTTTAGCCCTATTTTCGCCCTGCAACGCCGTGGTTTGATGAAAGGTACCTCCGAGCAATTACAATACATTATGCGTGATGAGGTCATGCATGCTTCATTTGGTATTCGCGTTGTAAAACAAATCATTAAAGAAGAAAATGTCGTATTAGATCCTGCGAAAATTCAAAAAATGTTTGAAGAAGCTGAAGAAGCAGAACGTATTTACGCCAGCTACATTTTGCGTGATCCCATACTAGGTTACTCCCAGGAAGATCACGTGGCTCAATTTCGCTTCATCGCTAATCGCCGTGCTAAACAACTCGGATTCGGAGAACCCTTCCCTGGCGCAGAAGCGGCTCTACCCTGGTTAGATGAACAATCTAATATGAAAAAAGAGAAAAACTTCTTTGAAACCAAAGTTACAGAGTACCAAACCGGTGGTGCACTTAATTGGGATTAACTAAAAAAAGCCAGAATAAGAGATTGTTCTGGCTTTTTTGGATTGATGAAGTCTACCGTATAAATACTCAAAAATAGAGTTAAACCTCGGGCTCTATACCTGAAATGGGATTGAAATTTTCTAAAAGTGCCGTAAATGTACTAGAAAGATGTTTCTAGATCTTCCATCTCCCCACAAAGAGTAAAAATATATCTTAGATAATTAAAGAGCATGGCAGATGTGCCCTCTCACTGCTCTCTAAAGAGAAATTTTTTAATAATTAATGGCATCATCCTTTTTACTCAGACATTGCAACAAATGCATTCAATATTATCTAAACTAAAATGAACCCTAAGATACAATCAGTAAGAATGAATTATATAGATGGCATTAGATCTGTTGATAGTAATTTTAACAAGCTATGGGTAATAAAAGTATTTAAAGTGGTTAGTGCTGGAAAAGACAACATTAACTATCCTAAGCTTCTACTTAATAGAAGCGTTCATAGTATCTTCACATGTAAAAACTAATTTTCAATCGAATCGTAAATTAAAACACAAATTCAGCATGCTTAGATTACCCCAGTTGAAACAATGAGAACATTTTAGAGCGTTCAATAAAATCATGTGAAGATTCAGAACAATCGATAGAATTTTTTGCTTTGGCGATATCAACCTTGTCAGTTATTAAAAATCCTCCTAGAATCCTCAGATAGAATAAATCATCAGGCTACGAAACATTCCACAAGCTAACCGAAACTGAGAAAAATGGAATGTTTTAGACAAACCAGCAGGATTCCGACTTATTGTAAAGCACAATAAAAACAGCTACATATCGCCTTATAACTTTAGATCTTGATCAAAGGCGGTAAATATACAGCGCCACTCACCAAAGGAAGTTGCACAAGCTAATACTAAATATTCAATACAAAAAATCTTGTTAATGAAGCTAAAAAAATCCACGTAGTTATAGCTTCATCAGAATCGATTATTACTTTAAAAAAAGCTTATCACAGCTATTTTCTAGGCTCGGCGCTTTGTACTAAGCAAAAAGCAAATTACGCAGCCTACAAATTAGAATCGAATGCCTGTCAAGAGTTTTGTTTGACAACAAATAAAACATCTAAAATCCCAGCTAACTTGCCTTACTACTGTGACCTGCCTTGTATTTGGCTTAAAGTTGTTCATGCTAAAAGAAAAAAAGCAAAAATTCCATTAAACTTATATTATGTATCCTTAGTCTAACGTTCACTTGATAATAAGAAAGGCCTTATGAATCGTAAAAAAAAGATAATTCAACTGCACAAAAATAAGCTGAGAAACCCTGAAAAGCAACTACAAGAGAGTAAAAAAGACAAATATATCTCAAAAGCTGAAAGAGCAAAGCTAGCATTAGAGGCCGTCAATGCGATATCATTAAAAGAGGATATTAGCCTTTAATTTGTTGTGGTCACCAGTAACTCAGATATTACAAAAATGGGCAAACCAACATTCTTCACTTAATAAACATATGCTATATACTTATAAACACTCTTGAAACTAATAAGTTTCAAAATAAAAATATGCTTGTGAGGAATTTTTAATTAAGGCTACAATATGTGAAGTCTATATAAAAAAACTGAGGTGATAGTCACTTTAAAGCTGACGTGATAAAAGTATTTAACTCACTGTTTAGCATATTAAGCAAATTATTGATACTTATCCAAAATAATCTAACATCAAATGTTACTTTTAACTAAGCCAAGCATTATCAGGCTTCCATTGACTGATCCAAGCTAGAACATCTTGGGCAGGCATTGGCTTTGCGATGCCATAACCTTGGACTAATTGGCAGCCCATTTGTAATAATGCGGTGCCATGTTCAATTATTTCTAAGCTTTCCCCGATCACACCACGCTACAATGACTTGGCTAAACCCATCACGCTTTCAACAGTCGCTAAGTTATTAAAGGCAGTGAGCATAAAGCTCTGCTCAATCTTAATACTGAGAGTAGATGAGCAAGTTAAGCTATTTTCTAACAGCACCAAGGCCTGTGTTTTGTTTTGATTGTTTGACATACTAACTGACGATTATGATTACTATTTGATTGGACATTATTGCTGCTTTTTAATGATTATGTTCGTGTTCGATAGCTTCTTCATCACCATTATGGTGCTTATTTTCATTGGCATGACCATCGTCTCCATGATGGTGTTCATGTTCATTGGCATGTCCGTCGTCGTCATGGTGATGTTCATGTTCATTGGCATGTCCGTCGTCACCATGGTGATGTTCATGTTCATTGGCATGTCCGTCGTCACCATGGTGGTGTTCATGTTCATTGGCATGTCCGTCATCACCATGATGGTGTTGGTGTTCACTGGCATGCATATCTTCTGTGTGATCATTGGCCAAAACAATTATAGGTGAGGAAATACAGAAAGTAGTGAGCACAAGATTAGTCAGGATTAGTTTTTTATAGTTCATTATTTTGACCTTATTAGATGATGACTGACGGAATTATCTCATCTATTATACATAAATTGAAAGACAGTATTCACTGATTAATGATACTGCTAGCCATCAAAACATTAAATAACTGATGAAATTAAAGGTATTGTCACAGTTCAAGGTCTTATAGTTGGTTACCATACTACTGGCCTGCTTATAAATAGGAAACTATTGTGTTAAACCTGACTAAAAAATCCAGCAAAATACTCATTAAGCCTTTAGGGCTATACTGACTATCGACACTATGCTTATGTTGAAAAAATCACTCTGAGTAAAAACACCTTAATTAAACAGTTTTCACTGGTTCGTTCAATGCTGAATTAAAGCTGTAGATCTGTACTTTGACCTAAAGCAATACTAACAAGATGCCAAATAAGACAATGACAGTAGCATTATCAAACAGGTTTTCACCTTCAATCAATATGTTTAAGTCAGTAAGAGCGGTTGCCGAAATAACAAGCCCCGTTAATAAAGCCGCTATAAAAGGAAAGCCCAGATGATTAAGGACATAATAAAGAAAATAGCAATAACAGGGTTGGAAATAAGTAACCCTGTAGTCGCAAAGGTCAGTATGTTGAGTAAGTATTTAAACAACAGTTTACTGTCTAAGACAAAAACAGCTTCAAATATTAATACTGGCAGCACTATAAATTAAATGATGTTCTGAAAATTACTCGTACGCACACGGGTATCGATACCTAATTATACAATAATCAGGGATAGAATAAATCCCAATAAAACTAATCATAAGGTATAGGGTAGTGCTAAAAAATGTCTGAGAACGATAACCAATATACCTACGCCAATAAGCGGAAAAATAATAGAAAGTTTGGCCTGAATAACCATCGTTTATTTATACTTATACTGTGTCATCATGAGGAGAGACTTTAGGATAAGAATATGATAACAAGACACTTTTTCTATTTTCAGTAACAATTTTTACATCATATCTTTTCAGGTAACGTGGTTATTTTACACCACATTAATGTGCGATAGTACTTACTTCATACACCATATCCCCTGTATAGGGCGTCGACACGCACAGACTTATCAGCAGGGTTAAGGGCTTTTTGAAACTTAGGTTCTTGTGTTGCTATGCCAGTAGGATAGGTATTTTTATTACAATGCAAGGCTCTCATACACCTTTATGAAAACTAAACCCTCGGGCAGACCTTACAAAATCTGCTCCTATGGCACTTCAGACTGTGTTACTAATCTACCTAAACAGACCACTTTTATCCTGTTTCTAAGTTTATGCTCTATTAATTTATCGACCAGAAAAGGTAAACTTTTTTTAATGGCAAGCCCATCTAATCCATCAAGCTTTGTGGTGCAACGCCACTGCCATCATCTGCACTATCAATAGTTATAAAGTCAGGTGCTGAATCAATACCCCGCTCATTTATTTTACTAAACAAAGAATCAAAAAAGTCATGAGGTCCAGCTACCTCTTTGAATTCAGCCGGTTTACTGCTAAAACCTCCTAGACGGTGAACCATATCTAAAAATTCATAACTATTGTTTATCTCTTTATGACCGTTAGAACTGATGGAATCTTGCGCTTTTTTTATATCTCGTATATCAGTGATCTCAGATGAAAATTTAATACTGGATAAAAGACTGGCAAAATCGGGCAACAACAGGGAAATTTCTACGTATGGTTTTCTTGGTTTGGGTAACAGCCGCAGCCAATACTAAAAGATTGAGTACAGTTGGAACAAACATCTATATTAACTCCTACCTTGTATATGCAGCTAATGATTGAAGACTTTCAGCGGACACGTCGTCATGATGACAAACGCTGAATCCTGTTTGTAAATGATAAACTGACAGCTGTTGTGTTATCACAATAAGATATTGTTCTAGACGTCTTGTCTGAATAATGGTTTCAGCTAACAGTACCGGTAAAGTTAATAATGACTTTAAGGGGCCATCTTAGCTATAAAAAAACCCGTAATACTTAAGCGTCCCATATGAAAGTTTGGCATCGTGTAAAACAATTCAAGGTCTTATAAACTGACAACAGTCCTCTGTGGAGAAGGGCTTTGGAGCATGATCTTTACTTACTCAATTTTCTAATTGTAAAAATAAAGGCTTCTAGCTTGCTAGCGTCTAGAGACATTCTGAGCTTACTTCTATTCAGCAAGTTATGGCCACCACTTAAAAAAGTCCAGCAAAGACGAGCTTTTTATGTAAAACTTACCTAATAATTACAATTATTTATAGCTGAAGTTGCTCTTTCTTAACATTAGATAGAACTAAGCTAACTTAACTAAAGCAAGAAGTGTAACCCCTTGACTTAGTGGCAGACACCATGTCAAGTAAGCTAATAATTTATAAGAAATTAAGCAGTTTTTTATCTACTCATACCCAAATAGTAGCCAACGCGATAAAATGTCACCCTGTTAAACTTTAAACAAGAAAACTATCTATATGTCCTACTTTGACACAGAAGTTGATACATCAGGCTTAAACTGCCCGCTTCCCTTGCTAAAAGCAAAAAAAGCACTGTCTTCGATGCAAACAGGCGAAAGACTTCGATTAATTGCTACCGATCCTGGGGCATTTATTGACATTCCTGTTTATTGTGAAATATCGGTTCACCAATTAATTGATTCTTCTGAAACAGAAGATAAATTAATCTTTATCATTGAAAAGGGTGCGATCTAATACTATAAAAACACACGGTATTTAGGTTCTATATTGATAAATTAAGACCTTTAAACCTTGTTGTTCTATTGCATTTATAAATATAGCCGGCGGCAATATCTCAGTAATATATTGGCATGCGGCACATTCCTCAGCCAGCGTTTTTTTCAGAAACCCAGTATCTAAATCAGGCGAGTTTAAACATAACATCAATAAACTATTAGGGTTCATAAACTCTGGGATCCGTCTAATTATCTTTTTATAATCACGTTTAATATCAACACTACCTTTTTGAAAGGAAGGTGGATCACAAATTAATAAATCATATGGCCCGCTCCTTTTTATTCGGCCAAATGATTTGAAAATATCCAGAGAGTCAAAACTTACTTTATCTGTATCGTGGTCATTTAGGCGATGATTATCTCGACCAGTTGATAAGGATTGTTTACTCATATCAATATTAAATACACTGGCGGCATTACAGGCAATCGCTGCAATAGAAAAAGCGCAGGTATAGGAGAATAAGTTTAATACACGTTTGCCTTTTGCATTATTTTTGACCCAGTCACGGCCATTTTTCATATCTAAAAACAAGCCTGTATTTCGAGCCCGACCTAATGTAATTTGATATTTAAGATCATTTTCTTCAACAATGGTCTGCGTGCAAACCTCACCTAGTAATAACTCAATAGGTCCTGTTTGTTGATAGCGATATTGAACTTGAACTGAACTACATTCACTTACTGCTGAAAACAGTTTTCCGGCCAATTCTTTTAATTCGCAAGCTACCACTTCTTGATAAAGCGTGATCAGTATTACAGGCGACAACCAGTCTATAGCAATGTGTTTATAGTCTTTATAAACATGACTTCGCCCATGAAATAAGCGCTGTGCTTGGTGTGATCTTGGCATTTGAAAAGGAACCTTAGCAAGTTGTAGCAGTAGATTGTTTTGCCCATTATTCAAAACTGACTCATCTTAATTAATATCCTTCAAATTTATTCTGTAACGCGATGTCTTATTATGCATAATCACTTTTTAATGAGGGGCATTATAGTCCTCAACGACGTATAATATGTTATAAATATCTCAATAGTAGTGATAGGGATCCTTAGCAAAAAATGACAGATAAGACAGTACTTATTAGCTTGGCTCTTATCTGTTTAGCTCACCAATAATAGCGAGCTGAAAATCATTGCCCACTAGCTCACTTTTATTTTGCCTTATGCTTCTGACTTTTATAGTGGATCACTATAAAATTAAGACTCACAATATTAAAAAGAGTAAACAGATGAAAATCGCCTTGAGAAAATTATTTTCGCCTATTTTAAATTATTTTGAATCAGCTGGCGGCGATTATATTTACAAATCCTCACATCGAAAAATTCTTGTATTTATGGGTGGTTTATCCTTTTTTCTGTCTATTATTTCGCTTATAGCGGCTATTACTGCATCACAATTAGCCGGTTCCCTGCCTATTCTTATCTTTTTCATCGGTGGTTTTATTTGCGTTATCGTCGGGCTATTAGGAACAGACCATGCTGTAGCGAAAATATGGGGCAGTAAATAGTTCTAGCTAACTCTCTACTAAAGCTAAAATAAAATACCGTAAATGCCAACTTGACTGATCTTTCATGGCAAATAAAGGATGAAGAGCCTTAATCGATGTACAATAGTGCTTCGAAATCTTATAAAAAATAAACTTTAAACGCCCATCCTGAGAGCCTATCATGAATGTACAAAGTCATTTAGCTGATTTAGACACACCGACGGGTGTGATGCGAACCTATATACATCGTCCTGTAGGCGAAGGTAGCTATCCTACTATCTTGTTTTATTCTGAAATTTTTCAACAAACAGGGCCCATTGAACGCGCAGCAAAATTTATGGCTAGCCAAGGTTATGCCGTTTTAGTCCCAGAAGTATTCCATGAACTAAACCCTATCGGAACTGTATTAGGTTACGACGATGCTGGCCGTGAAAAAGGCAATGCAGATAAAGAAGCTAAAGACGTTCAAGGCTACGACACTGATAATATCGCGCTGATTGATTTTGCTAAACAACAAGAGTGGTGCAACGGTCACATCGGTGCAATGGGTTATTGTATTGGTGGTCATTTGGCATTTCGTGCAGCTTTACATACTGAAGTTAAAGGTACGGCCTGTTTTTATGCTACTGATTTACATGTTCAAATTATTCCCAATGCTCCTGGCCAACATAGTATGGAACGTTTGCATAAGATTAAAGGTGAGCTGTTAATGATTTGGGCCAAACAAGATAATCATGTTCCCGCCGCTGGCCTTGCCAAAATCTATGCTGCATTAGGTGAATCAAACATTACTCATACATGGCATGAATTTAATGCGGGCCATGCCTTTATGCGTGATGAAGGCGATGGTGGTCGATATGATGCTCAAACCGCTCAATTAGGCTATCAGCTAGCACTCAACTTGTTTAACAGGAAGTTACGTTAAGTTACTGAAAAACAAAATTTAAAGTAACTTAATTCAAGCGGATACAGACTTTTATTATCTGCTCACTGTTAATGCGAGAGCAGTATTAAAAGTGGACTACAACAATAGCTATTTAAGAGTCATTACAGAGTATTTAATGACAAAAATGAAATGAATACCTTTGCAAGTCAACTAAAAATACATAAACTGTTATTGTTTATCGTCGACTGCTTTATTTTAGGGCGGTCATTCACTCTTAATTGGATTTTACTTTTATGGCTGAATATAGAAGCTCTCATCGGGTTAACTTTAATTGTTTAGTTGAGTTTGAAACTACTGATTGCCATCACGTCTGTGATCTTATAGATATATCACTACAAGGTGCGCTCATTGCCGGCTGTACTGGTGCAACACCAGCTGTCGGAACACCATGCAAGCTAACACTTAGCCTTGACGAGTCAGCAAAAATGCAAATTATCATGTTTGGCTTAACAGCAAGAAAAATAGAAAACCAAGTCGGCATACACTGTGAGTCTATTGATAGCGATAGCATGACTTACCTACGTAAGCTGATTGAATACAATCTAGGCGATACTGAATTATGTAATCGCGATTTCGAAGCCCTACTGCATGATCATAATTGACAAAGCAAGCTGCAGGATCTACTAGCCTTAAGTAATAGATTTAGTTGTCAATATAGCTAGAGGCTGCCTGTTCAATTTCTAATGAGCCTGGTTTGGTTAGCCAAACACTGATCGCCGTTTGCTGCTGGCCTTGTTGAGGAATATTGGGTAATTCTATATGCCAGATTGAACGGCCTTTTTGTTTAAGGTGTTCCAGCACAACAAAATCATGAGTCAATTTACGAAATCGGTTTTCGCCCGTCGTCACATTGCTGACCAATCCCATGCCAAGATAGGCAACGTTTAACTCATAGTCAGCTTTTTTAGAATATTCAACTACTAAATAGTTCACATTAAGCTGTGCGGATAACACACCGGTTTCTATAGGTTTAACCTTAGATAAATCCTGTGTTCTAGAACGGCTACGCCATTCCTGACTCCCCATTACAAAACCCGGCGTATAGACTTGAGACAGAATATCTTGTCTTGTTAATTGTCTTTGCCTATTAGAGAATGCCGCTTTAGCCCAAGGATCTTTCCAACCTAATCTGTCCCAATAATCAACATGGAAAGCCATGGGGATTATGTCTTTAAACAGGGCAGGATCTTGTTTTAATGTAGACAGCCATTTATCAGCAGGAGGACAACTACTACAGCCTTCTGAGGTATAAAGCTCAATCACCGTCGTTTTGTTGCTGCCACTAGTAAAATCAATTGCCAATGCAAGTGGTGTGAATAATAGAAAAATCATCCCTAAATACGACATGTTACAACCTCTTCAGATTTATAATTGATGCTTCAACTACTACTGAGACAATTAACTCAGTGACTTGTTACAACAAATAATAACTTACAGCCCATCACAACACTAAAGTATGAGTCAATATATAAGTGAAGATGCTGCTTAAATAAAAAAGAATTCACTTATCAAGGATTAAACCTATATCATTATTGCTTGAATATAAACTGAACTTTAAAAAAGAATGAAATTTATTGTCTTTTATAATGCCTGAGGTATTAACTTGTACTATCTTAAATTTGGAGAAGCTATACATTATCGTATGCTGATTGCACTATTTATATTACTTTTTGCAGGAATGGCCATGGCGATTGAGGAAGCAAAATACACCGTAATAGAAAAATCAAATGAGTTTGAATTACGGGCTTATAGCCCCAGAATATTGGCAGAAACATTAGTCTCAGGTACTTTGGATAAGGCATCAACTGCAGGGTTTAAATTAATTGCAGGTTATATTTTTGGTAATAATATTTCACCAAAAGGTACTAATGAAAAAATAAGCATGACAGCACCCGTAACAATAGAGCCTAAGTCTGAGAAAATAAGCATGACGGCGCCGGTGGGTGCAAAAAAAACAGGTGACCAATGGCGCATACACTTTGTTATGCCTAGTAAATACACTTTATTGACAATACCTAAACCGAAAAATGCTGCTGTTATTTTACGAGAAGTAGCTGCTAGTAATTATGCAGTTATTCGTTTTACTGGTTTTGCTGGAGAAGATAAAGCAGCTAACAAAACGGCAGATCTACTTACCTGGTTAAGTAGCAAAGGTATTACCCCTATCGGTAAGCCTGAAATTGCCCGCTATAACCCTCCTTGGACATTACCTTTTTTGCGCCGTAATGAGATAATGATCGCTTATTAATGCGGCTTGCTCAGCTTTTTTAGTTATATACGCCGCGCCAAGTCTTGTCCATAAACATATGCAAGCTATTATTACGCATTGAAAAGCCTTCCGTTTAATTTGCAAAATTCTAATCCTGATCTATCCATCAAGATTAACCTTCTCATTATTTCAGCTGAACAGAATATTAATTAAGCTTTACCCTTTATTAATTTCGCAAATAATAAGGCTTATCACTGGCGGTTTATTGACCTGTGTATATTAAGCAATAGTGATGTTACTCAAGTTTTAAAAACAGTAACATTATTGTAACTTTATCTTAGTCTATAATTATACTATTTATTGGCATTGTTTTTTTCATAGAGATAACTTAATCTGCCAGTAAAATAATCAATATTATTCATCAAATATGAGATGTAACATGAAAAAAATATGCGTTTATTGTGCATCAAGCCCCCATATCAAACAAAGTTTTTTCGATGCTACAGAAACGCTCGCCAAATGTTTCGTCGATAATAATATTGCGCTGGTATTTGGTGGTGGAGCCACCGGTTTGATGGGAAAACTAGCTGATACAGTCATCAAAAATAATGGCAAGATTAAAGGCATTATGCCACAGTTTATGAATGAAGTTGAATGGGCACACAAGGGAGTATCAGACTTTGAGTTCACTGAGACCATGCATCAACGCAAGGCAAGGTTTTTAGAAGATGTTGATGGCTTGGTGGCTTTACCAGGGGGTTGTGGCACCCTTGAAGAATTGCTTGAAGCAATTACTTTAAAGCGCCTAGGTCAATTTACTAAACCTATCGTCATACTCAATACTGATAATTATTATAAGCCCTTAAAAGACATGCTTAATAAGAGTGTTGAACAGAAATTCATGGATGTCAAACACTTAGATATGTGGTGTTTTGTAGATAAGCCGGAACAAGTGATTGATGCACTTAAAAACTCACCTAGCTGGCATTCAGGTGCCATAAAGTTTGCCAATAAATAATGTCTGCTTATTTCCCATTATTGACTAACTTAAAAAATATCACTTAATTCCAAAGTGAACTGAGACTGAACTTTTTCAGGTTTTTCATTTTCAAAACCACTTAAACTTAAGCCGACTAATCTAACCGGCTTCCGGCCTACTTCAGTTCGTGAAAATAATAGGGGAATAAGCTGCTTTAATGTTGTCATATCTAGATACTGTTCTACCGTATGTGCTCGCGTGACTTGTTGAAAATTAGCATACTTTACTTTTATGGTCAGAGTTCTAGCCTGCAAGTCTTGTTTTGCCATAGTAATTAGTACTTGTTCAGCCAAGGCGTGTAGCGTGTTTGTTAAGCTTTCAATAGATAATACATTTTGGGCGAACGTCGTCTCTTTACCCACTGACTTTCTTTGACGTTGACTGTGTACCGGTCGCTCATCAATTGCTCGGGCAATATTGTAAAAATACTGGCCTGACTTACCAAAATTTTCAACAAGTACATCCCGGGTCTTTTGGCGTAAATCATGTCCTGTTTTAATACCTAGCTTGTTCATCTTGGCTTCAGTTACTGGGCCTATACCGTGAAATTTACCAATGCTTAGTGCTGCTACAAAGTTTTTACCTTGTTCGGGCTTGATAATATACAGACCATTTGGTTTATCCATATCAGAGGCAATTTTGGCAAGAAATTTATTATAAGACACACCTGCAGAAGCTGTGAGCTGTGTTTTTACAAATATATCATTTTTGATGGCCTTAGCAACTAGCGTTGCTGAACCTTTAAAATCGTCGGTATAAGTCACATCTAAATAAGCCTCGTCTAATGACAAAGGCTCAACTTCAGATGCGTAGCGCCAAAAAATATCCCGAATATGCTGTGATACTTCTCGATAGGCTTCGAAGCGAGGCGGAACGAAGATAGCCTCAGGACAAAGTTTATAGGCGCGTGAACATGGCATAGCAGAATGGATGCCATATTTTCTTGCTTCGTAGCTACAAGCAGCAACAACGCCCCTGCTATTTGGTTGGCCACCGACTATAAGTGGCTTGCCTAAGTAGTTAGGTTGATCGCGTTGTTCAACGGATGCAAAGAAGGCATCCATATCAACATGAATAATTTTACGTTGTCTTGGCACCGTTCAGATAAAAATTTAGTCTGACTGAAATCAAACTAGACTGATAAATCATCACCTTGCAGGCGCTCAACACATTTGTCAAAGGCACTACCATAAACATCATCTAAAATTGTTTGCGGTGACTGCAAGTAGACCATTTTTCCTATCTGTAATAGATCACGACGACCTGGCGTGTCTTTATAGAGTTGATTGATTTTTTGCTGAAATTGTGGCCAATCATCACCTTCGACTTGACGAATATTTTGAACTTCTCGGGCTGTGCCAGCCTGATAAGAACAGGTCGTTATGGTTGATTTTTGTATTTCATCTGTATTAACAGCATTTGCAGAACTAGCTGCTAACGCTAATATGATTAAAACTTTATGTTTCATGATCTAGCCTCTTATCAAGTTGAAATTATAAGCAACATGAATATTACCTGATTTTATTAATTTAGTCGCATATTTTACAAAACATTGCAATAATTAGAATGACTTTAGAACAATGATTTAGTATCAGTATCGTGCTGAGTTACGACCTACTCCAAATCAATAAGTTCCTTTGATTGCGATCCCATAAATAGGTTTTCATCGAAACTATCTGTATACATGGTGTTGACGATGATTTCTTCATACAACCAAAAATAAAAACCACCGTGATCTACGCTATAGCGCCAGTCATATTTACATTGGATCACTTTATTATCAATTGAACCCAGTGTTCTATAGGCAATCTCTCGCTGTGGCAATGACGCTGATAAATAGCTCAGACTTTTATTCCTAATACTTACTTGAAAGCGATCAAATTGTATTATGTCATCACTCGGTTGTGACCAAACTATACGATTACCCTGCAAATCATCCCCGTGTATGTCAAACACACATTCTTGGTTAAGCTTAAAGGATGCTACTGGAAAAATTATGGGATAACGATTTGCTAATTGAGCACGCTGTTCAATATGTTGCGCTGATTGCTGACTTTTATCCCATTGCTTTATAATAATTTGTATTACTAAAATGCTCATATAATCCATATCGTGTGACGTTAAAATAGTAAATTATAGTAACATTTGCAAACACATATTTTTGTTGATGAAGCTTTATAATAAATTTTTAATGTTAATCACCGCTAAATGCTGCATTTGGACAGTCTCAGTGGTATAACTATCGATATTTCAAAATCACCCATTACTGAGCATAAAAATGATCGAATTATTACCCCATGTTGAAGTTGAAACTGCTAACAATCCTAATGCAGCCATTATTTGGTTACATGGACTGGGAGCCGATGGCCATGATTTTAAACCTATAGTAAAACAGTTGGACTTACCTGCTAGCGCCGCTATTCGCTTTATCTTCCCACATGCTCCCTCTTTGCCTATTACCATCAATAATGGCAATGTAATGCCTGCATGGTATGACATTTTAGAAATGAATATTGACCGTAAAGTTGATCAAATCCAACTAAAAAAATCCGTTAATGCCATTATTGGTTTTATTGACCGTGAAATCAAGCGAGGCATCAGCAGTGACCGCATTGTTATTACAGGTTTTTCTCAAGGAGGTGCAGTGGCATTTGAAACAGCACTCGCATTTCCGCAAAAACTAGCAGGCTTACTGGCCCTATCAACCTACTTTGCCACTAAAGACACTATTTCATTCCATCCCACCAATATGAACTTACCCATTGCAATTCATCATGGTGAACATGATTCTATTGTGCCGTTAAGTTTAGCCAACATAAGTCATCAGTTACTGGCTGAAAAAAACTACCCCGCCATACTTAAAACTTACCCAATGGAACATTCAGTGTGTCGGCAACAAATAGAAGACATACGCCAATGGTTTCTGGAAGTTCTTAATATTACATAGGATTCCAATGAGCATAATACCTACTAATTGAACATAGATTCCCATTAAAGAATATAAAGTTACAAAAAACGGCTGGTGAACTGTTTCAACATAAGCGTGTAGTCAAAGGTCACACTGAATATGTAAACCAAACTGTCAATAAATACTAAACTCTCAAGATTTAATGATTGACATTACAAATGATAATCATTATTATTTGCATTAGTGATATTTACCGAGATGTTTATTTTATGATTATATGTATTTGTAACAATGTGAACTCAGCGACCATCAAATCATCTATTGATATGGGAGCCGGGACAGTTCAAGCTGTTCGAGAGGCAACATCAGCAGCTGCATGCTGTGGTAAATGTCAGTTCAAAGTACATAGTCTCATTCAAGATCATGTCGTAGACTCAAGTCAATTACTAAAACAAACGGCTATTCAAGCCTGACTATAAATTGGACAGCCAATGACTTAATGAACATTTTATTATTCTAGATGATAAACACCGCATTTTTAAATAGCGTTTATTAAAAGGCGTAATGAAAAAACACCCTTCCCTAGCCACTAGTCAGTAATATACATTCGCTATTTAACTGAGTAAAAACATGAGCTAAATTATTATATTTAAGATCATTTTTTTCTATGCTATTCTTAATTGGTAAAATCAATTTATATATCGGATTAATCAAATAAGGTAGAAAAAATGAAAGGTGATAAAAAAGTACTCGAACTACTGAATAAGACGTTAGGCAATGAGCTTATAGCTATTAACCAATATTTTTTACATGCAAAAATGTATAAAGACTGGGGCATGACTAATCTAGCTGAATATGAATATCATGAATCTATTGATGAAATGAAACACGCCGACATGTTAGTAGACCGTATTTTATTTCTTGAAGGCTTGCCAAACATGCAAGATCTAGGCGCCCTTCGCATTGGCGAAAATACAAAAGAAATGCTCGAATGTGACCTTGCTTTGGAATATGATGCTCTTCCTGATTTACGTGAAGGTGTTATTGAAGCAGGGAAAGTGGGCGATTTTGTTTCACACGACTTATTCAAAAGTATTTTAGAATCTGAAGAGGAACATGTTGATTGGCTTGAAGCTCAATTAGGCTTGGTTGATAAAATGGGTATTCAAAATTACATTCAGGCTCAAATCGTAAAAAAAGCTGACTAAGCAGTCTCAGCTATGTAAATATCTAACAGGTAATTAATACATCATAATGCCAGAATGAAATATCATTCTGGCATTTTTGCTTGTAGAATTCATATAGTTAAAAGCCCTAACTGCCCTCTATCCGGAGCATATTTAAGCCATTTCGCAACTACCATCATTTTGTATTTTGATTTTTTTATCCTTGATAACATTATCAATATTAGGCTAAACGCTGGGTCATTTTCCTTGATATAGGCATTGCCAACAATTATTAGCATCTTGCCCATTGTGCATCGAATTGTTAACATTACTTTACATTCAGATCAACCCTAATACTGAGCTTGAAAATAGCGCTATTTATTATCAACTGCACTTCTCCAAATATGACCTTCCTATATACCTTGCCAATGGTAATATATCAGCACCTGATTTTAATCAGTTCAGCTAATAAAATAACTGCATTGACTGTTATATAATAAGTCACACTAAACACCAGATTCGGAGAGTGTCATTAATGACCACGGCATGTGCACGACATATTTTAGTTAAAACTAGACAAGAAGCTGAAGTTATTAAGAATCAATTGGCCTCAGGAAAAGATTTTACTGTTCTTGCTAAAAAACACTCCTTATGTAAATCATCGGCCAAAAAAGGTGGTGATCTTGGTGAGTTTGGTCCAGGTAAAATGGTCAAGGCATTTGATAATATTGTATTTAAGAAGCCGCTATTAAAGGTTCATGGCCCCGTTAAAACACAATTTGGCTTTCATCTGATTGAAACTATTTATCGTACTTAATAAAATAACTCACTTTCAAAGGCTAAACTAAACACGATTGACAATGCCACATCAATTTTAAAATCAGGTAACGAGCATGCAAAATCATAGCGTTGAGCAGTGGCGACATGACCATAATTTTTCTGTTCAAAATTCAAAAGGTGAACGGCGTACTTATTATGTATTAATACTGACACTGATCACTATGATAGTAGAAATCGTCGCAGGTAACATTTACGGTTCGATGGCCTTACTCGCCGATGGCTGGCATATGGCTACACATGTTGCTGCTTTTACGATTGCTCTTTTTGCCTACTACTATGCGCGTAGAAATGCCGATAACCCCGAGTTTTCATTTGGTACAGGTAAGGTCAATGCCCTAGGTGGATTTGCTAGTGCTATTGCCTTAGCCATTGTTGCACTGGTGATGCTAGTAGAGTCTTTGCAAAGAATATTTGAACCCCATACCATTCAATTTAACGAGGCGATTATCGTTGCAAGTATTGGCTTATTAGTTAATATAATAAGTGTTTGGTTATTGAAGGATGATCTTAGCCACTCGCATAATTCTACTGACAATATCAATATTGAACACTATGATCATACTTTACGCGCGGCTTACGCCCATGTATTGGCTGATGCCTTGACGTCAATACTAGCCATTATTGCCTTAGTCGCCGGTAAGTTTTTAGGATGGAATTGGTTTGATCCTATTATGGGTATTGTAGGTGCAATTATCATCACACGTTGGTCTTATGGATTGATTAAAGAAACCAGCCCATTATTGCTGGATGCCAGCATTTCAGAGGACTATAAATCTTCAATAAGAAAAGCGATTGAGAATGATGCAGATAATCAAATTACCGATATCCATGTATGGAAAATTGGTGCGAATGACTATGCGGCTATTATTTCTTTAGTGACGCACCAGCCTAATTCTATTCAACATTACAAAACATTGTTGGCTGATTTTGATCGTATATCTCATCTTACCATTGAGGTCAATCAATGTACTAATGGACAGTGTGTTGAGTAAAAAAATATTTATTATAGTGTTAACGAATATCTTGCTGAGTGTTTCGAAGATTTTTTTATTATGCTAAATAGTTGGAGTCTTTTATAAATGAAATTAGTTTACACCAATGAAAACCGATATTTAGTCCACAATATACAGAATATTGTAGAGAATGCAGGGATCACTATTATGCTAAAAAATGAATTTTCTGCTGGCGCTGCAGGCGATCTAGTACCACATGAGACATGGCTAGAGCTTTGGGTTATTAATGATGATGATTATGACCCGGCCATTCAAGCCTTAGACACCGCATTTAGTGATATAGGTGATGCTGATTGGACTTGTCCCCAATGCCAAGAAAAAAACAATGCATCCTTCGATTTCTGTTGGTATTGTCAACATAGTTCACCATAAATCTTTAAGTTATGTAAACTAAGTCATTATTAGATATACAACATAGCTAAATAAACCATTATTCTAGTTTTTTATAATTACGCAGCTTGTGGAGATTACGCAATGAATCCAGAAAAAGTCATATTTGGTTTTTTTATCGTCTTAGCGTTAACGCTTAACTTTGGGTTTTTCATCGGTGATATCGAAAACCCTAATCACCACCATGTTTATGAGTTATTTGCCGTTGTTCTAGTAAATGTTATCGCGACTATTTTAAAATTTGGTGATCGAACCCAAATGGGCGCAGTGTTACTGGCGACAAGTTTAGTGGCTGTTTTGCAATTATTTGCGGCCACTATAGTATGGACATTTTCTGTTCATATTTTCAATACGGGTTTAACGCCAACAGTAATGTCTAGTATCGTGTCATTATCAGGTGGCGCCTTGTTAGCAAACGTTATTTCCGTGGTGTTGTTACTTATTGAAACTGTTATGTTACGTCGCTAATTAATTATATTGTTTAGCTATGAATAACATTATCTTTATTTTTTTCCGGCGCATGCGATTACCTTTACTATCGCTGGTGATAATTTTTTCTATTACCGTATTAGGTTTAACGCTTATTCCCGGTCAAGATGCTGACGGCAATGTCTGGCATATGACTTATTTCCATGCCATTTATTTTGTTGGTTATATGTCAACAACGATTGGTTTTGGTGAAATCCCCTATCCTTTTACAGATGCACAGCGTCTCTGGGTAATGATGTCGATCTATTCGACAGTGATCGTCTGGCTCTATGCCATCGGTACTTTACTTACATTAATCCAAGATAAAACCTTTCAAAAGGCATTAAAAGAACTTAGTTTCACGCGTAAAATAAGGCAGCTTAAAGAACCTTTTTATATTGTCTGTGGTTATGGTGAAACGGGATCGGCTTTAGTCAGTGTCTTGACAGAACGTAATCAGAGTGTTGTTGTCATTGATAACGATCCTGAAGTTATTAACTTTTTGAAGCTTGAAAATCTGCGCCAATTTGTACCTGGATTACATGGTGATGCTGCAAGGCCAGTTCATTTAATAGAAGCAGGCCTAGAGCATTCTCTCTGTCAGGGTGTTATCGCTGTCACCGATAACAATGAAGTTAATTTGAAAATAGCGGTCACCTCTAAACTGCTCAGTCCTGAACTGAAAGTAATCTGCCGAGCAGATTCACATGAGGTTGAAGATAATATGTCATCGTTTGGTACTGATTATATTATCGATCCCTTTGATACTTTTGCAATTCATTTAGCAACGGCCATTCAGTCGCCAGCACTAAATCTTTTAAGTATGTGGTTAACTAGCCTTCGTTTTCAAGCCTTAGCTCATCCTATCTACCCACCACAACAAGGCCGCTGGATTATTTGTGGTTATGGTCGTTTTGGTAAAACCATATATCAACAACTCAAAGGTAATGGCATTAATCCGTTGATTATCGAATCATCGCCTGAAAACACCGGCTTGCCACAATCTGATATACCTCAAGATGATTGGATTGAAGGCTGGGGAACTGAAGCCGTTACATTAGATAAGGCATGTATACGTGATGCTGTGGGCATTATTGCAGGCACAGATAATGATTCGAATAACCTCTCCATTATCATGACTGCTAAAGAAATGAACCCTAATCTATTTATAGTGGCACGTAATAATTTAGAAGAAAATAAACGGTTGTTTGATGCAATCAAGGCCGATATTGTAATGCACCCCAGCTCAATCATTGCCAATAAAATTGGTGGTTTACTTGCGACTCCATTGCTTTATGCCTTTTTGGGTTTAGCTAGTCAACAAGGCCCAAAATGGGCTAGCGAGATGGTTAAAAAAATCTGTCTACTGGTTAAAAAAGAAGTGCCTGAAGTCTGGGAATTGGTGATTAATGATGATCAAGCACACGCCGTTTTCAATAAATTAAATGCAGGTGAGCCTGTGACTGTGGGCCATATATTTAGCAATTCTAAAGAGAGAACAGAAAACATATTTGCTATGCCGCTATTATTGCAACGAAATGGCATACTCACACTACTCCCTGATGATGGCATGCCATTAGAAATAAATGATAAATTATTACTTAGTGGACGTTTTTCTGCTCGATATAATATGGAATGGCCATTATTAAACAAGTATGCACTAGACTATATTTTATATGACGAAGCACCGTCACGTAACTGGCTCTCGCAGCTTATATCGCGCTCAAAATAATGGTTTGATTGTCTTGAAAAAATTAATGACTATAGCGCTGTGCATGTTCAATAGTAAGCTCTTGTTTGCTTGCCAATCGAACCCCAGTGATTTTCCCACTAAATATTAATCGCTCACCTGCAGCTGGATGATTTCCATCAAGCACGACTTTACCATCAGCAATATCCGTGACCGTATATAAAATAATATCGCCAGCGGGATCTTCGCCCTCAAACTCTGCACCGATTTTTAGTGCTTCTGCAAGGAACATATCCATCGGTTCAATTTGTAATAGTTCTTCGTCATAATCGCCAAAAGCATCTTCTGGTTGCAAATCAACCATCACCGAATCGCCTATGGTTTTTCCTAACAAAGCCTGCTCCACTTTAGGAAAAATATTATCATAACCACCGAGTAAGTAATTAGTTGATTCCTTACTTGAATCAAGCACATGGCCATCGGTATCTTTTAGTTCAAAACTAATGCTAACTACAGTATTTTTATCAATTTTCATGGCCATGATTACCTACAGAGGAGTATAAAATGAATTTAGTGTTGCTTGCCGTGTATTTTAATCTATTTTACTGTTTTATTTCTAAAACTCAGCATCAACTTGAAAATTCATCAGCGTTTTAGTCAACGGATGAGCTAAGCTTAGACTTTCAGCATGTAGGTGTAGACGTGTTGATTTATTACCGTAGAGATCATCTCCTACAATGGGTGTTTTTAAGCCTTTGATGTGAGCCGAATGTACACGTAACTGGTGAGTGCGACCCGTTATCGGGTAAAAGTACACTTTAGTTTGTTGATTAGTTTGTGATATTTTTTGCCAGTTAGTTTTAGCTACTTTACCGTAGTCATAACAGACTAACTGTCTAGGTCTATCGTCTAAATCAACACGAAGTGGTAAATCGATCACACCTGCTTGTTGTTTTAACACGCCGTCTAATAATGCAACATAACGTTTTTTAACCTTGCGATTAATAAATTGTTTTTGCAGGTTTTTGTGGCTCTCCTTGGACAAAGCAATCACCATTAAACCTGAAGTAGACATATCGAGTCGATGAACAATTAGTGGGCCTGTTGCTAGCGGATAAGCTTGCTTCATTCTTAGATATACCGAATCTTCAATACTTTTACCGGGTACGGATAAAAAGTCGGCAGGTTTGTTAATAACCAACATTTCCTCATCTTCATAAACAATATCAATTGTTTTCCCTGCAGCGGGGTTGGTCAATAAAGGATTCTCATCCAGACTGATGCCATCAAGCATATGAGCCAAAATAGGTTGGCATTTGCCTAAACAAGCCCCGTAAAAATTAAGATGTTGTCTAATTTCTGATTTAGGTGAGACTCCCCACCAAAACTCAGCCATCGCTAAAGGTTTCATCTCATGCTGAAAAGCATATTGTAATAATTTTGGAGCAGCACATTCTCCTGCTCCAGCTGGCGGTACATGTTGAGCTGTTTTTTCAAAAAGGGCAGCTAAGTTTTTAACAATACCTTTGTTATTTAAGAATCGATAATTTTCAAACAATTGCTGCTGCAAATCAACTGATAGGGCTTTGCGTTGATGTCTTAGTGTGGTCAACTCAGACATTATTTTAGCTAGATCTCTCTGAGCATTTTCTACACATGCGTTCCAATAAAGCGTTAAATCTCGCAGCTGGTTTTTATGCTCAATACTTTGTTTGCTTAATTGTTGTTTGAGTTGCAAAAAGCTTTCAGTATTAAGTGTTTTTTCGGCTTCAGTTCGCTTGATCTTTCTAGTTTTACGACCTGCAATCATCAGCTGTCGATGTGCATCTATTTGTGAAGCACAAGCGAGAGCTTGGTCTTTTAATGCACTTTTAAGCAGCGCTATATTCGGGTTTTTCTCAAGGATCTTAATCTGAGCACTTATTAGATTAATTTGTTTTTGTCCAGTAAGGAAAAAACTGTTCTCTGCCAACATATCAAATACTGGAGGAACAAATTTCGGCAGATGGTTGCTATCGGCCAATTTTCCTGAAAAAGCGGATAAATAACCAATCTCTCCGTGTTTGTTTTGCACCAATAATACACCAAACATTTTACCTATCGCTGAATCTGCCTCTCCTGTCAGTCCAAAGTTATGTCGCCACTGTGTTTGGTTTGTCAAATAGGCTTGCAACTCTTTCACTGCCAATAAACATAGAGGATGTGGTTGGTAATAATAGGGAAATGTAAATCGTTCCGGTAATGTGGCCAACGCTATCGATTGTTGAAATGGGGTAAAATGATTGTGTTGCAAAGGTAACCTCAATAGTGTCAAAAATATCCGGTACAGAACCGCCCTATTAACGTGGACGTAATTAAATGAAAAAAGTATTAGTTATTGGTTATGTCTGGCCTGAGCCCAATTCATCGGCAGCTGGCAGCCATATGATGTCAATTTTACGCGAATATACGCAACAAAACTGGCCAGTTGAATTTGCGACCCCCTGTCAAGCAAGCGATCACATGATCGATTTAACTAAAGAAGGTATTTCTAGCCAAAAAATCACTTTAAATTGCGACAGTTTTGATCAGTACATTTTGGACTATCAGCCTGATATTGTGATGTTTGATCGCTTTATGATGGAAGAACAATTTGGTTGGCGAGTTGAAAAGAACTGCCCCGCTGCCCTTAAAGTTTTAGATACTGAAGATCTACAATGTTTACGCCAGGCCAGACATCAAGCGACTAAAGCCGGACGGGAAATGACACAAGCTGACTTATTCAGCGATTTAGCCAAACGTGAAATAGCCGCTATCTTACGCTGCGATCTTTCGCTGATTATCTCCAGCTTTGAAATGGAGTTATTGATTAATACATTTAAGGTTGATCCGTCTTTATTACATCATTTACCCTTTATGATTGAGCTGAGCGCATGTCCTGCAAGGACTCGGTCTTATGGTGACCGCCAACATTTCATGACCATTGGTAATTTTCGTCATGCACCTAACTGGGATGTTGTATTACATCTTCAACAAATCTGGCCGTTAATTAAAAAACAAATTCCCAAAGCTGAATTGCATATTTATGGCTCATATCCCCCCCCGAAAGCGACTGCATTGAATAATCCAAAAACAGGTTTTTTAATCAAAGGCTGGGCTGAAGATGCGCAAGTTGTAATGGAAAAAGCGCGAGTCTGTTTAGCACCAATACGCTTTGGCGCAGGCATTAAGGGTAAGTTATTGGATGCAATGATCATGCAAACGCCTAGCGTGACATCATTATTGGGCAGCGAAGGTATGCATCAACAAGAACCTTGGCCAGGTGTCATTGCTAATGATACCGAACAGTTTGTAGCTGCAGCAGTCAACTTATACAACGATGAACAAATATGGCTTGCAGCACAACAGCACGCTCCGTTATTATTAAGCTCATATTATGACAAGCACCTACTCGGGCCAATGTTGATTAGTAAAATTATCGCTATTGCCGATAATTTAGTTTCACATCGCCTAGCCAATTTTACAGGTAGCATGCTTAAACATCATACAATGATGAGTACCCAATATATGTCACAATGGATCGCAGCAAAAAACGCACGCTAAAGTCGCCTGAATATCGTTACTTTTAACACTTGTTACTTGTTCGTTTAATTGGAGAAAAAAATGACACAAACTGTTCTTGATATACGTGGAATTGGCCCAGCAATGCAAATCGTGCTGGCTAAACATGGTTTTGTAAGTGTCGCTGATCTGGCTAATAGCACTGTTGATAAGCTCATTGTTACCCCAGGAATCAGCGAAATAAAAGCAAAACAAGTCATTGTCGACGCAGCCAAGCTTATTGCAAGTCTTCTTTCTGCTGTAAAATCAACTAAGACAACAACAAAAGCTAAAAACAAAACTAAAAAAACAAATAAAAAAACAAATAAAAAAGCCAAACAAGATAAAATTAAAGACAAAAAAGGCAACAAAGACAAAAAAAAGAATAAACAGAAATCTAAAAAATCCAAGAAAGAATCTAAGTAAGCCCCTTTAATAGTAAAACTGTTTAGCCATTAATTTTGCTTAATGGAGACTTTTAACATCAGAAAGTAAACACAGCTATTTAAGTCTTTAGCGATACGATCTGAGCAAAGTGCCAGAGAAAGCCTATTTGAGCCGACAAAGAAGCGATTAGGGGATAGCCATGCTTGCAATAAACCAACAATGCCGATGTAAGCGAATCATTTTAATTGTATTCACAAACAAAGATCTATAGAGTCAAAGACCACGCAACAAATGCATTGGCGGTACTTTAACCACCAACCTGCTCGCATAAAGACCAACTGCAGAAATAATACACACACCAAGCAAAGGACCTAGGCTCCATAATAAGGGATGCCAATTAGCTGCTGATTTAAAGATATAAACTTGCAAACCATACAGTCCCGCTTCAGCGCCAGCTGCTGCAAAAAAACCTGAAAATAATCCAAGCGCACCAAACTCGACAAATAGTGCCTGTTGTACTAAGGCTTTCCTTGCCCCTAAAACGCGTAACAGCGCCCCTTCTTCTAAACGCTCTTCTAAGGTTGAACGAACGCTGGCAAGTAAAACTAAGGCACCAGCGGTCAATATGCATAATAATACCAGCTGAATGGCCTCTGACAGTTGTCCAATGATACTTTGGATCTGTTTTAAAAGATCACCAACATTGAAAATGGACACGGTAGCAAAATGAGACATCGCTTTATAAAAAGACTGAGCATTGGCATCACTAATAAATAAGCTACTCACAAAGTTGGCGGGATAGTCTTGTAGTGTTGCTTTTGGCAAGATGAGATAAAAGTTAGGCTGCATTGATCCCCAATCAACGCTTCGAATCGAGGTAATGGGCAATCTAACAATATTGCCACCAATGTTAAGGCTTAACGTATCACCTAGGCTGAGCTCCGCTTCTTGTGCCACTCTTTTTTCGATCGATAAACCATTCGCTTTAAAGTCACCCGACAGCAATGTACTGCCCTTACCTATTGAATCTGACCAGGTCAGGTTCAACTCTCGACTGTATAACTCAGGCTCACCTTTTTGTTGTGGGTAAAGCGTGTCAATACTAATTCCATTAGCTGATATAACACGACCTCGCACCATCGGATACCAATCCGATCTTAGGATCTCAAGTTGTTTGGTTGCCCTATCAATATCATCAATCTGAGTAGCTTGAACATTAAACAAATAATGATTAGGCGCATCAGCCGGCAATTGTTGCTGCCAATCTGCTACTAGGCTAGACTTTACGCCAAGCAAAATAAGGGCCAGCATGATAATCAGTGTAAACACCAATAATTGAAAAAGGTTGGGTAACAATCGTCGATAAAGTGAAGCAAAACCAATCTGCCAGCCACTAGTAGCCCCTGACGTTAAAGCTCTACCCATTCTAAAAAATAACCAGCCTAATAGACTAACTAAAAATCCAATGCCCACTATTGTTAGCGTTATAATGCTCGGTAATAAAAAGCCTTTTGTATAAAGTGACATAAGTCCAAATAGTCCGATAAAACCAATGCTATAGGTCAGTACCGTATTTTGCTCTATTTTTAGACTAGGTTGTAATACCGACATAGGCGAAATTTTAATCAGACGCTGCATCAGCGGCAAGCAAAATGCCACCATAGATATAAAGCCAGTTGCAATGCCCAACCATAATCGACTGAGGGATGGCTCAGGTAAAGACGTTGTCATTAACCCTGATAAAAGTGATGATATAACTGCTTGAATGCCCCAGCCAATCGCTAAACCGATGACCGAACCTAATACAAACAATATTGTAAATTGAATGATGAATACCTTAATCAATATTTTTGGCGTTGCACCTAAGGTTTTTAATACAGCGACCTGCATTAAATGTCGTTTTATAAAGCGCGCTGAGGCAAGTGCCATCGCTATGCCCGATAAAATTACAGCCAAGGTACCTGCTAACAGTAAAAAGGATTCTGCTTTTGCAATGGTATCGCCAATTCGCTCTCCTTTTTCAGAGGGGGTTCTCCAGCGCTGACCCTCACTTAATTGTGGTACTAGCCAAGTTTCATAATCCTCAATCGCAACTTGATCACCTGCAATTAAAAAGGCGTATCGTACACGACTACCCGGAATAATAACTTGAGTCGCGGCTAAGTCTGACCTATTCATCACTGCACGAGGTGATATTGCAAATGCAGAAGAGCTTGATCCTGGATCTCGCACTAAATACTTGCTTACGGTTAATCTTGCTTCACCAACTTCTACTTGATCACCAATCTGTACCTTCAACAAATTTGCCAGTCGGGACGAAAGCCACACCTGCCCTTTTTGTGGTGGCTGACTTAATCTTTCACCTGTGCCAAATAAGATATCGTCTACTAAATAGGCTCCTTTTAAAGGGTAACTATCTGTTACTGCACTTAACTGACTGAGTTGCAGCATATCCTTAGCAAATATCATAGTACGAAATGAAGTGCGTTGTGCTTGCTGTAACGATAAATCACTAGCTTTAATTTGCCAACGTTCGGGGATTTTTTCATCGGAATTGATAAGACTGTCAGCAGCCAACAGGTTGGCAGACTGTTGTACGAAAGAAAGCTGTAATCTATCAATAAATAAACCAATTGAAGTCACGGTGCCCACTGAAATAATCAGCGCGATAAGCAGAGTGAGAACATCACCACTTCGTATGTCTTTTAATAATAATCTAAATGCCAGACTCATTATTCTTTTTCCATCAACTGGCCTGCGGACATAACTAATTGACGATCACATTTGCTCGCTAATTCATTATCATGCGTTACCATTACTAAAGTTGTACCTTCAGATTGGTTAAGCTCAAATAGCTGCTCAATAATAATTTTGCCATTGCCCTGATCGAGATTGCCTGTTGGCTCATCGGCAAACAGAATTTTAGGGCTAGATGCAAAAGCACGTGCAATGGCTACGCGTTGCTGTTCCCCTCCCGACAGTTGATTAGGATAATGGCTTAAGCGATGTGATAAGCCAACTTTTTCTAATAATATTTCTGCCTTTTTACGCGCATTTTTATCGCCCTTCAACTCTGCTGGCAGCATGACATTTTCAATGGCTTGCAGACTAGGCAAAAGATGAAAAGATTGAAAAATAAAACCAACATATTGGCCGCGCATTAAAGCACGCTGTTCTTCATCCAAACTTGATAAAGTCTGTTCATAGAGGCATATTTCACCTGAAGTATTAACATCTAGTCCTGCCAATAAACCGAGTAAAGTTGACTTACCTGAACCAGAAGCACCAACGATTGCAACTGATTCCCCTTGCTTGATGTCTACATTAATATCTTTCAGTATCGTCAAGTCTCCTGTATCTACAGTTACGGTATGAGTTACATTAGTTACTTTAATCGCAGTTTTTACTGCCATGGCGTTCCACTCTAAATAAGGTTTTTATGTTTTTTAAAAGACAATTTTTACTTTTTTTAACTACTAGCATGTTGCTCGGTAACGTTGCTTCAGCATCAACATTACTTGTTATGGGCGATAGTCTAAGCGCAGCACACAACATACGACATGAGGCGGGCTGGGTTAGTTTACTCGAAAATAAACTTTTTCAATCACACCCTGATATCAAAGTAGTGAATGCCAGTGCCAGCGGTGAAACCACTCAAGGAGGTTTGTCCCGATTTGCTTTACTTCTTTCTCAATATAAACCTCATTGGCTTATTTTAGAGTTAGGTGCTAATGATGCTTTGCGGGGTTATCCTTTAGCAGAAACCACTAACAACCTTGAAAAAATGATTAAACAAGCTCATAAGTCTAATGTAAAGGTACTTTTGATCGGCAATAAAATCCCACAAAATTACGGGAAACGGTATACGGAAATGTTTTTTAAGCTATATGAGGCACTTGCCAATAAGCACCAACTAATCTACTTACCTTTTATGCTAAAAGGTGTTGCTCTCAATAAAGGCTTAATGCAAAATGATGGACTTCACCCCAATCAAGACGGACAATTGCGAGTTTTGCAAAACATTTTACCCTATCTATACGTTTTACTCGATGAGAATGATCAGCTTAAGGTAGCAAATAACATTGACGGTCAATAATAAAATCACAGTAGACTGAATGACAAGGCTTAGAATCATTAGCCTAGCGACAAGATCTGATGGGAAATACCGAGCAATTTAAGCACAATCTATCTAGAATAAAAACACACACTATTGAGCTAAAATATAAGCCCGTATCTATCAAACAGACCGTATTGTGACTTTGGCTATTAAAACAACCATTGATCGAAAGTGAACACTATTGATTTCAAGCCTACTACTTGTCAAGAGCAGGCTGTCAATATTATTGGCATTCGGTCTAGATTGAATATCAACAAATTTAATTTAATAATGCCGTAAAACAAGATGTTTTGCAGTGGTTTAACCCTATCGTTTGAGAGTAAATAATATGTTAAAAAATATTGCGATTATAGGCAGTTCTGGCGCACTAGGTAATGCTTTCACCAGACAAGTTGCCTTGTCTAACCCTCAAGCAGTAATCCATGCTTTTAGTAGTACATCAGTACATTTAGAAATTCAAAATGTCATTGTACATACCATTGATTATGCCAGCGAAAATTCAATCCAGTCGGCCGCTTTATTAGCTTCACAGCAGTCACCTCTGGATCTGGTTATCGTCGCGACAGGTATACTGCATGATGGAGATCTAATGCCAGAAAAATCTCTAAAAGCACTCACTGCAGAAAAAATGCAAATACTGTACTACGCCAACACAATACTGCCAGCCATCATTGCTAAAAACTTCACACCCCATCTTAATAGCAAAAGCCCGTCATTTTTTGCCGTATTATCGGCCCGTGTTGGCAGCATTTCGGATAATCAGTTTGGCGGCTGGTATTCATATCGCGCCTCTAAAGCAGCACTCAATATGATTATTAAGAATGTGGCGATTGAAGTCGGCCGTCGTAATAAAAAAGCCATTATTGTTGGCTTGCATCCAGGCACCGTAGACAGCAAACTGACCAAACCTTATCAAAAGAATGTACCTGAAGATCAGTTATTTACAGCCGAACATGCGGCCTTAAAATTACTTGATGTTTTATTAAGTCTAAAGCCTGAAAATAGTGGCCAATTTTTTGCCTGGGATGGCGAAGAGATTGCGCCCTAATGCAGATTGTTTGGTTTAAGCGTGATTTACGAATAGATGATCATACGGCCCTTACAACAGCGAGTCAAAACGGCCCTTGCCTTCCGTTATACATATTAGAACCTGCACTTTGGCATCAGGCTGATATGAGCCGAAGACACTATCAGTTTTTAACAGAGTGCCTCATCGAATTAGATTTAGAACTACAAAAACTCGGCCAACGCTTAGTGATAAAAGTGGGAGATGCGGTCACTGTATTGCAAGCAATAAACGATCAATACTCCATCAGTGGACTGTGGTCCCATCAAGAGACTTGGAATGGTTGGACATATGCTAGAGACCAACGAGTAACACAATGGGCAAACTCACATGCAATTCCCTGGCATCAGCCCGTTCAAAATGGTGTGATTCGCCGACTAAAAAGCAGAAATGGTTGGGCATCAAAGTGGCATCTTCAAATGAAAAAACCACTAATGTTAATACCTGAGCGACTGCAAAAAATCAACATTCGCACAGACCGTTTACCGACAGCAGACACACTGGGCTTAAACACTGATGGCTATAAGGTCAAACAACGCGGGGGTCGCTCACAAGCATTATTACTATTAAACAGCTTTCTTAATGAGCGTGGTGAAGGTTACACTAAACAAATGTCCTCACCTGTAACCGCCTTTGATAGCTGCTCCCGCCTGTCATCTCACCTTGCTTTTGGAACAATATCGATGCGTGAAGTTGTTCATGCACTAGAAAAACGTCATCACCAAATTATAGCTTTTGCTGCCAGCGCTCGGGGTAAATGGCCCAGTGCTTTTCGCTCTTTTTCAGGCAGGCTCAGATGGCATTGCCATTTTATTCAAAAGCTAGAAGATGAACCACGTCAGGAATTTGAAAACTTACATTCTGCCTATGATGGTTTACGCGAAAATGACTTTAATACGCTGTATTTTGAAGCATGGAAAGTGGGTAAAACCGGCTATCCTATGATAGATGCCTGTATGCGTGCTCTTATTGCTACGGGTTGGTTGAATTTCCGTATGCGGGCTATGTTAGCCAGTTTTGCCAGCTTCCACCTTTGGCTTCATTGGCGGCAGCCTGCTTTATATTTAGGCGGTTTGTTTGTTGATTACGAACCCGGGATCCATTATTCACAAATGCAAATGCAATCAGGAACAACGGGCATTAACAGTATTCGAATATATAATCCGATTAAACAGGGTATTGATCATGATCCTGAGGGCGAGTTCATTCGAGCTTGGATCCCAGAATTGAAAAATATGGCTAAGGAATACATTCATAGACCTTGGCTATGCCCCGACCAAATGAACGATTATCCTCAGCCAATCATTGATGAAAAAAAAGCACGTCAATTTGCGGCTGATAAAATGTATGGCCTTCGAAAAAACTCAAAAAATCAGTATGAAACAAAAAAAATAATCACTAAACATGCCAGTCGAAAACCAACGGCTAATAGAAAAAAAACTACTGTTAGTAACAAAAAAGATAAAGGTCAGCCCACTCAAGGAGTGTTGCCATTTTGAAAACGTTAAGACTGATTCTCGGCGACCAACTGTCCCTGTCTATTTCTAGTCTAAAAGATTACGATAAAGACAATGACAGGGTGTTGATGTGCGAAGTTATTGAAGAAGCTACTTATGTCAAACACCATAAAAAGAAGATTGCTTTTTTGTTTTCAGCCATGCGCCATTTTGCTAGCGAACTAATTGAGCTAGGGTATAAGGTCTGTTATATAAAACTGGATGATCCTTTGAATACCGGTTCTTTTTTGGGTGAACTAACACGCCAGATAAAGAGTGACACTTATGACAATATTGTGCTGACGCAAGCCAGTGAGTATCGTGTATTGACTGAATGTGAGTCATGGCAAGAAAAACTAGGCTGTGTGATAGAGATTCGTTCTGATGATCGGTTTCTGTCAACACCCGCCGCATTTGCAAATTGGGCTGCTGACCGTAAACAATTGCGAATGGAGTATTTTTATCGGAATATACGCCAGCAGTACAACATTTTAATGGAGGGTGGGAAACCCGTTGGTGGTAAATGGAATTATGACAGTGACAATAGACAATCACCTGATGTAAACCTTGCTATCCCCCCCCCTTTTTGTTCTAGCATAGACAGTATTACACAAGAGGTTATCAATTTAGTATCCGATCGTTTTGCTGATCATTTTGGTGACGTTTTACCCTTCCAGTTTGCGGTTACTCGTAGTCAAGCCTTACAAGCATTGAAACAATTCATTGAATATCGACTTTTTTATTTTGGCGAATATCAAGATGCAATGATTGAGGGTGAACCCTGGATGTATCATTCTCATATCAGTTTTTATCTAAATTGTGGCCTACTGTTACCGATGGAATGTGTGCGTGCAGCAGAGCAGGCTTATTACAGCGGGCAGGCTCCGTTAAATTCAGTGGAGGGTTTTATCCGGCAAATTGTCGGCTGGCGAGAATATGTCAGGGGTATTTACTGGCTCAAAATGCCGCAGTACAAGGCGGAGAATTTTTTTGAGGCCAAAAGAGAATTACCCGATTTTTATTGGACTGCTAACACCAAGATGAACTGTCTGAGTCAATGTGTAACCGAAACAAAAGTGAATGCCTATGCTCATCATATTCAACGGTTAATGGTATTGGGCAACTTTGCCCTGCTAACCGGCCTTGCTCCTGATGAAGTCAATCAATGGTTTTTGATTGTCTATGCAGATGCCTTTGAGTGGGTAGAGCTGCCCAATGTAACAGGTATGATCCTGTTTGCAGATGGAGGCTACCTTGCTAGTAAGCCATATGCAGCGGGTGGTAGCTATATAAATAAGATGTCAAATTACTGTAAAAAATGCCAGTATAGCGTCACTAAAAAGAACGGTGATAATGCCTGCCCATTTAATTATTTGTATTGGTCTTTTCTGACTAAAAATCGCCATAAATTAAGTAATAACCATCGTTTGATGAAGATGTATAAAGTGTTTGATCGAATGTCAGATGATAAAAAGAAGGCAATTGAGCACGATACTGATATTTTTTTAGCCTCGCTGACATGATCAAAAAATCAGATCTTCCTCAAAAGCAATGTCCTGTTTGTGACCGGCCTTTTAGATGGCGGAATAAATGGCGTAAGGTGTGGGATGAAGTCAGGTATTGTTCTAAACGCTGCCAACAATCAACAAATAAAAACAAAAATAATGGCTTTGCTAAGCCAAGTGATTAGGGATGAATTTACACAAACCGCATTTTTCACACTTCCAATATAGAACTTTACATTCATAATAAAGTCTTTTATTTATTAGCTAAAACAAGGATAAACAGATTGAAGTCAATACTTGCATTATTTTTTGCCGCTGCATTGCCGGTTCACGCTGTTGATAATTGCCCTGATTTTTTAAATCATGACTTGGCCAAACTTCATTCCAATGAAACCATCAATTTATGCACAATGGCCGCAGGAAAACCGATACTGGTTATAAACACAGCGAGCTACTGTGCCTATACAGGACAGTTTGAAGGCTTAGAAACATTGCATCAAAAATACCAAGACAAAGGCCTTTTTGTTGTTGGTTTTGTCAGTAATGATTTTTACCAAGAAGCGATTGCTGAACAAGAGACAGCCAAGGTTTGTCGGCTTAATTATGGGGTGTCATTTACTATGATTGCATCGAGCGGGGTTAAAGGACCTTCAGCAAATCCCGTATTTAAAGCGATCAACAAACAGTCGAAACAACCCACTTGGAATTTTAACAAGTATTTACTCAATACTGACGGTAAAGTCGTAAACTATTTTGCGAGTCATGTTAAGCCTAATTCAGCTCGGCTTATCAGTGCAATTGAAGCAGTTCTTTAGTTTTGCTTACCAAAATGAAGACCGATATTCGAGTGGCTGTGATTGGTGCAGGTATAAGTGGATTGACATTTACTCGCGCACTTGACAACAGATTTAATGTCACTTTGTTTGAGAAAGCCAATCGGCCTGGTGGCCGTGTCACAAGTAAAATAATCGGCGGTGCTGATTTTGATTATGGTGCACAATTTTTCACGGCTAAGACAGAGCCATTCCAATCAGTAGTCAATGAGATGGCCTCTGAGGGGGTTATTGATAATTGGCAAGGTCATTTTATTGAATTTGATCACACAGGCCAATGTTCACAACGCGCTTGGGATAAAACACCACCACATTATGTCGGTATCCCAAATATGTCTGCCGTCGGTGCCTGGATGGCAAAATCGCTAGATGTTTGTTATCAAACTCATATCAGCCACATTGAACGACAAGTTAATGGCTGGTATTTGTATCAGGGTGATTTGGAATTTGGACCATTTGATTTGCTAGTTATGACCATGCCTCCTCAACAAGTGTGTCAATTATTACCCGCTGGCCACAGCTTTTATCCGCAATTATCTACGATCAAAATGCAATCGTGTTTTGCACTTCGTGTGGTATTGAAAGAAGATATTGATCTGGGTTTTAATGCCGCATTAGTCAGAGATCATGACATTAGTTGGATATCAAAAAATAGTAGCAAACCCAAAAGGACAGGTGCACCATCAATAATAGTACATGCTACCAATAATTGGGCTGATGTCCATTTGAATGATGACTTAGCACAGATAGAAAAACATATGCTGCACTGCTTATGTAAAATAACAAAATTATCGCCGACAGCTATTGCCACTAGCGATGTTAAAAAATGGGTATTTGCTAATGCGCGTAAACACTCAGGCAGTCATTATTTGTTAGACACTGAGTCAGGCATTGCTGTGTGTGGTGATGCACTAATACATGGCCGTATTGAATCTGCCTTTATTAGTGCTCAACAATTAGCCCAAGTAGTATCTCAACAAATTAAAGCATTTTGAACTGATACATGCTGACTGATAATGAGCTGGTCTATGATCAAATAAATCGTTTTAAAGTCTATTGACCCAGAAGATCCGCCTATTCTAATTACAGATGAATATCAAAATATCTTCTTCAACAGCTGCCAATTTGAGCTGATTTTGGCTGCTAATCAACGGATGATTGCAACACATTATGATGGAAGTAAACAAGCGTTTATTATTTAGGTGTGCCAGCGAAATAAGCCCTCACCCCCTATTATGGTAGCAATGCGAATATTAACTTTTGGCTGGTAATAGAGAACAAAATGCTGCATATCTAATGCATCGCGAATAGCTTCTAAACTTTCCCGTTGTACGTTGATTGCATCATCTTGGGAAGTATCAAATAAGTGATAACGGTTTTGAGCTAATTCTTTAGCTACATACATAGCTTGGTCTCCATGGCGCCTCAACATATCGCTATCTGTACTCTCTTGTGTATAGAGGGTAGTCCCGATGCTGACAATGACATGTAATTCAATGTTACCGATCATTATAGGGGCAAATACTACAAGCAACACTCGGTTTAATAATGGCTAACACTCTTCAACTTTGGCTAAATCGGTTAATACCCCGACAAATTCATCTCCATCGATACGAGCCAGGGTATCTTCATCTCGTAATGCTTCTTACATAGGCTGTGAGAGTATAATTAATAATTCATCACCCACATCATGGCCGTGGAGATCATTGATCTCTTTAGAGCCATCTATATCCAAAAAGCCCACGGCGAGTGAATTATAATGGCTTTGACTTTGCAATATGACTTGGTTTCGGCGATCGGCAAGTAATGTGCGATTAGGTAGTTGGGCTAACACATCATAATGAGCGATCCGTACTAGATCACTTTGATGATTTTTTTGCCACGTAACATCAGATGAATGTTTTACATAGTGGCTGACTTTTCAGCTGTCATTTTTAACGGTATTTCTGGTGATCATGGCTGGATGTTCTTCGCCATTTTTTCGACGATTCCAGGCTTCACCTGTCAAGTGACCTGAAGTATCAATAGCCCGCGCCATTGCAACATAAAACGTGTGTGATTGTCTGCCTGATGATTGCAATAAGTGAGGATCCTGACCGATAAGTTCCTCACTGTTATATTCTGTAATTTCAGCGATGTTGTCGTTGACTTCAATTATTCTGCCTCTAGCATTGGTGATGATGATACCTTCACGAGCATGGGTGAATACAGTAGCAGCTAATTTCAGTTCTTCTTCGGCTTGTTTGCGTTCAGTAATATCGACATGATTACCTACTAAACGCGTAATTTTCCAGCTTTATTTTCACGAGCCAAGGCGCGAGAAAGAATGTTGATATAACGGCCATCCTTAGGCTGCATTCAAAGTTCAGATTCATATTTTTAACTGTATGGTTTAAATATTGTTCAACTTTAACTAAGGCGGCCTCTAAATCATCAGGGTGTATCAGTCCTTTTCATTCAGATAAATTATCTTTAATTGCATTTTCTGCATAACCCAACATTTTTTCCCAACGGGGGGGGAATCGGCTTCATTAGTTAATATATTTAAACCCCAGATACCATCCTCGGTGCCTTCCATGGCAAGCGCAAACGCTCTTCACTTTTTCATAAGTTTTCTGAAATTTGCTGATAATTAGTGATGTTATGACCGATACCTAACACACCAAGAACGTTGCCATTTTGATCAAGCATATCTGTTTTAGTTATTTCTAGCCGTTTTGTATGTCCGTCGCTAAAGGTAAAGTGTTCTTCATTAGTCAATAGATTGTCTGATTGCATGGCAGCGATAACATTCAATCTAAAAGAGTCTGCCGACATCTTATCAACAAAGTCATAGATAGTTTTGCCAACAATATTTAGCTTTAACGCAATGTTATATGAATAGACAACTAATAGATAATAGCTAACTAAAATTACTGAGCATGACTTTTACATGCATAATGAGTCTTCGGTGAAATGCCGCATGCAAAAAACTAGGGCATTTATGGAAAAGGTTATCTTATTGGTTGATGTACAAAATATTTATTACACAACTAAACAGTGTCATCATTGTAATTTTGACTATAACGAATTTTGGTCACTAGCAACAGCTAACAGAGAGGTCATAAAAGCTTTTGCTTATGCCGTTGACCGTGGAGATGAACGACAAAGACAATTTCAAAACATCCTTAAAGCGATCGGTTTTGAGGTTAAATTGAAACCTTTTATTCAACGCGCTGATGGCTCTGCAAAAGGGGACTGGGATGTTGGGATAACAATAGATGCAATGGAATATTCAAAGGAGGCTGACGTTGTTGTATTAGCATCGGGGGATGGTGATTTTGATTTATTAGTCAAAAAGATAAGATCTGATTTTGCAGCTTCGGTAGAAGTCTACGGGGTTAGGCAATTGACAGCCAATTCATTGATTGATGCATCGTCAAAGTACATACCTATAGAAAACAAATTGTTACTTAAACAATCAAGAAAGTAGATTAAGGTATACTTTCCCTTGGTCACTCTTCTTATCAATAAAAGAAAAGATAATAAACTGGCTAGGTATAAATATCTTACAGCAGTCTTTTATTAACTATTGCCTAAGATAAACTTAACTCTGAATCAAGGTAATATAGTGGCAGTATTAAAATGAAAAAATGACTCGCCATCCATTTCCTAATATTGAAGCTAGTTATTTGTTTCACTTTGTTATGGCATAACAAAATAAGCATCAAGTGGTCTTAGCGCAACGAATAAAATGAAGTTTGTTTTGCCTCGTATTTAAAAGCGTGATCTACCAATAAACTTAGTAATATTGATACTCTATAAATAGAAAATTGCTGCCAACATGAAATAATAATCAAACTTTCTGCTATTATTCAATTATGGCAATCTCCTATTCAGTTTACACTCGAACTAAAACAACAGAATATGGCTAGTTTCATCAACAGATTTAAAGCATTATAGTCATATTATATTTGCCCAAAATCATCATAGAAAAGAACCCAAGTGAACATAGATTCCCCCTGTGTAAAAAAATGTTGCCTTGATCCTGAAAATATCTGCGTAGGCTGTTTTCGAAGCTTAGATGAAATTATGCAATGGGCTAGGCCAGAGACAACAGCCGAACAAAAGATTCAAACATTAGCTAACTGTGCCCTCCGTAATCAAGCCCGAAAAAATAATGGCTAATGGCATTAATGTGAATGTTATAAATGCTATTTGAGTAGATAAGTCTGACGGTGATATCCTATTTCCTTTAGTAGTTGGCATCTAGTCAGCTCACCCCCCCCCTCACTTCGCGCACCAATAAAGAAAACCCTGATTATAACTTCTGTCAATGCTATTCTTAGAACAAAAATTATTCAGCGCTGCGTAGGTCATAGAAGTCATACTGAATATGGGCATTATTATTACTGAGTAAGCCTGTTAGTAGCTTATCCAGCAAGGTTTAAATACTTTTGATGGTTGGATTGAAAGTATTGTTTATTCTACTGCCTTAATCGTTAACCAAAATAAAACCGATGAAATTGGCCTTATTGATCATCAAATTAATCGTCTAGCTTGCAAGTCATGGTAGCGAGGTACAGTCATCATATGGTGAGGTATCTCACAAGAAAGTTAGCCTGAGGATCAAGGCCATAATTTGGTCTTTCATTAGTTTACCTATAAATTAGATAGTGTCTTCCCCTACTGCTGCCTAGCCGTCGTAACAGGATGACATGTCAGATGAAAAGAATCTGGCAGCTTTGTTTTGCTTAGCCTAGTTTGCTCAATCAACTTGAATATCATTAATATAGTTCTGTTATGAGGTATACAGCCATTAATACGGTCTTTTTTTGCTCTGACTTGTGATTTTTTACACAGTTGAGCTCCTTAGAGAGCACTGCCCTGCTGTTTATAAGCAATTAATATATTATTTCAAACACGGCCACTAACCACTAAAACCTTAGGTTAGAAAATAAAACTTAAAACGGTGTCAACCGATCCTGCTGAGAGACGTTGTTATAACTGTAGACTCATTTATACTCAACGGAGAAGATAAAATGAACATTAAGTTACTCGTTTTATGCGCTGTCATCGGCTTTACAATGATGTCATCCGCATCAGCTAATTCTGGTCATAGCAATCATCATCAAAGAAATGACTCTGGACAACGTCATGATCATCAACAGGTAGATAGAAACAATAGATTATTTTCATTTAATTTCATTGTGCCAAGATTCAATTATTATAGCCCGCGTGAAGGTTATTACATTTCACATAATCATTATTATAATCAGCGTCATAATAAACATCGTGATAACAAACATCGCCATAACAAACATCGTCATCATTAAAATAATAGAAAACTTATCGTTTTTGCTGATCAATACCGTTAAAAAACGTATTATTTAACTCAGGCGATAATTGCCCATAGGTTTTCCCATTCTATGGGCCTGAAGGAAACGGTAAACATGTCTGATCCGCTTAATCAATTTTTAGCCGACAATGAAAAACGTGCTTTTCGTATGGCTCAATTTGCAACTGGAAATCGTGATGATGCTCTAGATATTGTGCAAGAAGCGATGATTAAATTAGTCAATAAATATCGGTATTTACCCGAACAAGACTGGCCGCCACTATTTCATCGTATAGTACAGCGGCAAATTACAGATTGGCATCGTAGTCAAACTATTCGGCAAAAGTTTTTTGGCTGGTTACCCACTACCAATGAACAACAAACAGAAACTAGTTTAGATCAAGTTGAAGATTTATCGGCAAGAACGCCAGATATGCACTTGCTTAATGAACAGGCGATTGAATTATTACAGGCTGAATTACAACTATTACCACTGCGGCAGAGACAAGCTTTTTTGTTACGCTGTTGGCAGGGTTTAAATACGGCAGAAACAGCTGCAGCAATGGGCTGCTCGACAGGCAGTGTTAAAACACATTATCATCGTGCATTAAACGTATTACGTAATAAGTTGGGGGAAACATGGCCATGAACAATAACTTTGAAAAAAATGTACAGCAACAGCTAGACATAAGTTTAAATACGCTTGATGCTGCTACTCAATCTCAGCTTAGCCAAGCGCGTTATAAAGCATTAGCAGCTGCAAAAAAAACTAAGTTTAAGCTCGGGCAATGGTTTAGTGGATTAACAACTGCTGTAGTTTTGGCATTGTTAGTCATGGTGGTTATGCCAACACAGAAGTCTCCTACACATTTATTGCTGGAGACAAGTCCCGATTGGGTATTGGTCTCTGATCTCGAGTTATATCAAGATCTTGATTTTTACCAATGGCTCGATGAGACCTAAGAATCTAGCAGCTAATAAAGGCACCCCATGAAATTATCTACTCAATTAAAATTAATCAGTATAATCTTGACAACAGTGTTAGTTAGCCCTGCGCTTGCAGATACTGACCCTGCATCAAAACAACAAAGAGCTGAACGCTGGCAATCGATGACCGCGGAACAGAAAGCTGTTGTTGAGGCGCGGCATGAAAAATTTAAAAAAATGTCACCTCAACAGCAGCAGCGTTTAAAAGATCGCCATGAAAAATTCAAAAATATGCCTGAAGAGCAACGCCAGAAGATGCGTCAAAAATGGAAAAACATGACACCTGAGCAGCGTGAAAAACGTGGAAATATGTCACGGGACTAATACAAATAATGTACTAACTAAGCACTATAAAGAAATCCCTGCGATATTAAAAGACTGGGACTTTAATATTTTAATAATTATTGTCATATCAAAATAGTATTTACTCGTAACCGACTGACCGCTAAACCAAGCAAACTTCCAAACACATCACTAATCAACATAAGTGCTGTCGAATCATAGCTTAAATAATTTGTTTGACCATTTGTAGTGTTAGTTCTTCTAATCGTGATTGAACAACCTGTTCGGTTTGCAATCGCTGCTTTCGATAGCAAGCCTGTACATTTTTCCAGCTAAACGGCTATTTGCAGCTATGACTTTGCTTGGTTCTTTAGAAAAAGATAGGCTTATCTACTAGTTTATTGTCAGTTTCAATCTGTGTTTATTATATGAAATAGTCGATTGGCAGCAAAGATCAGCTACAAAAAAACCGTAATGATTATTCATTACGGTTGATTAATTTGTTCAATAAAACGAGATAGATAAAGATATCTCGTTCATTTACCTTAACAACAACGTTATGAGAAACACACTGCACTTATCACAGGCTAATCGATAGTAAAGCTTTTACAATATTTTAATAATTATTATCACATCACTGCAATATTTAATGGCAACTGACTGGCCACTAAACCAATCAAACCTCCAAATACTCCACCCCACACCACTAACCAACCCAAGTGCTGACGAATCATAGCTTGAATAATTTTCTTGACCATTTGTGGTGTTAGTTCTTCTAATCGTGATTGCACGACGTATTCAATTTGTTGGTGAATATTTTGACTAACCGATGTACTTGTCAATTTTTCTCGTACACTGGTTTGAAATGAATCACTATGCGCCATCTCATTTAATGATTGTTTCATTTTGACGATAAACGGCTCCTTTAGCGGTGATAATGCTTCTACTCCGCCAAACATACCTAACATACTGCCAAACGATGATTCCATGATTGTGGATACTAAACCGTCATAAGTGCTGCTTAAATCGGTTTCATCTATCACATCATGAAAGTCGAGTTGATGCTCTGCATTTTCAGTGACCATTTCATTAAAAAACCGATCGAGATTATCTTTGCTGAAAAATTCTTCCATCACCAGTGTATTAATGCCCACTTTAAAGTCTTCAAAGCGTGCGCTAATGACACCAGAACCATATAAACCAGGTACTTTTTCAAATAACATATGAACGGCCAGCCAGTTTGTCATAGCGCCGGCTAACGCAAACAAGCCCATGGTCAACACAGGCTCGCGAAATGGTACCTCTAAAACTAGGCCAATAACGACCAAACTAGTCGCCATTACATTGGTTATAAGACTTTTATTCATTCTGTTAGTCTTCAATCCATTTACTTAATGTTTCAATAATTTTAGTTGCTTGATCTTTACTAGAAATATTAAATTTTGAACGTTGGCTATATTCACCATTACGTTTTTGATAACGACGAATAGTGTATTTATCTGGACCAAACTCACCTGTTTTACGGTCAAGATCTTGATAGCGATATATTAGAGTAGCCCATGCTCCCTTAGTTAAGACAGCCTTGTCTAATTCTTTTACGGTCATTTCTTCGCCTTCCATATATTCGACGGTTAATTCATCTACTGTTTCAGCCATTAGGATGTTCCTTAAAGTTATCTAAAAAATTGAGTTAATGCTTTATCTAGCATGTATGCATCTTGGCTGCCCGCAAGTTCACGAATAGAGTGCATAGCAAAAGTGGGTACACCAATATCTATTGTTTTTATCCCTAGTGATCCTGCCGTAATCGGTCCGATAGTACTGCCACAGCCCATATCACTTCGAACAACAAAATCTTGTACGGGTATATCAACTTTATCGCATAATTGACGAAAAAATGCACTGGTTTCACTATTTGTGGCATAACGTTGATTAGCATTTGATTTAATTACTGGACCATGGTTAAGTTTAGGTCCATGCTCTGCATCATGTTTATCAGCAAAATTTGGATGAATAGCGTGTGCATTATCTACCGAAATCATCATAGAACGCTGCAACATTCTATGGTGCGACTCTATATCTGGACACAGCCGGAGCATTACTGATTCGAGTAAGGAACCCTGTGCACCGGAAGTAGAAACACTTCCGACTTCTTCATGATCTGTGCAGATGAGTAATTTAGCTGTCTGGTCATCAGCCTTGAGTAAAGCATTTAAGCCAACATAGCAGCTCAGTAGATTATCCAGTCTAGCACTGCTAATAAAATCATCATTCAAGCCAATGACTGCCGCGCCTTGGACATCATATAGACTGATTTCATAATCTAACACTTTAACTATGTCGCAGTCAGGTTGCTGCTGTTTAATCTGTGTCAGCAATAAATCACGGAAATCTTTAGTTTCACCCTTTTCAACTTGCATAATAATCGGCGGCAAATGATTCTGTGGATTAACAGTACGATTTGTATTCGCCTCACGATCAAGATGAATCGCTAAACTTGGAATCGTAGCGATCGCTTTTTTAAAATCGACCAGTGTATGATTTATTTCTTGCATTGAATCTACATAACTTACGCGTCCTGCCATCGATAAATCACGGTCAAACCAGGGATTAAGTAATGCTCCACCATAAACTTCAACACCCAATTGCCATAAGGTCTGCTTTATTTTTTCTGGGCGGGGTTTAACATGTAGACAAGGACTGTCAGTATGGGCGCCTACCATGTGGAAGCCTGTATCAGCTAAATAAACATCAGGTAAAGTGAAAGCCAGAATAGATGAGCCATTACGGGTGACGTAATAACGACCTGCCACCAATTTACCCCATGCCTCTTTTTCATCCAAGTGTTGGAAACCTTGCTCATCAAAACGTGCAGACATAGTCTCTACCGCATGAAAGGGCGTCGGTGAGGCATCTAAAAAGTTCAATAAGTTTTGATTAAACTCATATAAAGCATTATTTTCTGTCATACGTTAATTAAACTCGTAAAAAGGGTAATGATAGTTAATGGTATTAACATCGATATAATTTATGTTTGCTCATCTTCGACTTTTTTCTTACGTATTCTGCGTGAGGAACCACCATGCATTCGACAACGATCTGCTAAAGCCCCTTGATCCCATCCTTCAGGCTGTCTAATAACAACCGAAAGTTTACAACGTCGACCAGTAGATAATTGCGCTCCACATTCCGGACGATAGCGTTTTACTTTTTCCCAACTTTCTAGTGTTTGAGTCGCTTTACGAATCATTTTAGCTTGTTTAGGTGTTAAATCACGATCGGCTATTGCTTGCTTTTTTTGTTCTGTATTTCGCCACCAAAAACGAACAACTGGTACTGGCAAACCAAATCGCCGCGCTAAGTCGTCTGGCTTGCGATAAATATCCAAGCTTAATAAACTTAATGCTGCTTTTTCTAATCGAGCCGTTAACGCTTTACTTTCTTCAGGCCTCATCCTGCCCCGCTATTCCAGCTTTAAGTAATGAAATAACTTCATCGGCAAGATTTTCAACCTCATTGACTGGTTTAGCAAAATCACGAACAGAAATCCCCGCCTTAATGACGCTATCTGAATCACCTGTAATCAAGGGGTGCCAGTCAGGTAAAGGTTCACCTTCAGCTAATAAACGATAAGCACAAGTTTCAGGTAACCAATCAAAGTATTGGGCATGATCCACGCTTAATTGAATACAATCTGGCATTAAGGTTTCACGATTGTCATAATCTTTGCAGCGGCAGCTCGACACATCTAATAATGAACAAGCAGCGCGGGTATAATAAATTTGCCCATCATCTTCATCTTCTAATTTATGTAAACAACAGCGTCCACAGCCATCACACAAGCTTTCCCACTCTTGGTGGTTCATTTGACTTAAACGCTTTTCTTTCCAGAATACTTTAGATGTTTTATCCTGTTCAGTCATGGACTCTTCTTCAGATTTAGCAATAATACTTTCGCCTTTAATTAAGCAATGTCAGCCCCGCTCTCTTTTACTAGCGGGTGATGTTGCGATTAATTCTTGTCAAGACTGGTACGCTACCAGTTCTCACCTATTGGAATTGCCCTTTAGTATACAACAGCTTGCTGATTTACCAAAAATAGACTTAGCAATTGTCAGCGGCATCACCGAGACTCTGCCCAAGTCACAAGCATTGGAGTGGCTTGGTTATATGCGTAATGCGCATGCCCAACGCATCATTGTTATTTCTGAGATATCACCATCAATACACCCCGCTTGGCAGATAACAGATTATCTTGGCTTAGGGATGAAACGTCTTGCTACCATCAATAACTATCAGTTGTTTACTTATGCCATCGAAAATTATCAGCTCAAAAGAGATTGGCTGAATAATCGATTTTGGGCCAACCCAGAAAATTTTGATAAATATCGCTGGTAAAACTTATCCAATTTAATCATTTTATTATTTATCAAACTGTTGAGAATATCACGTGATGTCATCCCTTTTTAATGACTTAAAATAGTGACTACTAAATTATCCAAATGCGCACTATAAATTTATATTTTTCCAGTGATGACAAGTAACAGAGCTGTAATAATTTAACGATACACTAGCCTACTCAATTAACTTTTATGGTGGTAGTGTGTGAAATTATCTGATGTCTCAAAAATACTTATAAGCATCATTATTACCTTTATCATTAGCGCCATTGTTATTGGAATTTGGGGATGGAATGAACTGGACAAGCCCTACAAAATTTCACAAACCTTCCAAAACTATAAATCCTCCTTTGACACCGACACTCGCATTCTACTTGAACGTTACTTAGCGACAGGTCACGCTGATGATTTACAACAAGCAGAAAGCATTCTAGAACAGCTATATGCCAGTGATATTTCATGGTTAAATAAGCAAGATAACCTAGCTATTAAATCAGCAATAGCAGAGTTACAAGACAATGTGCAATTGGTTCGTTCTGCAGGTAAATTGGCAGGAAACCCTCAGACCTTACTTATCAATAATGAGCGTGAACGTGAAGGTGACTTATTGTCACTCAGAATGTATGTAAACAATGCCATAAACATTAATTACATTACTAAAATCCAATTCTTTGATCAGTTACTCCAACTTAACCAATCATTAGGTAAAATTGCCCTCTATAGACAGCAATATTTCGATAATCCATCCGATAAGTCAAAACAATCACTACTTAATGAAAATTCAACTTTAGCTGACATTCTTGCTGAAACTATCGCAATGCCGAGATTTGAAATATACACTGAAATTGAGCAGGATGAAGATGCTTTAATGATCGAAGAACCTGAAGAAATAGGCCAGCTAAGTCTGGACTCTTTAAGCTCTCTGACTAGGCGATATAGCAAGGAACTAGATAATACAACGGCCCTTCAAGCGCTCTCAAAAACAAGTCAAACAGACCTCAATCAGTCGATTGATCAATTAGCATTAAGGCTTAACAGCTATCAAACTCAAATTGATCAAATTAAGCAGTCTATAACCCTACGTGTGAAATGGGTGATGATTGTGTCCATCGCCATGATTAGCATTGCCATCTTTCTATTATTTACATTACAAAATCGCCTCATCGATCATCTGACTCAACTTGAGCTATTTCTTCGCAAATTATTGCAAGGTAATTACACACAAACGTTACAATCTAATATGAATTATCAAGAAATAGTGTCTGTACAAAAATCAGGCCTACAACTGCAATCGTATTTAACGGAACTTATTGAGCAGCTTGGCGTTGAATCACAAAAAATAATCAGTGCGAGTACTGAAATGAGAAATGTTTCAGTAAAAGCCGTGTCACTAACTCGCGAACAAAATACTTCAACTGATCAAGTAGCTACTGCAGTAAGACAATTATCATATTCATTTAAAGGTGTAGCAGATAATGCTGCAGATGCATCAACGTCAGCAAGCTCAGCGAATAAAGCTACAGCAGATGCAAGTCATCAATTAACTCAAACCGCATTCTCCGTTCAAACATTAGCTACTAATTTGATTTCAGTTGAACAAATCATGACTCGTTTAGAAGAAAATGGTAAAAATATTGGAACTGTTTTAGAAGTAATACAAAATGTTGCAGAACAAACTAATCTATTAGCTTTGAATGCGGCTATCGAGGCAGCAAGAGCTGGCGAACATGGCCGGGGATTTGCCGTTGTTGCAGATGAAGTTAGGCAGCTGGCTTCAAGAACAACCACTTCAACTGATGAAATTCGCAACATTATTCAACAGTTAGTTGCATCTACTGGCGAAGCATCACAAACCATTATTATCCAAAGTCTCGCGGCTCAGAAGTGTGTAGCACAAATGAGTGATACACAAAGCGCTATAGAACCTGTTATTGAGGCCGTTGAAAATATAAGCCTTCTCAATGCCAATATTGCTAAGTCCACTCAAGAACAAGCACTTACTGTTAATGAAATCGCGTTAAATAGTAGTATTATAAAACAACATTCAGACTTGGTAACGACAGGTCTAAATGAGTTAATGACATCGAGTGATAGTTTAGATTTGGTCAACGAAGCTTTAGATAAACTAATCAAACAACTTAAAGATTAGCACCAATTAAGTCGTAAATATTAGTTCAACTTTTGTTGGCTCTTCAAAACGTCAATTTAGTTTTAAGGTCTATAGTGGCAATTTAATGATTACCCTGCTTAGCTTTTGTAGAAATAGAATTATTATTCACCGTCTGGCTCGTACATGTTGAGTATGAAATGAGATTTTTTCTGAGCGGGTGCTAAGTTACCGGTTTTATAGCTAACTCGCTTACATTCACCTGCTAATGTAGCAGCAGGTTGCCAAGGTAGAATCAAATTTTTTGTACCGATACCATTCAGATCTACCCATTTTTTTGTGAATTTTTACCTAACATTGGTCAGTTTTCGGGCTAGTGATAACGTAAAATCGCCCTATATAACGACTTACTTTCATATCTTTTAGAACCCTAATATCACAAGCAGTATGTATTACTTTACGTATAGTATTTTACCAAAAAGAAATTACAGTAGATCAGGCCATTGGAGATGCAAATAAGCTTAAACTCAATCCGCACGAAAACCATTTTTCGGCCATAGAGTTAAGCATGTCTTTATCATTTGTATATGGATGTGCAGCAATAAAATATGGGAACAAACATTACTCTTTACAAGCTGCTTATCAATATTTATCAAACATGACTTTGGACGTGTCATAGGTTCCATTCCCAGTTTCAGCATCTGGCCAAACGGAGCTAGCTCAGGATGTTCTGGCGCAGCTTATAAATAACTGCCAAAATGGTGAGTCACCAATGCTTTTACATATTCAGGCAATAAAATGGCAAAATCGTAGCTTAGACCAGAAACAAACAATATCTTTTTGACCAATGGCAATGAACGAACACGACGATAAAGATTAAAAAGTGCTTTGTAATCCCTATTCAAATCTTTAAATATACTAGGTTATACACTAGATAAACGTCGGCAACTGGCTTCAGTTTTCTTACTCTAACTCGCCAAACAATACATATTAGTTATTAGACCATCCAAGTCAGAAATTAGGTCAGCAAAACCTTAAGTGGTATATTTTATAGCCTCTACTTCTTTGATAATCGAACCTCCAGACGGCGCTGAATGTGACCCTCATGTTCAACAATTGAGCATAATATACAACCACCATAACAGTCACGCATAATGTTGACAGAAAAACATACCATTTGATAAATGGGAATATTTCTCTCACCCATACTAGGTATTTGCAACAAGACTATAATGCATGTTAAATACGCCATCAATTTCTTCAGTTAATAGTGGAACCAGGGGCAGCCGTCAAGTTCGCCTTGCTGTTGCACAATGCCAAAGCATTATTTGGATTGGTTTCTAAATGAATAATACCTTAAGTGCAAGCATAAAGAACCTGAGCGCTCCTGAGTTAACTTTAGGCGACAATCTGATTACGCTCATCGAAGAATTTTATGAAAACAAATAGCATTACTAATCGACGTTTGTTGTTGTAGTTTTTCTGGCTTGATATTTTCAGGTTTTTTTTTATCTCTCGTAGAATTTACTTCGGATCCCATCGTATAGAGAGCAATCGGTGGATTAATTTTGTTGGGCATATCTACGCCGTTTGAATTTTTTCCCAGCTGGTTAAATATTTTTCCATCATGCCTTTACGCTGATTATGCTTAGTAGTAATGACTGTTTCACTAATATCGGCGAGCTCACTAACGGCTTGTTTATCGGCTGGACGATGGACTATTTCAATAATTCTGTTTTAGCTTTGATTATAGTGTACTTTTCCTAGCCAATAATCAAAGTAATCTTGCCTCGATGCCACCAATGATAATCGACACAGCTTTATAGGCTTCACGACTGCATTGGCTGTAAGCAACCATACAGCGACCTAGCTCCTTATCGTCTGATACATAAGCAACAGCATTCAGTCAATCAGCCTGAGAAATAAGACCCAATCAAAATCCTTGGCTTTCTAATAAATGGTCAATTAATACTAAACCGAAGCTAAGATCGACGACATGGGCATCACCTGTAACAATGATAATGTCACAAGTATCTCAGCCAAGCTCATCCATTTTTTCACGAGACATAGGTAATTATTCTGCAACACCAAAACGGTGACCCTAGAATATACAATGAAAATCGGGGCTTAATCTGTAATGGTCACTTTTGTACCCGCTGAAACATATCGATTTAGTGCTTCAACCTCATTATTACGCATGGCAATACAACCTTTTGTCCAATCTGCAAGTTGATGAATTTCTATTTTATCCTTGGTTTCAACGCCAATACCATGAATACCAATTACCCCGCCTAAACCCGTGTATTGCGGCGGCATTCGTCCTTCAAGCTGTGCTAGTAAGATCGCTCGATATTGTTTACGGGTGATTACTTTACTTTTTAATGCTCTTTTTGCATCGTTCATATTGGGATAATTCAAATGTATAAACAGATGAAAACGTTCACTATCACGCACTTCATTTATTGAATAAGTACCTTTTGGAGTGGTATGGTCTCCTTCTCTTAACTTTGCCTTCTTTCCACCGCTACCAAAAGCAACTTTAAAGGTACGTAAAATAACGTCACCTTGTTTAACAATGAGAGTATGTGTTGAACGTACAATCAATAACTCGATATTTTCACTGGCCTTGATAACCTGTGAAAATAAAATGGTCAGTAATGACATCATCATTACAATATTTCTCACAAACGTGCTTGTCAGCATTGATAATAACATTATGAAAACAACCGATTTATGATTGAACCACTTTGACGTGTCAGCATATTTAGAGATTTAGGTAGACCAATATTAAACTGTAATTCCTGAAGTTCAACTGATGCTTGGCGTTTTTTTAATGACGCACTATTTACCGGTCGCATGGTTGCTAAACCGATAACATTGCCTTTATTCTTTACTGGCAAAATGATTGTTCGGCCTTCAAAGCTTTTATTTATTCGTGCCATCGTTTGGTTAAACAGAGCATGCTCACTTCCCCATAAATTAATGCTCATCACACCTTTTGCTGATAATACTCCAGCACAAGCATCAAAGAATGCTTGAACACCTACACTTGCTGACATGCCAATATGATCATAGGCATCCACCAATAACAGATCATAATTATTTTCCGCTTGGTAATATTTTTGTTGAACAAACAGATAGCCATCGCCATGATGAATCGTCAACCGCGGATTATCTATTGGCACAGAAAAATAAGTCTGAGCTACGTCAATGACATCTTGTCTATACTCGATAACATCTATCTGGCACTCAGGAAAATGGTAGAGCAAAAACTTCACTAAAGAGCCACCACCTAAACCTACTACTAATATTTTTTCAGGATTTGGATTTAAGATCAAACAAGCCATCATAGCATCGGTATAACTGAGCTCTAGCGTGTGCGGTGTGCGTAATGACATGCTACTTTGCCTAGGGAAAGTACCAAAATGTAATGACCGAGTATCACCAAGATCGACTACCTCAATAAGACCATCATCAGACTGAGCTTGATGAATAACTAAACCATCATAATAAAGTCGCATTATTCACTTTCTTCCTGTTTAACAAGGGTGGCATTTAACCAGCCGCGAACGGTCGAGAGTAATAAGGGTTCTGCACCATAAAACACATGATTTGCACCAATAATTTCGCGATAAGAATAGCCAATATTACCATTACGTTTTATCACTAGCTTTCTATTATCAACGGCAGCAGATACACCTTGTAAATCTTGATCACCATACATATCTAGAATGGGTAAATTTAATTTGTTAAATTCATCATTATTTTCTGCAGCAGGCGTCCCCACTAAAATTAAAGCTGAAATTTGAGTGGCAATAGTAGCTAATTCATTGATGGCGACAATTCCTCCACGACCATGGCCTAAAAATATAATCTGTTGTATATCCTTAGCCTTTAAAAATTCTATAGCCGCTTTAATACGCTGCCTATTTGAAATAGCAGGTAAAGACGCTAGCGCTTCTTTTTTAGTGTCATCTGTGTTTGTTATGTCAGGATCCATCGTTAAATCTGTTTTACTTTTTTCATCTTTAGACTCAGCAGTTGATTCATTTGTTTCTGAATCGGGTTTAATCCCTAATAAAATTTTAGGTGCAAAGGGATAGTCTAACTTTATTGTTAAGGTTGACCAGCCATATTGCAATAACTGGTGCCGTAGGGGCGTGATAACGCCATTGCTTTCCAGCTCTTCACCTAGATCATGCAGTAGTACAATAGCGCCATGCCGCTCGCCTAGTGTTTCTTGTTGAAAAGTAGCACTAATCTCCTGACCTGCCACCGTTAGTGGCTGAAAACCTTTAATCGGCTGAGTCTGGCGGATCATTATATTGTTATCTTGCTGTGCCGTTTGTTCGAGTTCAATTGATGCAGAATCACTCGCTGCAGCCTCAGTATCTTCATCGGCAGCAAAAGTGAGCGGACTAAAAATAAACCATATAAGACTGAGTACTAGGCTTTGAAATTTTGACACATTCAGGCTCCTTAAATCTATTCGTTAATAAATAAAGTATCAGTATACATTTACAAAAGCTGAAAAAAGCGATGACATGCGTTAAAATATGTTGTTTTAACTCATAAGCACACCATTTACACAAACTAACAGGTAACATTATGACTATTTTTAAAATTGCTCCATCAATCCTTTCTGCTGATTTTGCTCGTTTGGGTGAAGAAGTTGATAACGTCTTAGCATCAGGCGCAGATATCGTTCATTTCGATGTAATGGATAACCACTACGTACCAAATCTGACCATTGGTCCACTAGTCTGCGATGCTCTTCGTAAACATGGTGTAACTCATGAAATTGACGTGCATTTAATGGTCAAACCAGTTGATCGTATTATTCCAGATTTTGCTAAAGCTGGCGCAACATTCATTACTTTTCACCCTGAAGCATCAGAACATATCGACCGCACTTTGCAATTGATTAAAGCTGAAGGCTGTAAAGCGGGTTTAGTGTTTAACCCAGCAACCCCATTATCACTAGCAGAACATGTATTAGATAAAGTAGACCGTATTTTGTTGATGTCGGTTAACCCAGGTTTTGGTGGTCAATCTTTTATTCCCCACACATTAGATAAACTACGCGAAGCACGTAAAATGATTGATGCAAGTGGTTATGAGATCGATCTTGAAGTTGATGGTGGTGTCAATGTGAAAAATATTCGCGAAATTGCTGAAGCTGGCGCTCGTACTTTTGTTGCCGGTTCTGCATTATTTGGTGCGGCAGATAAAAGTGATCCACATCATTATGAAACTGTTGTTGCCGCTATGCGTGCTGAATTGGCATTAGCAAAAATCTAAATGGCATTAGTCAAACCAGAAATGGTGTTAATTGATCTTGACGGAACCTTAGTTGATAGCGTGCCCGATTTAGCCTGGTGTGTCGATGAAATGCTAAAGGCACTCGACATGCCTGTTCGTGGTGAAGCTAATGTGCGTTTATGGGTGGGCAATGGAGTACCTCGACTGATTGAGCGCGCATTAAGCAACCAACTAGATGCGTTGCCAAACCCAGCACTTTATACCAAAGCACAGCCTATTTTTATGGCCCTTTATGCTGATAATCCAAGTAAACGAAGTCAGCTATATCCGTCTGTGATTGAAGGACTAACATGGCTAAAAAGTCAAAATATCAAACTGGGCTGCGTCACTAATAAGGATGAGCGATTTACTTTACCCATCTTAAAAGATCTTGGTTTATTTGATTTTTTTGATATTGTCATAAGTGGTGATACATTAGCCGTCAAGAAGCCTGATCCTGCTCCATTATTACATGGTGCTAACTTTTTTGGTGTTAAGCCTGAAAATGCAATGATGATTGGTGATTCAATCAATGATGTTAAAGCATCTCGCGCAGCTGGCTTTTCTATTGTATGCTTAACGTATGGCTACAATCATGGTATTGATATTCGTACTGCTGATCCCGATGCGGTGATAGATACCTTTGCAGAACTTGCAAACTTATTTTAGGTTTTAAAACCCAGCAATGAAACTGTCAGAATTTAAACAACTAGCTGAACAAGGCTATAATCGAATCCCATTGGTACGCGAAGTCTTAGCTGATTTAGATACTCCATTAAGCACTTATCTAAAATTAGCTGATGCACCCTATTCATATCTATTGGAATCAGTTCACGGTGGAGAAAAATGGGGGCGTTATTCCATTATTGGTTTACCAAGTGAAACCATTGTGCGAATTACAGGCCAAGAGATTGAAGTTAAACATCACGGTGAAATAATAGAGCAAGCCACTTCATCTGATCCCCTGTCATGGATAGAAACATTTAAGCAACAATATAAAGTACCTGATCTTGATGATTTACCCCGTTTTAATGGCGGCTTAGTCGGATATTTTGGATATGATACTGTACGCTATATTGAACCACGCTTGGGAGATTGTCCAAATTCTGATCCCTTAGCTTGCCCTGATATTTTATTAATGGTTTCTAACAATTTAATTGTATTTGATAATTTAAGTGGCCGACTATTTTTAATCATCCATGCCGATCCCAGTACTGATGATGCCTATCAACAAGCACAAAAAGATCTTGATAATTTTACTACACACTTACGCACATCAACACCAAAATATAGCTCATCCCATGTCGGTAAAACAGTTGATGAAGAGGACTTTGTCTCCGGCTTTACCCACGATGGTTTTATCGATGCTGTAGAAAAAGCCAAACAATACATTACTGATGGCGATATTATGCAAGTGGTGTTGTCACAACGCTTATCAATCCCCTTTTCAGCCCAACCGATGGATTTATATCGTGCTTTACGTACCTTAAACCCATCACCCTATATGTATTATCTTAATCTGGAAGATTTCCATATTGTTGGATCCTCACCTGAAATTTTGGTTAGAATGGAAAATGATGATGTCACTGTCAGGCCTATTGCTGGTACACGGCCACGTGGTAAAACACCAGAGGAAGATAAAGCGCTCGAACTTGATTTGTTAGCCGATCCTAAAGAGTTAGCCGAACATCTCATGTTGATTGATTTAGGCAGAAATGATGCTGGGCGTGTCAGCCAAATTGGCACTGTCAAACTCACTGATAAAATGATAGTAGAACGCTATTCTCATGTTATGCACATTGTGTCTAATGTAACAGGCAAAGTGGTGCCTGATATGACATGCATTGATGCACTTCGTGCTACTTTTCCTGCTGGTACGGTAAGTGGTGCAGCCAAGGTACGGGCGATGGAAATTATTGATGAACTAGAACCCGTTAAACGTGGTGTTTATGCCGGTGCCGTTGGTTATTTATCATGGTCTGGCAATATGGATACAGCCATTGCAATACGAACAGCAGTGATTAAAGATAATACCCTTCATATTCAAGCGGGTGCTGGCATTGTTTATGATTCTGTACCTGAAATGGAATGGCAGGAAACAATGAATAAAGCCCGCGCTGTTTTTAGAGCGGTAGCCATGGCTGAGGCAGGGTTAGAAACCCCTAAACATCGCTAATAGCATTGTTTTATATTTAGCTAGAAGGCACATTAAAGATGTTGAGCCGTTTAAACACCTTTGTTTATTGTTTAAATAAAGACATTAAATTTAAGTCCATCGCCATCAAAATAGCATCTTCACGGCCTTGTTTAGCCGGATAATATCCCTTACGGACTGACATTTCATTAAAACCAGACTGCAAATAAAGCTGTTGGGCCCGGTCATTACTGCGGCGAACTTCTAATAAAATAATAACAGAAGACACACTATTAGCATAGTCAATCACATGCTGAACAATGGTTTTTCCTATACCCCGACCTTGCTCAGTAGGTTTAACACATATATTAAGTAAATGTGTTTCATCTAACACCGCCTGTACAATGGCAAAACCAACTATCTGCTCGGCTTGCTCATAAAACACCCATGCTTTATGGCCAGATCTCAGACTATCTTCAAAACTTTTTATTTGCCAAGGAAAATGATTTGCACTTTGCTCTATGTCGAGCACATTGACAATATCTTGTGCTAACATGCCACGTACATTCAATGTCAACTACTACTTTTTTGATAGGATTGTTTGGCTAATTGAAGATCTTTCCATGCTATTGCTTTTTGCTTAGGAGATTGAAGCAATGTGTTCAACGATAAACTACTAATAATTTTCAGCCCCGGATCTGCCGCGAAATAAACATGGCCACGACCTAGTTTTTGTGAATTTAAAGGTGCAGGTATAAGATCATCACCAAACGCTAATAATAGTTTATGTTCATCTGTTGATGTTATTAACTGATTAAGTTGCCTGGCCGACACAATGGCGCTGTTGTGTGCGGTCAAACCAATCGAAAATAACATTGCATGTAATAAACGCATCGCTTCATCAGTATGATCCTGCTCTGCAAACACAATTAAACAATCTACGATGGGTAAGGCTTCAACAATGTCTGCAGTGATCAGTTCACTAGCTGAAGCCGCAGCGACTAGTGTGCGTTGTTCCCAGACAGGGATCCCCATCTCTGTTAATGAGGATAACTGCCCGGATTCAAACATTATTAAACTTGTGGATGCGCGCGATCAACTGGCACTAAAATTTTATTAAGTGCGTTGATGTAAGCCTTGGCTGACGCAATAACAATATCCGTATCAGAGCCCTGGCCACTGACGATACGGCCACCCTTTTCAAGACGCACATTCACCTCGCCTTGCGAGTCAGTCCCGCTGGTAATATTGTTGACAGAATAGAGCTGCAACTCAGTATTACTTTTTACTATTTGTTCAATGGCACGATAAGCAGCATCAACAGGACCACTGCCTGCCATTTCAACCTGACTCTCTTTATCATCAACAGATAAAGTAATCGATGCAACCGGTGTTTCGCCTGTTTCGCTGCCTACTTTTAATGATATCAAACATACCCGTTCATTTTCCACAGTAAGACTATCGCTAACCAATGCTTGCAAATCTTCATCAAAGATTTCATGCTTTTTATCGGCCAACTCTTTAAAACGTCTAAACGCTACATTTAACTCAGTTTCAGATTCAAACTCGATGTCTAATTCTTCTAAACGTGTACGAAAAGCATTACGTCCTGAGTGTTTACCCAATACCATACGATTGGTATGCCAGCCAACATCTTCAGCGCGCATAATTTCATAAGTTTCACGACTTTTTAACACACCATCTTGATGAATACCTGACTCATGAGCAAAAGCATTAGCACCAACAATAGCTTTATTGGGTTGCACAGCAAATCCAGTAATGCCTGATACTAAGCGTGAAGCAGCTAATATCTGTGTGGTATCAATACACGTATCACAGCTGAACATATCCTGACGCGTTCGTACCGCCATAACAACTTCTTCGAGTGCAGCATTACCGGCACGCTCTCCCAAGCCATTAATGGTACATTCAACCTGGCGGGCACCCTTTAATACCGCAGACAATGAATTAGCCACTGCTAAACCCAAGTCATTGTGACAGTGTACTGAGAAAATGGCTTTATCGGCATTTGGAATTCGCTGACGCAAATCATAAATTAATTGGCCAAACTGATGAGGTAAGTTATATCCCACCGTGTCAGGAATGTTTAAGGTTGTTGCACCGGCATCAATAACCGCTTCTAAAATCTGACATAAAAAATCAGGGTTACTGCGGCCAGCATCTTCAGGTGAAAACTCAACATCATCCGTATAACGTCGAGCACGTAACACTGCTTTGACGGCATTTTCTATGACTTGTTCTGGTTCCATACGAAGTTTCATTTTCATGTGGATAGGTGACGTTGCAATGAAAGTATGGATACGTGAGGCATTAGCCCCTTTTAATGCTTCACCGGCCCGATCAATATCGGCATCTAAAGCCCGTGCCAAAGCACAAATACGACTTTCGGTAACCGAATTTGCAACCGCTTGCACTGCTTCAAAATCACCCACACTGGCAATGGGAAAGCCAGCTTCGATAATATCAACTTGCATTCGCTCCAATGACTTGGCAATGCGAACTTTTTCATCCTTGGTCATTGATGCACCTGGACTTTGTTCTCCATCTCTTAAGGTGGTATCAAAAATTATTAATTTATCACTCATTTTCCTGCTCCATTGACACAGATCCTAACAATTATATAGCTAAGGTTTTTTTTCAGTATCTAAACTGATTGAGGGGGGGCTAAATTTTTGCCCTAAGGCAGTCGAAGCAGGAGTAATAAACAAAGAACAGACATAGTGAAATACCACAAGTGATTTGCTGTGGTTGAAAAGTGACTATTTTGTTGCTGAAAGTTCATATAGGTAATTTTAGGCTGAAATGAGTGTATTGCCAAGTGCTAATTACACTAAGAAAATGAAAGTGTGTCAATAATATTCGGCATCACCCCATTTTATTTAAAAAAACTTTTAATCAGGCTAAAGCAAAAATTCTAAACTAATATGCTCGAACAAATTTACTAAAACATTGGGTAATACTCTGACGACCAAGATTTTGATAATACCTATTTAATGAAATTGCTCGATATTCTCATTTTTCTTTAATCTTATTTTGATAACAACGATTAGTAACAGACAACATTAATCAAGGAATAAAATGTCACTCTATGGCTAATACTATTATCAAGATTAGGACTTATTATGCTCCATGTTACTATCTGGTCATAGGTATGCTCTGTTTACACAATGATCCCCTAGATAAAAACTATTAAAACCAGAGCATATAAAATCGTCTATTTGGTCATTAGCCCCTAACTTACATTTTAGCTAGGCTGGTGTGAATCAATTAATATGATAAAACGGCTAGTTTATCAAAAGGTAGGTCATGCTGCTGTCGAGTGTTACAGCTCCTTATTGAGAAGGTATTTAGTGAGAGGTTTAGCTCATCAAGGATGAAAAAAGACCTTTATGGAAAATTTCTCGAAGAACTTTCCTTGTTGGGAAAATGCCAGCGTAGATGTCAACAGACATTGGATCTTAATTTTATCAATCAGTTACAGTTTTGACATTGATATTATTTAAAATTTAAATCAGCAAGAAAATAATGATATTTCAGCTAACTAAACGGGTAACAGCGCAATAAAATTAAAAACAATTAAAACTAATGAAGCATCACAACTAGTCGATCAAGCTAACACTTTTAAGAGACTAAGGACCGGTCATTAGATTAATGATAGATTATACAATTACCAGCAGGTTGTTAGAGCTGCGCTATAAGCTCCAGTATGAGTCACCGTCATTGTTCCACAACTATCAGCATCCTGACCATTTTTTGGGGTTGCTGTTATTGTATATCCAGCCGGTGTGGAAGTAGAAACTACGCTTAACGCATAATACTTTGTACTGCCTTGTTTGGGAGACTCTTCAAAAGGTAATGCAGCTCCGATATATTTGTAGTTTTGAGTGTAATATCTTTCCATATAGCTGGCAAGTTCAACCAAATCTGACTGGGCATTTGCTCGCCGTGTCTTTCTGACCTGATCTAAATAGGAGGGGTAGGCAAGCGAGGTTAATATACCAATGATAGCCACCGTTATCATTAGCTCGATTAACGTAAAACCTTGGTAAGCTTTTATTTTTGTTTTTAATTTCATATTAATAACCATTTTATTCAACAAACCATATTTCTGAAATACGAGATATTTCATTGGCTTTTTGTTCCACATTAAAGCCAATTTTCTGTTTATCGTTGAACTGAGGTCCCCTTTCTCCTTGTCTAACCATGCCATGAACCCTAGTATCAAAATCAATATTATATTGTTGATTATCAATCACAACGGTACTTGCGTCAGCACTTTGTAGTGAAATTATGCCTTGCATTTGATAAATTTCATCAGCATTTACAGTAAATATTAGTAAACATGCCATCCATCCATAAAAAAACTTCATTATTCCACCGCCTGAAAATTAAAATCAAGTTGTCGCCATGATTGTCGTCCTTGGAAAGTGGGCCCAGGATTTTCAACCGTCACTTCAATTGATCCTGTTGAACCACTAGTATATTTAAATTCTTGTTCGCCTCCTGCAGCATTGTTGACACTAGGTGTTGATATGATACCCACTTTAGATTTTTTACCACTTACCGGTACAAAATCATCATTACCATCACCATCGATATCTCCTAGATTCACAAAATCAGCACTGCTAAATAAACCATTCCCATCTAGATCAAAAGGCGTGAAAGCCAAACGTGCACCAGTTTGCACATTCAATTCCATTAACCAGCCTGAACCACCAAAATCACAGGGATCGTCAGAAGGCAACAAGCTTGTAAATATAATTCGGCCATTTCTTACAATGCTATCACTCACTTGTCGTTCGCCGTAGTTAAGGGTGTTAGCATTGTCCGTATTAACTAAATCTAAATACCAACCGCGGTGTGTATCCCAGTCAATTGTATTTTCGGTGGTGACACGTAGTTCATAACCAAAACTAGTTATTTCTTTGATAATTTTCTGCTCAAGTAAGTCATCACGATTAAAAGAAATTATACTTGATTCAGCCCTATCCCATACACCGTAAAAAGTCTGAGTGACTTGGTCTACTGTTGAATTATCACCCACTTCAAGATACTTTCCGGTGCCAAATAATACTAAATAGCCTAATGAGGTTGAATGTCTTATCACCCGTACTTGTGATGTTATTGCTTGGCTATTACTGTCAGTGCAGGTCGCATTGGCACAAGCGGTGTAAATAGGTGTTGGGTTTGCTCCTGTTGTGTAGCTAAATCCCCATGAACTGACACTCTCATCTTCAAGAGAGATTTTCCAAACATTGCCAAATAAATCACCCGCATAAATAGCATCAGTAATTGAATCGCCATTTAAGTCTACAGCTGAAGGCGATGAAAGACCATTAGGACGATTATTACCGCTAGGGTCTTGTGCGGAGCCGACCTTAGTATCAAACTTCTTAATTAAACTGCCATCGGAAATATCAACGATATATAAAACGGCGTTTCCAGTGATACTGTCATTAGTGGTGCCACCATCATCATCATCATCAAAGGTATTGTTATAACCGCCACTAAAAACGGCCGCCCATATTCCATTATTCAAGCGAACAATGCTGGGCTGACCATAAGTGAAGCCTAAATCTTCATCATCACTATCGGTAAATTCCCATAGCACATTATTGGCAGCCTCTATTTCTGTACTAAAACTTGTTGGATCCGTTACATCTAGAGCAAAAATACCTTGAGCACCACCCCGTAGACCTGATACTAAAACACTACGCCATGTGGCTGGACTTGAGTCATCGACAGCAAAAAAAGCATCAACTACAGTGGTGTTACCATCAACGTAATATTTGTGATTGTAGTTTATGTCGGCTAATGCAGCCGCTTTATGCATAATTGACTTGGGCACATAAGCAAATTTTTCAACACCAGTATCGCCATTAAAGGCATGCAACATACCATCATTAGCCCCTGCATAGACAATCGCTTGTCTTGAATCATTAGCAGATTTAAATAGTGAATAGGGTGATGCATTTTCAGGCGCATCAGTGCCCCAAGTCTCTGGATACTTTAAATTAGGTGGTCCGACATAGGTTGGACTTGCGTGAATAATATCACCTAAAAGCGATGTTCTATTGCGGAATGTGCCGCCATTTGATGTTTCATTATCTTGAGCACCTCGTAGATAATTTAAAATATTTTCACTGGTCAGTAATGTTTGTTGTGCTGGCGAAATATCCGTCCACCTGAACGGTTGGCCATCAGTTCCGTCATAGCTAAAGATAACTCTATCGTTAGCCGCTGGAATTAAATCCGCAGCATTCCATACTTGGCTTCTTGCAGTGCCGTCCAAGTTAATAGGAAAGGCTAATAATTGTCCGCTCCAGTCACCACTGTCAAACCGTGCTTGATAAAGTTGACTGCTTCCTGAAACCGTACCTGAGTTTAATGCCACAGATGAAGCGGAAGAAGTACGATCAGAAATGGTCGACAAAATGTTCGACAAAGAGTCTGCAAAGGTATCTGGATCGGCAGCACTAAAAAAATCACCTCGAGTATTGATCGCCGTATGCCATAAATCGTCTATTTTAGCTGGTGAGGAGGCGGTGGGATCTGGCCAAGAGGTTGCGCCATTTTGAATAGTTGTAAAATCTGTCTCAGGATCTAAGGTTCCCGTTACGCCAAGACCTATAGTAAAAGTAACCATATGCTGCCAAAATGCTGGATCAGTAGGATTGGTCGGAACTAGATTCGTCAAATCAGACCGCAAATCTCTATTCCAGTAGTGCATGCCAACATCTGCGAGTGTATTACTCCATTTATTAGCACCAGCATCGTCACGATAAGGCGCCTCAGGAGTATAGGTATAAGAGGCGTTGTTAGGACCTGTTATTGCTGAACCGACAGTGCCATCAACATCACCGACTCCTGGACTTCCTCCATTCCAAAAGCCATCGGTCATCAATATATTATAACTTTGTCGACAACTTAGATGTGCAGCTGTATTGGACGTACCTGGTGATTCGCTCCATGGGCCTTGATTATCTACACGCTCAAAATATTGGCCGACATCATCCACTGAGTTTCTTAATGGTGTGCCGAAATTATTAATCACACGGCCATAAAGATTATTAAAAAAATTGCTTCTATCACTTCCAGAAAAAGGCCGTAACCCTTGAATCAGCGCACTATCACTACTGACACCATCAATAGTGGCTAAGCGTTGATTGATAGCAGCAAAACCTACCCGTAGATTAGTACTCTGCTTGGCAAAAGCACGACCAACACCAGCACGAGCAACTAAAATTCGTGAGCGGTAATATTGAAACCAATTAGCAAAGTTTTGGATTTCTTGATCACGTGTTCTGACCGAACCATTAGGACTTGTAAATATAGTGCCTACTGTTGTGGCCGCCGTAATTTGAATACGGGTATAATTCGAACGAGTTGTCACCGAACCCCCATTATGTAGGTAGTATGTTATCGGCCAATAGGTGAAATTACCTCCACACGGGGCACAAAATGCCACGTTTAAATCATTATTAGCTGTGTTGGCAAACCAAGTGGCAGTTTGAGTCTGTTCGATTTCTAAATTAAGGTTACCCAGCGCTGGTAGGTTAGGGTTGTAGCGTGCTGCTGTAGGCAATGCATTACCCATGCTTGTGCCATCAGCATTACTCCAAGGTACATAGCTTACATCCGGATTGTAAAACACCGCATTATTGGTCGGAGAACGCTCAAAAAAGTTATGAACATTATTGTCGTCAAAATTAGGCACTTGATTGTTGTAGTCGACGCCACCATATAAGCCATTAGGTCTAGGGAATACATAGTTGGTGAAGTGCCTATTTTCATCTGGCATTGCCTCCCATTGCATTGAGCCTGAGTCATCCAAGGTAAACATAATGTTCGGCTCTACACTGCCCCCAAGGAATAGGGGAACCGAGCTTAGGGCAAGATTGGTTGCATTAACAGATCCCATAAACAATACCGAAATAGCCATTATTTGATAAAGGATGCGAAACATATCAAAATCTCCTTGCAGTGGTTGACTGCAGTAACACTCTTGCCTGATCACTACCACCGGTTCCTCTGGATGTAACTCGGTAATACGTTAGACCTTCTGAACCATTGCCATTGCCGACTAATAAATCATCAGGTACAAATAGTTGGTACTCGATAATCATGTGGGGAACAGTATTAACTTTTGCTATTGGAGAAGCGTATGCCTCCGCATTGTTCATCCACCAGGCTTGATTTTTTGTAGAAATGTCACTGCCCATAGCCTCTAAAGCCCAGACTCGACTTGAACCATCATTTGTTGCCACTGGTTCAACCGTTTGATTTGAAATCCATGACTCACCTTCACGTAAGCCAGACTCCGCTGCTTGAAAAGCCAGCTCAACATCACGACTATTGCCTGCCATTTTTTCTGCTATTAATGATGTGTTCATTGCTGACACTCCAAGTAAAGTCATTACTAACAACATTATCAAACTAACAACTAACACAATCCCACACTGGTTTTTATACATTTTCAGACTCCTCATGGCACACGATTACGTAGTGTAATGGTACGGGTATAAACAGCACGTAAACGATTATCTGTAGGCGTTACACTGATATTATTGAATAAATAATTTTGTGGGCTATCAACAGTTAAATCATCTTCTGCTGACCGTAATAAGAGGCTCACTCTGACACTTTTTACATTATCCCAATTGCTGACTGCATTGGCCGTTTGATACTGATCGATCGCTTCATCACCATTGCTAGCAACACCATAAAGTAGCTGCATGTTTTCAACACCTTCAACTAATTCTTGTGGTGGATCATTGAACACTGCTTGATAAAGCGATGGCACACCACTGGCATTATCTTTAATGAAGTAGCTGGTAGTCACAAGCTTCATCATTTCTGCGCCACTATAATTTTTAGCCAAACTTTCGCTAGCATTGCCCGGCGTCCCTGCTTCGGTATCATGTTCAATATTATCTTCATTTATGCTGTTCGTTATCTGAAATATTGCAGATGCTAAACAATCACTGACCATAACAACATCATACTGTTCTAATCCACTGGCATCCGTTACCTCTATGTTAGCAGAGCCCGGTGGGCTTCCATCCGGATGTGCTGTGACTGCTATGGTGGACTTATTGGCAATACCTCTCACCGTCAATACGTCGCTGCCATTGAGAGGACTGCTAATACTTGTATCTAAACTGGGGGTCCAGATGTTTGTTCCTGTCGCCTCAACCCCTTGAATAAACGTGTTAAAGTCCCATAAATAAGAACTACTATTTAAGGTATTGGTAACCGCACTGGCGGCGGATCGGGTACTGCAGCCATTATAGCCCGCTATCCTTATCTTATTGGTCAAAAATTGTATTGCAAACTGGCCATTTTCTTGTAATTGAGCTCGCTCGTTCTGAATTCGGTACATTTGCTTACTACTGACAAATATATCAATAATGCCGGCCAAAGTTGCTAGGCCTAATACCATCGCAATCATTAACTCAATCAGCGTCAGTCCTTGTTGGAATTGGGCATGTCTTTTAATCACAATGCGCCTGAATAATCAAATTGACTGGTGCCACGTAAGCCATCACTTTGCAACTCTGTCAGTTTCAATGTGACTAGATAGACCGAGCCTGCACTGCATGGATTACAGTAAATGGAACCATTACCGTCAGGTAAAATGGTGCTTACATTATTTAACCATTCGGAGATATCTATTGCAGCAATCGTATTGAGAACTGGCGGAGGCTCATCAGCTTGTCCATGATTATAGTTTCCAGCAATAGCGGCGACTTGGTTAGCACGCATTCTGTCGAAAATGTCAGCAGCAAGTGCCGAGACTTGACTGCGTAAATAAGCACTTTCATTCTGTTTGAGTGTGATCGCTTGTAGATGTGCTAAACCTAATAAACCTATTGCCAAAATAAATACCGCAATCATAACTTCCAGTAGAGAAAACCCCTTAATTATATGGCGGCTACCGTACATGACAGGGCTCCTTGTTCAATTGAGGGTCTGCCTGTATTACTTATGGTTATTGTTCGTGCATTAGTTGTATCACCATTTTTTGAGCATAAACTGAAGCTATCAGTAACTAAATCCACTGGGAATCCTGATGGGTTATAAGTTAACGACTCCGAAAAAGCACCTGATGTTGTTAACGTAAGATCATTAGCTAGGGCACTTTGTGTGCGAAGAAGACAGTCTTTTTCCAACTCACATTCAGACGCAGAACTATTGTCATCATAGACACCATTACCATTCCAGTCCGTAAAAACAATCCAACCTTTTTCCCACTGATTGGCAGTGTTACCAGTGTCATCTCCATCATTACTTATGGTGACTGGAACTCCTTGCTTAGCGGCTTCACTTCGGGCTAATTGTATTGTGGCTATTAGTTTATTTGCATCAGTTGCAGTACGATTATCACGGAGTACGTCCATAAACGAAGGTGCAGCTATGGATACTAAAATCGATACTACTGCTAATGTCACTATTAATTCGATTAAGCTGAAACCTTTGTTATTTTTTTGAATTTTAGCCATCAAGTACTTACCCTTGTAAACATTATGGAATCATTTATATCATAATTTATTAAACTATAATTTAAAATATCTTAGCTTTAAGACATAGATCACATATTTAAACAAAAGATGAGTCTAATGAGTAGTATTTTATTTGTAGAATGTGTTTTTATTAATAAATATCTTAATTTAAATCCTGACTTTGAAATTCGTTAAAAAAGTTTCAACACCCCATAAGCATTCGTAGAAATTAATATCTATCAGTATCTCATTACACAAATATTGTTTTAATTCAGCTGAAACTGGCATTCGTCAATAATAGAAAGATATAAACCCATTAAAAGCTACCTTGTATACAAAATGACTACTCCATAGATTGAGTGGTCAGTCATTCAAGTCGTCACACAGTATTTGTAATCAACCTTTATATTAAATGCTCTTTTTTTGCTCTAATAATTCAACTAATTGATAGATGATTTCATGTGCTTGTTTGGGTGTCAGTTCATCAGGGTTTAGACCGGCTATATGGGCTTCAACAAGAGATGTCTGGATCGTGGGCGTATTAAATAAATCTGTTTGTGGTTGGTCACTTGCCTTATTTGTGTTTATTTCAAGTTGTTGTAGCATTTCGAGTTGATGTAATTTAAGTTTGGCGGCCTTGATTACATCAGTGGGCACACCGGCTAGTTTTGCTACTTGCAAACCATAACTTTTACTAGCTGCGCCTGATTTTAATTGATGCATAAACACAATGTCATCACCATGTTCAATGGCATCTAAGTGCACATTTACTGCTTTTTTGTACAATAAGGGAATTTCAGTCAATTCAAAGTAATGAGTGGCAAACAAGGTATATGAGCCTAAATCACGCACTAGTTTTTCAGCACAAGCCCACGCTAGTGACAAACCGTCAAAAGTGCTGGTGCCTCGGCCTATTTCATCCATCAACACCAAACTATTTTCAGTGGCATTATTTATAATATTCGCAGCTTCACTCATTTCAACCATAAAAGTTGAGCGACCTGATGCTAAGTCATCAGATGCCCCTATACGAGTAAAGATCTGATCTACAGGGCCAATCACGGCCTTTGATGCTGGCACAAAACTTCCGATATGTGCCATCAATACAATTAATGCAGCCTGCCTCATATAGGTAGATTTACCTCCCATATTCGGGCCAGTAATTAACAATAATTTCTGCTGTTCAGAAAAGTCTATGTCATTGGGGCAAAAATTTTGCTGGGTCACTCCTTCCACTACAGGATGACGACCGGCTTCTATTTTTATGCCATTTTGATCGGTAAATTCAGGCGCCACATAGTTTAATGATTGGGCACATTCAGCCAAATCAGCTAATACATCGAGCTCGGCTAAAGCATTAGCCGACACCTCAAGGGCGGCTAAATCTGGCAATAGTTTATCAAACAAACCTTCATATAATGCTTTTTCTAATGCTAAAGCACGTTCATTAGCACTCAGCACTTGGTCTTCAAACCCTTTTAACTCGGGTGTAATATATCGCTCAGCATTTTTCAATGTTTGTCTACGAACATACTCAGTAGGCACTTCAATATGATGAGAGCGACTTATTTCAATGAAATAACCATGCACACGGTTGTAACCTACCTTTAAAGTTGAAACACCGGTACGATGACGTTCGCGTTGCTCAAGATCATTTAAAAACTGACTAGCCCGATCACGAATAGTACGTAAGTGATCTAATTCATCATTGTAACCTTCGGCAATCACGCCACCATCACGTATTAACACTGGCGGCTCTGCGATTAATGCTGTTTGCAATAAATTCAATAATTCTGGAAATGTTCCCAGTTCACGGTCAAGCTGCATTAATCGTTTCGAGGATGGATCTGCTAATAATTGATGCAAATCAGTAAAGGAGTTTAAACTATTACGCAAGTGCATAAAATCACGAGGTCTGGCTGATTTCATAGCTATACGTGCAACGATACGTTCAATATCACCCAACTTACGCAGTATGCCATGCAATACTTCTGCTGACTGCTTATCGATAAAGTGTTGAATAGCCTGCTGACGCTGTCTTAAAACTTGATGATCCCGTAAAGGTCTTAATAACCAACGGCGCAGTAACCTAGCACCCATCGGCGTTACCGTTTTATCTATTATCGATAATAAAGTATGGTCACGCCCACCTGACAAGTTTGTTTCCAATTCTAGATTACGTCGAGATTGTGGATCTAATTTTATACTATCACAGGTTTTTTCGAGCTTAATACCTCGAATATGGGGCAATGCAGTGCGATGTGTTTGCTGAGCATAATTAAGCAAACACCCTGCAGCTGTTATCGCTAAACCTAATTCATCGCAGCCAAAACATTTTAAGTCTTGAATTTTAAAATGCTCACATAAACGACGACGTGCCGTTTCTGACTCAAAATGCCACGCTGGTAAACGATGGATCTGTTTCTCAAAAGTGACTAGAGCATTTGCCAATAATTCATCCACTAAAATTTCAGCGGCTTGCAAGCGCGCTAATTCTGCTTCAACTTCCGTCAATGAATTTAATTCACAGACCGTAAAACGTCCACTACTTAATTCTGCAGTGGCTAAGCCATAACAACCTTTAGACTCAGAAATTGCCACTAATAAATTTTCATTACGGCTATCAAGTAAAGCTTCTTCAGTTAAGGTGCCAGGGGTTAAAATACGGACAACTTCTCGTTCAACAGGACCTTTACTTGTTGCTGGATCACCAATTTGTTCACAAATTGCGACCGACACCCCTAAATTTATCAATCTAGATAGATATGGATCTGCCGCGTGATAAGGGATACCCGCCATGGCAATGGGTTCACCATTGCTATTACCTCGTGCCGTTAAGGTGATATCTAATAGTTCTGCAGCTTTATGGGCATCTTCATAAAACATTTCATAAAAATCACCCATCCTATAAAATAAAAGATGCTGTGGGTTTTCAGCTTTAATGCGTAAATATTGGACCATCATTGGTGTTGGTTTAGCTTTGTTATTGGCCATAAACCTATCTTTTAATCCATACAAGGTATGTCTTCAAGCTGCTAATCATTACCATTACCTCTGTCAGTTAAAGTCATAAAAGTTTACCTCATCGCATTCAATACACCATAAGTTCACCTAGTTGTGTACAAGTAATCATTGATCCTTAGTTAATAACAAGCCCAATCACTTTCACGTGGCTGAAGCTAGACCAAAACCAAAACAATATTAGAGATATCACGACGTCTAATGATAATAATAAACCACTTTCAAACCCAAGTGTAAAAGCACTTAAATTTGACTAGACAAATGAAGATGCTAGAGACAATACAGAACTTAACGCGTCGTGCTACAAGTCAGCTTAAATCCATAAAATAAAACGAGCGACTATAGATCTCTATGTTAATGGATTGCCACGTTCTGCTATAGGTTTACGATAAGTATTGCTCGCGATGACAGTGGCATTAGGAGCGTTAAGGTTGAAGTCTCATCTTATTGGATATAAAAATAAAGGGTGGCTTTATTTTTCACCATTATTCAAAAAATAATTTTGATTGAAAGTCTTCAGCTTTCTGATTCCATAAGGATTCATGTCTCACACTTAACATCGCAGGTCCTCTGTCCCATGCCTGTTCGATTTCAACCCAAGCTGGCACAAATATTAGACATGGGTTCATTTTTTGGGGTGAAAAACTTTTATCATTGCTCTGAATTATTATTTTTAGAATTAAAAACACCCATCTGTAACAATCAATAAAATGAAGTTTTTGTCATCATTAAGGAATTTATCAGACCTTTTCCTCTAAAGTTCGCGGGTCTAGGTTTGAGTAATTGACGGCCCTGTTTCTGCCTGATGCTTTTGCAATATATAACGCCAAATCAGCTTGTTTAACAATATCTGTAAAGTCCTGCTCCTGGCTAAGTTGACAGGAATTAAAGCCTAAACTAATAGTAAGAATATCTTTGTCTGAACCACTATGTGGAATGGCAAGTTCAGCCACTTTTCTGACTACTGACTCAGCGTAATCAAATATTAGTTTTGGCTCACCCGCAATAGTTAATATAATAAATTCTTCACCGCCATACCTTGCGACAAAATCTGTTGCTTTCAAGAATGAGCTACCAAGAACTTTTGCCACACTCTTAAGTGCTTCATCACCTGCTAGATGACCATAAGTGTCGTTGAAATTTTTAAAATAATCTATATCAATCATAAAAATGGTCAGCAATTGCTTATTTCGTTTAGCTATATTCCCTTGTATTTTCAACTGTTCTTCTAGGTATCTTCTATTGTGAATGCCCGTTAGAGGATCAATACTAGTTAAATGTTCGAGTATAGCGATGCTTTTTTTGAGTTTGCTATATTCACCAGTCATTCTTTCTTCGAGCATCATTTTTTCAGTAACATCTTTCTGAATACCAACATAATGAGTCAGTTGACCTTTGCCATCGAAAATGGGAGATATGCTGAGCTCATTCCAAAAGAGTGTGCCATTTTTTTGATAATTTCTTATCGTAACTAGACATGACTCCTGTTGATTTATAGCGCTGCTAATCATGTCTATTTGAGTTTGTTGGCTTGTATCTAAACCTTGTAGATATCGACAGTTTTTTCCATTAACCTCCTCAAGTGAGTAGCCTGTCATTTTTTCAAATGCAGGGTTCACAAAAATAAGAGGATGATCTGGCTGAGAAAAATCAGCAATGGTAATGCCATCACGTGCAACCATAACTGCCGCTTGCAATATGGCTAAACTAATCGTGTGTTGATTTTTATATATACCTAACTGGCTTATCTTATTTTGAGTTTGATCAAGCTCTATAAATAATAGCTTCTTCTTATTCCAATCACTCATCCAATTGGAAATATCATTGGCAGGCATCGGTCTTGCTATGCCGTATCCTTGTGCCAAATTACACCCTAGTTGCAGTAAAGCAGTACCGTGTTCAATGGTTTCAACACCTTCAGCAATCACCTCAAGCTTAAATGAGTTAGCTAAGGCGATGACTCCTTCAACAATTGCTAAATCATCGTCATCTTCTGACATGTCACGCACAAAGGTCTGGTCTATTTTTATCAAGTGCACTGGCAAACGTCTAAGATAGGTCAGTGATGAATAACCTGTGCCAAAATCATCTAATGAAAAATTTACACCCAAAGCCATACAGTCACTCATGATGGCAGACACTTGGTGGACGTTGCTCAACGCGCTGGTTTCTAATATTTCAATTTCTAAATAGCCTGAAGGCACATCAGGATGAGCAACCAATAAGGCGGCCAATCGTTCTACAAAGTCAGCTTGCTGGAGTTGATAAGCACTGATATTGACACTGATAGGCAAATCTATTGCCCTGTTTTGCCATTGGCTTATTTGATTCAACGCTGTGTTGATCACCCATTCACCGATTTCAAGACTAATAGCATGTCGTTCGATAACAGGTAAAAAGTCTATAGGGAAGACTAAACCCTTTTCAGGGTGTTGCCAGCGGATCAAAGCCTCTACCCCTATTATCTCTCCCGTAGACATATTAACTTTGGGCTGATAATGCAAAAGCAGCTCTTGTTGCTTGAAAGCTGAGCGAATATTACCTAGACTTTCCTGCTTAATGTTGGCCGCTTCATGTTGTGCTGTGTCAAACAAACGATAGCAGTTTTTCCCTGCTTGTTTAGCAACATACATAGCTTGATCAGCATGACGTATTAGCCTGTCGGCATCTGCATTATCTTGGGGATAGATGGTCACCCCAATACTCGCTGACACATGCAATACAATTTCGCCTATCCATACCGCTGAAGAAACTGCCAGCAATAATTGGTCTAAGATGTATTGACAATCTTCAAATGTAGCTACGTCGCTTAATACAGCCACAAATTCATCGCCAGCAAAACGTGCGATTATGTCCTGTTGAGCTAAGATTTTTTTCATCCGTTGTGATATTGCAATAAGCAGTTTATCAGCCACATCATAGCCATAGCGATCATTAACTACTTTAAAACCGTCTATATCGAGGAATATAACAGCCAGCGAATTATGATGATGCTGGCATTCCTCCATGCCTTGATTTAAGCGCTCTAACAATAATACACGGTTAGGTAGATTGGTCAGTCGGTCGAAATGGACATTGCGTTCTGTAATATCGACGTGAGTGCCGACCAATCGGATTATTTCTCCCCCTTCATTTTTAACCGCAAAGGCGCGCGAAAGGATATGGATATAATGCCCATCCTTATGCTGCATCCTGAACTCAGATTCGTATTTGTTCGTTTTATGATTTAAAAACTGTTCAGTTTTTAATAAGGCGGCTTTTTTATCATCTGGGTGAAGCAATCGATTCCATTCCGAGAAATCATTTTTAATTTCATTATCAGCATATCCCAGCATGCTTTTCCAACGTGAAGAATAGAAAATCTGATTAGTTGGTATGCTCCAATCCCACATAGCATCCTCGACACCCTTGCCGGCAAGAGCGTAGCTATCTTCTCTATGTCTTAACATTCATTCAGCTTTCTTACGCTCGACAATGATACGGCCGATCCCTTGAACACCTATAGTATTGTTCTCTTGATCAAACATGGCTGCTTTAGTTATTTGTAGCCGTTTTGGGTGGCCATCAATAAAGACGACTTGTTCTTCATTTACCCTTGGCCTGTCTGATTGCATAGCAACCATATCATGAAACCTAAAAGAATCTGCTAACGTTATATCAAAAAAGTCATAATCTGTTTTGCCGACAATCTGTTCAGTATTTACGCCGAAAAGACTTCCAACACCTGAATTACAGTTTTGGTAGACACCGGTAATATTTTTTAGCCACATTAAGTCGAAACTAGCATTAATCAGTGTTTGTAAATGAAAAGACTCAAGTTTGAGTAGCTTTTTACTTTCAAGGAGCGATTGACGGGCAGTATTTGCTGTTGCCAGCGCTTCATTTAGCATCTCTAGCTCGCTGTTCTGCATTTCCAACATAACTTGGTGGACTTGCAATTCATGTAGCTGCATTCGAGACTCACTCTCATCACCATCATTAATGAGCGCTGCTGCTAGTTTCTGTTCAGCCCTTTTACGAAGCAACTTGGCGCTCATGGGTTTATCAACAGAAGAGTTCAATTTAAAGGCTTCATCTGATCAGTTTCACTTATTGTTACTTCATAGTGAATCTCAGTTTTTAATTGTTTAGACATCTAAAATCTACTTAATTAAATCAGTTATGATTTTTTTACTGCCCATCAGTACATCTTTATGCACTACAAGTTGCTCCAATACGCTAATGACATTTTTTGCTCTTTGATCAAGCTCAATTTCATCTACACCACCTTTGATCCCCGCTATGTCAAACCGCATTTCTTTCTCAATTCCAGCAAAGGCCATATCCCAATTTGTGAACCTTCTGTTAGCAATGGCCTCGTTACTCAAAATGATCATATCTTTATGACGAGGATCTGCCTGAATACTTTTGAGTAAGTTTTCAAGATTACTAATTGGCCCTTCTATGACTTGAGCGAAATAACTACCAGAGTATAACAAGCCCCCTGTTATGCTTAGCTCTCTATTCTTTTTCCGTGCTTTTTCAAAGATATCTCTCATTTCATGTTCTAGGGTTTTACGAGGTGTGGCCATGGTATGTTTGCTAATGTATGAGATGCTGCGAAGTTCTGTCACTATGAAAATTCCTTGCTCATTACAATAATATTAAAAATTAACATCGTGCTTTTCGGAACCACTTGTAACAATTCAAGCATTAATTTATGGTCTAAGCTGATATTAAAAGGACCTGTTCCTACAGGGGTAAATGTGTTGGTAACGACATTTTGAAAAGATAGGTGACCAATTTGTGTTAGAAATATTGCCATCTTCTAAATGTGCAGCTATGGGCAGGCCAAATAGAAGTACAGCTCATGCTATTTTTTATTTTTGTATTCGAAACTGTAACTAATAAGTTTTGGCTAAATTCTTGCTCATTGAGTATAGTCGAAATAAAAGAAATAAATAAGATAAAAGAATTAATTATTTATGTTTATAGTGTTAAAATTAAAATGATGGCCACCTAAAGTCAATATTGGTCACAACAATCGACTGACAAGCTTAAGCTAAAAAAGCTTTCAAACCATGTCTAAAGGCTATATGAGTCGCTAGCTTTTGTTTGTATGATAAGCGGGGTTTTTCTATTACGATCCGTAAATACAATTCAATTGCCATCGATTCATGCAATAAATAATGCTACTACTTAGACGCTAAATTAAGACCAACTTAGTGAGATAACAAGTAGTTATTGTTGGCCTATCAAGCAGTGTAAATAAAGCAGTATAGGATCTTAAATCATATTAGATCAACACCTTAAATTATTATCTATACTAATTATGAGTGAATAAGCCGTGCTAATTTCAGTTTCAATCTTACCGTCTAAGAATGTAATAGATAAGGAACTTCTGTTAAGTAAATCTTCAAATGCCACAGCTAAGCTCACTTTGTATTTTTTGGTGTAACATGGTTGATCTAATTGTCGAAGTTAGCTGAGGCTAGCCTTATATTTTTTGCTCTGAATTTGTAGCGAAGCTAGATAAGCTCATTAAATGTCGTTCGAGACATTATTACTTTAAAATTAATTTATTTTATTTTTTTATTGACTGTTTTTCGAATTTTCCGGAATTTATCCTGTAATTGCAAGCTAATTCACATACTTTTTGTAATCCAAACTTTCAATTCAGTATCAGCAGCTCTGTCAGAAAGGCCAAATAAAGCACTTGAGAAAATTGACCACCCTGTCCCTAAAGACCTAACATAAATAGGGCCAATTGAGTGATTCTGCTCATCAAAACTAGCTGAATCACGCTCATTGCCATAGTTGTTGTATAACTCCAGTCCAACAGTTTGTCCTTGTCTTAGACGCTTGGCTAACTGCCATCTCGTTTGCAGCGTTACCCCATCGACAGAATTATTACCTACCTGAACAGATGTCATCAATAATGCTCGTGCATACCAGTTATCATCAAAGTTATATTGATTAGTCCAATTCAAGCCTAATTGATTTGGACGGTTGTTATCACGTAAGCGGGCATCAAAACGCAGACCTGTGCGGTACTTTTGATTATCTTCACTTAAATCCCAGAATAATTCTGTTTGAATAAAGTCAAAATCAAAATAGGTGTTGTTTGTTTTACGAGTTTGACCTATAACACGCCACATAAAATCACTATTAATAGATTGTTGATAATGAATTCTATGTAAAAAACCAATTTCATCAGCCCTAGTATCAGGATCGACCGCTGCACGATATTCTAATGACTTATGACCTTGTTCGACCATTGGTGGGAAAACTCCAGCACCACCTTGTGCAAGAATTGAACTTGGAAAAAATAAAACAAAAATGTAAAGATGGAGCCTGTTCATTAGTAATGTTCCTATCGGTGCTAATATAAACGATAACATCAGTGGCTATATATTATCCATCCAAGCTTTCAAAATATTGAATCATTATAAGATAATATGTCTGGTTGTTATTCAATCTAAGTTGTGCGTTAAATTTATCTAATGTTCATACCATTTCAACTTAAACATTAAACCTTTTAGCAATGCTGAAGAATCTCGTATTATAGTATGTCGTTTATTAAGTTTAGGCCGCAATCGTTATGGCCCAACAATAATAACAGAAATAAAAGAAATAACAGAAATTGAAAAGAAAATATCCAATTCTATACTCATCTAAGATGCAGCCGCTTGTTAGTGAAAGAAATTAAATTTTACAGATAAACATAAATAACTTACTCATAGCTAACAGCAAAGAATAAAGAGGCAAAGCTTGTTATTGGTGATAATTAAGATTTCAATTTTGTAGCCAAGTCTAATTAATTTGCTACTTTTTAAAAATGTAGCTTAGCGGTCGAAAGCAGACAGGCGGCATCTAGTCAATGCGTTTAAAAGCGTAGTTAAAACTGAGCGGGTATAGCTAAAGTTATTACAATTACAGATATTATACAGCTTGTTACAATTAAGCATTAATAATGTATTATGATCTTTTTCGGTAAACTTTCAACTTCATAAGTGATTTACATCTTAAAATTTAATTGGCCATATCACTCCAGAAATGTTAGCACCATAAAGTATGTTTAAATACTAAAATATTGCACTGACCACATCAGTAATAAAAAATAATACGACCCGATCATTGGTGGATTTCTATAGTTTTACCTCAATTATGACTACCCTTATCTCCATAAAGGCTAATAATAGATTCACCCACTTGTAATGCCCTAACATTTTGTCCACTCAATTCTAGTTTGTAACGATAAACATAGGTAGATAAGTTTAAAAAATAGCTAGAACTTACCCTTTTATAATCTAGGCATGGCCACAATACCTTGTTTAATATAATAGTCAGTGGTAAATTGCTTTAACACCATAAATTATGACAACTAAAACATCAAAATACACCGTAACTGAACTCACAACATCAGAATATGATGTTAAAAAGTCACGTTTTATTGGCATGATAGCCCCTGTTATAAATGAAACTGAAGCAATACAACATCTAAATGCATTAGCAGCACAGCACCCCCATGCAAATCATCTAGCATTTGCATGGCGAATTAGACAAACTGATGGTGTTATCAGTGAACGTTGCCATGACGCAGGAGAACCATCAGGAACTGCTGGACGACCTATTCTAGCACCACTAGAAGGACGTTCAATCATAAATGGTGTTGTCGGTGTTATTCGATATTTTGGAGGGGTAAAACTAGGGACTGGCGGCTTAACCCGTGCTTATGGCACTGCGGCTAAACTTACTATTGATGCTGCAATCTTAACGCCTTGGGTTGAAATGGTGCTTTTAAAGTTCGATATTGCGTATTCACAACTACAAACACTAGAATACCATCTTAATAAATGTAATGGCCAGATTATTGAGCAGCAATTTACTGATCGAGTTCAGCTTATTATTAATCTACCGTCGTCTGAAAAAGCACAGATTCATAAGAAATTTGGTGGATTTCAAACTCGCTAAGGCTCACTATATTTTAACAACCATGCTTAAATAGTGGCGTTAAGGCTAAATTAACCCAACATAAACTCAACTGCAAAACCGACATTATCTTCAATGCGCTTAACTTTTGATGCTAATAGCGGGGCATCATCAATTTCTATGTTTGCACATCGACCGTATCGCTTACTTTAATGTTACTGGTATCAGAACAAAACAAATATAAACCACTATCAGAAAAGTCCCTCATCTCAAAAATAGTTTCCACGGATGGCGCCGAAAAAAATTTAATTTTTGCTCGATGCGCTAAACGCTTATGTCGACGGTTATTAATGGTAGTCATATGAATTTAGTTTCTTCTAGAGCCGAAATAAGTGTTGTAACATCTGCTAAAATTTGTCTATTGCCATTGCGTTGGCATGGGTAATATCAGGTTTTACAGCTAACTTTTATTCTAGTTGACCAATGGTATAATGTTCAACAGGAATATTAAAAGCGCTTGCAAGTTTTCAAATCGCTAGACAGCGCTATAGTGAGACTAAGTTGTGGTATTGCTATAAAACACAAGGCCAGCAGCCGATGCCTGGATCTAACAAAAAAATCTTTCATATTTAAAGTAGCTGTTTGCGTAATGGTCAAATCAGATCCAATCCCCTAGCATATAATTTAACTAGATCAACTCTGACCCATACTCATATGTTTAGTTAAAACAATATGTCTCGCTAGCTGATTTTACTAACAAAACCTGCACGAATAACTTTCGATCTCGTTAAGTGTTACAGCGCTGCTGGATAACTTTCTGTTCAGCGTTTTGTAGTGCTAGCCAACCCTTAAGCTACCTTTTCAGCCGAGAATTTCAGTATCACTACCCCTTAGCTTGAATGTAAAGGGAGGATCTGAGCAACTAGAGAGATAAATGCAACAGCAAACTAAAAACACACTCTTACTAGATTATCTTAATTTATTACTATTTTTAAATAACATTTGGAAATAAACGATGAAAATTTGCTGATGTTTGTTGGGCAATATTTTCAACAGTATCACCACGAAGTTGCGCGACAAATTCAGCAACATGTCTTACGTAAGCTGGTTTGTTGGTTTTACCTCGGTGTGGCATTGGCGCAAGGTAAGGTGAATCTGTTTCAATTAAAATCCTGTCCAAAGGGAGTTTTTTTGCCACTTCCTGAAGTTCAAGTGCATTTTTGAATGTGACAATTCCTGATAAGGAAATATAAAAATCTAAGGCTAAAGCCCGCTGTGCTGTTTGCCAGTTCTCCGTAAAACAATGAATGATGCCACCGGCTTGCTGTGCATCTTCTTGTTCCAAAATAGTCATGGTGTCATCACGTGCTTCTCGAGTATGAATGATCAATGGTTTTTTGAGCTGTTTTGCAGCTTCGATATGCACTCGAAACCTATCACGCTGCCACGCTAAATCGCCTTCACTACGAAAATAATCTAGGCCGGTCTCACCTATGGCGATAACCTTTTCATGTTGTGCTAGTGATACCAACTCATCCACTGTAAAATTTTCTTGTTGTTCTACATTAGGATGAATACCCACGCTAGCAGTTATATTTGGATAACTTTCTGCAATATGCAGTACTTCTTTACAGCTTTTTTTATCAACTGAAATACAGAGCATATGATCGATTTTCGCCTCATTAGCTTGCGCTATAATTGCGTCCAAACCACCCTCTTCATTGGCTAACAAGTTTAGGTGACAGTGTGAATCTATAAACATAAGTAAACTTCTTTATTACATTGTGTGAGTAGCTTTATCTGCTTTTTTATCCACGAGATAATTTTCGATTTTGCCTTTTAATATGACGGCCGATCCATCTACATCACTAAAATGTACACCAATACCAGCCGCTTGATTACCTTGTGCACCTTTCGGCGTAATCCATGCAATTGTACCTGCCACTGGAATTTTATCCGGTTCAGTCATTAACCTAAGTACAATAAAGACCTCTTCGCCTAAGTTATACACTTTATTGGTAGGGATGAATAACCCCCCGTTTTTTAGGAAGGGCATAAAGGCATGATATAACATGTTCTGATCTGTTATTTTTAATGCCAGAATACCTTTACCAGGAGCCATTGCCATAATTGTGACCTACTTTATTGATTAGTCGTTTTACTATTTACAATACAGATAACTGATACGATAAAATCTTCTATTAACAGTGTGTTGTTAATATTATTTAATGAGGATAATAGCTTTATTGTGTGCAGTATGCAATCAGATATTTGCCAATACAAACTACTCTGAGGAATATTGGCTATCGTTTTTAGTGAATTTAATGCTGGTTCTACCATATGGTCTCTAATCAAATACTGCAACTGATTTAACACTATCATTAAATCATACTTCAACCAAGAAGCACCGAGCACAACTGGATTGACCTTATTTTGCAAAATCATTTTAAAATCTTGCTCTACTTGTTGGTACTGCTCTATCATCCCCTCATTGAGCATATTGACAACCGTAAGTGGCGCGCCCTTGGCAAGTTGTAATAGTTTTGCCAGCGTTAAACTATCACCATTATAATCAGCATTGTTGTTTAACCAATGCAATGCTTGCTCACTGCTTGGCGTAGCTAAATGATAGTTCTGACAGCGACTTCTAACTGTTATAGGCAGTCTTTGTGGATGACTTGTGACAAGAATTAACACCGTATTATGTTGAGGTTCTTCTAATAACTTAAGCAAACTATTGCTAGAGCTTACATTCATATTATCTGCAGGAGATATAACGATTGTTTTCCACTTAGAGACACTGGCTGTTAATTGTTGCTTTTCTCGCAAATTTCTAATTTGCTCGATTTTAATTTGTTTGCCCATTTTTTCAGGTTGTATTTCAAGATGGTCAGGATGACTGCCCGCACTAAATAGCTGGCAACTATGGCAATGGCCGCAAGCGGCCTGATCCTCACCTCGGTTCTGACACAGTACACTAGCCACAATGTGATCAGAAAAGCTATTTTTGGCTAATCCTTTAACCCCTGAAACAAGCAGCGCATGTGGTAGGCGATTGCTATGTAGTTGTTGGCAATGGTACTGCCACAGTAATGTTTGCCAAGGATAGAGTTCTGTCAACATATTAGCTCAGGATCAATGCATCTAAAAGCGCAGTAAGTTGTAGCTCAATATCGACGATGGATTGGCTGGCATCAATGACTTTTATCCGATTTTTTTCTTGCAGTGCACGTTGTAAATAATTTTTCCTGATGACCTGAAAAAATTCAACTTTTTCTTGTTCAAAACGGTCAATACCCTGATTTCGGATCAGAACGCGTTGTTGTCCCACTTCGACTGGCAAATCAAATAGGAAAGTAACATCGGTTTCAAGGCCCTTCAATGTCCAGTCTGCTAGGGTAGTTATCCGCTTAAGATCAATTCCTCTGCCACCACCTTGATAGGCAAAGGTAGCATCAATAAAACGATCTGATAATACCCAGTCACCTCGTGCAAGCGCCGGATTAATCACTTGCTGCAAATGTTCTGCTCGGGCGGCAAACATTAACAATAATTCAGTATCAGCTGCCATAGCAACAGAGGTAGGTGTCAGTAATAGCGAACGAATCTGCTCACCTAATTCAGTGCCACCTGGTTCACGCGTAACAATCAGTTGCTTGCCTTGATTAGTTAAATAACGCTGAATAAAGGCTATTTGGGTTGATTTACCTGCACCTTCAATCCCTTCAATACTAATAAATTTACCGGTCATTATTTTTTCAACTGATATTGTCTAACAGCCTTATTATGGTCTGCTAAATTGGCGGAGAAAACATGTCTGCCATCTTTGCCTGTCGCGACAAAGTATAAACTTTTTCCACTTTGTGGATGTAAGGCTGCTTCAATGGATTCCTTACTAGGTAGAGCGATAGGCGTGGGCGGCAAACCATGTCGAGTATAGGTATTATAAGGTGTATCGGCTCTTAAATCTTTACGGCGTAAATTACCATCAAATTGAGTGCCTAAGCCATAAATTACGGTAGGATCAGTCTGCAATCGCATACCTTTTTCTAAGCGTCGAACAAAAACACCTGCAATTTGAGGCCTTTCTTCGGCAATACCCGTTTCTTTTTCAATAATAGAGGCCATAATCAAAGCCTCATAAGGTGTTTTATAAGGTAAGTTTTCTGCTTTATTTTTCCACGCTTCAGCCAGATTAGTCGTCATTAAACGGTGAGCTCTTCTTAATATTTGTACTTCGGTAGTACCCGATATAAAGTAATAGGTTTCAGGAGAAAACTCACCCTCACCATCGTTTAGAGGAAGCTTTAGCGCTTGCATCACTGCAGCTAAGGAAGTGTTAATTAAGGTTTTACTAAAACGTTCATCTTCGACAATCATAGTTATTAGCTGTTGAGCGGTCATGCCTTCAACAATCGTAAATGAATATTGAATCACCTGGCCAGCAATTAATAAATCAAGCAGTTGGGGCAATGTGGTATTGGCTTCAATTCGATATTCACCTGCTTTAATTAAACGGGCTTTATCGGTAAGGCGACCATAAATCCGTAAGTACTCTGCAGGTAGAAGACTTAGTTTAGCATCAACCAAATCTCGACTTATTTGTTGTAAATTACTACCACTAGCAACGGTATAAACATAACTTAGTTCATCTATTTGCAATGGTGTGCTAATAAATTTTTTATATTGATCCCATGCAATAGCTGAAATCATAACGGTGAGTACTATTATGCTTAATACTATTTTTATAAGAGAACTCACTTTATTTTCTCAGACGGTCTAAAACTGATTGAAGGCATTGTGTTGTATGCCCTATGGAATAAGTCATATTGCCAATGTTTAATACTGGCCAAATCCCTATTATGCTATTGCATATAAAAACTTCCTCACTGCTCATCAAATCATCAACATTAATACTCGTTTCAAGTACAGGAATATTTAAACCTAGTGAAAACTGTATAATTTGGCCTCGCATAACTCCTGCAACACCTGACTTATCTAGTTTAGGGGTTAATATCTGACCTGATTTCACTGTGAAGATATTACTCATCGTACCTTCAATTACATTGCCTGAAGAATCAAGCATTAGTCCTTCAGCGATTGATGGATCATGCCATTCACTGCGAGCTATAACTTGGTCTAGCCGGTTAAGGTGTTTGATACCAGCTAGCTTTGCATTTTCGGACAAGGTATGGTTACAAAATCTCAATTTGACGCCCGTGTTGCTATTAGCAGAGGGGTAATCAGGTAAGGCGTGTGTAGAAATTATACGACTAGGCTCAATACCACTCATTGCTAAATACCCTCGACCACCACTGCCACGAGTAATAATTACTTTGATAATAGCATCATCTTCTGCCAAATGCTGACAGATCCTTGTTAGCTCATCTCGTAGTTGTTTTTGCTGTACAAACTCGATGTTAAGTCGTCTAGCTCCATCTATTAATCGAGCCAGATGTGCCTCAAGAAATTCTATGGTTTGAGCTCGATAAAGCATGGTTTCAAATAAACCATCGCCATAGTGTAAGCCACGGTCTGTGATGGTAATTTTATCATCTAGCAGACCGTTAATCAGCACCATATCAGATTAACTGTTTAGCTTAACTTTTTAAAAATAACAGTACCATTAGTACCACCAAAACCAAATGAATTCGACATGCTTACTTCGATAGGCATTTGTCGTGCGGTATGAGGTACATAATCTAAATCACATTCTGGATCGGGATTATCTAAGTTAATGGTAGGGGGCGCGACTTGATCACGAATGGCTAAAATACTAAACACCGCTTCAACACCACCTGCAGCACCTAATAAATGTCCAATCATTGATTTTGTCGAGCTCACTGCAATATTGTCGGCCGCACTACCAAATGCCGCCTTAATAGCTTGAGTTTCCCCCACATCGCCAGCAGGTGTCGATGTACCGTGAGCATTAACATAATCAATTTTATCTGCTGATAAACCGGCATCGGCCATAGCATTTTTCATACAACGTGCAGCCCCTTCCCCACCAATAGAGGGTGATGTCATATGGTAAGCATCAGAACTCATTCCTGAACCCACCAACTCAGCATAGATATGAGCCCCCCGTTTTACAGCATGTTCATATTCTTCTAATACAATCACTCCTGCACCATCACCTAGAACAAAGCCATCGCGGTCTTTATCCCATGGACGGCTTGCCGCTTCTGGATCATCATTGCGAGTAGATAAAGCGCGGGCTGCAGCAAAGCCACCTACACCTGTTTTTGATGTCGACATTTCTGCGCCACCGGCAATCATTACATCGGCGTCACCATATTGAATCATTCTGCCTGCCGATGAAATATTATGAGTGCCACTTGAACATGCTGTGGCTATGGCAATATTTGGACCTTTCAGCCCATACATAATCGAAAGATTACCTGCCACCATATTGATAATATTGCTAGGTACAAAAAAAGGAGAAATTTTTCTAGCACCGCCTTTCAGATAGGCATCATATCCCATTTCAATACCAGGAAGCCCGCCGATGCCGGCACCAATAGCTACACCAATTCGTTCGGCATTTTGTTCCATAATAATGATACCTGAATCTTCAATAGCTTCCTTACCTGCCGCGAGACCATAATGAATAAATGTATCCATTTTTTTGGCTTCTTTACGCGGAATAATGGAACTTATATCAAAATCTTTGATACTTCCACCAAAACGTACAGGAAATTGAGACACATCAAATGAGGTAATAGGGACAATACCACTTTTACCTGCCAGAATGTTTTCCCAGCTTTGTTTAACGGACAATCCAACCGGTGTTACTGCACCCAGGCCGGTTATTACAACTCGCCGCTTAGACATCTGCCATCCCCTTAGAATTGACTAGTATTAAATACACGCTAGCCGCTGAGTGTGTGAGACACAACTAGGCGGCTAGTGTTAAAACAATAGGTAATATTAAGACTGAACAGAGTTAATATAATCGATCGCTTTTTGAACAGTAGTGATCGTCTCAGCTTTATCATCTGGGATTTCACATTCAAACGCTTCTTCAAGTGCCATAACTAATTCTACTGTATCTAAAGAATCAGCTCCTAAGTCATCTATAAATGATGCTTCAGCTGTTACTTCTTCAGCATTTACACCTAATTGTTCAACAACAATGTCTCTTACTCTAGCTTCGATATCACTCATATTCCATTTTTCCTTTGTGGTTTGTTTCTGAAAATCTGCAGGCATTTTATAGTGCAAGCACCTTATAAACAAGCCATATTGATTTTAGGTAGTCATTTTACAACTAAAATACTTAAACCTTTTACTATTTAACTAATTAATTCATATACATGCCACCATTAACGTGAATCGTTTCACCCGTTACATAAGCAGCATCAAGACTGGCTAAATAGCCAACTGCGGACGCAATTTCTTCTGGTTGACCTAATCGTTTAATAGGTACTTGTGCCAATAATGTGTCCTTATGGGCCTCAGTTAATGTATTTGTCATGTCTGTGTCTATAAAGCCAGGAGCAACCGTATTAACAGTGATTCCTCGCACACCTACTTCACGTGCTAATGACTTACTAAAACCAATCACGCCTGCTTTTGCTGCAGCATAATTAGTTTGACCGGCATTACCCATAACTCCAACAACTGAGGTAATTGTAATAATTCGTCCCCAACGTGCCTTAGTCATCGCTCGCAAACAGCGCTTACTTAGCTTAAATATTGGTGTTAAGTTAGTATCGATAATGTCATTCCATTCATCATCTTTCATTCGCATCAATAAATTATCACGGGTGATTCCAGCATTGTTAACCAGAATACTGGGGGCAGAAAATGTTGTTTCAATAGCGCTTACCACTGTTTCAATAGAGTCAGCATCAGTCACGTTAAGCAACATTCCAGTCCCTGCAATGTTAGCTTCTTTAAGAAATGCAGTAATTGACTCAGCACCAGACTCAGATGTAGCGGTACCGATAACAATGGCCCCTTGCTGACCTAAACGGATAGCAATAGCCCTACCAATGCCTCTGGTCGCACCTGTTACCAATGCCACTTTCCCTTCTAAACTCATGATTTTTCTCCTAATTTCTGTATCGCCTTATCCATGGATATTTGGTCAAAAACAGGCAGTCCCACCAAAGACTTATCAATACGTTTAGTTAAGCCGGCCAGTACTTTGCCAGGTCCACATTCAACGAGAGTATCAACGCCTTGGTTTGCAAATGATTGTACTGTTTCAACCCAACGAACTGGGCTGTATAGTTGCTCGGTTAGCAAACGTTTAATGTTATCACTGTCATTTTCACTAGAGAAACTCACATTATGAAGAACAGGAATAATAGGAGAAACAATAGAGACGTTGGCAAGCGCGACTGCTAACTGTTCTGCTGCAGGCTTCATTAAGGCACAGTGAGATGGCACACTCACAGGTAATAACAAGGCACGTTTAGCACCCTGCTCTTTTGCAAGTTCTATCGCAACATTAATAGCCGAAGATTCTCCAGCGATAACAACCTGGCCGGGTGAGTTATAGTTCACAGCTTCTACAATGCCGTTAACCGCTGCTGTAGAACAAATAGTTCTGACACTATCATCGTCTAACCCTAAAATGGCTGCCATGGCACCACTGCCTGCAGGCACGGCTTGTTGCATAAATAACCCACGTTGCTCGACTAATTTAATGGCATCAGAAAAGGCTATAGCACCAGAGGCGACTAAAGCCGTATATTCACCGAGGCTATGTCCAGCCAAAAAGCTAGGTGTTATGTCCGTTACTGATAACCAACTACGCCAAACCGCAATGCCTGCTGCAAGCATTGCTGGTTGGGTTCGTTCAGTTTGATTAAGTGATTCTGCTGGACCGTCAGTAATAAGTTGCCAAAGATCGTAGCCAAGCACATCAGAGGCCTCGTTAAAAGTGGCTTGAACATGGGGAAATTCGGTTGCTAACTGAGACAACATGCCTACAGATTGCGAGCCTTGACCAGGGAATACAAAAGCTAGACTCATGCTTTAAATCTCAACAAGATAATAAATAATATAAAGGGGCATGCTACAAAGAATAATTTCATTGGCAATTCAAACGAGTGTTAAAACTTTAACAGGGCCGATCCCCAAGTAAATCCACCACCAAAAGCTTCTAATAATAATGTTTCACCACGCTTAATTCGACCATCACGGACTGCAACATCCAATGCTAGGGGTATTGAAGCAGCTGAAGTATTACCATGCTCATGAACGGTTACAACTACCTGTTCCATAGACATGCTGAGTTTTTTAGCCGTCGCTGCAATAATGCGAATATTTGCTTGGTGAGGAATTAACCAATCAACATCTTGTTTATTTAAATTATTAGCTGTTAAAGTTTCATCAACAATACTACTTAAAGTACGGACAGCTACTTTAAATACATCATTACCTTGCATTTCAATATACGATGGTTTTGCTTGATTTTTAGGTGAACCTGGGCCCGTTGGTACCGTAAGTAAGGCATTATACTGACCATCTGAATGAATATGTGTAGATAAGATCCCTGTTTCATCTGATGCCTGAAGTATTACAGCGCCTGCACCATCACCGAATAAAACACAGGTATCACGATCAGTCCAATCGATAATACGTGACATGGATTCAGCACCAATCACTAAGGCGTTTTTTACCGTTCCAGACTTGATGAATTTATCAGCAACGGTCAGCGCATAAATAAAACCAGTGCAGACCGCTTGCAAATCAAAAGCAGGACAACCACTAATTTTTAATTTTTCTTGTACTAAGGAAGCGGTACTAGGAAAAATACGCGTAGGCGTTGTTGTTGCAACAATAATTAAATCAATATCGTCGTTAGTGATGCCTGCAGCTTCAATTGCTTTTTTTGCTGCAGCAAAAGCCAAGTCAGTCGTGGTTTCATCTTCAGCAACAATATGACGTTTTTTGATGCCTGTTCGGTCTTGGATCCATTGATCTGAAGTTTCAACCATCTTTTCCAGATCATGATTAGACAGTATTTTTTCAGGCAAATAACTTCCAGTGCCTGTTATTCTTGAATAGATCACGGGGTTTGACCTTCTAATAACATTTCTAAATGCCTACTTATATGTGTAGGAATATCTTGTTCAGCTTCTATAATGGCAATTTTTATTGCATTGGCAAAACCAATCTCATCAGTACCACCATGGCTTTTTATCACTATGCCCTGCAGGCCAATAAGATTAGCACCATTATAAGCTCTAGGATCTAACTCATCACGAAAGTGTTTCAGTACTGGAGAGGCAATTAGACCTGCAAATTTGGTGAATATATTACGACCAAAGGATTGACGTAGAAAGTGTCTAATCATATGAATAACACCTTCACTGGCTTTAAGTGCAACATTACCAACAAAGCCATCACATACAACCACATCAACCTCACCACGGTATAGACCATCACCCTCAACAAAACCATAATAGTTGAGATCAGTTTCAGCTAATAACCTGGCTGCTTCTTTAACGCGTTCATTACCCTTAATCTCTTCAGACCCGATATTGAGTAAACCGATGGTGGGTGTCTTTTTGCCATCAACCAACTCAGCTAACACAGAGCCCATAATGGCAAATTGTACTAAATGTTCGGCGCTCGAATCAACGTTAGCACCAAGATCAAGCACATAGGTGTGACCTTTCATTGTTGGCAAAGCCGAAACAATGGCTGGACGTTCGATACCAGGAATAGTTTTTAACACAAAACGTGCAGTCGCCATTAAAGCGCCTGTATTGCCTGCGCTAACACAAGCTGCGGCAGATCCGTCTTTGACCAGATTTAACGCCACTCGCATAGACGAATCTTTTTTTGTTCGTAATGCAACTGCAGGGGATTCCCCCATACTAACTTGTTGTGATGCATGATGAATTTTTAAACGTTCATCATCTTGTATATTTTTTTCATTTAACGCTGAACTGATTATATCTTTATCACCCACTAGTATAAAGTGTGTTTTAGGATATAAATTTAGTGCCAGAAGTACAGCGGGGATCACGACACTTGGACCGTGATCCCCACCCATAACATCAATAGATAATGTAAGACTCAATAGAATTCAGTCCTACTCACCTGCGACATCAATCACTTTACGACCACGGTAAAAACCGTCAGCAGTAACGTGATGACGACGATGTAATTCACCAGATGTAGAATCAACTGCTAGTGTTGCTTCAGTTAACGCATCATGAGAGCGGCGCATACCACGACGTGATGGACTCTTTTTACTTTTTTGTACTGCCATTGCTTAAACTCCTAACTTCTTAATAAATATTATATTTAACAGGCTGATTCTATCAAATAAGAATCAACAATAAACGCTTACTTTTTTAATTTTAATGATGCAAGAACATCAAATGGTGACACTCTCTTTTCTTGTTCATTTTGATCTATATCGTCCCCTCGATACCATGCTTCTTTAGGCAAACAGGCATGCTCATGTCTGGGCACTAAGGGTAAACCTAAAATCAACTCATCTTCCACTATCGCACTTAGTAAAACAGGATCACTATTTTCAACAATCCATGGATCATACAATTCAGCCAATCCTTCGACTTTTCTTTCACTTTTAATAATGGCAAGAAAACATTCAACATCAACATTTACTGACATTGCCGTCATACAACGCTCACAAATCAGTGATAATTTAGCACTGAACTGACCATTCATATATGACAAACCTGTTTCATCAACATCGAAATTCATCATCACACTCACCTCACCTTCAATGTCTGAAAGTGAGCCGGCAATCCGATTCATCGCTGATATTGGCAGTGTACCTTCCAGCTTCAAGCCATTCTGAGCCATTCTAAAAGGATCTATTTCTTTTGGTAGTTTCTGATGCATATTCGCCGGAATTATATAAGAAAAAGAACTATTTCGCAAAACCTGAGCACCTATACCAACACTAAAAGGGGGTGTTCATCTAGATCATAGATGTGGTGCTAGATAATAATTTCTAAACAATAAACCACCTAAGTAACATTAATCATTATTATGTAACTCTATGACAGCACTACTATTTACCTCTTCACTTTTAGAAGTATCATTTCGTAAAGCATCGATATAATAAAGATAAGAAGCATCTATATCACCAGTAATATAGTCACCATTAAAACATGAACTATCAAACTGTTTAACCTCGGATTTCATGCTAACTGCCGCAATAAGATCGTCTAAGTCTTGGTAAATAAGCCTATCTACACCCAACTCTTCACCAATCTGGGTTACATTCCGCTCATGAGCAACAAACTCATTTGGGGAAGGCATATCAATACCATATACATTTGGGTATCTAACAGGAGGGGCTGCTGAAGCAAAATATACTTTATTTGCACCGGCATCACGCGCCATTTGTACTATTTGTTGTGATGTTGTGCCACGCACTATTGAATCATCGACCAATAGTACATTTTTACCTTTAAATTCTAGGCCAATAGGATTTAGCTTTTGTCGTACGGACTTTTTGCGTTCTAATTGCCCAGGCATGATAAATGTTCGCCCGATATAGCGATTTTTAATAAAACCTTCCCGATATACAACGTCTAGCTCATAAGCTAATTGTAATGCTGCTGTTCGACTTGTATCGGGTATAGGAATAACCACATCAATATCATGATCGGCAAATTCACGTTGGATCTTTTCTGCTAATTTTGTCCCCATACGCATACGGCTCTTATGAACAGAAATACCATCAATCATTGAATCTGGTCGTGCAAAATATACATACTCAAAGATGCACGGAACTTTAACAGGGTTTTCAGCACATTGTTGTGAGTGAAGATGACCTGCTTTATCTATAAAGACACATTCGCCAGGTTCAATATCTCGTACTAATTCAAAACCTAATGTATCTATAGCAACACTTTCAGAGGCAATCATATACTCATCCCCCTTATCAGTTGTACGTTTACCGATAACAACCGGACGAATAGCGTAAGGATCACGAAAGGATAATATGCCAACACCAGCAATTAAGGCGACAACGGCATAACCACCACGACAACGTTTATGAACTTGAGAAACCGCCTTAAATATGTCTTCAGCACCCGGTGTTAATTTAGTTGTTTTTTGCAACTCATGCGCCAGAACATTCAATAATACTTCAGAATCTGAATTTGTATTTAGATGACGACGATCACTTTGAAATAGTTCATCTTTTAAGACTTTGGTATTCGTTAAATTACCGTTGTGCGCTAATGAAATACCAAATGGAGAGTTAACATAAAATGGCTGTGCTTCAGCAGAGGTTGAACAACCTGCCGTTGGATAACGAACGTGACCAATGCCCATGTTACCTTTCAGCCGCAACATGTGACGGGTATGAAACACATCTTTAACCAAGCCATTATCTTTACGTAAAAATAATTGCCCCTTGTAATCACAGGTAACGATACCTGCAGCATCTTGGCCACGATGTTGTAATACCGTTAGACCGTCGTATAAAGACTGATTAACTTCCGAGTGACCGACAATACCAATAATTCCGCACATTTTATTTTGAGCCCTATAATTTAGCTAAAGTGTATGTATTTTGCAATATTTTCTGGTAATAAAGCCTGTAACCAGATAGCCATTTTTTCAAAATGTTCAAGTAATGTTGACGCTTGCCACCAATTATCTTGAGGCATTGGCGTCGCTCCTGCAATTAAGACTAACAAGGTAACAATAGCCACGCCTCGCACCAGACCAAATATAATGCCAAGAGCACGATCTGTTCCTGTTAACCCTGTTTTTTCAACCAGCGATGAAATAAGGTGATTCACTAAGGCACTGAGTATTAATGTCACTATAAATAAAGCAAAAAAAGCAGTAAATAAACGAATGGAAGGCGTCGCAATATAATCCACCAGTAAAGGAGATAACTGTGGATGGAAAGTCAGTGCAACCCAAAAAGACAATGCCCAGCTGACTAAAGATAATACTTCTTTGATAAAACCACGAACAATGCTAATTCCAGATGAAACCAGAATGATGCCGATAATCAAATAGTCTACCCAAACCATAGATACTCCTGAAAATGCTGCTTTACTACTAAATGATAAATTTTAGCAGATTGGCTGTCATGAACCCAGAATTATTGTTGATATAAGTTCAAGCTTACTTTTGTAATATTTGAGTAGACAATTTGAATTTTTGATTGAGCACACTCGCAAGGGCTTGTGCCTTCTTTTTATTGCTTAGGGGTTCAAGTCGAACCCTATAAATTTTGCCATTGGTACCTTGCTTAGATTGAATAACAGATTTATATCCCATCTTTTTTACTTGGGTACTTAAAGCCGCTGCGTTTTCTTTAACAGAAAAACTAGCAAGCTGTATAACCCATGCAGGCTCAGACTCATTTTGAACAGTAGGTATTTCCGCCCCACTATTTGATGTTTGTACTGGTACTGGTACTGGTAGATTAGTCTTTATTTCTATTGCTGGTTTTACAATAGCTACCTCGTTCAAGCCCTGAGTGTCTGAGTCCAAATTGATTATAGCCTCAGTTGTATAAGGTTCAATAACTTGCGCATAATCTGGCTTAATATCTAAGACTTCTTTTTGCCCTGAATCATTTATTGCAATACCATTATGAGCACTGCGGATCAGTAACATGGCAACAGCTAAAATCACACTAAATAACAAGACAACACCAATAATGCGTTGATATTGTAAGGTTGTCATGATTTATTCTCCTTGCTATTTAGTGCCGGTTTTCGAGCTTGTCCTCATGATAGTTATTATCACTTTTGAGCACCGTTTCAGATGTGTCCGGATTGTGTGGCATTGATGCTAATGCGACTTCTAACACCTCATTTATCCAGCGTACAGGTATTATAGTTAAACTATCTTTAATATTATTAGGAATTTCTTTAAGATCTTTAACATTATCATGCGGAATTAACACTGTATCAATTCCCCCCCGATGTGCAGCCAAAAGTTTTTCTTTTAGACCACCAATGGCAAGCACTTCACCCCGTAAGGTAATTTCTCCTGTCATGGCTACATTAGCCTTAACAGCTATACCGGTGATAGCCGAAACAATAGCAGTACACATGCCAACGCCAGCACTAGGACCATCTTTAGGTGTTGCGCCTTCAGGTACATGAATATGGATATCATGGGTTTGCATAAAGTCTTCAGCAATGTTCCAGTCTATAGCGCGTGAACGCACAACAGTTGTTGCTGCTTGAATAGATTCTTGCATGACATCGCCTAATTTACCTGTATAGGCCGCTTTTCCTTTGCCGGGCATAACCGCTGTCTCAATAGTGAGTAATTCACCACCGACTTCAGTCCATGCCAAACCGGTCACTTGGCCTACTTGATCGGCCTCTTCAGCCGTGCCGTATTGGTAATGATAAACACCAAGGTATTCTTCAAGATTATCAGGTGTAACTGCAATTTTTGACGTCGGTTTTTCCTGCAAGATCTGCTTGACTAGTTTTCTACAAATTTTAGAAATTTCACGCTGTAAACTTCTTACACCGGCTTCGCGGGTGTAACGACGAATAATTTCTAATATAGCACTTGATGCTATTTCAGCTTCTTCAAGTTTTAAACCATTATCTTTCATTGCTTTTGACAATAAATATTGAGTGGCAATATTAAGTTTTTCATCTTCGGTGTAACCATCTAGGCGAATAACCTCCATCCGATCACGTAAAGCATCAGGAATATTCAAGGTGTTGGCAGTACAAACAAACATCACGTCAGATAGATCATACTCAACTTCTAAATAATGATCAGAGAAAGTTGAATTTTGTTCGGGGTCTAAAACTTCCAGCAAGGCTGAGGCTGGATCACCTCTAAAGTCTTGCGCCATTTTGTCTATTTCATCTAACAAAAATAAGGGGTTTTTTACGCCGACTTTTGTAACATTAGTAATTACCTTACCAGGCATGGAGCCGATATAAGTTCTACGATGACCACGAATCTCAGCTTCATCTCGCATACCACCTAGGGCCATGCGGGTATATTTTCTGTTTGTAGCACGAGCAATAGATTGAGCTACAGAAGTTTTACCTACACCTGGAGGTCCTACTAGACACAAGATGGGGCCTTTTAACTTTTTAACTCGTGTTTGAACAGCTAAATACTCTAAAATTCGTTCTTTAACTTTTTCTAAACCAAAGTGGTCTTCATCTAAGATTTTTTGAGCTCGGTCAAGATCAAGCGCGATACGAGTACGTTTCTTCCACGGTACATCAACTAAATACTCAATATAATTTCTAACTACTGTCGCTTCAGATGACATTGGTGACATCATTTTCAGTTTTTTAAGCTCAGACTCTGCTTTATCTTTGGCTTCTGCTGACATTCCAGCTGCTGAAATCTTAGCCGCTAATTCATCTAGTTCATTCGATGTTTCATCAATTTCACCTAACTCTTTCTGAACAGCTTTCATTTGTTCATTTAGATAATATTCACGCTGACTTTTTTCCATTTGTTTTTTAACACGACTGCGGATGCGTTTTTCAATCTGCTGGATATCAATTTCTGACTCCAGGAAAGCCATTAATTTTTCCATTCTTGAGCCAACATCACTTTGTTCTAATAGCTGCTGTTTATCTTCAAGTTTGAGTGTCATATGAGCGGCAATGGTATCAGCCATTTTAGCCGCATCTTCAATTCCAGCCAGTGATGAAATCACTTCTGGAGGAATTTTTTTATTTAACTTGATGTATTGCTCAAACTGACTCAACAGAGAGCGCATCAGAACGTCTCGTTCACGCTCATCGGGTTCATCACTAAGGAAAGTAATTGCTTGTGCTTTAAAGTAGCTATCACTGTCGTCGTAACTTGATACTTTAGCTCGACTTATTCCTTCTACTAATACTTTAACCGTTCCATCAGGAAGCTTTAACAGTTGTAAAATATTGGCTAGTGTTCCTGTTTTATAAAGCGTATCTGCTTTGGGTTCATCTTCACTTGAATCCATCTGAGCAACAAGGAAAATAGGTGAATTTTTTTCAGTGGCTGCTTCTAAAGCTTGAATCGACTTTTCGCGACCAACAAACAATGGGATAACCATGTGTGGATATACAACTACATCTCTTAGAGGTAGTACTGGAACAACCTCTGAAACATTGTCATTTATTTGAGTTGTTATTTCATTTTCCATCTAGTCATACCCTCTTTCAAATAACGCTAATAAAACACACTTTCGGACTTTTGAATTAATCTTGAATATGTATATGGGGGGGATAAACTTAAATTCAAGCACCAGAACTAAATACTGATGCTTGAATTGGTAAATCTTTATACTGCTAGTGAGATTGTGTACTCACAAAGACTTTTATAGATGAATATTAACTCTCTGCTGACGTAAGTTCAGCTAACTTTTCTTCGTAAACTAAAATAGGGTTATTTTCACCGTTGATTACATTTTCATCTACGATAACTTTCGACACATTTTCAGTAGAAGGTAAATCAAACATAGTATCAAGCAGTACATTTTCGATGATGGATCTTAAACCACGAGCACCTGTCTTACGATCCATTGCTTTTTTAGCAATAGCATGAAGTGCATCATCCCTAAATTCAATCATCACACCTTCCATATCAAATAATTTTTGATATTGTTTGGTAAGCGAGTTTTTAGGATCAGTTAAGATCTGGACTAATGCTTTTTCATCAAGTTCATTTAACGTCGCTACCACTGGTAAACGACCAACAAATTCAGGAATCAAACCAAATTGGATTAAATCTTCAGGCTCAACAGTCTTTAAAACATCACTCACAACACGATTATCATCAGTACTTTGAACTTCAGCAGAAAAACCAATGCCACCTTTGTGTGAACGATTACGAATTACTTTATCAAGACCCGCAAATGCACCACCACATATAAATAATATTTTACTGGTGTCAACTTGTAAAAATTCTTGTTGTGGATGTTTCCTGCCACCTTGAGGTGGAACAGAGGCCATAGTGCCCTCAATCAATTTTAATAAGGCTTGTTGAACACCTTCACCGGAAACATCTCGTGTAATTGAAGGATTGTCTGATTTACGAGATATCTTATCTATTTCATCGATGTAAACAATGCCTGTTTCAGCTTTTTCGACATCATAATCACACTTTTGTAATAATTTCTGGATGATATTTTCGACATCTTCACCCACATAACCCGCTTCAGTTAATGTTGTTGCATCGGCAATGGTAAACGGAACATTGAGCTGACGTGCCAAGGTTTCAGCTAACAATGTTTTACCACTACCCGTTGGACCTATAAATAGTATATTACTTTTTGACAGCTCAATTTCATCACTTTTATTAGTACTGAAATTTAAGCGTTTGTAGTGGTTATAAACAGCAACAGAGAGCACTCTTTTTGCTCTTTCTTGACCAATAACGTAACTATCAAGTGCTTCTTTTATCTCACGAGGTGTTGGCAGTTTGGCGTCGGAGTCCTCCACCTTGGCATCTTGTAATTCTTCACGAATAATGTCATTGCACAAATCAACACATTCGTCACAAACAAACACAGAGGGACCTGCAATTAGTTTTTTAACTTCATGCTGACTCTTCCCACAAAAAGAGCAATAAAGTAACTTATCGTCTTCGCTATTTTTTTTATCATCGCTCATAATTATACATTCCTAATCATACCGGCTGTTGATGCTTTATACTTCTTGCTCTGGTCGACGTTCTAAAACAGAATCAATCAAACCATATTTTTGTGCTTGTACACCATTCATAAAATTATCACGATCCGTATCCTTTTGGATCTGTTTGATGGTTTGACCAGTATGTTTAGCTAAGATTCCATTTAAACGCTCACGAATTGTTAAAATCTCTCGTGCATGGATATCAAAATCAGATGCTTGACCCTGAAAACCACCTAATGGCTGATGTACCATGATACGTGAATTAGGTAAACAATGTCGCTTACCCTCAGCGCCAGCAGTCAATAATACTGCCCCCATACTTGCTGCTTGGCCGATACATAGTGTGCTTACATTAGGTCGTATAAATTGCATCGTATCATAAATTGCCATACCTGCTGTGACCGATCCACCAGGTGAATTAATATAGAGATGAATATCTTTATCAGGATTTTCTGACTCTAAAAATAACATCTGAGCAACTACTAAATTAGCCATATGGTCTTCAACTTGACCGACCAAAAAGATGACGCGTTCTTTTAATAGGCGTGAATATATATCATACGAACGTTCCCCACGTGAGGTTTGTTCAACTACCATGGGTACTAAAGCATTGCTGATAGTACTTGCATTATTATCAAAAACATTTGATATCATATTAGCCTCACACTCTTTTTAAAAATAAAAAAATAGCCCGTACCCAAACGAATGAGTACGGGCTAATATTGCGATTCAGAATTGATTACGCTGAAGCAGCGTTCATTACCTCAGAAAATGTTGCTGATTTGGTTTCTACTTTAACATTCTCGTAAATCCATTCAACAACTGTATCTTCAACAACCATCATTTGTACTTCTGATAGTTTTTGCTGGTCATTCATATAGAATTTGACAACATCTTCTGGGTCTTCATAGCTTGCAGCGATACCATCAATTGCAGCTTTAACACGCGCTTCATCTGCTTGAATATTATTGTCATTGATAATCTTACCGATTAACAGACTTAATGAGACACGTCTTTTTGCAGAATCTTTAAAGTTTTCAATATCAAAAGGAATACCTTCAACATCAACACCTTGATTTTTTAAATTATTTTTAGCTTGTTCCATCAAGTGCTCAGCTTCACGTTCAACTGGCGCATCCGGTAAGGTAACGGGATTATTTTCAATCACACTATCCATTACTGTTTTTTTGTTGCTTGCTTTGAGTGTTGATTCAAGTTCACGTGTCATATTGGATAGAACTTCTTTTTTCAAGGCGGCTAAGCCCCCTTCAACGCCACACAAAACGGCAAACTCTTTATCAAGTTTTGGCAATTTCTTTTTAGCAACAGTTTTAACTGCCACGGCAAAGGAAGCCTCTTTACCTTGTAGGTGCTCAGCACGATAATCTGCTGGAAACGTCATAGTAACGGTTGTTTGTTGACCGGGTTTAGTACCAACCAACTGGTTTTCAAACTCAGGCAACATATTGCCATCACCAATTACGACTAAAACATCTGAACCTTTTCCGCCATCAAATTCAACACCATCGATGCTACCAACAAAGTCGATAGTTACGCCATCTTCTTGTTTAGCTGCTCGCTTAAGCGGCTCCCAAGTTAAGCGTTGTTGACGTAATGTTTCTAACATTGCGTCAATGTCTTCGTCTTTAACTTCAGCGACAGTTTGTTCAACACTAATGCCATCAAGATTAATCTGTTTCACTTCAGGAAATACATCATAGTTCAATGTATATACAAAGTTGCTTCCTTCTTCCTTCATAGTATCAATATGAGGAGGGCCAGCAGGACTAATTGACTCTTGTACAAAGGCTTCTTGCATACTGCTCTGAACTAAGCCATCGATCACATCACGACGAGCCGAAGGGCCGTGTGACTGTTCAACCATTTTGGTAGGGACCTTACCTGGACGAAAACCAGCCAACTTAACTGTTGGACGAATCGCTTTCAGACGTTCTTGTATGGCTTGCTCGATATTAGCATCTTCGACAGTCACCGTCATACGGCGGCCGAGTTCGCTTACGTTCTCTACAGTAACTTGCATTCTTAACCTCAATCTGGGGATTTCAAAGAACTAGTAGCTAATAATGTGGCTATTAGACTTTTATATGGTACGAGAGGAGAGACTCGAACTCTCACAGGTTACCCCACTGGAACCTAAATCCAGAGCGTCTACCAATTCCGCCACTCTCGCAAAACTTTGTTCAGATAATTTGCTACCTGATGAAGTCGGCTATTATAGACATAGATAACCTAGAAAACCAGTGTTAAATGCTTAAAAAAGTTAAAGCCTTATTCGCTTGCATACAAAACTGTTGAAATGAAAGGAAATCTTTATTTTCAATCGCTCGATTACTGGCATTGCGATCAGCTATAAATACGCCAATAACTTTACCTCGAACGATAGTTGGCATTATTAGATAAGGTGGTTGTCCTAATAACTTAAGTACTTCTCTCGATAATGTTCCATCAATCTTGTCGGGATCAGCTGAGATATGAACTGGCTTTTTTGTACTAATTGCCTGCTTAAACACATTTGTCTTGTGAGAAATATTTATTTTAAACTCTTTACTTAGTCGTTCACTATCGGCGCCTAAGGCATATTTACAGGTTAAGATTTTGCCATCTTTTGATATAATAGCAAAAAGCGTTCGATCCATTCCAATGCCTCGATAAATACCATCCAGCACCATGCCTAGCACAACACTTATGCTTGGTTTTTGTTCAACAACAGCCCTTATTTCCTGCATTATAGTTACTTGTAGCTGCGGATCAGCTTCGTTATAGTGTCTGCCAACTTTATTATCAAGCATCTCCATTTCGCCAATAGAGTCCTCTACAACTTCCACAATTATTTCCGGCAATGCTTGATTTATAAGTTCGGCCTTTTCTAGCTGATTAGGCTGAGGAATAAGTAAACTAGCCGCTTTCACACCATAGATCCCAGTAACATATTTTGCCTGTTTGGCGCTACTATGGGCGATATCTTTTATTTCACCTAGCGGCATTTTTAACTTTTTAGCGACTAGCTCAACCGCTGACTTAGCCGATTCAGTCTCCCATCCTTGTTTAGCGGCAATAGCTAAGCTTTGTCCCATATCCACTAACCTTACAAGTGGGTCATTTTTTTCAAAGTCACTCAATGATTTATCAAGTAACTCACCTAAAGCCCATGATTTACTCAAGCCTTGTGTTAGTTGATGTAATGAAAAACCAAGTACTTTGGCTTCTGCTTCTTTTTCTGTAAGCTTTTCTGACTCAATCAACGCTAGCAGATCAGCTGCCTTATCATCAGAAAAGGCCCAAAATGCTATGTTACCCACGCGCAATAATAAAGTTGCTACAAAGACATTTTCAGGTGATTTACACTGAGTATGACGTGCTAATTGTTCAGCTTGCACTGCTGCATGAAATGATTGGGCCATTTCTTCTGTTAATTTCTCTTTGTTAATACCCTCTGACAAAGAGTCAACTAATAACAAGGATAGAGCAAGGGCTCTCACTTGATCAAAACCTAGCACCATTATTGCTCGTGAGATAGAACTAAACCCTTTACTGGTAGGATTATAGTGAAAACTATTGGCTAACTTTAAAAGTTGGCTCGTCATCGATGCGTCTTTCAATATAACAGCCGCTACATCAGCTGCTGATGAAAAACTATCATTTACCGCAGTGGTGATGTCAATAACTGTACCAGAAAAAACCCGCATATCTTGTTTCGTTAACTGTTTAATCCATGAGTCAACATCATCTTTTACTTGGCTGATCAACTTTTTCTCCGATTATGCCTATTCATTTGCCACACCATGGGGCACATGGCCAGTAGCCACATGTTCTCGTGCTGACTCACAATGGCCTTGTTGATCATCAAAGAAAATATCGGCACCAAAAGCTTTTAAGAATGGCCCCTTATCCATACCCCCTAGAAAAATAGCCTCATCAATCCTAATGCCCCATGCTCGGAGTGTACGTATGACCCGTTCATGTGCAGGCGCAGACCGTGCCGTAACCAAAGCTGTTCGGATAGGCGTTTCATCCTCCCCATATTCTGTTTGCAGATGATTAAGCGCCATTAAAAAATTTTTAAATGGACCACCACTCAGAGGATGTTTAGCTGTTTGCTGCTCATTTTCTGTAAAGGCTTGCAAACCTTTTTCTTTATATATTCTTTCAGATTCATCGGAGAATAATACGGCATCACCGTCAAAGGCTATACGCAGCTGCTTATGTTCAGATATTATGCCATTGTTTGACGGCAGTATTGTGGCAGCTGCAATACCAGCATCAAGTGCTTTTCTCACATCATTATGGCTGGTCGATAAAAACAAGTTTGCACCAAAGGTAGACACATAGCGATAAGGACTATTACCTGACGTAAATACTGCTCGGGTAATGTCGAGTTGATGATGTTGGATGGAGTTAAAAATACGTAAACCAGTATCAGCGCTATTACGCGAGAGTAAAATAATTTCAACTAATGGTTTATCAGCATCTTTATTGTTAAATGAGAGCAATTTTTTAACCAAATTATAAGCTGCGCCAGGCGTCAGTGGTACATCTTCATTTTCAACTTGGTATTGGCAATAAGCTTGCGTGCCCTGCTGTTCATATATTTCGTGACTTTCATCCAAATCGAATAAGGCTCGAGATGAGATCGCCACCACTAATTTTTTATCGCCCATTTATATTGCTCCGTCACGCTGTACTGCTTGGCCATCTTTACGCGCAACGCGCATAATCTGTTGCCAAACAGGTGAAGAGGGATTCATTTTAACTGTTGAAGATTGAATGTTGACCATATCATCAGCTAATGAAGATAACACGGAAACTTCATCAGGTTTACCTTTTGGAAACACAGAGTCAGCATTAAACACGACGCGACAAAAAATGGGAATATTGGGAGCAAGTACCATTAATGCTTGACGTGATGTTCGGATGTGGCGCAATGGGTTAGCAAACTTATAACTCCTACCGTTAGTAAGTTGTGTCCATTTATCAATCGTTTCACCACCATACAGATTACCACTCATAGGATAGGTTTCTATCAGCAACAAGCCTTGTTCGAGTAGTATGAGTTGCTCGATTTCGAGTAAACCGCCTATGCCATCAGGAATAATAATATGCTTGACCTCATCTTGAATGTAAGGTTTTAAAATCATCGCCATTTGTTCACTTTCTGACGATTTATTCTTGATCAAAATAAACCAAACAACAAAAATGACAATGATAAAAGCAACAATAAGCAAGATAGAAATATTTTGGGTCAAGTGATGTTCTTCTGTAAATTTTTATATGTTCAAATTATACGAGATTCATCTATTTGTTGTGCGTTATTTCACATAAATTATTAATTCTAGTTGATTTTACTTAGTCAAGAGTGATGCCACTATCACAGGATCTTCGTGAATAATAATTTCAACTTCTGTAAACAAGGAGGCCAAGTCGTGTTCTACTTGCTCAGCTATATTATGTGCAGCATATAGACTAAGTGATGAGTCCAACTCTAAATGAAACTGTATAAAAATCATTGTTCCAGAACGACGCGTCCTTAGATCGTGTAAACCTTGCGTTTCTGGATGTTGTAATGCGACATTACGAATTTTTTCTCTTTGCTCATCTGGTAATTCGTGATCCATCAATAAATCTATAGATTCCTTAACAATTTCCCAGGCACTGTATAAAATAAAAATTGCAATGCCTAATGCAAATACAGCATCAAAACCAGACCATCCGTAAAACGTCAATAATAAAGCAATAATAACACTAGCATTAACTAACAAATCCGTTTTGTAATGCAATCTATCAGCCTTAATCGCCGTCGAATTGGTATGTTTAATGACATATTGCTGGTAAGTTATTAAGGCCAATGTTGCCACCATAGAAAACACCATAACAGCAATACCAACTTCTATACCGGCAGTCATTTCTTGCGGATTAATCATGCGACTAATCGCTTGTAACAGTAATAATCCAGCTGAGCCTGCAATAAACATAGACTGGCCCATTCCCGCTAAAGCTTCAGCTTTACCGTGACCAAAACGATGTTCGTGATCTGCAGGCTGCAAAGCATGACGGACTGCAACCAAGTTAACTATAGATGCCAATACATCGAGGCTTGAATCAATTAGGGTCGCTAAAATACTGACAGAATCAGTAATAAACCACGCTGCTATTTTGATTACAATAAGCGTAAGGGCCGTAGTAACCGAAGCATACGTAGCCCATCTCATTAAGCGTGCAGCATTAGGGTGTTGAGTGCTTGTCATCTGTTCAATATATTGGCTTGCTATAAATAGCACAGTATAATTGCTAAAACTATTTAACAGCAAATAATTACAGGTAAAAACATGGCAGTCATCACAATACCAAGCGACAGTTTTAAGGATCAAAAGCCAGGAACATCAGGCCTTAGAAAGAAAGTTACTGTATTTCAGCAGCCACATTATTTGGAAAATTTTGTTCAGTCTACTTTTGATTCTTTGAATGATATTAAGGGAAAAACGCTGGTTGTAGGCGGAGATGGTCGCTTTTATAATAAACAAGCAATACAAATTATTTTGAAAATGGCAGCAGCTAATGGTTTTAAACGGGCTATTGTCGGACAAAATGGTTTATTATCTACGCCAGCCGCTTCCTGCGTCATTCGTAAATACAAAGCATTTGGCGGTATCATTTTATCTGCTAGTCACAATCCTGCTGGCCCGAATGGTGACTTTGGTATCAAATACAATGTTGGCAACGGCGGCCCTGCTCCCGAAAAGCTTACTGATGCCATCTTTGCCAATACCCAAACCATTAGCCAGTATCACATCTTGGATACGGATGATATAGATCTCAGCGAAGTGGGTAGCCAGTCATTTGCAGAAATGACTATCAATATAATTGATCCTGTAGAAGACTATGCTTTATTGATGGCTGAATTATTCGATTTTGACGCCATTGGTCAATTATTATCCAATGATGACTTCAGCATACGATTTGATGCTATGCACGCTGTTACGGGCCCCTATGCAATAGATATTCTCGAAAAACGTCTTGGGGCAGTCAAAGGCAGTGTTATTAATGGCATCCCACTAAGCGATTTTGGTGGTGGTCATCCTGATCCCAATCTTACCTATGCTGAGCAGTTAGTAACTGAAATGTTTAGTGATAATGCACCTACGATGGGGGCCGCTTCTGATGGTGATGGTGATCGCAACATGATATTAGGTGCTAACTTCTTTGTTACCCCATCTGATAGTTTGGCGGTGATGGCCGCTAATGCTGATTGTGTTCCCGCTTACAGCAAAGGCCTAACAGGTATTGCTCGCTCAATGCCTACAAGCCAAGCACCGGATCGCGTAGCAGAAAAATTAGGCATCGAATGCCATGAAACACCCACCGGCTGGAAATTTTTTGGTAACTTATTAGATGCTGATCGCGCTACCTTATGTGGTGAAGAAAGCTTCGGCACCGGTTCAAATCATATTCGCGAAAAAGACGGGCTATGGGCAGTACTTTATTGGCTTAATATATTGGCCGTGCGTAAACAATCAGTAGCCGATATTGTCAGCCAGCACTGGCAGGAATATGGCCGTAACTATTACACACGTCATGATTATGAAGCGATACCAAGTGACATCGCAAAACAACTGATGACGGATGTTGAAATTAAAATGCCAAAGTTATTAGGACAAATATTAGCGGGTCGTAAAGTCACTTATGCTGACAATTTCAGCTATACTGATCCGGTTGATAACAGCGTTTCTAGTCAGCAAGGGCTTCGTATAGGCTTTGAGGATGGTGCACGCATTATTCTGCGTTTATCGGGTACAGGAACTGAGGGAGCTACCTTACGGGTTTATATCGAATGTTATGAAAATAGGCTTGATAAACTACAACAAGAAACACAGGTGGCATTGAATGATCTAATTATCTTAACCGATGACTTAGCTGAAATCACCTTGCGTACTGCTAGAACTGAACCCACCGTCATTACCTAGGAGATAGTATAATGCAACCCCTTATTTTAGGTTCTAGTTCGCCCTTTCGCGCTGAAATTTTAACAAAGATTGGCTTAGATTTTATTACTGCATCACCTGATATAGATGAAAGCCCAAAGGCTGGTGAACAGCCAGATCAGCTAGTACAACGTTTATCAGAACAAAAAGCTTATAAAATCGCTGAGCATTATCCTAATGCCCTAATTATTGGTTCAGACCAAGTCGCTGTGTTAGATGGTGACGTTTTAGGTAAGCCTGGTAATCATGAAAACGCTGTACAACAATTGATGGCAGCATCCGGAAAAACGGTTCTATTTATGACAGGGTTAGCCCTACTTAATAGTCATAGTAAAACGATTCAATCTCTAGTTGAGCCTTTTGAAGTTACCTTCAAAAAGTTGTCTTTAACACAAATAAACTATTATCTTCGCAAAGAACAGCCTTATCAATGCGCGGGTAGTTTTAAGTCAGAGGCATTTGGTATCAGCTTATTTTCTAAACTAAATGGTGATGATCCAAACAGTCTCATAGGTTTACCATTGATTCGGCTGATTAGCCTACTTGAAGCTGAAGGCATTGACGTGCTTCAGCCGAATCAATAATAACCGTTAAACCTTATGGAATAGCGACTTCAGCTTCATTACCCATAATCTGAGCAGCTTGTGACTGCATAACTGCAGACATCAATTTACGAGTTGAGCGTTGGCGCACTGTTTTTATCATACCTTCACGAAGATCCATATTGACATCATTAACTGTTAAAATTTCAATTAAAGTATCTAAATGTGGCTCACAAGCCTCCAATGTTGCACCCGCGACATCTTCTGCTCTTACGTTCTCTAGGTGATATTCAGGTTTATCTTGCATCATGCATTTATTATATTCCATCATAGAAGCATACATTTCTTGTTGTGCTTCTTCTGACATATCTGCCGGCGTAATCATGCTGACACTATCAGAAGCTTCAGTCATCACTTCTTTTGCGACGACTTCATTATCAGCAGCTGCTTCAGTTTCTTCTACTGCTGCCATGTTTTCTTCAACAGCTACGGTCTCAACATTTTCTGCTGGTTTGTTGATAAAGTTATATCCTGCTATTCCAGCAAGTACTAGCAGTATGATTAAAAAAAGGCTTTTCATTTTCTCTCCAAATTATAGGTATAAGCGACATATAGCTTATTCACCTGTGCGGTATCAAAAAATTAAAATCATTACTACACAGACTAGATACTATACACTTCAATTTTTATTTCAGCATGTATTCATCTTCAAGGTAAATCAAGCTAGCAATGGTATTAGTTAAATTTCAATAGATTAAAACTGGAAGTTATATAGAATGTCGGACATTAAAAAAAACATTTCACGCATCGATGAGATACATCAGTGGTTAAAAACTATTTTTCCATCAACAAATTATGTGATGGAAGCGGCATCAAACGATGCTAGTTTTAGACGTTATTTTCGAATAACAGAGCAAGCCAATACATTGATCCTTATGGATGCCCCCCCAGCACAAGAAGATATTGACAGCTTTATAGATATTGGTATATTTTTACATGAGCAAGGCATTCATGTCCCTAAAATTTATGCGCGAAACACCACATTGGGATTTTTACTGCTGTCTGATTTTGGTCACCAGTCCTATCTTGACCAACTCAATGAGCACTCTGCTGATACTTTATATAAAGCAGCCATCGATAGTCTAATTAAGATGCAACTGTGCTCAACACAAGGTATTAATATTCCTCTTTATAACAAGGCTTTATTACAGCAAGAAATGACTATGTTTCCAGACTGGTTTCTTGATAAACATCTCAATATTGAGCCACCTGCCTTTTTGACAGCCACATTTGATGACCTAACGACTAGTGCATTAGCACAACCACAAGTGTTTGTTCACCGTGATTACCATTCAAGAAATCTAATGCATACCACCAATAATTCACCGGGGATTATTGACTTTCAAGATGCCGTAATCGGAGGGATAACTTATGATTTAGTGTCATTATTACGTGATTGTTATATCGCTTGGCCAGACCAAAAAATAAATCATTGGCTCGAATATTATTTTACTTCCGCCCAATTACAAGGATTATTGGCCGACGTTTCGATAGAACAATTTAGACAATGGTTTGATTGGATGGGTTTGCAGCGGCATATTAAAATACTAGGGATTTTTTGTAGACTAAATTACCGTGATAACAAGGCTAACTATATGAATGATCTTCCACTTACATTACAGTATATCCGTAAAATAAGTGCTCAATACCCTGAATTTTCTGAGTTAAATCATTTTTTACAACAACAGCCAAAAATAGTAGCCATTTAATGAAAGCAATGATTCTAGCAGCAGGTCGAGGTCAGCGTTTACGACCTTATACTGACACAACACCCAAGCCCTTATTAAAGGTTGGTCAGTTTTGTCTTATCGAATATATTATTCAAGCATTAGTAAAAGCAGGAATTGTAGAAATCATCATTAATACGGCACACTTAGCTGACCAATTTTCTACTATTTTAGGTGATGGCCAACAATATGGGTGCAATATCATTTATTCTCCTGAACAAGAAGGAGCGCTAGAGACCGCTGGCGGTATTATTAATGCATTACCTCTACTTGGAAATGAGCCTTTTATTATTGTTAATGGTGACATCTGGACAGATTATGACTATAAAGCTTTGTTAGATAATCCACTTCATTCTGATAGGCTATGTCACCTAGTCATGATTGCCAACCCAGCTCATAATCCTCATGGAGATTTTGCACTAAGCTCAGCGATATTATCGCAAAACGGTGCAACTAAATATACCTATAGTGGCATAGGTATTTATCATCCAGTACTATTTGAAGGTTTGGAAATTCAGCGCTTGGCCTTAAAGCCAATTTTATTGAAGGCAATGACTAAGCAACAAATAAGTGGTGAGCTCTATCTAGGTACATGGTCAGATATTGGAACTGTAGAGCGGCTAGAATCCTTAGCTACATACTTAGAATAGTGACTAGAGTATCTATTTCTTTCTTAAAGCAAATATCGTCAATAAATACTGATTAAATGACTGACTCACCAGCAGATAAAAACTCTAATAATGCTTTTTGAGCATGCAATCGATTTTCAGCTTCATCCCAAACCACACTTTGTTGGCCATCCATCACTTGTGCAGCAACCTCTTCTCCCCGGTGAGCAGGTAAACAGTGCATAAATAAGGCATCATTATGTGCTAATGCCATAATAGCCTCATCAACTTGGAAATCAGCAAAAGCAATTTCACGTTTTCTTTGTTCTTCTTCTTGTCCCATACTTGCCCAAACATCTGTGACAATCATATCAGCATTTTTTGCCGCACTTTTGACATCAGTAAATAGCTTGATTGTTGCGTTCGCCTCGGCAACAATCGTAGCGTTAGGTTCATAACCCAAAGGAGTTGCGATATTTAAATTAAAGCCAAAGCGTTCAGCCGCATTGATATACGAGTGACACATATTATTGCCATCCCCTACCCAAACTACTGTTTTACCTTTGATAGATCCGCGGTGTTCAACATAAGTTTGCATATCAGCTAATAACTGACAGGGGTGATAATCATCTGTTAACGCATTAATTACTGGCACAGATGAGTATTGGGCAAAACGTTGTATCTTTTCATGTTCAAATGTACGGATCATCACCATATCAACCATGCTAGAGATAACACGCGCAGAATCTTCTATCGGTTCGCCACGGCCTAGTTGAGTGTCATTTGGTGATAGAAAGATTGAACCGCCACCAAATTGAATCATTGCTGATTCAAAAGAAACACGGGTTCGCGTCGATGATTTTTCAAATATCATCCCAAGGACTTTATTTTTAAGTGGCTGATATATTTCACCGGCTTTATGCAGTCGTTTTAACTCGATAGCACGTGCAATTAATTGCTCTAATTCAACTGAAGATAAATCTTTTAACGTTAAAAAATGTCTCATGTTATGCAACGCTCTCTACAGCTTGTGATGACAAAAAATCGACAACTAAACCACTCACCATCATTACAATTTGATTGGCTTCGTTAATGTTAATGATTAAAGGTGGTAATAATCGAATTACTTTATCTGCAGTCACATTGATTAAAATGCCTTTATCTAACGCTTGTTGCACTAGAGCAGCACAAGGAATAGTCAGTTCAATGCCTATCATGAAACCTACTGAACGAATCGACTTAACACCTTCAATATCCTTCAATTTAGCTTTAAAACTAACCAGCATTTGAGTACTTAAACTATTAACGTTATCTAACAGATTATCTTTTTCAATAGTGTCGATTACAGCTAATGCTGCGCGACAAGCCAGCGGGTTACCACCAAAGGTCGATCCATGATTACCGGCTTGCAATACACCTACAGCAGGGCCGGATACTAAACAAGCACCTATGGGTAAGCCATTACCTAACCCCTTAGCTAACATCATCACATCGGGCTGAATACCTTGATTGTGTTGAAATGCAAACCAAGTGCCAGTACGACCGATACCTGTTTGAACTTCGTCTAGCATCATTAACAACTTACGCTGCGAACAAAGATTACGTACACCATTTAAATATTCAGCATCAGGAATTTTAACCCCACCTTCACCTTGAATTGGCTCTAACATGATAGCTACAGCTTCTGGCCAATGACCTACAGCCATGCGTAATGCATCTAGATCGTTGTAGGGTACCCTTACAAAACCAGGTACTAAAGGTTCAAATCCTGCATGCACCTTAGGGTTACCTGTCGCCGTCAAGGTAGCCATTGTCCTACCATGAAAACTACTTTCCATCACGATTATAACGGGCTTATCAATACCGCGACTATGACCATATTTACGCGCAATTTTAATCGCAGTCTCATTAGCTTCAGCGCCAGAATTGCAGAAAAAAACATGCTCCATGCCGGAGATTTGAGCTAACTTTTCAGCCAACTGAGTTTGTAGAGGAATATGATAGATATTTGAAGTGTGAATTAACGTCGTTGCTTGTTCACAGATCGCACGTGCTACTGCTGGATGGGCATGACCAAGATTACAGACTGCTATACCACTTAGAGCATCAAGGTATTTTTTACCCTGTGTATCCGTCAGCCATGCACCTTTACCTTCACTAAAAGCGACATCAAGTCTTCCATAAGTAGGCATAACAGCTGAACTGTGAGTTGTCATAGTTTAATATCCACCTGGATCATTATTTTATTTACCCAAGAACTGTTGAATAAATGTTAAGACCTAAAAGCAAAAATGGCAGCTTCAAGTGAAACTGCCATAATTGAAATAACGGACTATTTTATAATGTTATACCATTCTAAGCAAAACTTGCTTGAAATTTATAATGTGCTGCTGTTAAGCCGCAAAATTTTCCGCAACAAAATTCCAGTTAACCAAACCCCAAAATGATTCCACATATTTTGGACGCGCATTACGAAAGTCAATGTAATAAGCATGTTCCCAAACATCACAAGTAAGTAATGGCATTTGACCAGCCGTTAAAGGGCTACCTGCATTGCTTGTATTAACAATCTCTATGCTACCGTCTGCATTTTTAACTAACCATGTCCAACCTGAACCAAAGTTGGTGGCAGCAGATGTTGAGAATTTAGCTTTGAATTCAGCAAATGAACCAAATGTAGCATCGATTGCAGCCGCTAAATCGCCAGTAACGGCGTCTTTACCGTTGGGTGTTAAGCCATTCCAGTAAAAGGTATGATTCCAGATTTGCGCAGCATTATTAAAAATACCACCGCTAGCTTTCATAATAATTTCTTCTAACGATGAGTTTTCAAATTCAGTACCCGGCACTAAATTATTCAAATTAGTCACATAAGATTGGTGATGTTTGCCATAGTGAAAGCTAATTGTTTCTGCAGAAATTGTTGGTTCTAACGCATTATCAGCATATGGTAGTGGTGGTAATTCAAAAGCCATGATGGATCTCCTAAAATAAAAATATAACCAAGTATTTAACTCAGGATATTCTAAGCGAGCATTAAGCTCAAAGCAAGTAATAATGAAGAATATTAGATAAATCAGAGGCCATTAATAATAGTCTAGTTATTAAATTTTTCTTGGCCGGTATACACCAGAAAATGCTTACCTTTTGCACGCGCTATCATACCTATTCCCACTTGTTTTGCTAAGCGTAGGCCCATCTCGGTGACACCAGAACGAGACAGAAGCAAAGGCACTTGCATCTGAGCAACCTTAATTACCATTTCAGACGTTAACCGCCCGGTAGTATAAAAAACTTTGCCATTCCCTGTTATATTTTCTAACCACATCCAGCCAGAAATGGCATCAACAGCATTGTGCCTGCCAACATCCTCAACAAATATTTCAACCTTGTCATCAGAACATAGAGCGCAACCATGAACGGCACCAGCCTGTTTGTACATTTGATTGTACTCAGCCAGCCCAGCTAATACTCGGTAAATGCTGTCGGCACTAAAAGCTGGACATTCTAATTCAAGATCATCTAATGATGCCATCACATTACCAAACATGGTGCCTTGACCACAGCCACTAGTCACCGTACGTTTAGCAAGGATCTCATCTAAATTTTCTTTAGCTTTTCGTGTGGTTACAGCCACTGATTCAACATCCCACGCTACTTGGATCGAGACAATGTCTTCTAGCTGTTCAACCAGGCCTTGATTACGTAAATAACCTAAGGTTAATAATTCAGGCTGGGCGCCCATTGTCATTAGAGTCACAATTTCACGTTTATCAAGATAAATAGTCAGCGGTCTTTCACCTGTCAGTGAAAGCTCTCGCGATTCGCCATGCTCATCAATCACCGTCGTCACATGCAGACTGTTAATGCCTTCATTTGTCATCGTAGGTTTATAATTAACCACCTGTCACGCTCATATGTCTAAAAATAATGGGGTGTTCTTTAAGATTAAAGTCATGGCCTTTCGGTTTAATTGCCATTGAATCTATAATCGCCTGTTTTAACCGTTCTATATCATCTGGATATTGTCGAATAATTTGTCGCAAATCGACGGAATGTTCTTGGCCAAGGCACAGTAATAATCGTCCTTCTGTAGTCACCCGTACTCGATTACAACTTTCGCAAAAATTATGGCTATGAGGCGAGATAAAACCTATCTTACTTTGCGAACCTGTCACCCGATAATAATGAGATGGGCCGCCCGTTTTATCATCACTACTAGTTAATTCAAATTTATTTCGTAAAATAGCTAGCACTTCATCACTAGAACAATAACTTTCATCACGCTGATGAGTAACCTGCCCTAGCGGCATTTCTTCTATATAGGAGATATCTAAATCATTGTCGATAGCAAACTGAGCCAAATCAACAATTTCATCATCATTTCGACCTTTCATAATAACGGCATTGAGCTTAATTCGTTTAAAACCGGCTTCTTTGGCAGCTTGAATACCTGCGAGTACTGTTTTCAAATCACCCGTACGTGTTAGCTCACGAAATCGTTCCGCATTAAGCGAATCAAGGCTAATATTAATTCTATCAAGCCCAGCTTTAGCCAAAGACTTTGCATACTTGGGAAGTTGCGAACCATTGGTTGTGATATTTAGTTCTTTAAGCGCCGAAGTTTGCTTGAGCTGGCCAACTTGTTCAAATAACCAGTCAACATTACGTCTTATCAGTGGCTCACCACCTGTAATTCGCACTTTTTCAACACCTAGCTCACAAAAAGCTTGTAATACAAAGACTATTTCTTCTAATGTTAATAACTTTTCACGTGGCATGAAAGTCATTTCTTCATCCATGCAATATACACAGCGAAAATCACAACGGTCGGTAATCGACATACGAACATAGGTTACCTCACGACCGAAAAGGTCGACAAGATGATTGGGTACGCTTTGCTCGGTCATGTTTAACAAATCTTAGAAAAATCTAGTCTTTTTTAGCCGTCGAGACCCCGAACGGGACATAAGCAGGGCAATAACCGCTAGAGCCTGTAAAAATCGGCATTAACCCGATTAATCCTAACCAACTTCCATAATATACACCAATCGCAAGTATAGCTACGCCAGCAATAACGCGTAATTTACGCTCTACTGTTCCTACATTACATTGTAACTTCATCATTGGTCTCCTTATCATTTTCCTGTTTGCAAAACAAACGAGCCCCGCATTGAGCGAGGCTTGTTTATGTCATTACAGTGCTAAGTTGATGTAACGTTTAATCATCACCACCAAAGGCACCTAATAAATGTAATAAGCTAGTGAACAAATTATAGATAGTTACGTATAAGGTTACTGTCGCCATAATATAGTTTGTTTCGCCACCATTAATGATTTGGCTGGTTTGATAAAGGATCAAGCCAGACATTAATAATACAAACATTGCAGAAACAGCGAGCGATAAACCCGGCATTTCTAAAAAGATGGCAGCTAGCCCAGCAACGAAGGCCACTATAATACCTACCATCAAAAAGCCGCCCATAAAGCTGAAGTCTTTTTTACTCTTAATAACGTAGGCCGACAAAGCAAAAAAGATGATGCCGGTGCCACCTAATGCTTGCATGACAATTTCACTACCACCACGCATTTGTAAGTAGTAGTTAACGATAGGCCCTAATGTCAGTCCCATAAAACCTGTTAGCGCAAAAACAGACGCGATTCCCCAAACACTGTTACGTAATTTAGTGGTTAGAAATAATAAACCGAAATAGCCTACTAAGGTAATAATCATACCTGGGTGAGGTAAGTTATACGCCATCGATATCCCAGCAGTTAAGGCACTGAAAACAAGTGTCATAGCTAGTAAGCTATAAGTGCTACGCAATAATTTGTTAGTTACAAGTATTGAGTCTTGCGAACGTACGATAGTTGGTTGAGCATCATAATTCATTACTTAATCTCCATAGTGTGTATTAGGTTTTTATCTACTGCTAATCTTAAGACTAGGATCGTACCAAATTAGTTCAGAAGTGCAAGCATTCAAAAAAAAATTAAAAAATTAAACAATTAAGGTTGTTTTCTAGAGGTAACCCTAGTATTATTTCGCGTCTTGGAGAGTTGACAGAGCGGTCGAATGTACTGGTCTTGAAAACCAGCGTAGGTTTATCCCTACCCAGGGTTCGAATCCCTGACTCTCCGCCAGAAGAAACACTTAAGCCCCTGAAATATGGGGCTTTTTTGTGTCTGACGTTTACTAAATCAGGAAGTATGTACCACTATATGTACCACTCGTCTTTTGCAGACATACTTGACCAATAAGGCCACCAAGCAAAAGCTTACCACCTAGCAGGCCCATTTATAAACAACTCCGCCGCTGTCATCTCGGCAGGCACATTATCTGGATAAATCAAAATAGATTGCGCAACCGCCCGTGTTAAATTCAACATAAATACTCCCTTATGCTTTGATAGAGTAATCATCATGAGATGAGCAAATGCTATGAAGTAATTGAAGATAGCCTATAATTACAACCTTTAACTCTTCGTCGCTTACGTGCCAGAAGCAGTCACTCGATAAATTCTAAAACTATTTATATAAATTACTGAAAGATGACGTTCAACGTTGGCGGCATTGGGTCCACTTGAACACCCTTGTTAGGCGGTGCCCAACTCTCTCGGTTGGACCTCAATCTCTGATCTGGGACATCCACCACTCAGGTCTCTCAGTATATCCCAGGAATCAACCGATAGCGCACGCGTCGTGCATAGTCTCGATAGCCCGGCAACTCTTCATGTAAAGTTCGGTCTTCAAGTACGGTTCTAATCACCGCAATGATTAATGCTACCGCTGTAGGAATAAGTGTCCATACCGAGCTTAGAGCTAGAACAATACCGAACAGTGCAAGAATATTTCCGGCATAACCCGGATGCCGTACAAACCGGTACGGGCCACTGTCACACACCACATGCCCTC